>NZ_JBHTCJ010000046.1:0-506 GCF_042665275.1 Saccharopolyspora griseoalba | reverse complement strand
TGGCTCTATCTGAACGCGCTCTCCACTGCTTAATGACATTCCTTTCCCGATTAAAAAATCTGTCAGATCGGATGTGGTCGGCCCGAAAACAGTTCTGGCAAAACCAATGGTGTCGCCTTCAACAAACAAAAAAGATGGGAATCCCAATGATTCGTCATCTGCGAGGCTGTTCTTAATATCTTCAACTGAAGCTTTAGAGCGATTTATCTTCTGAACCAGACTCTTGTCATTTGTTTTGGTAAAGAGAAAAGTTTTTCCATCGATTTTATGAATATACAAATAATTGGAGCCAACCTGCAGGTGATGATTATCAGCCAGCAGAGAATTAAGGAAAACAGACAGGTTTATTGAGCGCTTATCTTTCCCTTTATTTTTGCTGCGGTAAGTCGCATAAAAACCATTCTTCATAATTCAATCCATTTACTATGTTATGTTCTGAGGGGAGTGAAAATTCCCCTAATTCGATGAAGATTCTTGCTCAATTGTTATCAGCTATGCGCCGACCA
>NZ_JBHTCJ010000045.1:0-554 GCF_042665275.1 Saccharopolyspora griseoalba | reverse complement strand
GACGAGGACTTCTGGGCTGCGAGATTCGCCCACGAGATCCGCACCTGCAAGGCGTTCTCCGAGCATCCACCACCGGTACGGGTACCGCGGCTGGTGCACGCCGACTCCCACCGAGTGCTGGTGGTCGAGCAGGTGCCCGGCACGGTGGTCGACACCGAGCGCTACCCCGAGCATTCGCTGGACGAGGCCACCGTGGACGCCTCCCTGGCCGCGGTGACCGGCTTCGCACGCTGGACGCCGCCACCCGGTGCTCTGCAACCGGTGTTCGACCTGGCCGACCGCGTGGAGCGCTATCACCACCAGGGCTGGTTCACCGACACCGACCGCGACGCGCTGCACGCGCTGCTGCGACAGCTACCGGCACCAGCGGCCCCCGCACACGGCGACCCGCTACCGGCCAACCTGCTGCGCACCGAAAACGGCACGGTCGCGCTGCTGGATTTCGAGTTCACCGGCCTGTTCCTCCCCGGATTCGACCTCGCCATGCTGCACACCCTGCTGGCCGCCACCCCGGGCGCGCAGCAGCGCATCGAGGAGCTGGTCACCGAGCAGGG
>NZ_JBHTCJ010000044.1:0-569 GCF_042665275.1 Saccharopolyspora griseoalba | reverse complement strand
GGCTGATCATGCAATGATCACGTAGCTACCATGTACTGGTCACGTGACTGATCATGCACTGATCACATAATTGATCATGCACTGATCACGTGACTGATCATGCACTGATCACGTGGCTGATCATGCACTGATCACGTGGCTGATCATGCACTGATCACGTGGCTGATCATGCACTGATCACGTGACTGATCATGCACTGATCACGTGGCTATCATGCACTGATCACGTGGCTAGTCATGCACTGATCACGTGGCTATCATGCACTGATCACGTGGCTGATCATGCAATGATCACGTAGCTACCATGTACAGGTCACGTGAATGATCATACACCCATCACGTGACTGATCATGCACTGATCACGTGGCTATCATGCACTGATCACGTGACTGATCATGCACTGATCACGTATTGATCATGCACTGATCACGTGACTGATCATGCACTGATCACGTGGCTGATCATGCACTGATCACGTGACTGATCATGCACTGATCACGTGGCTGATCATGCACTGATCACGTGACTGATCATGCACTGATCACATGACTATCATGTAGTGATCACGTG
>NZ_JBHTCJ010000043.1:0-728 GCF_042665275.1 Saccharopolyspora griseoalba | reverse complement strand
GCTCATCGTAGGTGCTCAGTATTTACTTAGTGTGTGAAAGACAGAAAAGCTCTTGGACGCCTCAAGGGGTCACTTGGCTCGGCACTTTTGATCTCTTTGTCTATTTGGCGAGTCAATTCTTTCCTTTCCTGGGTTGATGTGTACACTATATTCGAGGCACAATCTAAGGCATGAAGACATATCCATACATAGAGGTTCTTGCTTTCAAGGAACTCGTACAGCAGATTTCTACAAGTTAGGGCTTTTCAAATGCTCTAGAAGCATGTGAACGTTCAGTATGCTCCATTTTCATTTCAAAGAAAGATCGTTTGACTTCCATAGCAAAGGTGGAGACCTTCCAACGTTGAGTCCAAGACTTATACCTTGACCATTTCAGGCAAGTCTTGTGGTTCCTTCTGGAGGTGTGTGGCTCTTGCAGAAATGTGAAGATCTTCCATCGTCCTCAGACTTTGGTGTCATTTGCAATCATCCAGAAAGCTTCCAGGTCTAGGTTCCAGACCACCACCACACACAGTCAGTAGCCAACGGAGTGGATTCCAGGAATACGCATTGTTCACCGGCATTACCGTTGATATTGTTGCTGCACACTCAATGCAGTGGGCAGGGCCTGGATTGTCCACTGGGTCTCATGTGGAATGGAAAGAAGGGCTCCCCCCCCACACACACACACACACACCCACCCCCACTGTTGACAGCCTTGTGACGAGAAACGGTCCCCGAAACAAGAA
>NZ_JBHTCJ010000042.1:0-813 GCF_042665275.1 Saccharopolyspora griseoalba | reverse complement strand
GCTTCCCCGCCCAGACTAAGCGCCGCACGGAGGGAATCAGGGTCCCGGTGCCCCTGGCTTGGGGAGGCAGCTCCACAGCCAGAGTGTTGCTCCGTTTGTGCCCAGAAAGCGCCTGCCAGACCGGGCCTTCCCTGGAGCTGTCCTGCCGCCTAGAGGCAGGTGGATGTGCTGTGCGGGCTTCCCCTGGGCGTTTGGGCTCCCTAGCACAGCCGCAGCGCAGGGGAACCAGCCCATGATCAGTGAGCTCCGGGCAGTTACTTTGGTCCCAGGTTTGGAGCCCAATGCCCGGAACGCGGGAGAGAAGAGGCTGGCTGCCGGCGGGTGCTTGCAAGCCTGTACTGGGAAGGACCGAGTGAGCTTCCACACCGGCGGAGCTCCAGCTCTGCGCCCAGGCGCGATAGCACAGAGCCCCGGCCGAGAGGCTGCTCTGTGCTGGGCGAGCCTCCCCAAGCCCTGCCCAGCTTCTAGCGTTCGCGCCCGGGAAGGAGCAGGCTGCGGGAGTGTGGGAGCCGTGAGTGGTGCCTGACTGGTGCCTCAGCTCAGCTCTCGCCTTCCCTTCGGACCTAGGAGCCAGGCGTCCTTGCAGAGGGCTTAGGGGCTGGGGGTGTGCACACTGCCAAAGCCTCCCGCGGGGAGAGCTCTTTCCGAGGGAAAGGAAGCGCCCCAGGCTGCATTCCCAAGCTGGTGCTTCCCCGCCCAGACTAAGCGCCGCACGGAGGGAATCAGGGTCCCGGTGCCCCTGGCTTGGGGAGGCAGCTCCACAGCCAGAGTGTTGCTCCGTTTGTGCCCAGAAAGCGCCTGCCAGACCGGGCC
>NZ_JBHTCJ010000041.1:0-822 GCF_042665275.1 Saccharopolyspora griseoalba | reverse complement strand
TGAACGTGCCGTCGTACTACGCGCCGACCGGTGGCCTGCCGCCGCAGACCGACCTGCTCACCGACCGCGCGATCGTGACCGAGGCCTACACGGTGATCCCGCGCGGGGTGCTGCGCGACATCGTCACCAGCACGTTCCCCGGCTGGCAGCACACCCGCGCGTGGGTGCTGGCCAAACCCATCGCCGGGTTCGCCACCACCTTCGCCCAGTACCTCGTCGACGTCGCCCCCGGCGGCGGCAGCACCCGACCCGAACCCGAGGCCGGCGTGCAATCGGTGGTGTTCCTGCAGGCCGGCGAGCTGCGCCTGACCATCGACGGCGCCGAGCACCACCTCACCCCGGGCGGCTACGCCTACCTGCCGGCCGGGGCCACCTGGAGCCTGACCAACCCCGGCACCGAACCCGCCAGCTTCTCCTGGATCCGCAAGCCCTACGAACCCGTCGAGGGCCTGGCCGCGCCCAAGCCCTTCACCGTCCAGGAACAGCACGTCGAGCCCACCCCGATGCCCGACACCGACGGCGCCTGGGCCACCACCCGCTTCGTCGACCCCGACGACCTGGCCCACGACATGCACGTCAACATCGTCACCTTCGAACCCGGCGCGGTCATCCCCTTCGCCGAAACCCACGTCATGGAACACGGCCTCTACGTCCTGGAGGGCAAGGCCGTCTACCGCCTCAACGGCGACTGGGTCGAAGTCCAAGAAGGCGACTTCATGTGGCTGCGCGCCTTCTGCCCCCAAGCCTGCTACGCAGGCGGCCCCGGCAAGTTCCGCTACCTCCTCTACAAGGACGTCAACCGCCAGATCACCCTCACCTGAC
>NZ_JBHTCJ010000040.1:0-828 GCF_042665275.1 Saccharopolyspora griseoalba | reverse complement strand
GACGTGCGGGATGCTGCGGACGTCTTCCGCGACGTCTACGACCGGACCGGTGGTGTGGACGGTCGGGTGTCGCTGGAGGTGGACCCGCGGCTGGCGCACGAGACCGACAAGACGGTGGCCGAGGCCGTCGACCTGTGGAAGGCCGTGGACCGGCCGAACCTGATGGTCAAGATCCCGGCCACCAAGGCCGGTCTGCCGGCGATCACCCGCGTGCTGGGCGAGGGCATCAGCGTCAACGTGACCCTGATCTTCTCGGTGGAGCGCTACCGGGAGGTCATGGAGGCCTACCTGGCCGGGCTGGAGCAGGCCAAGGCCAACGGGCACGACCTGGCCGGCATCGAGTCGGTGGCCTCGTTCTTCGTCTCCCGCGTGGACACCGAGATCGACAAGCGCCTGGACGCCCAGCAGGAGGGCCACCCGCTGCGGGGCAAGGCCGCCATCGCCAACGCCAAGCTGGCCTACGCCGCCTACGAGGAGGTCTTCGCCTCCGAGCGGTTCCGGGCCCTGGCCGCCGAGGGCGCCCGCGCGCAGCGCCCGCTGTGGGCCTCCACCGGGGTCAAGGACAAGTCCTACTCCGACACCCGCTACGTCGACGAGCTGGTGGCGCCGAACACGGTCAACACGATGCCCGAGGGCACCCTGCAGGCCTGCGCCGATCACGCCGACGTGCGCGGTGACCTGGTCAGCGGTACCGGCGCGGAGGCCCAGCAGGTCTTCGACCAGCTCCGCGAGGCCGGTATCGACCTCGACGACGTTTTCGCCGTGCTGGAGGCCGACGGAGTCCAGAAGTTCGAGAAGTCCTGGACCGAACTCCTCGACACCGTCGCC
>NZ_JBHTCJ010000039.1:0-837 GCF_042665275.1 Saccharopolyspora griseoalba | reverse complement strand
CTAGGGGGTGTCCTCAAAGTGGGTGTGGGTGGCCTGGTTTGATCTTGGTTGATGGTGAAAAGGCATGAGTTGACTGATGAGCAGTGGCAGGTCATCGAGCCGTTGTTACCGGCCTCGGGCGTGGCGGGGCGGCCCCGGGTGGATGACCGTCGGGTGATCAACGGGATGCTGTACAAGGCCAAGACAGGTATCGCCTGGCGGGATCTGCCGGAGCGCTACGGGCCGTGGAAGAC
The DNA here is from genome assembly GCF_042665275.1 of Saccharopolyspora griseoalba. Taxonomy (NCBI): domain Bacteria; kingdom Bacillati; phylum Actinomycetota; class Actinomycetes; order Pseudonocardiales; family Pseudonocardiaceae; genus Saccharopolyspora; species Saccharopolyspora griseoalba. The sequence goes on along the minus strand of NZ_JBHTCJ010000039.1, from coordinate 604 downwards.
GGTCTACAACCGTTTCTGGCGGTGGTCGCGTACCGGTGTGCTGACCAGGCTGGTCGGACAGGTTCGGGTGATCGCCGAGGCGGTCGATGAGCTGGATGCCGAGGTGTCGGTGGATTCCAGCATCGTGCGTGCCCACCAGCACGCCGCGGGCGCCCGCCGCCCGAGAGAACCTCACACAGGGGGCCCCAGCGGATCCCGGCGGACACAGTGAGCCCGATGATCATGCTATCGGCCGGTCCCGTGGCGGGCCCACCACCAAGATCCATCTCGCCTGTGACGGGCACGGCCGCCCGCTGTCGGTGGTACTCACCAGCGGCAACGTCAACGACTGCACGATGTTCACCCAGGTCATGGCAGGAGTCCGGTTCGACCGGTCCGGCCCAGGCAGGCCCAGGACCCGCCCAGGCCGGGTCCTGGCCGACAAGGGCTACTCCAGCCGCGCGATCCGCGACTACCTCCGACGACGCGGTATCCCGGCCACGATTCCCGAACGCAGAGATCAACGGGCCAACCGGCAACGACGCGGCCAGGCCGGTGGGCGCCCGCCGGCCTTCGACGCCAGCATTTACACACGCCGCAACATCGTCGAACGCTGCTTCAACCA
>NZ_JBHTCJ010000038.1:0-918 GCF_042665275.1 Saccharopolyspora griseoalba | reverse complement strand
CATCTGGGGCACCTTTGGCTTGCCTCAGGCAATCCCGGGGCTTGCACGGACTCCAGCCAGAGACCCAGCCCCCGCCCCACCCCCTGCCTCGCAGGCCATCGCGCATGCGCATGTGCGCACGCACGCACAGATAGATGAGCCCAAACGGGGCATCTATCTTGTTCACTTATACTGTGGGTGGATCTATGCCTGGGAGTCGGACTGCTGAACCATACGCTACTTCCACTTTTAGTTCCTTCGGGAACCTCCATAATCTTTTCCATACCGGCTCTACCCACGCCCATTCCTACTCACCGTGGAGGAGAGTTCCCTTTGCTCCACATCTTCTCCAGCTCTGGTTATTGACAGACATCGCAGTGAGGCCCAATCGGACTCATGTGAAGTGGTCCCTCCTTGGAGTTTGGAGTTGAGCCTCTCCAATCATTAGTGATGTGGAGCAAGATGACCTTTTGGAAATGCAGATGCAATGCTGTCACCTCCCTGCTCCAACGGCTCTCGTATTTTCCCAGCATATTGAAGATACGACCACTTCCCTTCAGGCTTGCTCCTCACGTTCTTCTCTGATGTCTTTTGCCTGGAATGCCCTCTGCACTCTTTGGCTTCCATCCCATAGGGCATTTTTCGTTTCTTGAATGTCCTAAGTTTCCCTGGTCACATAGCCTTCCAAGATGCTATTTTCCCTGCCTGAAATTCTTCCTGCATCTCAACCCTGGTTTACCTAGGTTCAACCTATGGACCTCAACGAAATGGTGCCTCTGGAAAGCCTTCCCTGACACCCAGGTTTTGTGGTGAGGGAAGAGGCCCCTCTATAGGTTCTCAAAGGATCTGCCTGTCATGTATCATTAGAGTCGTCTCAGTGAAAGCAGGAACTCTGTGTCTTCTTCTCTCCGCCTTCTATTCCCTGAAACTTATTACATG
>NZ_JBHTCJ010000037.1:0-933 GCF_042665275.1 Saccharopolyspora griseoalba | reverse complement strand
GAGGGTGCCGACGAGGTTTCCGGACAGGAACACCGGTCGCATGCTGACCGGGGTGGGTTCGTCGGCGAGGTGGGTGAAGATCTGGGTGGTGCCGACCCAGGAGGGGTTGTGCGAGGCCTGCTTGGCGGCGTAGCGGGCGGCGCGGACGAGTTCGGGCAGCCGGGGGTTCCAGCGGATGGCGGGGTCTGGTGCGGGGGTCGAGCTCGGCACGCCGAGCAGGACGCCGGCGGTGTCGTCGGCGATGACCACGCGTCCGGCCGGGTCGAGGGCGGCGAGCGAGACGCCGGGGCGGGAGCGCGCGTGGTTGTAGGCCGCGATCAGCTCGGCGCTGCCGTCCCTGGCGCGCTGCCGCAGGGTGCGCTGAGTGCGCTTCGCGGCGTTGCTCAGCCAGGCGCCCGCAGGTCCGGGGAGCTCGCTGCGCCAGCAGGAGATGTTGAGCACCGCGACCGGGTCGTCGGTGACCGCGTCGCGCACGGCCACGCCCGCGCAGGTCCAGTCGTGGAAGGCCCGGCACCAGTGCTCGGCACCCCGGATCACCACCGGCGCGTGCGACTCCAGCGCCGTGCCCATCCCGTTGGTGCCCGTGGCCCCCTCCGCCCAGCAGAACCACGGCGCCAGGTTCGCCTGTGCGGCGCGGTCGCGGGTCTTGCGATCGCCCCACTCGGCCAGGATCCGGCCGGTGGCGTCGGTGATGGTCACGACCCCGCCCGCGTTGCCGACCTCGTGGGCGACCGAGGCGGCGCGGAAGCCGAGCTCGGCGAACACGACGTCGTGCTCCAGGGCGTGGTCGACCTCGGCCACGGCCACCGGCGCCTCCGCCAGCAGCGGATCCACCCGGTACTGGTCGCGGCACCGCTGCCAGGACAGCGCGATCTCCGGCCGCACGCCGCGGATGTCGTCCTCGCCCCGCACGAAGCGCTCCCACGCCCCGTA
>NZ_JBHTCJ010000036.1:0-1241 GCF_042665275.1 Saccharopolyspora griseoalba | reverse complement strand
CGGCCTCGGCCACCGTCTTGTCGGTCTCGTGCGCCAGCCGCGGGTCCACCTCCAGCGACACCCGACCGTCCACACCACCGGTCCGGTCGTAGACGTCGCGGAAGACGTCCGCAGCATCCCGCACGTCGGCGGTGGTCAGCTCGCGGACGGTGTCGTCCACGCCGGCACCGCGGGCGGCCAGCTCGCGGACCTTCTCGTTGTAGTCGGCGGCGTTGGACAGCGCGTTGGCGAAGATCGTCGGGTTGGAGGTGACGCCGACGACCTCCTTCTCGCTGATCAGCTGGGCCAGGTTGCCCGAGGTGATCCGCTGGCGGGACAGGTCGTCCAGCCAGATCGACACGCCCGCGTCGCTCAGCGCCTTCAGATTCGCGTTCGTCACAGGAATTCCTCCGCTCACGCCTTGTTCAGGCTGCGTCGAGCAGCTGCGACAACGGCTTCGGTGGTGATGCCGAACTGCTCGTAAAGGGTCTTGTAGTCCGCCGAAGCGCCGAAGTGCTCCAGCGAGACGGACTCGCCGGCGTCGCCGACGAACTGGCGCCACGGCATCGCGATGCCGGCCTCGACCGAGACGCGGGCCTTCACCGAGCTGGGCAGGACCGACTCGCGGTAGGCCTCGTCCTGGCGCTCGAACCAGTCGACGCAGGGCATGGAGACCACGCGGGTGGCGACGCCCTCGTCCTCGAGGACCTCGCGGGCCTCGACGGCCAGCTGGACCTCGGAGCCGGTGGCCATCAGCACGACCTGCGGGGAGCCGTTGCCGGCCTCGGCCAGCACGTAGGCGCCCTTGGCCACGCCCTCGGCGTCGGTGCCCTCCAGGGTCGGCACGCCCTGGCGGGTCAGCGCCAGGCCGGCCGGGCCGGTCGGGTTCTCCAGGATCGCCTTCCAGGCGTAGGCGGTCTCGTTGGCGTCACCCGGGCGGACCAGGGAGAAGCCCGGAATGGCGCGCAGCGAGGCCACGTGCTCGATCGGCTGGTGGGTCGGGCCGTCCTCGCCCAGACCGATGGAGTCGTGCGTCCAGACGAAGATCGACGGGATCTCCATCAGCGCCGACAGGCGCACCGCCGGGCGCATGTAGTCGCTGAACACCAGGAAGGTGCCGCCGTAGGGACGGGTGCCGCCGTGCAGTGCGATGCCGTTGACGATCGCGCCCATCGCGTGCTCGCGGATGCCGAAGTGCAGCGTGCGGCCGTAGGGGTTGGCCTGCCAGGCGTCGGTGGAGATCTCCGCCGGGCCGAACGAGG
>NZ_JBHTCJ010000035.1:0-1265 GCF_042665275.1 Saccharopolyspora griseoalba | reverse complement strand
GATCTGTTCAACGACGCGCTCGCCGCGGTGGACCCGGAGGTGGCGACGGCGGTCGGCGCCGAACTGGGCCGCCAGCAGAACACCCTGGAAATGATCGCCTCGGAGAACTTCGCTCCCCAGGCGGTGCTGCAAGCCCAGGGCTCGGTCCTGACCAACAAGTACGCCGAGGGCTACCCCGGCAAGCGCTACTACGGCGGCTGCGAACACGTCGACGTCATCGAGCAGCTGGCCATCGACCGCGTCAAGGACCTCTTCGGCGCCCACTACGCCAACGTCCAGCCCCACTCCGGCGCCCAGGCCAACGCCGCGGCCATGTTCGCCCTGCTCAAGCCCGGCGACACCATCATGGGCCTGGACCTCGCCCACGGCGGGCACCTCACCCACGGCATGCGGATCAACTTCTCCGGCAAGCTCTACAACGTCGTGCCCTACACCGTCAGCGACGACACCCACCGCGTCGACATGGACGAAGTCGCACGCCTGGCCCGCGAGAACACACCGCAGATGATCATCGCCGGCTGGTCGGCCTACCCCCGCCAGCTCGACTTCGAGCGCTTCCGCGCCATCGCCGACGAAGTCGGCGCCTACCTCATGGTCGACATGGCCCACTTCGCCGGCCTCGTGGCCGCAGGCCTGCACCCCAGCCCCCTGCCCCACGCCCACGTGGTCACCACCACCACCCACAAAACCCTCGGCGGCCCCCGCGGCGGCGTGATCCTGTCCAACGACGAGAACTTCACCAAGAAGTTCAACTCCGCGGTCTTCCCCGGCCAGCAAGGCGGCCCCCTCGAACACGTCATCGCCGGCAAGGCCGTCGCCTTCAAGATCGCCGCCGGCGAGGAATTCGCCGACCGCCAGCGCCGCACCATCGAAGGCGCCCAGATCCTCGCCGACCGCCTGCTGGCCACCGACACCACCGAAGCCGGCGTCTCCCTGGTCTCCGGCGGCACCGACGTCCACCTCGTGCTCGTCGACCTGCGCAACTCCGAACTCGACGGCCAACAAGCCGAAGACCGCCTCCACGAAATCGGCATCACCGTCAACCGCAACGCCGTCCCCAACGACCCCCGCCCACCCATGGTCACCTCCGGCCTGCGCATCGGCACCCCCGCACTGGCCACCCGCGGCTTCGGCAAGGACGAATTCACCGAAATCGCCGAAGTCATCGCACAAGCCCTCAAACCCACCTTCGACCAGACCACCAGCGCCGAACTGCGCGCCCGCGTCGAAGCACTCGCCGCCAAGCACCCCCTCTACCCCAACCT
>NZ_JBHTCJ010000034.1:0-1316 GCF_042665275.1 Saccharopolyspora griseoalba | reverse complement strand
GACTGGACCGAGCTCGATCAGCGTGCGGTGGACACCGCCCGCGTGCTGGCCGCCGACGCGGTGGAGCGCTGCGGCAGCGGTCACCCGGGCACCGCGATGAGCCTGGCGCCGGCCGCCTACGCGCTCTTCCAGCGCGTCATGCGGCACGACCCCACCGACCCGGAGTGGATCGGCCGTGACCGGTTCGTCCTCTCGGCCGGGCACTCGAGCCTCACCCTGTACATCCAGCTGTACCTGTCCGGGTACGGCCTGGAGATCGAGGACCTGCAGCAGCTGCGCAAGTGGGGCTCGCTGACCCCGGGTCACCCGGAGTACGGCCACACCAAGGGCGTCGAGACCACCACCGGCCCGCTGGGCCAGGGCCTGTCCACCGCGGTGGGCATGGCGATGGCCGCCCGGCGCGAGCGCGGCCTGTTCGACCCGGAGGCCGCGCAGGGCGAGAGCCCGTTCGACCACCAGGTCTACGTGATCGCCTCGGACGGCGACATCGAGGAGGGCGTCACCTCCGAGGCCTCGTCGCTGGCCGGCACCCAGCAGCTGGGCAACCTCGCGGTGATCTACGACGCCAACGAGATCTCCATCGAGGACAACACCGGCATCGCGCTGTCCGAGGACACCGCCAAGCGCTACGAGGCCTACGGCTGGCAGGTGCTCACCGTCCACGGCGGTGAGGACGTCCAGGGCTTCCTGGAGGCCATCGAGGCGGCGAAGGCCGAGACGAGCAGGCCGACCCTGATCGTGCTGCGCACGGTCATCGGCTACCCGGCGCCGAACAAGATGAACTCCGGCAAGGCGCACGGCGCCGCCCTGGGCGGCGACGAGGTCGCCGCGGTCAAGTCCGAGCTGGGCTTCGACCCGGAGCAGTCCTTCCAGGTCGACGAGAAGGTGCTGGCGCACGCCCGCGGCGTCATCGACCGCAACAAGGCCGCGCGCGCCGAGTGGCAGACGGCCTTCGACGAGTGGGCGGCGGCCAACCCGGAGAACAAGGCGCTGCTGGACCGCATCAGCAAGCGCGAGCTGCCGACCGGGTGGGCCGAGAAGCTGCCGACCTGGGAGGCCGACGCGAAGGGCGTCGCCACCCGCAAGGCCTCCGGCGAGGTGCTGACCGCGCTGGCCGACGTGCTGCCCGAGCTGTGGGGCGGCTCGGCCGACCTGGCCGAGAGCAACAACACCACCATGAAGGGCCAGCCCTCGTTCGGCCCGGCGGAGATCTCCACCGACGCCTGGCAGGCCAACCCCTACGGCCGCACGCTGCACTTCGGCATCCGCGAGCACGCGATGGGCGCGATCGTCAACGGCATCGCACTGCACGGCGG
>NZ_JBHTCJ010000033.1:0-1527 GCF_042665275.1 Saccharopolyspora griseoalba | reverse complement strand
CAGAGCCACCATGAGAAGCCCCCTGAGGTCACCTGCACAAGTCGAGGGAACCCAGGGTTTCCTGCCTCAACCCGGGAAAGACCTCGAGAGACCTTCTTCAACACGTCTCGAGGCCAGATTCCCCTACCATGGCTCGGGAGCAATGACGCGCTCCCCCTCGCCACTCGCATGGAGACCCGACTTCCCTGGCGCCCCACGAGAGGCTCACTGACCTCGCCGTCGTACCTCGTGAGAAACCGCACACTGGGGCCGCCGCTCGAGAACAACCCCGAGATTCCCCCGTCATCGAGAGATGAGGGCCTTCGTCTCCTGCATGGCCTAGAGACCAATCTCGCGACCTCTCTCCAAACGCCTCAGGAGGCTTGACTCCCTTGAGTCCACCCAGTGAGCTCCAAGAGATACCCGTCGCGACTCGAGAGCAGAGCGGGGTTCTTTGCTTCCACTCGAGATGAATGCCTGTCTCCCCGGGTGCGTCTGGAATGCAACCCCGAGATCCCTGTCGCCCCTGGAGAGGAACATTGGCTTCTGGACACAAGCCTAGATGAGGTCTATTGGCCCTGCAGTCACTCGAGAGCAATCCCCAGCTTTCCTTCGCAACTCGAATGGAAGATTGGACTTGCCTGGGCCAACACAAGAGGCAGCCTGAATTCCCCGTCGTAACTCGAGAATCCCGCCGTAACTCGAGAAAAACCACGTGGCTCCCCCGTCATCGCAAGATGAAGCCCTTTCCCGCTACAGCGCCTCAGGAGAAGTCCCACGTTAGGAATTGGAGGTCGAAAGGGCACTTGGCACCCTTGATGCGACCCACAAAGTTCCCCGAAATCCCGGTCTCCCTCGAGAGGAACACTGAGGTTTTCCGGCACCCCCTCCTCTGAGCCCTTTCTCCCCTCCTGATCTGGACAGGAGGGTCGACTCCCCTGCTTTGTCTGGAAGGGGTTCCCGACCTTCCGGTCGCACCTCAGGATGAGGCCGGTCTCACGAAGACATTCCAGACGTGGCCTCGTGGGTGGTTCCACATTCCGTAGGACCCCGATTTCCCGGTCCCCTCTTGATAAGAACCCGATGCCCGGACACCTCTCCGAACTCCACCCTGTGAATGAAGTCAACACGAAGGGGCAGTTTTTCCGTGCATCGTTCGGAAAAAACCCCAGGTTCCAAATACAGCTCGACAAGCGGCCTCTCTCCCCGGGGACATCTCGAGAGGCAAGCGGAGTTCCATGCCTCAACCCAAGACGAGGCCTGACTCTCCTGTCCCCAGTCTGCAGGGACCCTGCGATCGGAGTCTGAAATCAGAGGTACCCTGCGGTTCCTGCCTCAACTGGAGATGAGGCCCTCTTCCAATGCACCAAGCCCAGTGGAGTCCCGAGAGGCCCCTCCCACCTCCAGTTTCCCTGGCTTCTCAGAGCCACCATGAGAAGCCCCCTGAGGTCACCTGCACAAGTCGAGGGAACCCAGGGTTTCCTGCCTCAACCCGGGAAAGACCTCGAGAGACCTTCTTCAACACGTCTCGAGGCCAGATTCCCCTAC
>NZ_JBHTCJ010000032.1:0-1626 GCF_042665275.1 Saccharopolyspora griseoalba | reverse complement strand
CATGCACTGATCACATAATTGATCATGCACTGATCACGTGACTGATCATGCACTGATCACGTGACTGATCATGCACTGATCACGTGACTGATCATGCACTGATCACGTGGCTATCATGCACTGATCACGTGGCTGATCATGCACTGATCACGTGGCTGATCATGCACTGATCACGTGGCTGATCATGCACTGATCACGTGTTTATCAGGCAATGATCAGTGACTGACAGGCGCTGATCATGGGACTGTGCATGCACTGATCACGTGGCTATCATGCACTGATCACGTGACTGATCATGCACTGATCACGTGGCTGATCATGCACTGATCACGTGTTTATCAGGCAGTGATCAGTGACTGACAGGCGCTGATCAGGGGACTGTGCACGCACTGATCAGGTGGCTGATCAGGAACTGACCACCTGACCGCGCATGCAGTGATCACGTGGCTGGTCGTTCACTGATCACGTGTTTATCATACGGTGATCACGTGACTGAGAGGCGCTGATCACGTGACTGTGCCGTCAGTGATCACGTGGCTGAGCAGGCACTGATATCGTGACTGAGCATGCACTGATCATGTGCCGGGAGCCGGGGAGGCATTCCACTCTGGACAAAGGTCATGAGGAAGGAGGCTCGGCATACGCAAATGCGGGATCGAGCCTCAGGAGTCCACCCGGATATTCTCGAGCATCTCCCCCCCAAAAAAACCGGAGTCTGCCTACTGTATTGCTTTGTGCTCTCACCTCTGATTTCACTGGGGGCTGTCCCCCACCACCATCTCGCTCTCTCTGTCAAAGAGTTAACTTACAGCTCCAATTCATAAAGTTCCTTGTCATTCTTCCCTTTAACTTCCAGCTGAGTCTCCATCTGGAGCGCGGAACCCACCACGCTTACTAATTATGCCTGGGCTGCTAAGACCCACTCGAGAAGGTGTCTAGGGTGAGGCACCTTTCGCTATTCGAGAGGGCGCCTGCGGCCTACGTAAGTGGTGCAAACTTCTTGTCTTGAAGTTTGATTGGTCTTCCGCGTAAACCAAGCTACTCAGTCTCTTTTCTCCACCGAATTTTCCTACTGAGCTCTCCTCATACTATTATTCTTGACATCTCTGATTAGCATATAAATAGTCGCCTAGGCCATCTCTCCTTCGAATACCCTGGATCAGTTGGGGCTGGTCCCCGGCAGGTGGCGACCGAACAGGGACCTCAGGAGGCAATACTCAAAGAGCTGAGTAGGCACGAATCAAACAGTCAGCAGGCAATAATCATGGAACTCAGCTGTGAGGAATCATGCTGCTCAGCTGGCAATAATCAAGCAGCTGAGCAGGCAGGAATCACGCAGCTCAGCTGGCAATTGTCAAGCAGATGACAGGCAGGAATCACGCAGCTCAGCTGGCAATTGTCAAGCAGATGAGCAGACAGGAATCACGCAGCTCAGCAGGCCCTGATCACGTGACTGAGCATGCACTGATCACGTGGCTGATCACACACGTATCACGTGACTGATCATGCACTGATCACGTGACTGATCATGCACTGATCACGTGGCTATCATGCACTGATCACGTGGCTGATCATGCACTGATCACGTGACTGATCATGCACTGATCACGTGGCTGATCATGCACT
>NZ_JBHTCJ010000031.1:0-1919 GCF_042665275.1 Saccharopolyspora griseoalba | reverse complement strand
CGCCGTCCGAGGAGTTCGCGGCGCAGGCCAACGCCACGTCGGCGCTGTACGCCGCCGCGGATGCCGACCGGGAGGCGTTCTGGGCCGAGCAGGCCGATCGGCTGCACTGGGACACCAAGTGGGACCAAGTGCTGGACTGGTCCCAGGCCCCGTTCGCCAAGTGGTTCGTCGGCGGGAAGCTCAACGTCGCCTACAACTGCGTGGACCGCCACGTCGAGGCGGGCAACGGGGACCGGGTGGCCATCCACTGGGAGGGCGAGCCCGGCGATTCCCGCACCATCACCTACGCCGACCTGCAGCGCGAGGTCTCCAAGACCGCCAACGCGCTGGCCGCCCTGGGCGTGGGCTCGGGCGACCGGGTCGCGATCTACCTGCCGATGCTGCCCGAGGCCGTGTTCGCCATGCTGGCCTGCGCCCGGCTCGGCGCGATGCACAGCGTGGTGTTCGGCGGCTTCTCCGCCGAGGCGCTGCGCAGCCGGATCAACGACGCCGAGGCCAAGGTCGTGATCACCTGCGACGGCCAGTACCGCCGCGGCAAGGCGATGCCGCTGAAGGCCAACGTCGACGAAGCCGTCACCGACACCCCCAGCGTGCAGCACGTCCTGGTGGTCAACCGCACCGACATCGACGTCGCCTGGGACGACGACCGGGACAAGTGGTGGCACGACACGGTCGACACCGCCTCCGACCAGCACACCCCGGAGGCCTTCGACAGCGAGCACCCGCTGTTCATCCTCTACACCTCGGGCACCACGGGCAAGCCCAAGGGCATCCTGCACACCTCCGGCGGCTACCTGACCCAGGCCGCCTACACCCACCACAACGTCTTCGACCTCAAGCCCGAGTCCGACGTCTACTGGTGCACCGCCGACATCGGCTGGGTCACCGGGCACACCTACATCGTCTACGGCCCGCTGGCCAACGGCGCCACCCAGGTGATCTACGAGGGCACACCGAACACGCCGCACGAGGGCAGGCACTGGGAGATCGTGCAGAAGTACGGCGTCACGCTGTACTACACCGCCCCGACCACCATCCGCACCTTCATGAAGTGGGGCGCGGAGATCCCCGCCCAGTACGACCTCTCGTCGCTGCGGGTGCTGGGCTCGGTCGGCGAGCCGATCAACCCCGAGGCCTGGATGTGGTACCGCGAGCACATCGGCTCGGACCGGACCCCGATCGTGGACACCTGGTGGCAGACCGAGACCGGCGCGATCATGATCTCGCCGCTGCCCGGCGTCACCGAGGCCAAGCCCGGGTCCGCGCAGGTGCCGCTGCCCGGCATCTCCGCCAAGGTCGTCGACGAGCAGGGCAACGACGTCGGCGCCGGCGGCGGCGGGCTGCTGGTGCTGGACAAGCCCTGGCCGTCCATGCTGCGCGGCATCTGGGGCGACCCGGAGCGCTACCGCGACACCTACTGGTCGAAGTTCGCCGACCTGGGCTTCTACTTCGCCGGTGACGGCGCGAAGTACGACGACGACGGCGACCTGTGGCTGCTGGGCCGGGTCGACGACGTCATGAACGTCTCCGGCCACCGCATCTCCACCACCGAGGTGGAGTCCGCGCTGGTGTCCCACCCGAACGTGGCCGAGGCCGCGGTGGTCGGCGCCAGCGACCCGACCACCGGCCAGGGCATCGTCGCCTTCGTCATCCTGCGCGGCGGCACCGGCGACGAGGCCAGCGGTGAAGCCGCGCTGGCCGAGCTGCGCGACCACGTCTCCTCCGAGATCGGCCCGATCGCCAAGCCGCGGCAGATCATGGTCGTGCCCGAGCTGCCCAAGACCCGCTCCGGCAAGATCATGCGCCGCCTGCTGCGCGACGTCGCCGAGAACCGCGAGGTCGGCGACGTGAGCACGCTGGCCGACTCCTCGGTCATGGACCTCATCTCGAAGGGCCTGAGCACCTCCAGCGACGACTGA
>NZ_JBHTCJ010000030.1:0-5325 GCF_042665275.1 Saccharopolyspora griseoalba | reverse complement strand
TGGTGTGGGTGTGTTCTTTGAGAACTCAACAGCGGACTGATTTGGTTAGTGTTCTTTGTATGCCCCTGACCAGATGACATTGTGATGTTGTGTGGTTGGTGGTTTCTTTGAGTATCACGCTCCGACCTTTGGGTTGTTGAGTGTGTTGCTGGGATTGTTTCAACAGCATTGTTGGAGAGTTTGATCCTGGCTCAGGACGAACGCTGGCGGCGTGCTTAACACATGCAAGTCGAACGCTGAAGCATCTTCGGGTGTGGATGAGTGGCGAACGGGTGAGTAACACGTGGGTAATCTGCCCTGCACTCTGGGATAAGCCCTGGAAACGGGGTCTAATACCGGATAGGACACATGGCCGCATGGTTTGTGTGTGGAAAGTTCCGGCGGTGCAGGATGAGCCCGCGGCCTATCAGCTTGTTGGTGGGGTAGTGGCCTACCAAGGCGACGACGGGTAGCCGGCCTGAGAGGGTGACCGGCCACACTGGGACTGAGACACGGCCCAGACTCCTACGGGAGGCAGCAGTGGGGAATCTTGCGCAATGGGCGAAAGCCTGACGCAGCAACGCCGCGTGGGGGATGACGGCCTTCGGGTTGTAAACCTCTTTCGACAGGGACGAAGCTTTCGGGTGACGGTACCTGTAGAAGAAGCACCGGCTAACTACGTGCCAGCAGCCGCGGTAATACGTAGGGTGCGAGCGTTGTCCGGATTTATTGGGCGTAAAGAGCTCGTAGGCGGTTTGTCGCGTCGGCCGTGAAAACTCGCAGCTTAACTGTGGGCGTGCGGTCGATACGGGCAGACTTGAGTTCGGCAGGGGAGACTGGAATTCCTGGTGTAGCGGTGAAATGCGCAGATATCAGGAGGAACACCGGTGGCGAAGGCGGGTCTCTGGGCCGATACTGACGCTGAGGAGCGAAAGCGTGGGGAGCGAACAGGATTAGATACCCTGGTAGTCCACGCCGTAAACGTTGGGCGCTAGGTGTGGGGACTGGTTCCACGGTTTCCGTGCCGTAGCTAACGCATTAAGCGCCCCGCCTGGGGAGTACGGCCGCAAGGCTAAAACTCAAAGGAATTGACGGGGGCCCGCACAAGCGGCGGAGCATGTGGATTAATTCGATGCAACGCGAAGAACCTTACCTGGGTTTGACATGCACCGGACTGCTGCAGAGATGTGGTTTTCTTCGGACTGGTGTACAGGTGGTGCATGGCTGTCGTCAGCTCGTGTCGTGAGATGTTGGGTTAAGTCCCGCAACGAGCGCAACCCTTACCCTATGTTGCCAGCGCGTGATGGCGGGGACTCGTGGGGGACTGCCGGGGTCAACTCGGAGGAAGGTGGGGATGACGTCAAGTCATCATGCCCCTTATGCCCAGGGCTTCACACATGCTACAATGGCTGGTACAGAGGGATGCGATACTGTGAGGTGGAGCGAATCCCTTAAAGCCGGTCTCAGTTCGGATCGGGGTCTGCAACTCGACCCCGTGAAGTCGGAGTCGCTAGTAATCGCAGATCAGCATTGCTGCGGTGAATACGTTCCCGGGCCTTGTACACACCGCCCGTCACGTCATGAAAGTCGGTAACACCCGAAGCCCATGGCCCAACCCTTGTGGGGGGAGTGGTCGAAGGTGGGACTGGCGATTGGGACGAAGTCGTAACAAGGTAGCCGTACCGGAAGGTGCGGCTGGATCACCTCCTTTCTAAGGAGCACACGCACCCCAGATGTTTGTCTGGGAGTGTTCGCGGTTGACACGGCGAGTGTTCGTGTGCCGCGGCGCTCGATGGATTGTGGAACACGCTAACCTGCTTCTGCCTGGTGGTGGGGCGATCGGTTCGCTGTTGGGTGTCTGAGGGAACACGCTGCCTGGGTGGTGGTGTTGTTTTCTTGGGTTGTTGTTTGAGAATTGTATAGTGGGTGCGAGCATCTTTGTGGCCAAGTTTTGAGGGGCACATGGTGGATGCCTGGGTACCAGGAGCCGATGAAGGACGTGGGAGGCCGCGATAGTCCTCGGGGAGTTGTCAACCGAGCTGTGATCCGAGGGTGTCCGAATGGGGTAACCCAGCCCGAGTGATGTCGGGTTACCAGCACTTGAATGTATAGGGTGTTGGGGGGAACGCGGGGAAGTGAAACATCTTAGTACCCGTAGGAAGAGAAAACACTGGTGATTCCGTGAGTAGTGGCGAGCGAAAGCGGAGGAGGCTAAACCGTGCGCGTGGGATACCTGGTAGGGGTTGCGTGCATGGGGTTGTGGGATGCCATTGGAAGGCGCTACCGAGTCTTCAGCATTGTTGTTCGGGCTAGTTGAACAGGTTGGGAAGCCTGACCAGAGACGGTGAGAGTCCGGTAAACGAAAGTTCGTGCAAGGTGTGTGGTGGTGTTCCCGAGTAGCAGCGTTTCCGTGGAGGGTGCTGTGAATCTGGCGGGACCACTCGCTAAGCCTAAATACTTCCTGGTGACCGATAGTGGATAGTACCGTGAGGGAATGGTGAAAAGTACCCCGGGAGGGGAGTGAAAGAGTTCCTGAAACCGTGTGCCTACAATCCGTCAGAGCATGATCTTTGGTTGTGTGATGGCGTGCCTTTTGAAGAATGAGCCTGCGAGTTACTGCTGCGTGGCGAGGTTAACCCGATGTGGGGGAGCCGGAGCGAAAGCGAGTCTGAATAGGGCGTTGGAGTCGCGTGGTGTAGACCCGAAGCGGAGTGATCTACCCATGGCCAGGGTGAAGCGCGGGTAAGACCGTGTGGAGGCCCGAACCCACCAGGGTTGAAAACCTGGGGGATGAGCTGTGGGTAGGGGTGAAAGGCCAATCAAACTTCGTGATAGCTGGTTCTCCCCGAAATGCATTTAGGTGCAGCGTCACAAATACTGCTTGGGTGGGGTAGAGCACTGGTTGGTTGATGGGCCTTCACGGGTTACTGAGATCAGCCAAACTCCGAATACGCCTGAGTTGAGTGTGGCAGTGAGACGGCGGGGGAGAAGCTTCGTCGTCGAGAGGGAAACAGCCCAGAGCATCGGCTAAGGTCCCTAAGTGTGCGCTTAGTGGGAAAGGATGTGGGATCGCAGAGACAACCAGGAGGTTGGCTTAGAAGCAGCCATCCTTGAAAGAGTGCGTAATAGCTCACTGGTCAAGTGGTCCTGCGCCGACAATGTAGCGGGGCTGAAGCGCACCGCCGAAGCCATGCCAACAGTGCAAGCTGTTGGGTAGGGGAGCGTCCTGCACGCGGTGAAGCGCCGGCGGAAGCCTGGTGTGGAGTGTGTGGGAGTGAGAATGCAGGCATGAGTAGCGAGTGCAGAGTGAGAATCTCTGCCGCCGGATGACCAAGGGTTCCTGGGGAAGGTTCGTCCGCCCAGGGTGAGTCGGGGCCTAAGGCGAGGCCGACAGGCGTAGTCGATGGATAACGGGTTGATATTCCCGTACCCGTGCATACGCGTCCATAGCGAAACGGTTGAGACTAACCATCCGCGAGGTGTGGATCCTTCGGGTGAAGCATTGAGTGCATGGGGCCTGATTCCGGAGTAGTTAAGTGATGGGGTGACGCAGGAGGGTAGCTCTGCCAGTGAGTGGTTGTACTGGTGTAAGCCTGTAGCCCGGTGTGTAGGTAAATCCGCGCACCATATGGGGTGAGGGGTGATGCGTAGCCGTGGTGGTGAAGTGAGTGATCCCATGCTGTCGAGAAAAGCCTCTAGCGAGTGTGTGCATGGCCCGTACCCGAAACCGACACAGGTGGTCAGGTAGAGAATACCGAGGCGGTCGGGTGAACTGTGGTTAAGGAATTCGGCAAATTGCCCCCGTAACTTTGGGAGAAGGGGGGCCACTGCTGGTGAACCCGCGTGCTGGGGGAGCTGGTGGTGGTCGCAGAGGCCAGGGAGAAGCGACTGTTTACTAAAAACACAGGTCCATGCGAAGCTGTAAGGCGAGGTATATGGACTGACGCCTGCCCGGTGCTGGAACGTTAAGAGGACCCGTAAAGCCATTTCGGTGGTGTAGCGGAGAATTTAAGCGCCAGTAAACGGCGGTGGTAACTATAACCATCCTAAGGTAGCGAAATTCCTTGTCGGGTAAGTTCCGACCTGCACGAATGGCGTAACGACTTCTCCGCTGTCTCGACCACAGGCCCGGTGAAATTGCAGTACGAGTAAAGATGCTCGTTTCGCGCGGCAGGACGGAAAGACCCCGGGACCTTTACTATAGCTTGGTATTGGTGTTTGGTTCGGCTTGTGTAGGATAGGTGGGAGACTGTGAAGCGTCCACGCTAGTGGGTGTGGAGTCGTTGGTGAAATACCACTCTGGTCGTTCCGGGCATCTAACTCGGGTCCGTGATCCGGATCGGGGACAGTGCCTGGTGGGTAGTTTAACTGGGGCGGTTGCCTCCTAAAGGGTAACGGAGGCGCCCAAAGGTTCCCTCAGCCTGGTTGGCAATCAGGTGTTGAGTGTAAGTGTATAAGGGAGCTTGACTGTGAGACTGACGGGTCGAGCAGGTGCGAAAGCAGGGACTAGTGATCCGGCACTGGCTGGTGGAAGCGGTGTCGCTCAACGGATAAAAGGTACCCCGGGGATAACAGGCTGATCTTGCCCAAGAGTCCATATCGACGGCATGGTTTGGCACCTCGATGTCGGCTCGTCGCATCCTGGGGCTGGAGTTGGTCCCAAGGGTTGGGCTGTTCGCCCATTAAAGCGGCACGCGAGCTGGGTTTAGAACGTCGTGAGACAGTTCGGTCCCTATCCGCCGCGCGCGTAGGAGTCTTGCGGAAGGCTGTCCCTAGTACGAGAGGACCGGGACGGACGGACCTCTGGTGTGCCAGTTGTTCTGCCAAGGGCACGGCTGGTTGGCTATGTTCGGGAGGGATAACCGCTGAAAGCATCTAAGCGGGAAGCCTGTTCCTAGATGAGGGCTCCCACCTGGTATGGGTTAAGGCCCCCGGTAGATGACCGGGTTGACAGGCCGGATGTGGAAGCACGGTAACGTGTGGAGCTGACCGGTGCTGATAGGCCGAGGACTTGTCTACGAAGATGTTACGCACCCACTATACGATGTCTGAGGCAGCAACCTGTGGTTGTTGTTGGGTATAAGTGAATTGCTTGTCATCCCTGATGGATGACAACCCTGGTTTTACCAACCCCGCATTGGTTGTGTGTGGTTGGTGTGTGGGTTGTCGGTGGCGATGGCGGGGAGGGTACGCCCGGTCCCATTCCGAACCCGGTAGCTAAGCTCCTTTGCGCTGATGGTACTGCACTCGGCAGGGTGTGGGAGAGTAAGGCACCGCCGACACATTCCCTGTGTGGTGGGGTGGAAACATTAACGTGTTTCCACCCCACCACTTTTTTATGCACTC
>NZ_JBHTCJ010000029.1:0-7945 GCF_042665275.1 Saccharopolyspora griseoalba | reverse complement strand
AGAGCGCGTAGGCGGCCGGCGCCAGGCTCATCGCGGTGCCCGGGTGACCGCTGCCGCAGCGCTCCACCGCGTCGGCGGCCAGCACGCGGGCGGTGTCCACCGCACGCTGATCGAGCTCGGTCCAGTCGTCGGGCAGTCGCTTGGTGGTCAAGCGGTCGAGCTCGTCGCTCACGCGCTGGCCTGCGGTCGATTCGTTCGCGATCATGGACGCGCACTCCTGATGCTCTCGGTTGCTCGTGGTCTTTCCCGGGACGCCGTCGGACGCGGCAGCCCGCCGAGCGCCTCGAACGCGGCCTAGGCGGGCCACAGCCGGGAGCGCTCGGGATGGTCGTCGTCGATCAGGCGATGGGCCAAGGCGATCGCCTCGTCGCGGTCGACGTCGTGCGAGGGCGCCTCGCACCTCGAGACGCCCTCGAAGAAGTTGGCCAGCCCTTCGGCCAGGGCCGGGGGCAAGCTGCGGTCGCCGCCGGCGTTCCGCGCGTACCGCCGCCGCACCACGGCCGCGGCGTCCCGCAACAAGCTGCGCTGCGCTTCGCGCAGCTCGGTCTCGTCGTCGTCCTGCATGCCACGTCACCTCTCTCCTGCCGCGAGTCCTCGGTGGACTCCGCTGCTCGCACCTCGACGACACCGCCGCGCGATGCCGTCCCGACGTCGCGCGAGCGCTCACCCACCTCGGTCGGGGCGAAATTCAAGGGTTTTTCGAGCGATACCTGATCGGGGTGGAGTGGTTAGGCGTGTTGCGGTCGAGCCCCGACCGTTGAGGCCTCACCGGGTTTCGGCACCGCCGTTCGCCCCGCCGGTGCCCGGGAGCGCCGGCGGACCGATCGAGCCGATCACGACGCGGGTGCCGGAGCGGCCACGGCGCGGTGGAGCTCGGCCACCGCGGCTCGCTTCCCGTCCGGGTGGGCGAGCACGGCCGAACCGGCGACGAGGAGCTCGGCTCCCGCGCACCAGGCCCTCCGCGCGGTGCTCCGGGAAATCCCGCCGTCCACCTCGATCGTCACCGCCGTTCCGGAGCGGTCCACCAGCGAGCGCAGCTCGGCGACCTTCTCCTCCATCGAGGCGATGTAGTCCTGGCCGCCGAAACCGGGGTTGACCGTCATGATCACGACCTGGTCGAGCTGGTCGAGGAGGTGCCGGACGAAGCCGAGCGGGGTTGAGGGGTTGACCGCGACACCCGCCCGGCAACCGAGATCGCGGATCCGGGCGAGCGTGCGGTGCAGGTGCGGGCACGTCTCCGCGTGCACGATGAGGGTCCCGCACCCGGCCGCGGCGAAGTCGGCGAGCAGCGGATCCGGTTCCTGCACCATGAGGTGCGCCTCGAAGTGCAGATCGCTGTGCCCGCGGCACGCGGCCACGACGTCCGGGCCGAACGTCAGGTTGGGGACGAAGCGCCGGTCCATGACGTCCCACTGGATGCGGCCCACGCCCGCGGCGGTGAGGTCGGCGACCTCCTCGCCGAGGCGGGCGTAGTCGGCGCCGAGGACGGAGCCCACGATCGCGGGCTCCGTCAGCGCCCAGCTCGGCGCCGAATGCCGCGGATCTGCGCGCGGCGCGCTAGCCGGTTCTTCGGCCATGGAGCGCTCCTCCGGGTCGTTCGTGCGGATTCCTCGAATTCGGCGTCCGTCGGGATCGCTGCGTCCCGCCGGCCGTCGACGATTGGAAGGGGCCGCGGAGAAGTGCGCCGGCCCCTTCCACACCACCTGCGGCCCTCGGCGGACCCGGTCAGCGGATGAGGGCCTTGAGGGCCTTCGCCGCCGCGGCCGGGTCCTTCGCGCTGCGGATCGCCCCACCGGCCACGGCCACGGTCGCTCCGGCGGCCTGCACCGAGGCGATGGAATCACCCGTGATGCCACCGGCGATCGAGAACGGGACGCCGGCCTGCCGCCCGTCGTCCAGCAGGGTGTCGATCGTGTACCCGGGCTTGGCCTGCTCGTCCAGACCGGCGTGGATCTCCACGAAGGACACGCCCATCTTCGAGACCTCGCGGATCCGGGACACCCGGTTGTCCACCACGGTGATCATGTCCGCGACGACCTCCTTGCCGTGCTTCTCGCCGGCCGCGACGGCTCCGCGCACGGTGTCGTCGTCGGCGGCCCCCATCACGGTGATGAGGTCCGCGCCGGCCGAGAAGGCCAGGTCGGCCTCCAGCTCACCGGCGTCGGCGGTCTTCATGTCGGCGAAGACCAGCTTGTCCGGGTGCGCGGCCTTGATCGCGGTGATCGCGTCGAGGCCCTCGGACTTGATCAGCGGTGTGCCCAGTTCGAGGATGTCCACGTAGTCCGCGGTCAGGCGCGACAGGGTCAGCGCCTGGTCGAGTTTGGCGACGTCCAATGCAACCTGCAGCTTCACGGTATTCTCCTCATCAGTGGTGCTCGGCGGCTTCCGGGATTTCCGCACCATCGCCGGTATCGAGATCCGCGGCGCTTCGGGTGCGGGAGGACGACCTGGAACCGGACGATTCTTTCCGCATTCCCGCCGGAATGGTCGGTGGATCGCGACTTCGTTCGTCGGGTGCCGCTCGTCGATGCCTTGCGGCCGCCCGTTCTCGGACCGGCAGTTTCGCCCGGAACGAGAACGCGCAGCGGTCTTCGACACTGCACGGATCTGTACGTCTGGGTCAACCTGGGCCGAACGAACGGATGTCTGCGGAGCACAGACGGTCAGAACGCGCGTGCAGGTGGCATTTCCGATGCGGCCGCGAAAGTCGTGTTGATTTCCCCGCGAACGTCGAAGTATGCTGCGGCGGCGCCAACCGCGGATCGAATCCCGGTGGCACTCCCGGATCTCCCGAAGCGGCCGAACGCGAACTCGCCGAAGAGCGCCGATCGCCGGGCACGTCTTCGAATCCTCCGGTGGTCGCGCGTTCCGGTGCGCCTCGAACGCTCGATCACCCGTGCACGCCGGTCGACCCCGTCGTGCGGTGCGCCCCGGTGCGAGCCCCGCCTCCGCGCGGTGCTCGGGCCGGTAGGTGGAACCGGCCGCGATCAATCCCTGGGATCAGGCAAGACCTCGCCGTTCGCGAAAGGAGGTGCAGACATGGAGTCCGGAACCCCGCAGTGGGAACCGCCCCGGTTCGTCGAGATCGGGTGCGCGGCCGAGGTGACGATGTACGTCGCCCAGGCCGAGAACTGAGCGAGCGCGACCGCGGGGGCCGCGGGCGCCGGGAAGACCGGTGCTCGCGGCCCCCTGCGGCCGGGCGAGCACGTGCCCGGGAGCCCGCCAGCCGGGACCCCGGCTCAGCTCGCCGCCGAGCGATCCGCGGAGGTCGAACATGACCAGCACCGATGCCCCGCCGAGCCGTTCGGCCTGCTGGCCGAGCTCACCTACGCGTGCCCGCTGCGCTGCGCGTACTGCTCGAACCCGCTCGACCTCGGCGACTACCGCGACGAGCTGGATGCCCCACCCGTGCCGCAGCTGCGCGCGCCGCGACGAGGACTTCGGCGGCAGCGGGTACCAGGCCTTCCAGATGACCGGCGACGCCTCGCGCACCGATCCGGGCGCCACCTCTCGCCGGATCGCGAACTCGTCGAGGAGGCCCCTCCGCGCGGCGAACCGGACCGAGGTGGTGGAGGTCGGTGAGCCCGCGCCCGCGCCCGCACCCGCGCGAGCAGCGATGACCCGGCGCCCCTCGGGGACGCTGCGGATCGGCTCGGCGGCACCGGACCGGCGGCGGCTCCGGACCGGCAGCGGCCGGATCGGGGTCGCCGCCCTCCAACGCGGGAGGCCGCGGCTCCGGCCGGAACGCGATCGCGGCGCGAATTCCCGCCGATCCGCTTGAGCGCATTCCAAAACCGTTCGTACGACCGGAGTGGCTGTTCGTGCGAGCTGTGTTGACCAGACGTACAGATCCGTGCAGTCTCACAACCCGTTAAGCGTCCTGGCCGCGGTGGAAAACCGCGGGATCGAGGGAAAGATCAGCGCGGGGCGGTCGAGGAATCCGACGAGAACTCGATCTCACGCCCGGTGATCGCCTCGACGAACATCGATTTCGACGATTTCCACCTGATTCCGCGCGTCGGTGCGCGCGGCGCGGAGAAGAATCCGACCGACCAGTGGAGCGTGCTCAAATGGCAGCGACGAACACCGCCAACGAGAATCTCGGCGACAAGCTGAACCCTCCCCATTTCAACTTCGCGACGATGGCGATCAGCAGCGAGGTCGACCAGGTCCGCAAGGGGGTCCAGCCGGCGGCGTGGACCCGCGCCGGCGAGCTGCTGCTCAAGGCACCGGCCGTGTTCACCGTCGGCGCCGGGCGCAGCGGTCTCGCGCTGCAGATGGCCGCCATGCGGTTCATGCACCTCGGGCTGTCGACCCACGTCGTGGGCGAGACCACCGCACCGGCGATCGGGCCCGGAGACGTCCTGGTGGCGGCTTCGGGCTCCGGTACCACCTCGCGGGTCGTGCGGGCGGCCGAGACCGCGCGCAGCCAAGGCGCGAACGTGGTCGCCCTGACCACGGCACCGGAATCGGCGCTGGCCAAGGCCGCGACCGAGATCCTGGTGATCCCGGCCGCGGACAAGCAGGACTTCGACGGCACGACCTCCGCGCAGTACGCGGGGAGCCTGTTCGAGCAGTCCGTCCTGCTGCTCACCGACGCGCTGTTCCACGCCCTGTGGCGCTCCAGCGGGACTCAGGCGCGCGAGTTGTGGCGCCTCCACGCGAACTTGGAGTGACGTGGTCGCGGATTCGCGCCGATTCGAACCGCACATCGCGCGGGGAGCGCGGTCTTCGCAGGGCCCGCTGCCGCGGACGAGGCAACACACGAGTGCAAGGGAGCCCGAGATGCAGCGCCGAACCGAGGTCGCGACCCGAACCCGCACCGATGTCCACGTGCTGGAGGCGGTGGCCCTGTCCGCGACGCGCGACGCCGCGGTCGCCAGCCACGCCTGGGTCGGCCGGCACGACAAGAAGGCCGCCGACGCCGCCGCGACCGAGGCCATGCGCCGCGTGCTGGCCGATGCCCCCGGGCGGGGGACGGTCGTGATCGGGGAGGGCGAGAAGGACCAGGCCCCGATGCTGTTCAACGGGGAAACCGTGGGCAACGGCCTCGGGCCGGACTTCGACATCGCCGTGGACCCCCTGGAGGGCACCTCGTTCTGCGCGAAGAACCTCCCGGGGGCGATGGCCACCATCGCCTTCGCCGAGCCGGGCACCCTGTGGTCTCCGGGGCCCGGGTTCTACATGGACAAGATCGTGGTCCCGCCCGCCGCCAAGGGCGTCGTCGACCTCACCGACGCCCCCGAGCACACGCTGGAGAAGGTCGCCCGGGCGCTCGGCAAGCGGGTCGGCGAGCTCCGCGTGGTCGTCATGGACAAGCCGCGGCACCAGGGGCTGATCGCGCGGTTGCTGATCGCGGGCGCCGCCGTGCACACCCCGGCGGAGGGCGACGTCGGGGGGAGCCTGGAGGTGCTCCTGCCGACCGGTGACGCCGATCTGCTCCTCGGGATCGGGGGCACGCCCGAAGGCGTGATGACCGCCGCGGCGGTGCGCGGGCTGGGCGGGGACATGCTCGGCCGCCTCGCCCCGCAGCGCGACGAGGAAGCCGACGCCATCCGCGCGGCGGGCATGGACCTCGACCGCATCTACACCTGCGACGAGCTGGTGGGCGGCGACGCCCTGTTCGCCGCGACCGGGGTCAGCGGGGGATCGCTGCTGAGCCGGCCGCGGGAGTCCAAGGGCTCGGTGCTGGCCGAGTCCCTGCTGATCTCCAACGGCGAGGTGCGACGGGTTTCGCACACGACCTTCGGTTCGATCCCGCGGGTGGTCCCCGGCAACAGCTGATCGCACGCCCCGGCCGCGGGCGGGCGGCGCGCGACGACGTCGCGCGCCGGCCCCCGCGGCACCCGTTCCGCCGGCCATGCGGCACGGCCGTCACGTTTGAGGAGATCCGGTGACATTGCACCTGGACGACCTGCGCGTTCGCCACCTCGGTGAGTGCCGTTACGACTCGCCGTTCTCCGAGATGCTCGCCGCCAAGCGGACCTCGCCGCACTACGTCGCCGAGGGCGACCGGGTCCTGCTCGACGACACCGTGTCGATGCTCGCCGAGCACGACGTCCGGCCCGAGCAGCTGCCGAGCTTCGAGGCCGCCGGACCGCGTCGGAAGATCTACTTCGACCCGGCGCAGGTCACGGCGGGCGTCGTGACCTGCGGCGGGTTGTGCCCCGGCCTCAACGACGTCATCCGCGGCCTGGTCCAGGAGCTCACCGTGCACTACGGGGTGCGGCGAATCCTGGGTTTCCGCAACGGCTTCCGCGGCATGACCGCCGCGCGCCGCGACGACACCATCGATCTCACGCCCGACCGCGTCCGCGACATCCACAACGCCGGCGGGACCATCCTGGGCAGTTCCCGCGGTGCGCAGGACGCCGACGAGATGGTCGACAGCCTCGTCCTGCGCGGCATCGACGTCCTGTTCGTCATCGGTGGCGACGGGGGCATGAACGCCGCGACCAACCTGGCCGCGGCGATCAGGAGGCGCGGCCACGAGATCGCCGTCATCGGCGTGCCGAAGACGATCGACAACGACCTGCCCTACACCGACCAGTCCTTCGGGTTCCAGAGCGCCTTCGCGCAGGCGGCCAACTTCATCTCCTCGGTGGCCGTCGAGGCGGCCGCCAGCCCGGACGGCATCGGGATCGTGAAGCTCATGGGCAGGCACTCCGGGTTCATCGCCTGCTACGCCTCGCTGGCCCGCAACGCCGCCGACGTCGTCCTCATCCCGGAGGTGCCCTTCGTCCTGGACGGGCCGGACGGACTGCTCGCCCGCGTCGAGCAGCACGTGCGGGCCAAGGGCCACGTGGTGATCGTCGTGGCCGAGGGAGCGGGACAGGACCTGCTCCGGGAGCGCGGGCTGCTCGGCGACGCCACCGACGCCTCCGGCAACGCCAAGCTCGGCGACATCGGGGTGCTGCTCCGGGAGGCGATCACCGCGCACCTCACCGACGTCGGCCTGGCTCCGACGGTGCGCTACATCGACCCGAGCTACGCCATCCGCAGCGTCACGGCCAACGCCTACGACAGCGTGTACTGCCTGCGCCTGGCCTACGCCGCGGTGCACGCGGCCATGGCGGGCCGCACGGAGACGGCCGTGGTGCGCTGGCGGCGGCGCTTCGTGCACGTGCCCATGCCGCTGATCATCAGCCATCGCAACGAGGTCGATCCGGACGGCGATCTGTGGATGTCGGTGCTGGAGGCCACCGGGCACCTCGTTCCCCCGCCCGCGCAGCCCGCGGGCGGTCGCGGCGACCGGGAGCCGGGTCGCCGCCGCCCGCGGGGACCGGTGGCGGACCTGGTCGGGGGCACCGCGGGCCGGCGCGACGCCGAGCTTCCCGAGGCGGGCTCGGCGCGCACCGCGCGCTGATGCCCCGCCGCGATCCCCGCAGGTCCGCGCTGCGCGGGGGCTTCCAGCGGGGCCTCCTCCGGCGGGATCCTGCCGTCGGGGGAGGGTGGCACCGCTCACCGCTGGTTTCCGCGTTGCCGCCGTTCGTGCGGGGTTCGTCGGCGGTCGTCGCGGTCCGCTTGCCCGGCAATTCCGGGCGCGCGTAGTTTTCGGCGCGACGTCGGGGAGGCCGGAGACCGGGGAACGGGCGCTGGCCCTGCCGGGCTCGGGCGTCCTGGCGCGTTTCCAGCAGACCAGCGGTCCGTGTGCGAAACGTCGAGCAGCGACGCGGTCCGGCCCGGCACGCGAAGCGGCACGAGCGGTGTGCTGACCGGGCGTGCGTTCCGGGCTGGCAAAGACCAAAGGCGGTCTCACACATGGCAGAGATGAACCGGCTGAACCGGAAGTCCGGCGATCGGGCCAGGACGACGGTGTACGGGGCGTGGGAGCGCTTCGTGCGGGGCGAGGACGACATCCGCGGCGTGCGGCCGGAGATCGCGCTGTCCTGGCAGCGGTGCCGCGACCAGTACCGGGTGGATCCGCTGCTGGCGGAGGCGCCGG
>NZ_JBHTCJ010000028.1:0-8850 GCF_042665275.1 Saccharopolyspora griseoalba | reverse complement strand
GGTGGAAACATTAACGTGTTTCCACCCCACCACTTTTTTATGCACTCGTCCCGAGGGCGTGGGGGCGGTGGCGGTGTGGCCGGGTACCGCACCTCATAAGGGTGTCGTACCCGACCCACACCGCTGAGGGTCTTAGGCGATTGTGAAGGCGTCTTCGTCGAGGGTTTCGGGGAGGTCGCCGTGGTGGATGACGCCGAGGCGCTGGGTGGCTCGGGTGAGTGCGACGTAGAGGTCGTTGAGACCGCGGTCGGAGCCCTCCACGATGCCTCCGGGGTCGACCAGGACGACCGAGTCGAACTCCAAACCCTTGGCCGAGTCGACGCTGAGCAGCACGATCGGCGACTCCAGGTCCTCGGGACCGTTGCCGATCGCCGCGCTGGGGAGCGCGGCGCTGAGCTCCTGGCCGATCTCGGCGAGCAGCTCGCCGGGCATGAGCACCGCGAGCCGGCCATCGGCGACCGCGCCGAGCTCGTCCTCCACCAGCTCGGGCAGCGCGGAAACCAGCTTCGCGCGGTCGATCCGGCGCAACCAGGGCTGGTGACCGCTGGTGCGCACCGAACGCGGCGCCTCCAGGTCGGTGTCCATCTCGGCGAGCACGTCGCCGGCGATCTCCATGATCTCGGCCGGGGTCCGGTAGTTCACCGTCAGCTCGGCGAGCTTCCAGCGGTTCTGCACGTACGGCGAGAGCACGTCGTCCCAGGCGTCGGTGCCGGCCAGGGCACCGGTCTGCGCGACGTCGCCGACCAGGGTCATCGACCTGCTGGGGCACCGGCGCATGAGCACCCGCCAGGCCATCTCGGAGAGCTCCTGCGCCTCGTCGACGATGACGTGCCCGAAGGTCCAGGTGCGGTCCTCGGCGGCGCGCTCGGCGGCGGTGAGATCGCTGCGCGCTTGGAAGCGCTCGGCCAGCAGCTCGGCGTCGAGGACGTCGGAGACGCGCAGCCTTTCCTCGTCGGCGATCTCCTCGTCCTGCTCCATGATGTGCAGGACGCCTTGGGCGTAGGCGAGTTCCTCGCGCTGCTGGCGCTCCTGCTCGGCGCGCTGCGCGGAGTCGTCCTCGCCGAGCAGCTCGGCCGCCTCGTCGAGCAGCGGCACGTCCGCGGGCGTCCAGGGGGAACCCGGTTCGCGCAGCAGCTCGTCGCGCTCCTCGGCGTCGAGGACCCGGCGGGACGCGGTCTTCAGGCGCTTCTCGTCGCCGAGCAGCTCGTCGAGCAGCTGCTGCGGCGTGATCTCCGGCCACAGGTTTTCGAGCGCGGCGCTGACCGCCTCGTCCCCGCGCAGCTCGGCGTTGATCTCGTCGAGGTCGCGGCTGTCCAGCAGTTCGCGGCCCAGCCGGTCGGCGACCTGCAGGGTCAGCGCTTCCAGCATCTCGCGGCGGAAGACCTTGCGCGCCAGGTTGTGCGGCTTGCGGCTGCGCCGGGCCCGGGTGCGCGCGTGGGTCGCGTCGGCCTTGGTGATGCGCAGCGGTTCGCGGTCGAAGGTCACCTCGACGTGGTCGCGCGGCACCTGCTGGCGGTCCTTGACCGCGTTGGTGAGCAGCTTGACCATCTCGCCGCGGCCCTTGATCTCGGCGGCTCGCGCGGACTCCTCGGCGGTGGCGGTGATCCCGGGGTACAGGCCGCCCACTGTGGACAGCAGAACGCCGGTCTCGCCGAGCGAGGGCAGCACCTGGCCGATGTAGTGCAGGAAGGTCGGGTTGGGGCCGACGACGAGGACGCCGCGCTTGGAGAGCTGCTCGCGGAAGGTGTAGAGCAGGTAGGCCGCGCGGTGCAGCGCGACCGCGGTCTTGCCGGTTCCCGGGCCGCCCTGGACGACCAGCACGCCGTTCATCCCGGCTCGGATGATGCGGTCCTGCTCGGCCTGGATGGTCGAGACGATGTCCTGCATCTGCCCGGTGCGCCGCGCGTCGAGCCGGGCCAGCAGGGTGGCCTCGCCGGCCAGGCCCAGGTCGCTGCCCTCCTCGGCGGCGTCCAGGTCGAGGATCTCGTCCTCGTAGTCGAGGACCTCGCGCCAGCTGGTGCGCAGGTGCCTGCGGCGGCGCACGCCGTCCCTGGCGGCGGCGGTGGCCAGGTAGAAGGGTCTGGCGGCCGGTGCGCGCCAGTCCAGCAGCAGCGGTTCGTACTCGTTGTCCTCGTCGAACAGCCCGATCCGGCCCACGTGGAAGGTCTCGCCGCCGTCGAGGTCCAGGCGCCCGAAGCACATGCCGTGCTCGACGGCGCTGAGCTGCGTCAGCCGGTCGGTGTACATGCGGGTGGAGATGTCGCGCTCGGTCTGGGCCTGCGGCGGTCCGCCGCTGTCGCGCAGGGTGCTCTTCAGCCGCCGGGTGGTCTCCTGGCGGAGGTCGTCGAGCTTCGTGTACAGCACGTTGAGGTACTGCTGCTCGCTCGCGATCTCCGCAGCGCGGACGG
Organism: Saccharopolyspora griseoalba; assembly: GCF_042665275.1. Lineage (NCBI taxonomy): Bacteria > Bacillati > Actinomycetota > Actinomycetes > Pseudonocardiales > Pseudonocardiaceae > Saccharopolyspora > Saccharopolyspora griseoalba. Next base: position 6,442 of record NZ_JBHTCJ010000028.1, on the reverse strand, counting down.
CTTCCCGATCGACTCGGGCGTCGGACAATTCGCCACCTCGGTGCGGGTGCAGGACGGGTAGGTCGGGCGAGAGGCCCGACCCACCAGCATACCGCCAACGCGTGAGCGGGCCGGGCCCACGAGGCTCGGCCCGCTCGCTTCGGGAACCGCGTCAGACGAAGGCGGACAGCAGCAGGATCACCGCGAAGGAGACCAGCGACAGCAAGGTCTCCATGGCGGTCCAGGTCTTGAGGGTCTGCCCGACCGACATGCCGAAGTACTCCTTGACCAGCCAGAACCCGGCGTCGTTGACGTGCGAGAGGATCAGCGACCCGGAGCCGATGGCCAGCGCGACCAGCGCTCCCTGCGCGGGCGGCAGGCCCATCACCATCGGGGCGACCATGCCGGCCGCGGAGATGGTTGCCACGGTGGCCGAACCGGTGGCGATGCGGATGCCGACGGCGATCAGCCAGCCGAGGATCAGCGGCGAGAGGTGCGCCCCGGTGGCCAGGTCGGTGATCATCTCGTTCACCCCGGAGTCGACCAGGGTCTGCTTGAAGCCCCCGCCGGCGCCGACGATCAGGATGATGCCGGCGATCGCGGGCAGCGAGGAGCCGACGACGCCGGAGGCCTCGTCGCGGGAGAACCGGGCGCCGGTGCCCAGCACGACGATCGCGATCACGACCGTCAGCATCATCGCCACGACCGGCGTGCCGATGGTGTCCAGGATCGCGTAGCCGAGCGAGTTCTCGGCCAGCGTCAGGTCGGCGACCGACTTGCACAGCATGAGCACGACCGGCAGCAGCAGCATCGCCACGGAGGCGAGGAAGCTCGGCCGGTGCTCGCGCTGCTCCGCGCCGGGGGCCTCGCTGCCCAGCAGGTGCGTGGCGGGCGGCAGCTCGACGCGCTGGGCGATGTAGGCGCCGAACACCGGTCCGGCGACGATCGCGGTCGGGATGGCCACCACGATGCCCAGCGCGAGGGTCAGGCCGAGGTCGACGTGCAGGGCGTCGACGGCGGCCAGCGGGCCGGGGTGCGGCGGGACCAGGCCGTGCAGGACCGACAGGCCGGCCAGCGCGGGGATGCCGATGCGCAGCACGGGCTGCTGGGAGCGCGCGGCGACCATCACCACGACCGGGACCAGCAGCACGACGCCGACCTCGAAGAACATCGGCAGGCCCAGCAGCGAGGCGATGAACACCATCGCCCACGGCAGGGTCTTGCGGGTGGTGCGGGCCAGGACGGTCTCCACGACGCGTTCCGCGCCGCCGCTGTCGGTGAGCAGCTTGCCGAGCATCGCGCCGAGCGCGACCAGCAGGCCGACGTCGCCGACGGTGCTGCCGAGCCCTTCGGTGAAGGTGTCGACCAGGTCGCCGAACGGCATCCCGGCCACGACGCCGAGGGTGGTGGCGCCGAGGGCCAGGGAGAGGAAGGGGTGGAGCTTCGCCCAGCTGATCAGGAGCACGATCACCGCGATGCCGGCGATCGCGGCGGTGAGCAGGCGGGTGTCGTGCGCGGACCAGGTCGCTGCGTCCTGCGCCAGGGCGAAGCCGTTGAGGCTGGAAAGCATGGGTCGGGCTCCTCGTTGAGCAGCTGGTGCGCGAACAGCCTAAGCAATAAGTATGACTTTATCGGCGTGTTGACCGATTAAGTATTACTGTTATGCCCATCACCCGGCGTTGGCGGCCTACTGTGTCGGGGCGCCGGGCGGTCGCCCGGCGGGTTCCTCCAACGGCTGAAGGAGCGCGCATGGCGGGTGGACTGCACGACAAGGTGCTGGAAGTGCTGGGCCTGGAGATCGCCGACGGCACGCACCCGCCCGGAACCGTGCTGCGCATCGACGAGATGGAGGCGCGGTTCGGCATCTCGCGCAGCGTGGCCCGCGAGGTCGTGCGCACGCTGGCCTCGATCAGCCTGGTCGAGGGGCGCAAGCGCGTCGGCATCCTGGTGCGACCGCGCGAGGAGTGGAACAGCTTCGACCCGACCCTGATCCGCTGGCGGCTGACCGCCGACCGCACGGCCTCGCTGAAGACGCTGGCCGAGCTGCGCACCGCGGTCGAACCGGTCGCCGCGGGCGCGGCGGCGCGGCGCTGCGACGACGACGCCGCCGGGCGGCTGGTCGCGCTGTCCGAGCGGATGGTGGCGACCTCGCGCGCCGGTGATCTGGACGCGTTCATGGACGCCGACGTGGAGTTCCACCGGCTGATCCTGACCGCGTCCGGCAACGAGATGTTCGCCCAGCTGCACGAGGTCGTCGAGGAGCTGCTGCGCTGGCGCGCGGGTCACGGGCTCATGCCGGTGCACCCCCGGCCGGTCGCGGTCCGCCTGCACTGCGAGATCGCCGAGTGCATCCGCAGCGGCGACCGCGCCCGCGCCGAGGAGGCGATGCGCGAGCTGGTGGCCGAAGCCTTCGAAGGCACCCTCTCGGGGCTGGACCAAACCCCCTGAGCAAACGCACCCCCGCCGCGAGCTGACGCCCCCGGAACACCGGCGAACCGCGGCTCGCCCCCCATCGGGCGAGCCACGAACTCCCGGGGACGGGAGGGCGAACGCGAGCTCCCGGCGCCGCTGCGCAGCACCGGCCCGAGGCGCAGCAACACCCCGAAACCCTCGGAATCACGACCCCGATTGGGAGGTGATTCCGTACCCCGATTGGGAGGTGATTCGGGGTGCGGATTGGGAGGTGATTCGGGATGGGGGGTTGGGTGGAGTGGGGCTGGATGTGGAAAGACCGCGGCTTCCCGAGTCGGGGGAGCTCGGGAAACCGCGGTCGTCGGGGGTTGGCCGATCAGTAGCCCTGGTAGCTGCCGCCGGAGCGCAGGCCGGAGACGCCCGGCACGTCCGAGACCGAGCCGTAGCGGTCGATGGAGTAGCGGGTGGCGGCGATGATGTTGTCCACCGGGTCGTAGATGTTCTGGTGCCCGGGCAGCGCGAACGAGTCGAAGGTCGGCTGGATGGTCTGCATCAGCCCGATCGACGGCGTGCCCGCGGCCGCGTTGGAATCCCAGTTGTTCGTGGCGCTCGGGTTGCCGTTGGACTCGTTCATGATGATCGTGCGGATCGCCTGCGCGTCGATCTGCTCGCGCGGGATGCCGTTGCGCTCCATGACCGAGGTGGCCTCCTGGATCCAGGCGTCGATCTGGTCCTTCGGCTCGGGCTTGGTCGCCTTCTTCTCGGCCTTCTTCTCGGGCGCCGGGGCGGCCTCAGGAGCGGGGGCGGCCTTCTCCGCGGGGGCGGGCGCCTGCTTCGGGGCCGGGGCCCGCTCCGGCGCGGGCTGCGCGGCAGGCGCGGGCTTGGCCGCCGGTGCGGGCTTCAGCGGGGCGACCTGAGCGGCGTCGTGCACCTGCGGGGACTGCTGGACCGGCTGCTGGTCACCGGGGCCCGCGGTGAGCACGCCGAGCACGCCGAAGGCGGCGACGGCCACGCCCACCTGCAGCGAACGGGTCTTCGGGGCGACGCGGTAGCCCTGCTCGGATCCGCCGAGGAAGGCGTTCTTGAGCCAGCTGCCGGCCTGCGGCACCGTCCTCTCCCAACGGTGCCGCGGCTGGCGGGGCTCGCTGTCGGGGGCGTTCGGGTCTGGGAAGTTCGTCTCGTCGGGGGTCACGAGAACCCAGACTCCGGCACGGAGAGTATCCGTGCATGGTTGGAAATACCTAGACGACTACCTAGTTTCGTCCATCGGTATGGCTTCCCGGAAGATTTCGACTACCGCTAGTGACTCTAACGCGGATGTTACGGGGGTGCGTTGTCGGCTCCGTCACCCGTTCGTTTGGCCCGCCACCCAGCCCGCGATCTGGGTGCGCGAGGTGAAGTCGAGCTTGGTCAGGATGTTCTGCACGTGAGCCTCGACCGTTCGCTGCGCGATGACCAGGTTCTCGGCGATCTCCTTGTTGGTGTTGCCCTGCGCCACCAGGTCGGCGATCTGCCGCTCCCTGCGGGTCAGCGGCATCGGGTGCACGTTCTCCTCGGCGGTCTCGGTGCTGCGCGGCTGCCGCTGCTTGAGCTCCAGCGCGAAGTCGACGGCGTGGCTCAACGACATCCGGCGCCCCTGCTCGTAGGCGTCCTCGAAGGAGGCGTCGCCCAGGTCGGCGCGGATCTGCAGCTCGTGCTCGTCGTGCGCGCCCGCGAAGCGCGCCCAGAAGCCGGGGGCGTTGCGCACCGCGTCCCACACCGCCGAGGCCGCGCCCAGCAGCTGGGCGGCGCGGTCGTGCCGGGCCTGCCGGTGGGCGATCCAGGCCAGCGTGTCCAGGCTGAAGGCCAGCCCGAGCCGGTTGTCCAGCTTGCGCTGGAGCCGCAGCGCCTCCTTGACCGAGACCTCGGCGCGGTCCGGGCGGTCCCGGCGCATCTGCACCTGGGCGGTGGCCCACTGCGCGTAGGAGCGCCAGTACAGCTCGCCGTGCTCGGTGCACAGCTGGATGCACTCGGAGAGCAGCTTGAGCCCGGCCTCCTGCTCGCCGGTGAGTCCCTTGATCAGCCCGAGCGCGTGCAGCGACCAGAGCTCGCCGGGCACGACCTGCTGCTGGCGGAACTGGTCGAGCGCCCCGGTGATCTTCTCGACGGCCCGCTGCGGGTCGTCGGCGAAGAACGACGCCAGGCCGCTGACCAGCGCGAGGTAGGCCATCTCGGTGGAGTCCCCGCGGCGGCTGGCGATCAGCGTGGCGCGCTCCAGGGTCGGCAGCACCCGGTCGACGTCGCCCTGCAGGAGCGCGAACCAGGCGCTGACCCGCAGCGCCCGGACGTGCTCGGGCAGGTCGTGCGAAGTGCTCTCCAGGACCTCGTCGAGCCAGTGCCGGGCCTCGGTGTTCAGCCCGCGGATGCCCCAGTACACCCACAGGTTGGTGACCAGGCGCAGCGCCGTGTTCCCCAGATCGGGCGCGGTGGCGGCGAAGTGCAGCGCGGCGCGCAGGTTGCCCTGGTCGGCGCGGAGCCGCTGCACCCACGCCACCTGCTCCGGGCCGAGCCACTCGGCGGAGAAACGCTCGGCGATCGCCGCGTAGTGCGCGCAGTGCCTGCGGCGCATCGCGTCGGTCTCGCCGAAGGCCTCCAGCTTCTCCTGGCCGTACTCGCGCAGCGTGTGGGACAGCCGGTAGCGGACCTCGCCCGCCTCCTCCTCGCGGGTGAGCACGGACTTGTCGACCAGGGAGTGCACCGCGCGCAGCGCGTCGACCGAGGGCTGGCCGCCGCCCGCGACGTGCTCGGCGGCGGTGAGGTCGAAGCTGCCGTTGAACACCGACATCCGCGCCCAGGCCAGCCGGTCCTCCTCGGTGACCAGCTCGTAGCTCCAGTCGATCAGCGCGCGCAGCGTCCGCTGCCGGGGCGGGGCGCCGCGGCGGCCCTCGGTGAGCAGCTCGTAGCGCTCGGAGAGCCGCTCCTCGAGCTGCTGCAGGGACAACGAGCGGAGCCGGACCGCGGCCAGCTCGATGGCCAGCGGGTTGCCGTCGAGGTGGTGGCACAGCCGCAGCAGCGCGGCGGCGTTGTCCTCGGTCACCTCGAACTCGGGCACGACCGCGCGGGCCCGGTCGACGAACAGCCGCACCGAGGAGTACTGCTCGTAGGCCTCGGCGGAGGGCAGGTGCTCCGGATCGGGGACCTGCAGCGGGGGGACCACGATGGTGGCCTCACCGGCCACGCCGAGCGACTGCCTGCTGGTGGTCAGCACCCGCACCCCCGGGCACCAGCGGACCACTGCGTCGACCAGCCGGGCGGCGTCGTCCAGCACGTGCTCGCAGTTGTCCAGCACGAGCAGCATCTCGCGGCTCTTGAGCTGGTCGACGAGGGTGTTCAGACCGCTGCCGGAGGGTCCGCCGAAGCCGAGCTGCTCGATGACGGCGTCGACGACCAGCGAGCCCTCCTCCAGCTCCTCCAGCTCGACGAACCAGGCCTTGTCCCGGAAGTTCTTGCGCATGTTGGCGGCCACTCGCGCGGCCAGCCGGGTCTTGCCGACCCCGCCTGGGCCGGTGAGCGTGACCACGCGGGACTCGGCGAACATCCGCTTGGTCAGGGTGATCTCACGGCGACGGCCGACGAAGCTGGTGACGTCGGCCGGGAGGTTGCCCGCTGCCTCTCGCACACGGGCTCGAACGGTGGAGACCACCACCCGAGCTTAACCCGCGTTCCGAGCCTCTGACCTGGGATCTTGCTGAACCGGTGCGGCCGTCACCCGGTGGTGTGGAATTCCTAGATCAGGCGACCGCGCGTAGTCGACGGCGCCACTCGAACCGGGGTTGCGGGCGCGCGGGGGGCTACCGAAACGAGCGCGGAGTGCCTAAGCTGGCGAGCAACTTCAACAAAATGTCAACGATGCTCGGCATCGCTCGGACGAGGGAGCTGTGACTGTGAACGTGCCGTCGTACTACGCGCCGACCGGTGGCCTGCCGCCGCAGACCGACCTGCTCACCGACCGCGCGATCGTGACCGAGGCCTACACGGTGATCCCGCGCGGGGTGCTGCGCGACATCGTCAC
>NZ_JBHTCJ010000027.1:0-10505 GCF_042665275.1 Saccharopolyspora griseoalba | reverse complement strand
ACGAATTCACCGAAATCGCCGAAGTCATCGCACAAGCCCTCAAACCCACCTTCGACCAGACCACCAGCGCCGAACTGCGCGCCCGCGTCGAAGCACTCGCCGCCAAGCACCCCCTCTACCCCAACCTCTGAGCGGAGTGCTGAGCAGAACCGCTCCCCGGGACGCGTTCCCGGGGAGCGGTTCTCCTTGTCAGTGCGAGGTCGTGGTCTTGGCGGGGTGCTCGGCCGCGTCGGCGAGGTGTTGCAGCGCGCGGACGAGCTGGTGGGCCTCCTTGGGGCGCAGCTCGCTCGGTTCGTAGGCGCCCTCGCTGGTCGAGCCGCCGAGCCAGGTGACCAGGTAGCGCTCCGCGTCGTCGGCCTCGATGGCCAAGTGGACCTGCTGGTCGGTGCGGGAGGCGGCGAAGGTGGCCTGCCCGGATCCCGCCTGCAGCAGATCTCGCAGGGCCCGGGCGAAGGCGCGGGCCTCGTCCGCGGAGAGCTCGCAGGGCTCGCAGGACCCGTCCCGGGGGCTGTCGAGGAAGACGATCAGGTAGGTCTCCCCGGCCGAGCTCTCGACCGCCAGGTGGATCCGCTCCCCCGTGCGCGGCGCGCTGATCGCCACCTCCGTCGGGGTGCGAACGGTGCCGGTGCGGCGCATGCTCACCTCTCCTCCGGTCGTGCCTCCGAGAGCTGTCGGGACGGTTCGCGCGCGGCCCCAGCGGTCGGCGGGCGCCGAGGATCGGTGGGCACCGCGGCGTTCCCGAACAGCTCCCCCAGCAGTGCACTCCACGAGCCGCGGGTTTGTCACCCCGGAACCGCTGGAACCGGACGGAAAGTGTCTGAATTTTCACCGGGCGCTCTCGGCGGCCTCCATGCGCTCGACCCTCGCGGTGATCTCGCGCAGCAGCACCGAGGTGGGCACCCCGGCCAGCTCGGGCTCGACGCGCACCTCCGCACCGGCCTCCTCCGGGCTCAACCTGCCCGCCTTGACCAGGACCTCCAGCAGCGGCACCTGGAGCGCGCGCGCCATGATCCGGGCGTTGCCGATGTCCGGGCGGTAGCCCTTGCGCCACCGGAACACCACGCTGGGCCGGAGCCCGCTGTGCTCGCAGAAGTCGTGCACCGTCCAGCCGCGCGCGGTCAGGTGCCGCTCCAGGTACTCCACGAAATCGGCGTCCGTCGCGGTTCCGGCGGCTTCCTCGGCATCGGCCTGCGGCATGCGTTCGAGCATAGTCACATGGATGCGACCGCGCGCAGTCCCGCAGATCGTGCTGCGCGGCGATCGCGGGATCGCTGGAAAGCCCCGGTGACATCCGTTAGAGTCCAAAACCATGAATGAGAGTCGCTGCGGCGCAACTCGTAGGAAGTCCGATCGTGCTAGCTCGGGTGCCCGGCGCACCGCGTCCCCGCGCGGCCGAGGCTCCGGCAACCGCTCGATCCCGCGTCCGGAGGCGGTCGCGGCATCCCGGAGCAGACTCGGGGTCCGGATCTCCTGCCGCCGCTGCTAGGGGCTGTTGAGGAATGCGTCGCGGAGCGGTGCGGGTAGCGGGTTGGGAGACGCCTGCTGGACCCCGCGCGCCACACGGCGTCGCGGCGGGCTCACCGGCGAGGACGGGATCGCCGGCCGGTCGGCCTCGCTACGCGGCGAGGTCGTTCGCGGACTCCTCGGACCCGGCCACCTGCCTGCGCGGCCGCCGGTGGCGCCACCACCACGCGCCCAGGCCCACCAGCACCAGCGAGCCGGCCAGCAGCCAGCTCGCGCGCCCGAGCAGCGTCTCGACGTACTTCGCCGAGGCGCCCGCGGCCCAGCCGATGCCGACGTGGGTGCCCGACCAGGCGACGGCGCCGACGAGCGAGGACGCGAAGAACTTCGGGTACGACACGCCGCCCGCGCCCGCCGCCGCGGGCATCAGCGTGCGCACGACCGGGAGGAAGCGGGCCAGCAGCACCGCGCCCATGCCCCAGCGGCGCAGCAGCCTGCCCGCGCGGTCCCAGTGGTGCTGGCCGAGCTTGCGCACCACCTTGGTCTCGCGCATCTTCAGCCGGTACCGGCGGCCGAGCCAGTAGCCGATGTTGTCGCCCAGGGCCGCGCAGACCGCCACCGCGCCCGCCAGGACCAGGAAGAAGCCGAGGTCGGTCACCGCGGCCGAGGCCAGCAGCAGACCGCTCTCCCCCGGCACCAGGAAGCCCAGGCCGATGGTGCACTCGCCGAGCACGAGCGCACCGGTGACCAGCACCAGCAGGGGCCTCGGCAGACCGGCGATCATGGCCAGGATGTCGCTGATGAACGTCACGCGTGGAGCTCCTCGGCATGGTCGGACGCAGCGGTGCCGTCACGCTACCGGGTGATGCGCGGCTAGCAGGCCTTGACCCAGGAGCACTCCAGGTCGCGCTCGTCGACACCGGTTCGCGGATCGTCGGGCCAGGTGCGCTGTTTCGGAACCCGGCTCAGCCCGGGCTGGTCGTCGGCGCCGTCGTACTCGGCGAGCCGGACCGCGATCGCGTCCTCGACGTCGCGCGGCGCGGCCGAGAGGTGGTCGTTGAGCACGACCGAGAACACCAGCTCGCGACCGTCGGCGGCGGTGACGTAGCCGGACAGCGCGGTCACCCCCGTCATCGAACCGGTCTTGGCGCGCACGTTGCCCTCCGCCGGGGTGCCGGCCATGCGGTTGCGCAGCGTGCCGCCGACCATCCGATCGGCGCGTCCGGCGATCGGCAGCGCCTCGCGGAAGGCCGGGAACCAGGGCCTCCCGGCCGCGTTGTCCAGCAGCGCGGTCAGCTGCTCGGGCATCGCGCTGTCCATCCGGGACAGCCCCGAGCCGTCGACCAGGCGCAGCGCCCGCGGATCCACGCCCAGGCCTGCGAGCTCCTCGGTCACGACCCCGATGCCGGCGTCCCAGCTGCCCTCCCCGGCCCGCTGCCGTCCCATCGCCTTGACCAGGACCTCGGCGTGGCCGTTGTTGCTGAGCTTGAGGAAGGGCACCAGCAGGTCGCGCAGCGGCATCGACTCGTGCGAGGCCAGCACCTCGGCACCCGGCGGGGTCGCGGCCTCACCGGTGCCGCGCGCGGTCACACCGCGGGCGGCCAGGGCGCGGGCGAGCAGATCGGTGGCGTAGGCGGTGCCGTCGCGCACCGCGACCCACTCCCGCACCGGCCCGGCGTCGGCCGGGATGCTGCCGGTGGCGGTCACCCGCCCGCTGCGGTGGTCGCGCCGCACGCTCACGTCCGGTGCCTCGCCCGCCGGAGCCGTGGTGACCCGGTTGTCCACCTGGAGCACGCCGGTGGCCGGTACCAGGCTCACCTGCGCGTCCTGGCCGGGCGCGCCCGGGGCCACGCGCACGATCGCCGAGCCCGCGTCGTAGTCGGTGTCCGGCGCGGCGTTGAGCGCCGAGATCGGCGCCGAGTAGTAGTAAGGCTCGTCGTCCCATGCCCAGCCGGTGCCCAGCGGCACGTCGTCGAAGGCGGTGTCGTCGGCCAGCAGCCGGCCGGTGACCTCCCGGATGCCGGATTCGGCGATCCGGGCGGCCAGCCGGTCGTAGTCGGCGGCCAGCACCGTCGGGTCGCCGCTGCCGCGCAGGTGCAGGTCGCCGCGCAGGGTCGCGCCCTCCCGCGCGCCGCTCGCGAGCACCTCGGTGCGGAACCGGTGGTCCGGGCCCAGCGCCTCCAGCGCGGCCGCCGCGGTGAACAGCTTGACGTTGGAGGCGGGCTGGGCGCGGTAGTCCGGCTGCCTGCTGTAGAGCACCTCGTCGGTGGCGGGATCGCGCACCACGACCCCGGCCTGGGCGCCGTCGAGCCGCGGGTCGGCCAGGATCTGGTCGAGGTCGGCCTTCAGCGCGTCCCTGCCGGTGGGCTCGGCCCCCGTCGGGGGCACCACCACCAGCGGGATCACCAACGCCAACCCGACCGCGAACGCCGACCGCCTGCGCATCGCACCCCCTGAGCTCGGAGATCACGCAGCCTAGTCGACGATCACCGCGATCGGCGGAGATTTCGCGGAAGCGCCGTCAGCCCACCGCGATCGAGGTGGCCATCGCGATCAGCGCGCTGCCGCACACGCGCTCGAAGACCTTCTTGCGGCGCGGGGAGGCCAGCCACTCGGCCAGCTTGCCGACCGAGGGCACCACGACCAGCCACCAGCCGGCGAAGGCGCCGACCGCCACGCCGCTGAGCAGCGCGGCCTGCGGCATCGGGGCGGCCGCCGGGTCCATCGCCTGCGGCAGCAGCGTCAGGAAGGTCAGCATCACCTTGGGGTTGAGCAGGTCGGTCAGCAGCGCGCGCACGAACACGCCGCGACCCGAGACCGGGCCGGCGGGCGCACCACCGGCGACCGGCGCGCTGCCGGACTTGCGCAGCACCTGGAAGCCCATCCACACCAGGTAGGCCACGCCGAGCGCCTTGACCACGAACAGCGCGGTGGGCACCGCGACCACCAGCGCCGACAGTCCCAGGCTGGCCGCGGTGGCGTGCAGGCACAGGCCGCAGACGATGCCCGCGGCGGCCAGCCAGCCGTACCGGCGCCCGCTGGCGGCGCTGCGCGTGACCATCACGAAGTCGGGCCCGGGCACCAGGACGATCACCAGAAGTGCCAGCAGGAACGACCCCCAGGCGATGTGCAAAGCTCGCTCCTTCGCAGAGAAGATCAACAAAACGGGGAACGCGCACATCCTCCGCGCATCGTTCGCCCGCGCGCGAGCACCTGCGTAGCATGTTCGGTTATGACGCAATCCGTAGAACTGGATTCGGTCGACTGGTGGATTCTGGAGGAGTTGCAGAACGACGCCACGTTGCCGAACCGAACCCTGGCCGAGCGGGTGGGCCTGGCGCCGTCGAGCTGCCTGCAGCGGGTGCGGCGGCTCAAGGAGCTCGGCGTGATCACCGGGTCGCACATCGACGTCGACCCGGCGGCCACCGGCCTGGCCCTGGAGGCCGTGGTGGCGGTCAACGTCCGGCCGCACACCCGGCAGGTCGTCGACCAGTTCCGCGAGTTCGTGATGGCTCAGCCGGAGACGCGCTCGGTCCTGCACGTCAGCGGGCAGGCCGACTTCCTGGTGCACGTGGCCGTCGCCGACACCACGCACCTGCAGGAGTTCCTGGTCGACAAGCTCGCCGCGCGCACCGAGGTCCGGAACTTCACCAGCTCGATCGTGCTCGAACAGCTGCACACCCGAGCGCTGACACCGCCGAAGCACCTGCGCCCGAAACGGCGCAGGCGCGGATAGTTTGCGGAGGATGGCGAACCAGGCGAGGCTGACCAGGATGTCCACCAGGCACGGCGACGAAGAGCGCGGACCCGACCACGTCCTCGGGCTGGTCACGGACCCGGACATGCCCACCCAGGTGGGCAACCGCACCGCGCAGGAGGTGGTGGAGTGGCTGGAGGAGGAGACCGGCGCGGAGTGGGCCATCGACGTGGTCTCCGACCCGGTCACCGCCGGCCACTCCGACAGCGACGAGATGCTGCGCGCGGTCAGCCAGCACCGGGAGCGCAACGGCTGGCGCTTCGCGATCTGCCTGACCGACCTGCCGCTGCTGCTGCACCACGGCGTCCTGCTGGCCGACGCCAGCACCGAGCGCGGCGTGGCGCTGGTGTCGCTGCCCGCGCTGGGCGCGTTCCGGCCCTACCGGCGGACCTACCGGGCCCTGCTCCGCCTGCTGGCCGACCTGCTGGACTCCGCGGACGGCAGCAGGGTGAGCAGGCCGTTCCGCCGCTCCCAGCACGACGGTTCGGTCGACGTGCGCTACACGACCTCCCGCTGGCGCGGCTGGCTCATGCTGACCTCCGGGATGGTGCGGGCCAACCGCCCCTGGCAGCTGATGTGGGGCCTGTCCAGCGCGCTGGCCGCCGCGCTGGCCGCCGCCGGCTTCGGGATCTTCACCTCGACGGTCTGGCAGATCGGGGACGTGCTCGGGCCGCTGCGGGCAATCGGCACGATGGTCTTCTCCCTCGGGCTGATGACCGGCTGGCTGATCGCCGCGCACGGCCTGTGGGAGCGGGTGGGGCGCCGCGCGATCCGGGACCGGCGCCTGGCGCTGCTCTACAACGCCTCGACGGTGACCACGCTCAGCGTCGGCGTCGTGCTGCTGTACCTGGTGGTCTACGCGGTGAGCCTGGTCGCCTCGGCCACCCTGCTCGACGCGAGCATCCTCGGCCAGACCCTGGGGCACGAGACGAGCTGGACGACCTACCTGCGGCTGTCCTGGATGGTGTCCTCGATGGCGATCCTGGCAGGTGCGCTGGGCTCCAGCCTGGAGACCGACGCGGCGGTCCGGCAGGCCGCCTACGGCTACCGCGAGGAGCAGCGCCGCGCCCAGTACGCCGAAGATGAGGAGCACGAGCAGGACACCAGGAGCGCGGAGGAGAGGGAGGCCGAGGACGCCTCCGACTCGGAGGAGTAGCCCCCGGCCGCCTCGCGAGGAGCCAGCCGGACGGACCTCGGGCTCACCGGTTGACGCGCAGGAGGCCTTCCTGGACGACGGTGGCCACGAGCTGCCCGTCGCGGGAGAAGAACCGGCCGGTGGCCAGGCCCCGCCCGCCGGAGGCGCTCGGCGAGGCGCAGTCGTAGAGCAGCCAGTCGTCGGCGCGGAATCGCCGGTGGAACCACATCGCGTGGTCCAGGCTGGCGCCCACCACGTCGTCGAGCCCCCAGTAGACGCCGTGCCGCGCCAGCGGCGCGTCCAGCAGCGTCATGTCCGAGGCGAAGGCCGCGATGCACACGTGCAGCAGGTCGTCGTCCGGCAGCGCGCCGTCGGCCCGCATCCACACCTGGTTGCGGGCGGCGCGGGGGCCGGTCTCCCGGCTCTCCCACGGCGGCTCGGTCACGTAGCGCACGTCGATCGGCCGCGGCTGCGTCATGCCCAGCCCCTCGAGCAGATCGCCCGCCCGCTCGGTGAACGTCGGCAGCGTCTCGGGATCGGGCACGTCGGGCATGTCGTCGGCGTGGTCGATGCCGTCCTCGTCGACCTGGAACGAGGCCGACAGCGAGAAGATCGTCTTGCCGCGCTGGGTCGCCACCACGCGCCGCGTGGTGAACGAGCGGCCGTCGCGGGTGCGGTCGACCTCGTAGACGATCGGGATGCTCGGGTCGCCGGGCCGGATGAAGTAGGCGTGCAGCGAGTGCACCCGCCGCTCGGCGGGCACCGTGCGCCCGGCGGCCACCAGGGACTGGCCCGCCACCTGACCGCCGAAGACGCGGACCGAGGAGGTCGCCGGGCTCACGCCGCGGAAGATGTTCTCCTCGATGCGCTCCAGGTCGAGCAGCGCCACCAACCGGTCCAGCACGGGCTGGCCGTGCGGTACTCCGGCGGAATCGGTGGGAACCTCGGTTCCCAGGTCGGTCCCGGTCGGGTCGGCTGCGGCGGCGCGGGCCGCTTCGGTCACGGCGAACTCCCTAGCGTGTCTCTACCGGATACCGGACGGGAGGGGCGACGAGCGCCACTCCCGTCCGCGGAAGGCGTGGATCAGACGTGGTCTTCCTCGCCGAGCCGGTGCACGCGGATGAGGTTGGTCGACCCGACCGTTCCCGGCGGAGAACCGGCGACGACGACCACCATGTCGCCGCGCTGCGACCGGCCCAGGGACAGCATCGCCTGGTCCACCTGCCGCACCATCTGGTCCGTCGTGTCCACCTTAGGCACCAGGAAGGTCTCCGTCCCCCAAGTGAGAGCCAGCTGACTGCGCACCGACTCCTCGGGGGTGAAGGCCAGCAGCGGCAGCCGCGTGTGCAGCCGCGCCAACCTGCGCACCGTGTCTCCGGACTGGGTGAAGGCCACCAGCGCCTTGGCGTTGAGCCGCTCCCCGATGTCCCGCGCGGCGTAGGAGATCACGCCGCGCTTGGTGCGCGGGACGTGGCTCAGCGGCGGCGGCTCGGCCGAACCGCTCTCCACGGCTTCGACGATGCGGGCCATGGTCTGCACCGTCTCGACCGGGTAGGCGCCGACGCTGGTCTCGCCGGAGAGCATGACCGCGTCGGTGCCGTCGAGCACCGCGTTGGCCACGTCGGAGGTCTCCGCGCGCGTGGGGCGGGAGTTCTCCACCATCGAGTCCAGCATCTGGGTGGCCACGATGACCGGCTTGGCGTTCTCCCGCGCGATCCGGATGGCCTTCTTCTGCACCAGCGGGACGTGCTCGAGCGGGAGCTCCACGCCGAGGTCGCCGCGGGCGACCATGACGGCGTCGAAGGCCAGCACGATGGCCTCCAGGTTGTCGACCGCCTCCGGCTTCTCCAGCTTGGCGATCACCGGCACGCGGCGGCCGACGCGGTCCATGACCTGGTGCACCAGGTCGATGTCCGCGGGGCTGCGCACGAACGACAGCGCGATGAAGTCCACGCCCAGCTCGAGCGCGAACTCCAGGTCCTCGACGTCCTTTTCGGACAGGGCGGGCACGGAGACGTCCATGCCCGGAAGGGAGATTCCCTTGTGGTCGGATACGGGACCGCCCTCGGTGACCTCGCACACCACGTCGTTGCCCTCGACCGCGGTGATGGTCATCCCCACCTTGCCGTCATCGACGAGAAGGCGGTCACCGACCTTGGCATCGCTGGCAAGGCCCTTGTAAGTGGTGGACACCCGGTCGTGCGTGCCCTGCACGTCATCGACCGTGATGCGCACGACGTCGCCGGTAGCCCACTCGACCGGTCCCTCGGCGAACTTGCCGAGCCGGATCTTCGGTCCCTGGAGGTCCCCCAGGATGCCCACGGCGCGGCCGGACTCCTTGGCCGCCGCCCGGACCATCTCGTAGACCTTCTGGTGGTCAGCGTGGCTGCCGTGGCTGAAGTTCAGCCGGGCGACGTCCATTCCGCTGCTGACGAGCTCGGCCATCTTCTCCGGGGTGGAGGTGGCGGGGCCCATAGTACAAACGATCTTGGCTCGTCGACTCACATCACGTCAGCGTAGTCTCTTGACCGGTGGGTGCAGCACTCAGCCACGCAAGAAAGTGCTGATCGGGGAGATTCTTGCTGGATCATTACAGAACGCAACTCTCCCGACTGCCGTTCGTGATGTCGCTACTGGTCAGTTGGGCGATCCTGTTCACCCCGGCAAGCGGCGTGCCGACCGCCCCGCCCGGCACCGACAAGGTGATCCACTTCGCGCTGTTCGCGGCCCTCGCCGCCACCGGTAGGCTCGCCGGCTTCCGCGCCCGATGGCTGCTGCCGGCGCTGGTCGCCTACGCGGGGGCCTCGGAGCTGGCGCAGGGCGTCCTCCCCCTCGGCCGCAGCTGCGAGCTGCTGGACGCCCTCGTCGACTGCGCAGGCACCCTGGTGGCCTGGCCTCTTCGCAGAAGTCTCGGAGCGCGCTCGGGGACTTCTGATGAGAGAAGGCGCTCTAGCGGCGCTTCTTCTCGGTGACTCCGATGTGGTCGGCGCACCACTGGTTGAGCTCGCGCACGGCGCGCCACGACTCGCGGACCCGCTCCAGGCACGCCCGCTCGTGCAGCACCTCGTCGGGCTCCCAAGCGCGCGCCGCGTAGAGCGTGCGGTGGCGCAGCAGGTCCAACCGCGGGTGATCGGCGGCGAACCCGCGCGGCCGGCTGCGCAGCGTGCTGCCGGTGATCTCCCAGCCCGCGGCCGAGAGCTCGGCGAGCAGCCCGCGCAGCCGCTCGCCGTGGATCTCGGCGTCCACCGCGGCCCGGAAGCGCGCCAGCTGATCCGACTCGGTGTGGTAGCAACCGCCCGCGACCAGCATCCCCTCGGCGGAGACCTCGACGTAGTAGGCGCCACCGCCGCGCCCCTGCTCGATCACCGCGCCGCAGTGCGTCTTGTACGGGGACTTGTCCGGGCTGAACCGCACGTCGCGGTGCGGGCGGAACACCTTCCCCTTGCCGAAGCCCGGCCCGAACTCGGGCTCCAGCTCGGCCAGCAGCGCCTCCATCGGAGCGCGCACGTGCTCCCGGTAGATCTCGAGGTTGTCCGACCAGTAGGCCTTGGAGTTGTCGGCCAGCAGGCCGTCGTAGAACTCCACCGCCGCGTCGCCGAATCCCTCGAATCGCACGGAGCGAGTCTATTCGCTCGCCCGCGCGCCGAACCGGGGCTAGGTTGCTCCACCGTGGACACCGACACCCGCGCCGTCGTCGAAGCCGAAATCCGGTTGCTGGAACCGGGAACCCGCAACGACGCCGAAGCGGTGCGCGCCGCGCTGCACCCGGACTTCCGCGAGTTCGGCGCCTCCGGCCAGATATGGGACCGCGACACGATCCCGGAGGCGACCCGCGGCAGCGCCGACCGCATCGAGACCAGCGATCTGCGCCCGACCCGCCTGGGGCCGGACGCGATCCTGCTGACCTACACCGCCCACCACCCGCGCGGCTCCTCGCACCGCACCTCGGTGTGGATCCGCACCGGGAACGCCTGGCGGCTCCTCCACCACCAGGGCACCGCGATCCCGGAGGCGGGCTGACGCGGGTCAGGTGAGGGTGATCTGGCGGTTGACGTCCTTGTAGAGGAGGTAGCGGAACTTGCCGGGGCCGCCTGCGTAGCAGGCTTGGGGGCAGAAGGCGCGCAGCCACATGAAGTCGCCTTCTTGGACTTC
>NZ_JBHTCJ010000026.1:0-10555 GCF_042665275.1 Saccharopolyspora griseoalba | reverse complement strand
CGACCACCAGCACTCGGTGGGAGTCGGCGTGCACCAGCCGCGGTACCCGTACCGGTGGTGGATGCTCGGAGAACGCCTTGCAGGTGCGGATCTCGTGGGCGAATCTCGCAGCCCAGAAGTCCTCGTCACCCCGCAGGGCCTTGACGATGACCGGCAGGTCGCCGTGGTGGCCGGTGGCCAGCATTTTCTTGCTGGTGCGCAGGACCTCATCGACGGTGACGTCGCCGAGGTCGAGCGCGGTGAGCTCAGGCGGCCTGCTCATGGGCGTGTCCTTTCACGACCTCGGTGATTTCCTCGAGCGGCACGGCGACGTCACCGGTGCGCCAGGTGTGCGCCACGGTCTGCAGGAAATGCAGGTAGTAGTGCGGGTTCAACGCCTGCCCGCGGGCCAGACGGCCGAGGACCTGCCAGTACATGATGCCGCTGTAGAGGCGGAAGACGGCCGATCGTTCGGTGGTGGCAGGCCAGCGTGACCAGATCCGCCGAACCAGATCGCTGAAGTCGGCCATCGCCCAGCTCCGTTGGCGACCGCGCTGATCATGCTGTCGGTCTGCGGGACCGGGTGGTAGACCACGGTCGGGGCCTGCACCCGCGCGAAGCGGTAGTCGTGCTCGCGGGTCAGGCGCAACCAGAAGTCCCAGTCTTCGATCGCTGGGTGGTTCGAACTGATGTTTTAATGCCTGTCGGATGGCGTGGGGGAAGCGCGACCATCCAACTCGCGGCGGGCCCCGGCATGAACCCGGAAACCGGGGCCCGCCGTTTCGTGCGCGGCCTCGCCACGGGCCCCGGTGGCTGAGCGAAACAGCGTGCAGCGCTGCCCTGCACACCAGCCGCGCATCTTTCTGCCGCAGATCGCCGACGGTCGTGCGCCGAGACCGACAGAATCGATGGAGGACGTCGCCGCCTGCCGAAGGGGACCGCCGATGGACCCACAGCCCGACCCCGACCGACCGAATACCAGCCCAACGGCAGGGCAGGGGCAGGTACGGCTGGCCGACCGGACCGTGTCCGTTAGTGATCTCAAGCAGCACCCCGACCGCTACACCGGGCTGTTCGGCCGTGCGCGCAGCGAGGTGGGGCACGCGGTGTGCCTGTGCCGATCCGACCAGGAGATTCGGTTGGTGATCCGCTGCCGCTCGGGGCGCTACCACCTCGCCCTCTGGCCCGCCGGAGGACATCAGCACGACCCAGGCTGCTCCTGGTACCGCAGCCCGTCGTCGATGTCGGGTCGTAGCACCTACGAGGCGGCGATCCGCACCACCGACGACGGCACAACCATCCGACTCGCGGCCCCGCTGACCCTCCAGGGGATCTCGACCGCACCACCTGCCACCCCCACAGCAGCCACACCCGGATCCGAGCAGTCCGTGCCGACCACCCGGCGTTCAATGGGACTGCTCGCGCTGCTGCACTACCTGTGGGAATCGGCGCAGCTCAACGTCTGGCATCCCCACCACGGGCATCGCCGCTGGCACACATGCCAGGCCCTGCTCGCCGAACAAGCTCGGGACTGCCGGGTCAACCGCACGCGGTTAACCGACACACTCTGGATCGTGCCACCGTTCAAAAGCGATCACGCCGAGCGCATCAACGCTGCGTGGGAGCGCTTCCTCAACCGGCTGACCATCCGGGGACATACTCGACACCGAGGGTTGGTGCTCGGCGAGATCCGCAACATCAGCCCGACCGACTACGGCGTGCGAATGAGCGTGGCCCACCAGCGCGCGCCCCTGTACGCCTCCACGCAGCTGATGGACCAGGCACGACAGTCCTACCCGGCTGTGTTCAGCGAGCGCGCCGGCGAGGCCGGCCGACGCCAGGTGGTGCTGTGCCTGGTCGAGCGCGCCCGTCGCGGCTACCCAGTGATCAAAGAAATAGCGGCAATGCTGACCACGCACTCCTACATCCCGGTCGAATCCAGTCATGAAGCCCGCATGGCAGATGCCCTGGCCACCGCAGGCCGCGCGTTCGTCAAGCCGCTGCACTATGCCGGGGAAGACCAGGTGTTTCCCGACTTCGTCCTCATCGACGGCGACACGGAAACCTTCGTGGAGGTATGGGGCGTACAAGGCCGTGCCGACTATGAGGCACGTAAGCGCGCTAAACAGGACATTTACCGCGCCACCGGCAGGACGCTGCTCGAATGGGACGTGCGCGACCCCTTACCCGGCCTGGCCCGCTGAGCAGGGCACGCCAGTGTAAGCAGCGGATTCGGGCTAATCTGACCCCTCTGGCAGGAAATCCTGGTATGGTCCAGATGTTCCAGACAGCTGGCCACCACACCGCCAGCCGACACATTCTTCGTCAGGAACTCAGAGGCCCCCTTCTTGCACAAGAAGGGGGCTTCTTTTTGGCCACACCGATTGACGCGCACGCGCAGGATGCTGCGCGTCGGAGGATCATGCCTCCCAGGGAGTGCCGGCGAGGCGCATTCCCGTAAAAACCAGTGCGGCCATGGTCGGCTCCAGCACGAATACATAGCGCGCGCGGGTGACCTGCCCGGCGATGTAGTGGAGCACGCCGCCGACAGCACTCATGAGTCCACCCAGGAGCGCGAACGGCGACAGCGTGATCAGCAGTACTGCTGCGGACATCACCACGCCAAGGCCCGGCAGCAGGTAGATACCGGTGTGCTTGATGCGCAGGTGCTGCCGCCGGTCCACGGCCGCCTGCCGCTGCTGCATGCCTCGCCCTCCTCCGAGCCCACGTCGACCAGGACTGGATCGCCTCTGAGCTAGAAAAGTGGCGCGACATCTATCCTGACGTGGGTGTGCTGTTCACGCCCACCGGGCAGGACGCTAACGCTGACGTGCTGACGCAATACACCACCTGACCGACACGCTCGACCACACCCAGCCGGGGTCGATCCACTGCGCCGGGCAACCGAGGCGCCGGTATCTGCTGCGCGGTGGTGCATCAGCCTCGCGCGAGGCCGGTCAAGCCGCTGCATCCGGTACCGACTGCGATTCGGTGGTGCAGGCCAGCGACACTGCCTGCCGGAGTGCACGCTCGGCACCCTCGGTGTCACGCCTGCCGAGGCCGCACGCGTGTGAGATGGCAACGCTCCGGCGCAGCGTCGCCTCCACCATGCGCAGCACCGACTGCTGCTCGGCCAGATCTTGGCGTTCATGCGCGAACCCCGCGATGATGTCCACCTCGGCGGGAAACGCCTCAGCGAGCTTGGCCATTGGCTGATAGAACCCAGGATCAACGCTCGGAGGATGCTCACCGGCAGCCATCGGCAGATGCACGTACTCCAGAGCCCGCCCCGCAGGCCACACCTGTGTCAGCGCCCGACTAGCGGCGACCAGCGGCGCAGCATCGCGCAGACGCTGCGCGGGGGTGTGGTTGAGGTCCCCCAGGCAGAAATGCAGCCCGAACCTCGTTCCGGCCGGGGCTGCTGACACCAGCGACCGCACGCCCGACAGAACGATCCGAGCGGCCTTGGTCTGGAGCCAGGACGGGGCATTGGCGACGGCCATGAGCACCGAGGGCACCTCGATCTGGAACACCACATCCCGGCCTGCCCACTGGCTGATCAGGTGCATTTCGCGTACCAGGGCGGAACGGAACGCTGCGCGCTGCCGCAATGCCTGCGCTGGGCCGAAGGTGAACATCGCCAAGTCCAGGTCACCAGGGATGCCGACCTGGAACGACACATCAGCGAGGCCGTGCTGCTCGCGCACGCGCTGGAAAACCTCGTAGCTCGTGCGGGCCTGCTCGTCGATGCCCAGGTCGATCGACCCCCCACGGAGTCGCTGACCAGGCTTCATGCGAAACACAGGACGTGACTGATAGCTCGACCAGTCGCCGTCGGTGACCAGCTGCACGTCGCCACGGTCACGGAAACGCTCCACGATGTGCACGATGAAGTTGCTGCGCTCGCCAACCTCGCCATCAGGCAGCGATCGCAGAAGCGACGTTGCTGTGGTGGCCATCGTGGACATGGCGGCGTCCGCCGACTCCGCCGGGTAACTACCTACGCAATGCACTGATCTGGTCGCCATGGCGCGGAGGATTACACCAAGCCCGGATTTCGGGCAGGAGATTTCGGTGCCCGGCCCGCGGGGACTGGCGTGCGCCTTCCCAGCGACGATGCAGCACACCTAAGTTCAGCAACAGGGCGGGGTGCTGACCACTCCCGTACCTGAACAAACACGGTGGCGGACCCGATCAGCCGTCACCGCGAAATGCCAAGCACAAGAGCACGCGTCTTTGCTCGCGGGCGGCATCTGAGAAAGCCGAGCGCCGACGAGCTACACCACCACGCACTCCCGTTGCAGGCGTCAGTACTGCTGGGAAGTCGCTCGTGCAGACGACTGCCAGATGACGCGGACCTCGGTGTCAGAGGGCGTGAATACCGTTGCGAGAAAACAGCAAACCAACAAATGAGGGAGGGTTGGCATGAGCATCGAAAGCACCACGATGGGCGACCTGGACCAAGAACTGGCGGACCTGAAGGTTGGCGAGCACATCACCGCTACCGGGATGGACACCCGGGGATGGGAGGTCACTCGGGTCGGCTACCTGCTCGCCGAGCCGAAGCAGGCCACATACAACAAGCAGCCGGTCTGGCGACTGTTCGTCGGGCCGAAGGGGCTTTCCCCGGAGGAGAAGAGCTGCTGGGTGACCCTGGTGCCCGGCAAGGAGTACAAGGTGGCCCGTATCGAAGAACCCGACCCGAACCAGTGGCACACCAGCTCGCTGGGCTCCATTCCAGGCGTCAGGGCCGCAAGCTATACCCCGACGATCCGTTTCGGCGGCAAGGCAGCTGCTCGGTCGACCAGCCCTGAGCAGGACGTGCTGGCTACGGTCCACCACGTTGACGGCGGCAAGTACGAGATTCGGAGCGAGGAGGGCGACGAGCTGCTCGCGGGAGCAACCCTCGGGGGCACCAAGATCTGGTGGAGGTACGTGCTGAACTGACCCCCACGCCGCTCCGACCCGGCCCGCCACGCCACACAGGCCGGGTCGGAGCGAACCCCTATCCGCC
This sequence comes from Saccharopolyspora griseoalba, assembly GCF_042665275.1. NCBI lineage: Bacteria > Bacillati > Actinomycetota > Actinomycetes > Pseudonocardiales > Pseudonocardiaceae > Saccharopolyspora > Saccharopolyspora griseoalba. Next base: position 5,562 of record NZ_JBHTCJ010000026.1, on the reverse strand, counting down.
GCGTCCTACCCGGCGAGCACGGGGTGATCGGCGATGAACCCCGATGCATAGCCGCTGGGCGCCTGCGGAGCGTCCTGGTGAAGATGGGGGAGGGTCCAGATCCGAATCGGCTCGGGACTATGCGGACCGGCGAGGCTCGCCAGGCCCCACCCCGGCTCGTGCACCACCTGCTCAGGTGCGGCCGTCAGATCCCACAAGCGCAGCAGCGTCGCAGGGCTGAGCCGCCCGAGCGCGACCCGCGCAGCGAACTGATCCAACAGTTCTCCGGGGAGCACCTCAGGATCAAGTCGGTGGTTGGACAGCGCGACATGAACCCGCACGAACCGGCCGAGCCCAAGGATCGTCCGCAACTGGTCGAATGCGCGCCGCACAGTTTCAGCGTCGCGCAGCGCCGAGACCGCTATCGACCAGGCATCAACGAGCAAGACCAGCGGCGTGAGCTCGCTCGGCGACGTCGAAGGGTCTGCCTCGGAGGACCGGGAGGACTCCAAAGCCTCGTAGCGGGCGTGCAGTTCGGTGTGCACGACCTCCAGCGCAGAGGCAAACCCCGCTGCGTCGCGCCCGATAAAACGCACTCCCGGCCAGCCTTCGAGGTCGTTCAGACCCACCAAGCCCCCAGCGTGCATCGCAACGACATCGCAGTGCTGGGATGTGGCACTCACTGCGATCGAACGCAGCGCGGTCGACAACCCAGACCCGGTGCTGCCCGTGACGAGCAGGTGCGGGGTCGTCGTGGTCGTACTGATGTCCCACCCGCACATGACCGGCTCGCTCTGGCCGTCGGCCGACGGCGGCGTATCACCGAACGGCAGCACCCCTGGCGCCACCGTGCTCGCTTCGCCGGCGACAAGAGGGGACTGGCGTGGCGTATGCCGCCACGCTTCGGTCGATGCGGCACGGTTCCGATCCTGCCGGGATTGAGCGGGAAGTTGCATGGTTGTTCTCCAATCGCACGAACCGTCAGGGAGCGCTGACATGCAGTTTTGGGGAGCGTAGCAACGGGGCGCAGGTGATTTTGCCGATCTCGATGAGCCAAACCGCCCCAAGCTGCGATCCGTTGCGAAATCAAAGGGACTGGCGCGCGCCTTCCGTAGCGGGGTGGAGATCAGTAACGTCAGTGCCGTCCGGATGGGAATTGACCGTCACATCGCAACAAGCACCTCGTCGCCTGTTGCTGTTGCTGAAATGTGTATGTTTTGAGGAGAAGTGAAAATGGATCGGACGTACGGGTCTGCGGTGATCCATGCTTGCCCGCCGGGACGTGCGGGAGTGATCGCAAGAATTCTTCTTGAGGATTTCCGCTTGACTGTTGATCCGGTGCAGGGCGATGAGCTGCCCGATGGCGACGATCGCTGGGTCGTGCGCGTCGGCGAATGCTACTACGCCTCGGAGTGGTCAGTAGGGACAGCGGAGGAGTTAGCGAACGAATTGGTTCAGGCGGCCCCTGATGCCACGTTTACGGTCCACGAGGATCCAGCATACGAGTTTCTTGGCGAGATGTTCTCCTATGTTCCAGTGATGGGAATCTTTAATTCAGACTGTGATCAGTTCGGAGAGCCGCATTTCAGCCTGAGCGCCCTCCTCGCACTCGATCGCGAGAGTGCGGAGGTGAGGCGCCGCAAGCTCGGTGTGCCATGGCGTGAGGCGATTGCGGCTTTGCCACCGTGCACGGTGTTTGAGCCGAGTTGGTGAGGTTGTCCGGTGTCCGGCCGGGGCCTCAGGTCTCGGCCGCTAACTACAAGGAAGGGGTAGATGACGGTGTTGGACGAGGTGTTGGCAGCGGCGACCGACGTAGAGGACGAGTTTATTCGGTCGGCTGCCCGCCGCGCGGGGGTGTTGTGGTCATGCGAGCGCTGTTCGTTCGACAATCTCGCCCACGACATGAAGTGCGATGGCTGCCAAGGAGCGAAGCCACACAGTCCCGCAGTTCACCAGAGCGGGAGTGACGTTGCACTGGAAGTCGACTTCCCCGCGATGGGGCACATGGTGGCCGTGTCCGGGCGAGCGGTGTTCTGGCTCGCTGACCGCCACGCGAGCTTGGACGGTACCGATGTCGCGCTGACGGGCACCGGGAGGCGCCTGCTTGAGGCACCGCTGCGCGGCGACGGGATCGTTCGGTTCGACTCGCTGATCGAGCACGACCTGGCAGAGGGGAAGCCTAGTGCGGGCACTACTGCCGCCGACGCGGTGAACGTGCTGTGTGATCCAGCCGCGATCGAGCGGGTGCTCTACCCGCCCTATATTGCCGATCCGACTCAGCGGCCTATTGACCCGTCGTTGCAGCCGCCGGACGCGCTGCGCGAGAACGATCCGCTGCTGATCGACATGCCAATGGGGTCGGCGTACTGGCTGTATGGGCTTGACCTTGTGGCTGCGCCGTTGACGACCGAGAACACGATTGCGTGGGGTGATGCGGCGATTGTGGACATCGCCTCCGTCGTGGCCGAGTTCCCTCGCCTCCCCGAGATCCGGAACCGTCTGCTGGGCGAAATGCACGGCACTTCTGAGTCTATCCAGGGATAGGTTGTGTGGGGACTGGCGTACGCCTTCCGTATTTGGGTGTAGATCATTAATGTGTGTATTCGTCGGATGGGAATTGACCAGCCCAACCGACATCGCCAAGCACTAAGAAGAGCGACACGGAGCCTCACCTTGACTCTGACTGCAACAGGACTGTTGCGCCCATACCGGATCTGGCGCACTGCGGATCACAACCCGGCCCCGGTCTATTTCAAGACTGAGGTGGCTCGCGACAATAAGGCTCGGGAGTACGCCGAGCGTGACCAATCCACGGTTTTCTGTCAGAAGTGGGTGGCAGACGGACGTGAGCTGGGATATGGCTGGCACACCGATGACTTCGTTGTTCCAGGCTGGTGGGTCTACGTGACCCGCGAACTCGTCGGCCGCGGGTGGGTCGAAGTCTCCCCAGCGACGCCGGACCGCGACGAAGCAGACGAGTGGACCGCGGCCTATCGTCGCTCCTATCCAGCGAGCGTTGTGAAAACCGGGTGGCGCGACCCGATCCCAGGTGAGCTCGGCATCACGATCGTGCGCATCGACAACACCTACGTCGACGGTGTGGACATCACCACTCGCGCCGCGCTGAAGACGCCGGGCGAGGACGAAGACCTCGATGAGTGGCACGACGAAACCGCGTACCTGGCGACGGGAACGGGACGGGCAAGCCGCATCGAGGCCCTCTACGGCATCACCGTCGAAAGCTCGGACCGCCCCGACCTCATCGGCAAGTACTTCGAGTCTTTCGGCTGAGGTGGCTGCCCGAGCGGTGGGGACCAGGCGACATTTCGACCGGCCTCTACCGCTCGGGCGTCACTGCCACCCCGACCAGAAGCCCATCGTCAGAGGAGCGTAACGACATGCAGGAGTCAGAACAGGCGCTGCCCAGGCTTGAAGACGCGCTGGCCAAGGCAGAGTTCGTGCCGGCTAACCCGCAGGGCGCAGAGACAAAGCCAGCGCTGCTGGTCGGTAGCGTGCTTGTTCTCGTGGGGTTCGAGCACGACGACGAAGGAAAGCTCCACATGGCTGTCTCAATCGACATTGACGAGTCGCCCGACAGTCCCGTTGACGATCTCCTGGTGACTGCTGAAGGAACCGTCCCACTCATCGTCGAGTGCAATGGAAAGCCACTCGTGAAATTGCCCTAGACCCACGGTCCTACGTGGGGACTGGCGTAAGCCTTCCATGTGGGGATCGCCCACCGTAGTTTAGGAAGTGTCGGGCCTGACCAGCCCGACTGACATGCCAAGCACTAGAGAGGGATAACCAATGACGAACGCTGGCGATCGCGCAACTGCGCAGTACGCTCTCGCGCTCGCGGTGTACGACCAGGCAAACGCCCGCTATTCCGAGCTCTGCGAGCACGAAGAGTCAGATGGGCCCGCGCCCTCCGACATGGCGGATGCGGTAGATGAGCGCCTCAATGCAGCGGAGGAGGCACTCGGGTACGCGAGCACGCTGATCGACGAGTTGGCCGGGCAGGCTGTGCACGTCGAGTGCATTTACGCCAAGATTCAGCGCCTTTTCTGGTGCTTGGATTATCCCCAGTTCGCGGAATTTGACGATGACGACCCTGCCGCGTGGGCCAAGCAGGTAATCCAGCTGCGGGAACAGTTCACTCGACTTGAGCAGCTGGTCAGGCAAGGCTTCCTTCCGAGTTCCTGGCGTTCCGGCGGTGCGCTCCTGGAAGAGGGGACGAACAGCGGACCGGCATTGACGTGAGCATTCGACTATCCATCGAGATCTACGCCAAGACCGATATCGCCCGCTACGCCCCGCGCTACCTGCGCGAGAACCTGGAGAAGTGATGGACGACCAGCAGGCCTTCACCGTAGAGCAAATCAGAGACGCCTACAACCTTGCAGCCGATGAGATCGACGAGGTCGAAATCGATAATGAACAATACCAAGACCGTTCGAATTTTTTGTTAGCCGCAGGACTGTACTACCTCACTGGTGAAGCGGACACCCTGGCTGACGTCGTGGAATTGAACTGGCCCGACGACGCGCATCTAGAGGGCAACACGCTCATCTGGCAACCCGCGAATCAAGTGGAGTGAGAACATGGGTGCAACTGGTTGTGCTCGTGAACCGGGGATCAACGACCGGGACTTCTTCGAAGCAGGAGTTCAGTGAGTTCCGAACGGGAAAGCGGTCAATCGTCGCGTGCTCGACCAAGAAGAGCTCAGGTGGCGAGTACGACAGCGTTTTCTACTCTGCTGTCCGCGACATCGACGGCAAAGGTCTGGGCGCTGATCGTGCTAATGAGCAAGCAGCGTGGCTGGATCACCTACAAGGACATGTGCGAGACAGTAGGGCCGTACGAGGCACAGGCCCCGGCGAAGGTGCTCAACGCGCTTTCACCGACCGACAACGAACACGCGTTGGAGTGGCGGCGCCAGTGCCGCGCCAACCTCGACCGTGAGCGCGAGGTACGCGCCCGCAAGCAGACCATCAGGGAGGGCACCGTTATCGAGGTGGCTCCGGCGCTGACGATGCCGAGTGGGGACAAAGCCGCCCGGTTCCGCTGCATCGTCCGTGACAAGAGTTTGTTCCGGTGGGTTGCACTCACGTCGGTAGGCGAACTCGGCCCCGTGCGGCTTCCCGGTGGGTGGGTGACTGATCTCGATTGGAAAATCGTCGACAAATCGAACAAGTAGCAGCAGCGCTCGATTTGGGGTGTGAGGGTTGGGGGTGCGCGCGGAGCGTGTGCCCCCAATCTGGTTTATGGGTTGTGGTGTGGGGGTGGGGGAGTGGTGGTGTAGTGGGGTGTTCACCAATCGGTAGGTGGTGGGTGTGTGGTTTGGGGGTTCTGATGTGGACGGTGTGTGAATGGTGTTGCGGAGCAACAGGTATCCACCATGTGATTTGATCGGTACGGTGAAAGTGTTGCGGAGCAACAACTTTCGCGAGCACTGGTGAGTGTGGACGGTCCAAACAGGACGCACGATCAGACGAGAACCGTTGCGGAGCAACGGATCTCGGCACCCGCACCCCCGCCCGGCGCGCGCGGAGCGCCGCGCCTAGTTCCTGCGGAGCAGGACAG
>NZ_JBHTCJ010000025.1:0-10880 GCF_042665275.1 Saccharopolyspora griseoalba | reverse complement strand
TCGCGCTGCTGGATTTCGAGTTCACCGGCCTGTTCCTCCCCGGATTCGACCTCGCCATGCTGCACACCCTGCTGGCCGCCACCCCGGGCGCGCAGCAGCGCATCGAGGAGCTGGTCACCGAGCAGGGGATCCAGGCAGCGTTCGTGGTCAACCAGGCCGTGGTGCTTTCCCGCGAACTGCGCCTGCACAACGAACTGCCCGACGGCGAGCTCCGCGACGAGCGCCTGCACGTCCTGCGCCAGCAGAGCGCGCCCGGCAGCGTCTGCACACCTGGAGATGAGCGACACGCGGATCGCACTCGTGCACCGCGACCTGCACGCGGCCCGCGCCGGGATCGGCACCCTCCACCGCGCCCTGACACCTCGCCCACGCTGTGGCCGACCGCGCGCACCTCGCCGTGCTACTCGGCCACGCCCCGGCCCTGTCCCCGATCACTCCACCGCCGCGCCGGACCGTGCGTCTACCCCTGGCGGGGGCGCATCAGACCGCGGGGTTGTGTCGGCGCGGGTGGGCGACGGCGGCGTAAAACGTGGCGTTGCGCGGGTCGTGGTCGACGTTGAGCGTGGTTTGCGGCCGCCAGCACGCTGGGTAGGTCAGGCCCGGGTCGACCAGGGCGAAGCCGCTGGCTTCGAGCAACTCCTGCTGTTCTGCGTGGCTGCGTAGCACCATCTGGTCGTTGTCGGAGGCATCGGCGTTGAACGTCTCCACGGCCTGAGCGAGCTGCTCGGGGAAATCATCTCCGGTCATGTGCGAGAACACCAGGTAGGAGCCGGGTGGCATCGCTTCGCGGTAGGCGCTCAGGATCTTGATTGGATCGTCGGCGTCTTTGAGGTAGTGGGCCATCGCCACCATCAGCACCGCGACGGGCTCCTGGTCGTCGAGCAGACTTCGCACCTCGGGCTGGGCGAGGATCTGCTCGGTGTCGCGCATGTCCTGCTGCAGCATGGTGGCGCCGTGAACGCCCCCGAGCAGCCGGTAGGCGTGTGCGGCGGCGACGGGGTCGTTGTCGACGTAGACGACGCGGGCGGCGGGATCGCGCTTCTGCGCGACTTCGTGGACGTTGTCGACAGTCGGGATGCCCGAACCCAGATCGAGGAATCGGCCGATCCCGCGTTCACCGCAGAATCGCACGGCGCGGCGCAGGAAATCCCGGTTGTCACGTGCCGGCTGCGGGGTGGAGGGAAAGATCTCGGTGATCTGGTCGAGCACGGCGCGATCCACGGCGAAGTTCTGCGCGCCACCGAGGGCGTAATCGTATATGCGCGCCGGGCTCGGAACGGTGGTGTCGACAGCAGGTTGGCCCTCTGAATCCATCATTAGCTCGATCGTGCCAAATCAGGCGCTCCACTACGATCTGCCAACCGAGTGGCGGCCATGAAGCGCAGCGCGAGGCGCGCCCGTCCGGCCTGATGCTGCCCGAAGGGTGTGCCGCATGTCGGTGTAACGAGTACTGCTACAACCAGTTCGAGGCGAGGTGGAGCCCGAGTGAGCGTCAGCAGCAGGCTGTCCGTCGCGGCGCACGACTTGACGCGCATCGGGCGGCACCAGCGGCGCGGCCACGAGGTCGCCACCTCCGAGCAGATCGCAGCGACGAGCAGTAGGTCGATGACCGCTTGCTGAACGAGGTTTCGGAGCACGCGACTTCGAGGGCGTTCGGCTCCTGGAGTTTCGCGCATGGCCCAGCCGATCCTGCGCCACTACGACTTCGGCCTCACGTTCCGGTGGATCCGCGGTGATGCGCACATCACCGTGCTCCGCGGCTACGTGTGTGAGCGCCGGGCGGTGGTGGTCGTACGGCCTACCGGGGTCAGGGACCGTCCCGCAGTCGACCCGAGCCGCCGGCGTCGACCATCACGGTCCACCCCGGCGAGTGGGGCAACGTGCGTTCCTTCGTGCGCACCGTGCGCCGGTGGGCCGACGAGCACCCGCAGCTGGCGAACACGGCCTGAACAGCACGCACAAAGGTTCCGGTGAACCGGAATCAGCCCCCTGAGGAGTCGACGTGCTCACCGAAGGCTTCGCCCAAGATGCGGCGCACGGTGTCATCCAGCGAGTATTGCGACCAAGATGCGCGCGCAAGAGGCGTGCAGTTGATGACTTCCCCGAGCCCGATGGCCCGCGGAGCACCACGAGCCGTGAGCTCGTGCTCCCGGTCGAACTCATCGCCGACGGCGCTGACGCTTGCTCGTCGATCATGGGGCTCCTCAACCGCTGTTCTGCAGTTCCTGAAGGAACGGCGTTGCCGCGATCCGCTCTGGTTCAGATCATCCCAGTCGACGCATTCACCGCTTCTTCCGTTTCCTAGCTCGGCTCGGTGTCATCCGAGTGCCGTCGGATCGGTGATGGCGGCCGCTGCGACGAGGACGGCCACGGCCAGGACGACGAAGGCGAACCAGCGGCGCACGGTCGACGCGTCCAACTTCGCGGCCCACCGGGCCGCCACGACCGAGACCACCAGGGCCGCTCCGGCGAACAGCAGCAGCACCCGGTAATCGATGTTGTCGGCCGCTCCGGCGTGCGCGGCGAGCCCGGCCGCAGAGTTGATCAAGACGATCACCAGGGAGGTAGCGACCGCTTGCTGCGCTCCCAAGCCCAGCAGCAGGGCCAGGGCGGGGACGATGACGAAGCCGCCGCCGACGCCGAACAGCCCGGTGAGCGCACCCACGGACGCACCCGCGAACACGGATTTGGGCAAGCAGGTGCGCCAGTTGATCCCGCCCTGCTGGGTGCGGCAGGCGCCGGTGTCGTTCTCCCCGCCGCGCAGCATGCGGACCGCGACGACGACCATGAGCGCGGCGAAGGCCAGCAGCAGCCAGCGCTGCGGGACGAGCTTGCCGAGGGCAGCTCCGCCGAAGGCCGCGGGGATGCCGGCCACGCCGAAGACCAGCGCGACCGGCCACCGCACCGCGGTGCGCCGCTCGCGCGGGAGCAGGGCGCCCAGCGAGGAGAGCGCGACCACGGCCAGCGAGGTGGGGATCGCCGTCTGCAGGGGTTGCCCGACGCCGTAGACCAGAGCTGGCACGGCGAGGATCGAACCACCGGCACCCAGCAGTCCCAGCGCCAATCCGATCACGGCGCCGAACACCGCTGCCAGCAACAACGAAACCACCTATCCCGGTGGCGGACTCATCGACCGCCGTCAAAGCCGTTCACGTGCGCGCGAGGGAACAGCCCTCAGCCCCTGGTTTCAGCGCCAGTTGGGCCGGTGAGGGCCTCGAGCAGGGCTCGACCGTCGGTGCTGGAGGTGCGGTTGTGGGGCAGCAGTCCGAGCACGCGGGACATCGCGCAGGTATCGCTCAGCGCGGCGAAGGTCAGACCCGCGCCGACGAATCCCGCGATCCACTTCAGCGGTTCGTAGGCGATGCTGGCCACGACGCCGGTGAGCACGAGCAGCCCGGCGGCCAGACGCACCTGCCGCTCCATGGCCCAGGTGCCGCGCTCCTGGTTGAGCTCGCCTCCCCGCTGCTCCCAGCCGGTGATGCCGCCGCGCAGCACGCTGAGCTGATCGAGCCCGGCGTTCTCCAGCAGGGTGCGGGCCTGCTCGGCACGCGCCCCCGAGGCGCACACGAGCACCACCGGGTCGCCGTGCTGCGCGGCGAGTTCCTCGCGGTGGTCCCGCAGCACATCGAGGGGGACGTTGTAGGAGCCCGGGACGTGCGAAGACGCGAACTCCCCGGGCGCGCGCACGTCGATCAGCCGGATCCGGGGGTCGGCCTCGCGCAATTCGCGGACCTGCGCGGTGTTGACGGTCTCGGGCAGTGCCTGCGGCATTCCGGTGATACCTCCCTGTTCGTGTGCGGCTCGCGGATGTCAGCTTCCGCCGGTCATCGGCACGCCGACCTGGGCGGCGGCGTCGAACACGTCGTCGATGAGCACGACCGCGCGGCCGGCCGCTTCCAGCAGCGAAGCCGCCGCCGTGGCGCGGTAACCGCTGCCGCAGTGCACCCACACCGCACCCGCCGGAACCTCGTCCATCCGGTCCTTGAGCTCGTAGAGCGGAACGTGCACCGCACCGGCCACGTGGGAAGCGGCGAACTCGTTGTTGGTCCGCACGTCCAGCACCACCTCCGGCACCGGGAGCCCATCGGCGTCGCCTCCCATCGCCGATGCCAGATCGGAGAACGTGGCCGTCGGCGTGCTGCGCAGCTGCCCGGAATCGGCAGCCAGCTCGCTCGGGGTGCCCACGGCGGCCGCGGCGAACTTGTCGACGCCGATGCGGGCCAGCTCGCGCTGCGCCTGGCCGACCTGCTCGCGCGACTCGCCGAGCAGCGTGATCGGAGCGCCCCAGTCGATCATCCACCCGAGCCAGGTCACCATCGGACCGTCCAATCCGAGACCGACCGTTCCCGCCAGGTGCGAGACCACGTAGGCCTTGCGGGAACGCAGGTCGACCACCCACTCCCCGCGCTCCAAGCGGCGCCGCAACTCCTCCGGCTCGGCGCGGACCGGCTCGCGCAGATCCAGCGGCTCGGGGCCGGTGGTGTTCTGCGCACCCATGTGCGCGTAGTAGGCCGGGTAGGCGTCCAGGCCCGCCAGGGTCTGGACGACGAAATCGCCCTCAGCCAGCGTCAGGGCAGGGTTGACTCGCTTCTGCTCGCCCAACGTCGCCGAGTCGCCCGAGGCCTGCGTCGCCGAGCAGAAGCTCCCGAACCCGTGGGTCGGCCAGATCTGCGCGCCTTCCGGCAGGATCGACGCCAGCTTGTGCGCCGAGGCGTGCTGGTGCCGGGCCAGGTCCTCGCTGTGCTGCTGACCCAGCAGATCGGTGCGCCCGGTCGTCCCGAACAGCAGCGACCCGCCGGTGAACACGCCGACCGGCCCTTCGGTGCCGTCCAGCACGTAGGACAGGTGGTGGAAGGTGTGCCCAGGGGTGGCCACCGCCCGCACCTGCATCCGCGGCGAGAGCTCCACCGCTTCGCCGTCGGTCAGCGGGCGCCGGTCGAACGGCACCTCATCGGCGGCGGCCAACCCGTACTCCGCCCCGGTCAGGCGGGCCAGTTCCAATCCGCCGGAGACGTAGTCGTTGTGCACGTGCGTGTCGAGCACCAGAGCGATCCGCACACCCAACCTCCCGGCGGCGGCGATCACCCGGTCCACGTCCCGCTGCGGGTCGACCACCACTGCCACCTCGCCATCGGTGGCCAGGTAGCTGCGGTCCCCCAGCGACGAGGTCTCGATCACCTCGACCGCCAGACCACCTGCCAGCCGGTCCTCCTGCTTCACCACGTCCATCGCCGTCATCGCTGCGCGCCCCTTTCGACCTCGTGTCCTGCTTCGATCCACCCGGACGTCCCACCGGACACCGAGACCGCGCGACCGCCGGCGGCGTTGATCGCCTCGGCCGCCTTCGAGCTGCGCCCTCCCGAGCGGCAGATGACGTAGCACTCCTCACCCGCGAACCGCTCCGGCGCGGCCAGCACGTCCGCCAAGGGCACGTTCACCGCTCCCGGCACATGCCCCGAGACGTACTCCTCCGGCTCGCGCACATCGACCAACCGGGTAGCCCGCCGCCACGTGCCCGCGAAGACGTCCACACCGACTTCCGGCGTCCGTTCGGACAATGAAATCCTCCTAAACCCCCGGGGGTATCAATCACGTACACGGCGCCGCGCCACCGAAGGACGACGCCGCAGCGCCCGCGCTCAAGCGAGCGCGAGGAACAACCGCTCCAGCTCCTGCTCGGTCATCGGCGGCTCATCACCGTCCTCACGAGCCTGCTGGCAGTACCTCATGCCGCTCGCCACGATCTTGAACCCGGCACGGTCCAGAGCACGCGAAACCGCAGCGAGCTGGGTCAGCACCTCAGCGCAGTCGCGCCCTTCCTCCATGGCCTCGATCACGCCGCTCAGCTGCCCCCGCGCCCGGCGCAACCGAGCCAGGGCATCCCCCACCATCTCCGGCTTCATCTCCACGGCAACCATCTCCCTTCGCCAGAACCCAACGTAACAAACCCCGGGGGGTATTTCACGGGAAGGAGGGCGTTGGCGAGCGCGATGAGGGCTCGATCACCGATCCGGGCCAGTCTGCGGCGACCCGCGCCGGCCTCATCGCGCCGCGCACGAGCAAGCCGCCGTCCGAGTCCGGCCGGGCTGCCAGCGCAATGGTCGTGCACAGGCACCCGGCCCGGTGTGGGTTCGTCGCAGCATCACCCGCACGATGTGCACGGCGAAGGACGGGCGCGTGCCGCCGATGTGGCGGTTGTTGCCCAGGGCGCAGATCGCGGGTGCGGCACTCCTCCGCCGATGAGCACCAGCACGTCGGTGGCCAGCAGGCTCGCCGGTTGCATCGCCCGGACTTCGAGGGGTTTGAACCCCGCCGCGCGCGGCGTGACGCCCTCCCCGCGTGCTGGGTGCGAGCCCGGGTGCGTACGCCTGCGCGCAATGCCGCAGCAGGTGCTCCATCGACCGCGAAGCATCCCGCATGCGCACGGCCAGGGACGTTGCCGACGACGCGTCAGCCCCGGCCTCCTGCCCGCCGCGGTGGAGGTCACCGACGTGCTGCGTCCAGGACGAAAATCGACTAGTGATCGAGCTGGCCACGACGCTCGAGATCGTGCGAATCGCCCGGCAAACCGATGCCTCGACCCCGACCGGTTCGAGCCTCGTGCACGGATCGCCATAGCCCGGGACGGGAGGTCTCGGTGGCCAGTCTCGCTGTCACGCCTCCGGCGGGCGCCGGGTGGTGTCCTGTTCTGCCGCGGCGGTGTCGATCAGGTGTCCAACAGGGAGCGGGACCGCTGGAGGTCGGCGATCATGTGATCGATGCGGTCCCTCTCCACCGTCAGTTCGCTCACCAGGTCACCCCGCGCGAGATGACCAGCGACGACGTCCGGCGCACGATCAGCGACTTCGCCGCCGCAGCCCGCCGCGCGGTCGACGCCGGGTTCGCCGAGGTCGAGGTCCACAGCGCCAACGGCTACCTGCTCCACCAGTTCCTCGCCCCCAACACCAACCAGCGCTCGGACGACTACGGCGGCAGCATCGCCAACCGCATCCGCTTCACCACCGAGGTCGTCGACGCCGCGGCCAACGCCATCGGAGCCGAGCGCGCCGGTCTGCGCATCTCGCCCGGCAACACCGTCAACGGCATCACCGACACCGACGCCGACGACCACTACCCCGCCCTCGTCGAGAACAACGCGGAGAAGGACCTGGCCTACCTGCACATCGCCTTCGCCGACCCGCTCAGCAGCTCTTCGACCGCCTCCGCGAGCTCTGGCCCAGCGCTCTGATTGCCAACCCCGTCCTGCCCACCGAGCAGATCCCCGCCGACGGCGGAAGGCAGGCCGCCGAACGCCTCCTCGACGCCGGCGCCGATCTCATCGCACTGGGCCGCCCGTTCCTCGCCAACCCGGACCTCGTCGAACGGGCGCGCACAGGCGCCCCCGTCAACGCCGTCCGCGCCAAGTACGCCATGCACACCGGCGGCCCCACCGGCTACTCCGACTACCCTGCGCTCACCTGATCGAGCGTCCGCAGGATTCGGGCCTCCCGCCAGTTCAGTCGTCTTGACCGTCGTCGGCGTCGTCGTCCGCGTCGACCCGATCGTCGGCCTCGACACCAGCGTCGCAGTCATCGATCCGGTCGTCGTCGACGCCGTTGCGGTCATCGAACCGGTCGTCGGCACCTGCCGGATCGTCGTCGCGCCGATCGTCCGCGTCATCCCGGACACCGTCGAACCGGTCGTCCACCCCGCCCGGACCGTCGTCGACGCAGGCCACATCCGGTCGGCCGGGAACGATCGGCGATCCAACCCGCTCGGGCACCGGCTGGGCGCCCGGCCGTCCGGACGATGCCGGGTCGGGGTCGTTCGCCAGCGCCACACCGGTGCCGCCGAGCCCCACGACCGCGACCGCCGCTGCCGCCGCGAGCCAACTCCGCTTGCCGTGCCGAATCCCCATCGTCGTCACCTCTCGCTCATCGGGTCTTGCCCCGGACGAGAACCAGCATCGGCGCGCATCGTGAGCCCGCGCTGAAGATCGAATGAAGGGATCCTCATCCCCAACCGGATGCGGCGACCAGGCGAAGCGCAGCAGCCGTCACGTCATCGTCCACCAGCCCACCGCGGACGACCTGCAGCGTGGATCTTCAGTTGCTCCCTGGGTGTCCTGGCACGGACGGAGTTGATCTGGTCAAGCCGCTGCGGGCCGACCGCGGTCAGTCACCGTGTCGGTTCCCGTACCGCAGGTCGCCGGGAGATCGGCAGCGCGTCGCGCACGAGTCGGTAGGAATCGGTCACCAGTTGCCGGACCAGGTCCTCGTCGATCGAGTCGCCCGGCGCCAGCGTGATCCAATGCCTCTTGTTCATGTGGTAGCCCACGGCGATGTCCGCGTACGCTTCGCGCAGGGACACGGCGTCGCTGGGATCGGCCTTGACGATCACGATCGGCTGACCCGCCAGGATCCGCACCCGCGAACCGCGCGGCACCTCGGTCAGCAGCATGAACCACTTCTCGCGCACTCGCGCGGCCACCCAACCCGGCTCGAAGGAGTGCAGATCGCTCCCGGGCAGGCCCTGCGCGCACTGCCGCGCCACTTCCTGCAACGTCTCGCCCTGCACGAATCAACCAGTCCTTCCCCTCGGCACCACGGCACGCTACTCCGCGTTGCGCGTTGGGACGTGGTAGCGAGCCCCGTCGCCGGGAGCGGTGATCGCGCGACGGCACCCCACCTGCAGCGGCAGTCCTGATCCACCAGGGGTTCGCGGTCACTCCCAGCCACCCAGACCGGACCAACAGGACCTGAAGGCGGGATCGTCGGTGATTCAAGCGCTGCAACGGCCGACGTCTGCTGTCGGGCCAGCGGCGCGGTGCCCTGGCCCGACAGCATCGGTGAACCGACCGCGGTGATCGCCAACCGAGGCAGCGCCTACGACCGCCCCGCACCCTCATGCGCCTTCATTCGCCGTTCGCGGTGGGCGTGCGTTTGTCGGTGGTGACGGCGACGCGGTGCATCACTCGTCGGTCGGGCAGGTAGTCGGCCACCGCGTAGTGCTGCGTTCCGCGGTTGTCCCAGATGACGACCGTGCCGGGTTCCCACTTGATGCGGACGTGGAAGTCGGGTCGGTTGATGAGGTCGAACAGGTAGGTCAGGATCCTGGCGCTCTCGGGAGCCGAGAGGCCGATGACGAAGCGCGTGAACGACTCGCTGACGTTGACGTAGGGACGGCCGGTGACGGGGTGGTGCGCGATGATCGGGTGCACCGCGGTGCCCGCCTGGGCGAATGCTTCGCAGATCCCCTCGTTGCCACCGCTCCGGTACGCGCCGGTTCGGAAAGCGCCCATGTCGTGGACGGCCTCGAGCTGCTCGAGATCGCGCCGCAGTCCGGGATCGAGCGCGTCGTGCACGGCGAACGTGCTCGCCCAGAGCGTGTCGCCGCCCACCGGAGGGACTTCGACCGCCTTCAGGATCGAGGCGAACGGCGGTTGGCCCCGGTAGGTCATGTCGGAGTGCCACTCGGCGGCATCCGGTGCGTCCTCGCCTCCCCACGCCAGCACGACGACGTCCTCGAAGTCCGGGTGGGTCGTGTAGGAGTGGTGCCGCGCACCGAGGGTGCCCAGCGCCTCGCCGAGCTGCACCAGGCGTTTCGCGTCGAGGCCTGAGTTCGGGAAGACCAGGACGGAGTGCTCCATCAGGGCCGAGTGGACCACGTCGGCGATCTCGTCGGTGACATCGCCGTCGCCGAGGGGAAGGGTTGCCGTCGCGCCGAGCGCGGGCGTCAGTCGAGTGCAGGAAAGCTTCATGATCTGGAGGCTAGGAGTCCTGCGAAGGGGTCGGACAGACATCGGTTGGCCAACCATCCCCAACCAGAGGTTGGGGTGAACTCGAATGGGAGGGCGCATGCGTTCGCTGGTGCACGACGTCCGGCAATTGCAACGACTCGTCGTGTTCGAAGCGGCGGGCCGCCTAGGCAGCTTCGCCGCCGCTGCCGCCGAGCTCGGCATGTCCCAGCCCGCGGTCTCCAAGCAGCTGAAGGGGTTGGAAGGGTCGTTGCGGACCGCGCTCTTCGAGCGGCGGGCCAACAGCTCCCAGCTCACCCGTGACGGGACGTCCCTGCACCAAGCGGTCACCGAGGCGTTCGACGTCCTGGAGGATCGCTTGTCCCGGCTGCGCGGGCGCGCTGACCAGCTGCGCGTGGCGGTGCAGCCATCGGTCGCCGAGAGCTGGTTCGTGCCCCATCTCGGAAACATGCGGGCTGCGGTCGCACCGACGGACGTGCAGCTGACCATCTTCGATTCCGAGGACGAGCTCGCCGACCTCGACCACGACGTCAGCGTGCGTTTCGGCGACGGACCGTCGCCCGGGCTGTGCTCGGAGCAGCTGGTCACCGAGTCGGTCGTCCCCGTCGCCTCCCCAGAGCTCGCGGGCAGGCTGGGGCTCACGCCGCGGTCGGAAGCCGACGCCCTGCTCGCGGCTCCCCTGCTGCACGTCGACAACACCGGCCGGGGCTGGAAGGACTGGACGTCGTGGTTCGCGGGCAACGGCCTGACCTACCTCACCCCGCCCGACGCGGTCGTCTGCCCGACCTACGCGAGCGCCATCCCGCTCGCCATCAGCGGCAACGGCGTCCTGCTGGGCTGGCGCACGCTGATGGGAGACCACCTGCGCCGAGGGCTCATGCTCGAAGTGGGTCCCGTGGTCGCGGAGCCCGACCGCGGCTACTTCCTGCAGTGGCCGCCCGCGATCACGCACGACGCCGGATTCCAGCGCTTCCGAACGTGGCTCAGGGAGATCGTCTCCAACCAAGGCCAGGCAACCCCCTAGGGGGTGTCCTCAAAGCCAGATGAGGAGTGTGGCTAGGTCGATCATGGCTTGGTAGGACTGGGCGGTTTTGTCGTAGCGGGTGGCGATGGCTCGGTGTTGTTTGAGTTGGTTGAAGCAGCG
>NZ_JBHTCJ010000024.1:0-11692 GCF_042665275.1 Saccharopolyspora griseoalba | reverse complement strand
CCGACTTGCGCTGGTCCGCCGGGCGCGGGCGTCCCGCGGGCTGGTCGCGGCGCGGCGCGGCGCCGCCGGAGCGGCCCGGCTGGTTCGGCGGCTTCGGCCGACCCTCACCGCGCGGCTGCGCGCTCCCGCGGGGCTGCGCACCTCCGCGCGGGGCCTCGCCGCGGGACTGCGGGGCGCCGCGCGGTTCGCCCCTGGCGGGCTTCTCGCGGCGTTCCGGGGTGCCCTTCCGGCGGTTCTCCGGAGGCTTCTTGCGGTCCGTGGGCGGGGCGGCCTTGCGGTCCTCCCCGCGCGCCGGCTGCTTGCGCGCCACCGGGCGCTGCTTGCGGGTCTTGGCCTCCGGGTCGATGGCCTCCGGGTCCAGCGAGGTCCGCGGGGCCCTCTCGGTGACCAGCATCCGGACCAGCCCGATGCCCAGGGTCACCGCGGCGGCCCCGGCCATGATCGGGAAGCTGGTGATCAGCGGTCTGGCGATGGCGAGCGCCTTGCCCGCCAGGCCACCTCCTGCGCCGCTGCCCGCTCCGGTGAGCAGGACCAGCAGCGGCATCACGATGCCCAGGGTCAGCGGCGGCTGCACCATCGGCCCGAACACGCTGTCCCGCCGGACCATCAGCACGGCGGCGAGGCAGCCGAGGAAGAAGCAGGTCTTGAACAGGATTCCCGGCTGCTCCCAGATCAGGACGTCGACGACGGTTCCGATCGCGGTCGGGACGGCAGCCACCAGGATCGCGCCCCACAGGGGGATGCCGTAGGGGCCGAAGGCCGAGCGGGACGAGAAGTCGTCCGACTCCTGGCCGGGCGGGGAAGCGCTCTGGCTCGCGCGGATCGCGGTCACGACTCAACGGTAACGTTCCAGCGAGCAACGCGAAGAAGCTCTTCTCGAACGAGCGCCCCGGACCACGTCGGGCGATGGTGGAGACACGACCTGCCGTGATGACTCCGTGATTTCGATGCATCCGAATGGATGCCGTATGCGCCACCCCGGGGTGTGAGCCTTGACACAGCGAACGCGCCCACCTTAGCGTCCGAGCAATCGTTTTCTCGCGTCGCGAGCGACGAGATGGGGGTCGGTTATGGGCGCGGCGCCACCACTGGTCGAGATGTCCGGCGTCACCAAGCGCTACGGCGGCGTGCTGGCCTGCGACGGCGTGGACCTGACCATCCGCGCCGGGGAGGTGCACGCGCTGCTCGGCGAGAACGGGGCGGGCAAGTCCACCCTGATGAAGGTGCTCTCCGGCGACATCGCAGATCACGCCGGGGCGGTCTCCATCGAGGGACACCCGGTCCAGTTCGCCAAGCCCGCGGACGCGCAGGCCGCCGGAATCGCCATGATTCACCAGGAATTGGACCTGGTGCCCGGTTTGAGCGTCGCCGAGAACCTCCACCTCGGACGCGAACCGCGCACCCGGCTGGGCACTGTGGACCGCCGCGCGATGGACCGGCGCACCCGCGAGCTGCTCACCCGCACCGGCATCGACATCGACCCCGCCCGCCCGGTCGGCGCGCTGCGCGTCGGCGAGCAGCAGCTGGTGACCATCGCCCGCGCGCTCGCGCTGGAAGCCCGCGTGCTGATCATGGACGAGCCGACCTCGGCGCTGTCCACCGCGGAGGTCGAGCGGCTGTTCGGCGTGATCGGCGAGCTGCGCCGCGCGGGCACCGGCATCGTCTACATCTCGCACCGGATGGACGAGATCGGCCAGATCGCCGACCGGGCCACCGTGCTGCGCAACGGCCGCGAGGTCGCCGAGTTCGACGCGCAGCGGATGAGCGCCGAGCAGGCCGCCGAGGCGATGGTCGGCCGCTCAGTGCGCACCCGGTTCGCCGAGACCGAGGCCAAATCCGAGCTCGGCGAGGAGCTGCTGCGGCTGCGGGACTTCGCGGTCCGGCCGCGCAGGTCGCGGGTCGGCCGCCGCGAGCCCGACGGGGTGGACCTGACCGTGCGCCGGGGCGAGATCGTCGGGCTGTGCGGCCTGCTCGGCTCCGGCCGCACCGAGCTGCTGGAGTCGCTGTTCGGGGCGGGGTCGCCCGGCACCTGGGAGGGGGAGGTGGTGCTGGACGGCCGCGCGGTGCGGCCGTCCAGCCCGCGCCGGGCGCTCCAGGCGGGCATCGCCTTCGTCCCGGAGGACCGCCGCGGCTCGGGTCTGGTGCTGGAGCACTCCGTGGTGGCCAACACCGTGCTCTCGGTGCTGGGCGCGCTCGGTCGCGCCGGGCTGGTGCGGCGCCGCCGCGAGCTCGGCGCCACCGAGCGCAGCGTCGAGCAGCTCAAGGTCAAGCTCGGCAGGACGACCGATCCGGTGGGCACGCTCTCCGGCGGCAACCAGCAGAAGGTCGTCTTCGGCCGGATGCTGCTGACCGAACCCCGGCTGCTGCTGCTGGACGACCCCACGCGAGGCGTGGACATCGGCGCGAAGGCCGAGATCTACCAGCTGCTCGGCGAGATCGCCGAGCGCGGGATCGGCGTGCTGCTGGCCTCTTCCGAGCTGCCCGAGCTGGTCGGCGCCTGCCACCGGGTCGTGGTGCTGCGCGGCGGGCGCAGCGTCGCCGAGTTCGACACCGCCGCGGCCGGAGAGGCCGAGCTGCTCGCCGCGGCGATGGGCGAGGGCAACGGCGGGTCCGATGTGGATGAGACCGAGGTCGGGAGCGCCCGGGGAGGTGCGCGTTGAGCAACCAGACGGAACTACCGCCCGCGCCGGCGGGAGGTGAGCCGAACCGGCGAGCCGCCACCGTCGAGAACCTGTTCCGGTTCCAGAGCTTCTTCGGCCTGATCGCGGTCTTCCTCGCCGCGGTGATCTTCTCGCCCCGCAACGACGGCGAGATCCTCTTCCTCACCAGCGACAACCTGTTCAACATCGCGCGCGCGGTCTCCGAGATCGGGATCATCGCGATCGGGCTGACCTTCGTCATCCTCATCGGCGGCATCGACCTGTCGGTCGGCTCGGTGCTGGGGCTGGCCGCGGTCGGCTCGGCGGTGCTGATGGTCCGCGACGGGCACGGCGTTTGGCTGACCGTCGTGCTGGTGCTGCTGGCCGGGGTCGTGTTCGGGATGCTGCAGGGCTCGGCGGTGGCGCTGCTGGGGGTGCAGGCGTTCATCGTCACCCTTGCCGGATTGCAGATCGCGCGCGGGCTGGCGCGCATGTGGTCCGGCGGCGAGACGGTGCAGATCTCCTACGGCGAGGGGGAGGGCCAGGCGCCGATGCTGTTCTCCCTGCTGGGGGAGCGCACCTTCGGCGGGGTGGTGCCGATCCCGGCGCTGATCTTCGCCGCGGTGGCGGTGGTGGCGGTGCTGTTCCTGCGCTCCAGCGCCTACTCCCGGCACCTCTACGCCATCGGCGGCAACGAGAAGGCAGCGCGGTTGTCCGGTGTCCCGGTCAACCGCACCAAGATCATCGCGTTCGCCATCGCCGGGTTCTGCGCGGCGCTGGCGGGCATCGTGCACGCCGGGCAGCTCAACGCGGGCAGCCCCAACGACGGCACCGCCTACGAGCTCGACGGCATCGCCGCGGTGGTCGTGGGCGGCACGAGCCTGGCCGGCGGTCGCGGCTCGGTGATCGGCACCATCGCCGGCGCGCTGCTGCTGGGGATCTTGAACAACATGCTGAGCCTCAACAGCGTCAACGAGGACTTGCAACTGCTGATCAAGGGTTTGGTGATCGTCGCGGCGGCGGCGCTGCAGCGCCTGCGACCGGCGTCGTGAGGGAAGTTACGGGAGGGAGCACGATGTACAGGACGAAGTCTCTGGTCGCCCTCACCTGCGCCGTGGTCGCGTTCGCCGCAGCCGGTTGCGGAACGACCAGCGAGAACACCGGTGCCGCGCAGCAGCAGGATCCGACCGCCAACTGCAAGGGGCCCGACGGGAAGTACACGATCGGGATGAGCCAGGCCAACCTGGCCGAGCCCTACCGGGTCCGGATGGACGACGACATCCGCAAGGCCGCGGAGAAGGTGCCGCAGTTCGAGGTGCAGTTCGCCGACGCGGCCAAGGACAACTCCCAGCAGGTCAGCGACGTGGAGAACTTCATCACCAAGCAGGTCGACCTGCTGATGATCTCCCCGAACGAGGCCGCCCCGCTGACCGACGTGGTGCGCAAGGCCTACAACGAGGGCATCCCGGTGGTGGTGCTGGACCGCAAGGTCAACGGTGAGGCCTACACCTCCCACATCGGCGCGGACAACGTCGACATCGGCCGCCGGGCGGGTCAGTACTTCAAGGACACCCTGCTGCCGCAGGGCGGCAAGATCGTGCAGATCAAGGGGCTCTCCGGCTCCACGCCGGCGGCGGAGCGCGAGAAAGGCTTCAAGGAGGGCATCCGGGGCTCGGGGGTCGAGATCGCGGCCACCGCCGACGGCGAGTGGGAGCGCACGGTCGGCCAGCAGAAGATGGACGCGCTGCTCAAGTCGCACCCGGACGTCCAGGCGGTGTACTCGCAGAACGACCCGATGGCCGAGGGCGCTTGGCTGGCCGCGCAATCGGCGGGCAAGAAGGACCTGAAGTTCGTCGGCATCGACGGCCTGCCCATCCCCTCCGGCGGGATCAAGGCGGTGGAAGCAGGCAGGTTGTCGGCGACCTTCGTGTACCCGACCGGTGGCAAGGAGGCCGTGGAGACGGCCAAGAAGCTGCTCATCGACTGCCAGAAGGTGCCCAAGACGCAGACGCTGCAAACCGAGCGGGTCACCCAGGACAACGCCGCCGAGGTCTACGCGCGGCTGAACCAGCGCTGAATTCCCGGCGTCGCGACACCTTTCGGTTCGCGGCCCGGTCGGATGCTCCCCCGGCCGGGCCGCGAACACCTGCGCCCCGAGCCCCCGACGACTGTCTCGGTGATCCGACGATCGGCTGAAATCCGGCTCGTGCCAACGGGAAGCACCTGGTTGGCGGCTGTGCCCGGGTCTCTCGCCGTAGACCATCTCATCGAGTGAATTTCGCGAAATGAATTCGGTTCAGCCGCCCGGATGCTTGCCGACGGAGGTGCCGCTCCTTACCCTTCGCCTACCAGAACTGATCTCCACCGCCGGTTCCCCGTAGTTCTTCCCGTGAAATTCCGCCGATTCGCAACGGGCCGCATTCTTTTGTCTGCTGTGGACAGTGCTGTGTCCGCACCGGGAGGGCGATCACGATGAAAGACCGCTCCACGACTTCGCAGGGCCGGCGGTGCACCCTCCGGCTGGCCGCCTACCTGGGCGTGTTCTCGCTGGTGGCGGCCGCCGCGGTCGCCGACGCCGGCTTCTCCGGGGCCCGCGCCCACGCGCAGGCTCCGGCCCCGTCCGAGCCGACCAAGGGGCCGGTCGGCTGGGAGGCCTACCGCGACATCGGCGCCATGCCGCAGCTGCGCGGCGGCGAGCAGTCCCGGCAGTTCTCCAGCTACGACCGCACCGGCGGGAACGACGACGGGTTCAACGGCACCTACTCCTGCCTGAGCGAGACCGAGCGCGGTTGCGTGATCGCCGAGCACACCGGACCCGGTGAGATCTCCTCGATCTGGAGCACTCGCGAACCGCTGGGCGACGTCAGCGCCACCGGCAACATCGTCGTCGAGCTGGACGGCCGGGTGGTGCTGGACGCGCCGCTGGTCGACGTGGTCAGCGGTCGCGTCGGCGGGCCCTTCGAGTGGCCGCTGGTGGGCAACGCCGAGGACGCGGTGGGCGGGGTGGTCATCAAGGTCCCCATGCCCTACCGGGAATCCATGCGGGTGACGGTGACCAACAACCCGCACTTCTACCACGTGAACAACCGCGTGTTCCCCAACGCGGACGGGGTTTCCACCTTCGACCCGAACGACCCGGCCACCGACGTGCTGGAGAAGATGCGCAACTTCGGCGTGGCCGACCCGAAGGGGCCGACCACCGGCACCCCGGTGCGGCGGGAATTCGACGTGGCGCCGGGCGGATCGGCAGCGGTCGCCGAGCTCACCGGGCCCGCGCGGATCAACCGGCTGCGGCTGCGCCTGCCGCAGGTGGTGCCCGCGCCGCAGGTCGTCGACGACGGCCGCGCGTACGGCGCGGGCGGCGGCAGCAGCTTCCGGATGCGCGTCGACCCGAACAACCAGGGCGTCCGGCTCGTCCGGCGGTTCGACCCGCAGGTCGCCGACCAGGTCGCCGGGGTCAGCGTCAACGGCGTCCCGGTCGGCGAGTGGCGCAGCGGCCCGGCGCGGCCGGGCGAGTGGGGCGTGCAGGTCATCGACGTCCCACCGGAGGTCACCGCCGGGCAGAGCTCCATCGAGGTGGCCAACCGGTTCACGTCCTCCTCGCTGGACGTCAACGAGTTCCGCTACGACGTGCACAGCTTCGTCGGCGGCGACTGGGAGCGCACCGACGTGCTCGACCTCGGCCCCAGCCACCCGGGCGAGGAGTCCGCGCACGGCTACGCCATCGACAACCCGGTCTTCGAGCGCTGGCAGCTCTCCGGCCGCTACCCGCACGACCCGGCGCAGGTCGCGGCCTCCGACGAGGTGCTGGCCGGCGCGCGGGTGCGGATCACCTTCGACGGGCAGACCACGGTCGACGCCCCGATCGGGGAGTTCTTCGGCTCCGGGCTGGGCGAGCACGACGTGCGGACCATGATGAGCTCGATCGACCCCGGCCTGGACGGCTGGTACACCGCGTGGTGGCCGATGCCGTTCGACCGCTCGGCCGAGGTCGAGATCGTCAACGGCAGCGGGCAGCCGATCACCGGCGCCACCGCGGAGGTGGTGGCCGGGCCCGGCGGGCCCGGGCCCGACGACGGGCTGTTCCACGCCACGCACAAGCGCGGCGCGACCGTGCCGGGCCAGGACTGGAACTTCCTGGACACCGGTGGCGCGGGCACCTTCTACGGGGTCACGCACACGATGCGCGGGCACATCCCGCTCAACGCCGCGCGCTCCAGCGCGCTCCCGCACTCGGTGCGCGCGCAGCAGGCGAACCCGCGCAACTACCTGGAGGGCGACGAGCGCTTCTACGTCGACGGCGCGGCCGAACCGGCCTGGCACGGCACCGGCACCGAGGACTTCTACGAGTCCGGCTGGTACTTCCGCTTCGGCACGACGTTCTCCATGCCGCAGGCCGGCAACCCGGCGCACGAGGTCAACCAGGACGGTTGCCGGTACGACTGCACCGGGGCCTACCGGCTGATGCTGGGCGAGGCGGTGCCGTTCCGCACCGGCCTGCGCGCGGGCATCGAGCACGGTCCGGCCAACGACGAGCCGGGCGAGTACAGCTCCACGGCCTACTGGTACGGCGCTCCCGCCGGTCGCGGGCTCCCGCTCCCGGCACCGCCGCCCGGTCCGGAGGTGCCGCCTTCGCTGCCGCCGGCGCAGCAGCCGCCCGCCGAGCCGCCCTCGGCCCCGGTCCCCACGGCACCGCAGGTCCCGCCGGAGCCCGGCCAGGACGCGCCGGAGCGACCGGCACCGACCACCCGTCCCGAGGACGGAGGCCTGCTCGACCTGCCCTCCTGACGCGGCTCGCCGAGCGGCGCGGTCCGCCGGGCCACCGCGATCTCGCGGGGCCCGGGGGCCGCGCTCAGCGGGTGGTGCTGCCCCGGACGACGAGGTCGGCCGAGAGGGTCTGGGTGGTGGGCGCACCGCCCGGGGAGGCCAGGCGGTCGAGCAGGAGCTGGGCCGCCATCGCGCCCATGTCGTAGGCGGGCTGGGAGACCACGGTCAGCGGCGGGTCGAGCAGCGTCGTCCACGGCGCGTCGTCGAAGGCGAGCACGCCGACGTCGCGGCCGGGGCGCAGGCCCAGCTCGGCGAGGGTCTCCAGCACGCCCACGGCCATCACGTTGTTGGCCACCAGCACCGCGTCCGGCGGCGGCTCCTGGGTCAGCAGCGAGCGGGCGGAGTCCCGCGCGCCCTCCGCCTTGAACCGGGAGCGGCGCACCAGCGAGGTCGAGCTGGGCAGCTTCGCGGCGCGCAGCCCGTCGCGGTAGCCGGCCAGCCGCTCGTCGGCGGTGAGCACGCCGCTGGGCCCCGGCAGGCAGCCGATCCGCCGGTATCCCCGCTCGGCCAGGTGCAGCGCGGCCTCCTTGGCCGCGGGCCGGTTGTTCAGCAGCACGGTGTCGCTGCGCCCGTTCGGCAGCGGTCGGTCCACGGCCACCACCGGGGTGGTGTGCCGCTCCAGCAGCTCGGCGGTGTCGGCGTTGCCGGTAGGCGAGAGCAGCACCCCGGCCACGCGCTCCTGCAGCGCCACGTCGACGTACTCGCGCTCCTTGGCCTGCTCGTCGTCGGAGTTGCACAGCACCAGCGAGTAGCCGGCCGCGTGGGCGACGTCCTCCACGCCGCGGGCGATCGCGGTGAAGAACGGGTTCTCCACGTCGGAGATGATCAGCGCGAGCACCGCGGTCTCCTGCTTGCGCAGGTTGCGGGCCGGTCCGTTGGGGCGGTAGCCGAGCTCCTCGGCGGCGGCGAGCACCCGGGCGGACAGCTCCGGGTCGACCGTCGCCTTGCCGTTGAGCGCCCGCGAGACGGTCGCGGTGGACACACCGGCAAGCGCTGCGACATCGCTGATATTCGCCACGGTTCCTCCCCTGGCCCGCTGGCCGAGTGATGGTCCCTCGCCCGCCTTGACAGTCCCTGCGGGACCAGAATAGCGTCCGAGAAAACGATTGCTGGGGTTCAGGTCCCGCCGCTCCAGCAGGTTCACCGCCGGTTCCGCACGCAGTCAACGCCGCCTGTCGAAGCGAACTTGGAGGAGCTGTGGCTCGCATCGGTGTCGTCAGCATTTCCGACGGGCGCGGCCACGTGCACGCCCGCAACGCGTCGTTCATCCAGTCCAAACAGGACGCCCTGGTCGCCTCGCTGCGCGCCGCGGGGCACGAGGTGATCGCGGGCGCCGACCTGGTCGCCACCAACGACCTGGCGGTGTCGGTGGCCCGGGAGGTCGCCGCGGCCGATGTGGACGTCACGGTCCTCTACTACGCGGTCTGGTCGTTCCCGCACTTCACGATGCTGGCCGCGGACGCGACCCGCAGCCCTCTGGTGCTGGTGGCCTCCACCGACCCCACCGAGCCCGGTCTGGTCGGCATGCTCGCCGCGGGCGGGGCGCTGGACCAGATCGGCCGCGAGCACGCGCGCGCCTGGGGCGCGCCGGACGACCCGGAGCTGGCCGCCACCATCGGCGTGCACGCCAAGGCCTCGGCCGCGGTGTCCTCGCTGCGCGGCTCCACCTTCGGACGCTTCGGCGGCAGGCCGATGGGCATGAACACCGCGGTGGCCAACACCGACCAGTGGATGCGCCAGTTCGGCGTGGACGTCGAGGAGATCGACCAGTACGAGCTGGTGCTGCGGGCCGACAAGGCCGACGCCTCCGAGGCGCGCGCGGCGCGCGAGTGGTTGGAGCGCAGCACCGCGGGCGTGCACTACGACGGCGACAAGCTCACGCCCGAGCTGCTGGAGCGCCAGATCCGCTCCTACCTGGCCATCCGGGAGATCATCGAGGAGCGCAGCCTGGACTTCTCCGGGATCAAGGCGCAGCCCGAGCTCACCGAGAACTTCGCCACGATGGACGTCACCGAGGCGCTGCTCAACGACCCCTACGACTGGAGAGGGCCGAAGGAGACCCACGTCACCGCGACCGAGGCGGACATGGACGGCGCGCTGACCATGCAGCTGTTCAAGCAGCTGTCCGGCACCCCGGTGCTGTTCGCCGACGTGCGGCACTACCACGCCGACCGGGACATCTGGGACCTGTGCAACTCCGGGCAGCACGCGACCTGGTTCGCCGCGCGCAGCGACGACCCGGCCGAGAACCTGGCGCGGGTCAACCTCTACCCGGAGGTGTTCTTCTTCCCCGCGGGCGGCGCTTCGGTGCAGCACATCGCCGCCCCCGGCGAGATGACGCTGGGCCGGTTGACCAGGGAGGACGGCGAGTACCGCCTGCAGCTGATGCTCGGCGACTTCGAGAGCTACGACGCGGAGACCAACCAGCGGCTGGTGGACCAGTCGACGCCCGAGTGGCCGCACGCGTTCGCGCGGCTGGACGCCCCCGGCGAGGTGTTCCTGTCGAAGTTCGGCGCCAACCACATCCACGCGATCCCGGGCGATCACCGAGCCGAGCTGCGCGCGGTGTGCGATCAGCTCGGCGTCCGGCTGGACGAGTGGAGCCGCGGGTGAGCGCGCGGGCGCTGCTCGGCATCGACATCGGCACCTCCAGCTCGAAGGGGGTGCTGGTGAGCACCGACGGCCGGATCCTCGCCAGGGCCGCGCGGCCGCACCACACCGCCCACCCGCACCCGGGCTGGGTGGAGCACGACGCGGAATCGGTGTGGTGGGCCGACTTCCTGGCGCTGACCAGGGAACTGCTGCCCGCCGCTGAGGGTTTCGAGCTGGCCGGGCTGGGCGTCAGCGGCATCGGGCCGACGTTGCTCCCCGCCACCGGCGCGGGGGAGCCGCTGCGCCCGGCGATCCTCTACGGCGTGGACACCCGCGCCACCGCCGAGATCGACGAGCTCAACGCCGAGCTGGGCGTCGAGGAGATCCTGCGGCGCGGCGGCTCCGCGCTGTCCAGCCAGGCGGTCGGGCCGAAGATCCGGTGGCTGGCCAACCGCGAGCCGGAGGTCTACCGGCGCACCGAGAAGCTGCTGATGTGCAGCTCCTACTTGGTGCACCGGCTCACCGGGCGGTACGTGCTGGACCACCACTCGGCCAGCCAGGTCGACCCGCTCTACGACCTGGAGTCCAGGGACTGGGCGCGGGACCTCGCCGAGGCGGTGGCCCCCGGTCTGCCGCTGCCGGAGCTGGTCTGGCCGGTCGACGTGGTGGGCGCCGTGACCGCCGAGGCCGCGCGGGAAACCGGTCTGCCGCAGGGGCTGCCGGTCACCGCCGGCACGGTGGACGCGTGGGCCGAGGCGGCCAGCGTCGGCGTGCGCGAGCCCGGCGACGTGATGCTGATGTACGGCACCACGATGTTCTTCGTCGAGGTCCTCGACCGGGTGCGACCACACCCGGCGCTGTGGGGGACCTGCGGCGCCTACCCGGGCACCTACACGCTGGCCGCGGGCATGGCGACCTCCGGCGCGGTCACCGACTGGCTGCGCGGTCTCGTCGAGGGCGACTTCGCGCAGCTGGTCGACGAGGCCGGTGCGGTGCCGCCGGGGGCGCGGGGGCTCCTGCTGCTGCCCTACTTCGCGGGCGAGCGAACGCCGATCCTGGACCCGGACGCCCGCGGCGCGCTGCTGGGCATGACCCTCGAGCACGGCCGGGCCGAGCTGTACCGGGCGGCGCTGGAGGGGATCGGTTACGGGGTGCGGCACAACCTCGAAGCGATGGGGGAGGCCGGTGGCTCGGCCCGCCGCCTGGTCGCGGTGGGCGGCGGTACCCAGGGCGGGCTGTGGACGCAGATCGTCTCCGACATCACCGGCAAGGAGCAGCAGGTCCCGGCTGAGACGGTCGGCGCGGCCTACGGCGACGCGCTGCTGGCGGGCGTGGGCACCGGCGCGGCCGAGGACCCGGACGGCTGGAACCCGGTCGTGGGGACGGTCGAGCCGAACCCGGACAACGCCGAGCGCTACGGCGCCTTCTTCGACCACTACCGCGACCTGTACGAGTCGACCAAGCGCACCGCCCACTTCCTCGCCGAGCAGCAGCGCACCGCGGACCGCTAGGGGGTGTCCTCAAAGTGGGTGTGGGTGGCCTGGTTTGATCTTGGTTGATGGTGAAAAGGCATGAGTTGACTGATGAGCAGTGGCAGGTCATCGAGCCGTTGTTACCGGCCTCGGGCGTGGCGG
>NZ_JBHTCJ010000023.1:0-29291 GCF_042665275.1 Saccharopolyspora griseoalba | reverse complement strand
CCACGATTCCCGAACGCAGAGATCAACGGGCCAACCGGCAACGACGCGGCCAGGCCGGTGGGCGCCCGCCGGCCTTCGACGCCAGCATTTACACACGCCGCAACATCGTCGAACGCTGCTTCAACCAACTCAAACAACACCGAGCCATCGCCACCCGCTACGACAAAACCGCCCAGTCCTACCAAGCCATGATCGACCTAGCCACACTCCTCATCTGGCTTTGAGGACACCCCCTAGGGGTTCGACGGCAGGATCTCCGGGATTTGGCCGGAGGTCGTCGGCTCGGCGCGCCCATAGCGTGCGGTCGAGGGCAATGATCGGGATCGGCCGCGCCGAGCAGGGGGCCCGCCGGAACCGGCGGAACCGGCGCGATCGATCCCCGCACGACGACGTGGGGGAGAAGATCCATGCACGCCAGAGCCGCCGAGTACCGCGGAGCGCTCGCCGCGCTGTCGGTGAACGCGTCCCTGGACGACGTTCTGGAGCGGGCCGAGCAGCACGACGCCGCTGCCACGACCGCGGCCGAGCGGGCCGGAGCGCAGTTGGCCATCGCCGAGGCCTGCCGCCGCTTGGGCCGCGTCGAGCGCGCCGAGGCCGCTTGGCGGGCCAGCTACCGGACGGCGCGCGACGCCGGCGATCACGCTGCGGTGGCCTGGGCGCTGTGGAGCGGTGGCACCCTGGCCCGGCAGCGCGGCCGCTACGCGCTGGCGCACCGGTGGCTGAGCTCGGCCGCCGAAGCCGCCGAGCGCGGCGCCGATCGGGTGGCTCGCGGGTACGCGCTGGCCGGGCTGGCCGAAACCGGCCGGGTGCAGGGCGATTTCGCCGGGACGCTGCGGCTGCACGAGCAGCTGCTGGCCGAAGCGCGGGCCGACGGCGAACCCCGGCACGTGGTGTGGGCGCTGGAGGGGATCGCGCAGATCCACCGGCACTCGGGCGATCACGACGCGGCGCTGGCCATGTTCACCGAGGCCTGCCGGATCGCCACCGAGGGCGATGACCGGCGCGGCCGGGCGTGGGCGCTGCGCGGCATCGCCGACCTGACCTCGCTGCGCGGTGAGACCGAGCGCGCGCTCGCCCTGCTCGCCGAGGCCGAACCCATCTGCCGCGAGATGCGGTTGGAGAGCGCTCTCGCGTACAACCACAAGATGCGCGGGAACGTCCTCTACCGGGCCGGCCGGTACGCCGAGGCCGAGCGGGTGTACCGCGCGACGGTCGACGAGTTCGACGGGATCTCCGAGCCGCGCGGGGAAGCGCTGGCGCGCCTGGGGCTGACCAAGAGCCGGGCCAGGCAGGGTGCCCCGGCGCCCCAGGTCGAAGCCGAACTGCGCGAGCTGCAGGACCGCTTCACCGCCAGCGGCCTGCACCACGCCGCGAAGATGGCCGAAGCCGCCCGCCAGGAGCTCCTGGGCTAGGAGCCGCGCGGAACGGTCGCGCGGGAAGTTCAATCGCGCGCGAAGAGCTGCGGCCTTCGCCAACGGACGAGACCTCGCACCGCGCGGCGTCCTCGTCGGAACGCGCCGCGCGGCGCGAGGTCTCGGTGGTGGTGCGGGGTCAGGCGACTCGCACGCTGATGTCGACGTTGCCGCGCACCGCGTTGGAGTACGGGCAGACCTGGTCGGCGGAATCCGCCAGCTGCTGGGCCTGCTCGCGGGGGACGTCGGGGATCTCGACGACCAGCTCGACGCTGAGGCCGTAGCCGCCCGCGTCGTTGGGGCCGATGCCGACCTCGGCGGTCACCGACGAACCGGTGATGTCCACCTTGGACTTGCGCGCGACCAGTTGCAGCGCGCTGTGGAAGCAGGCGGAGTAGCCGGCGGCGAACAGCTGCTCGGGGTTGGTCGCACCGCCCTGGCCGCCCATCTCCTCGGGCACCGCCAGGTCGAGGTCGAGCACGCCGTCGGACGAGCGGGTCCGGCCGTCGCGGCCACCCCCGGTCGCGGTCGCCTCTGCCGTGTAGAGCGTCTTCATCCTCGGTCCTCCCGTTCCTCGGTCTCCCGTTTCGCCGCCGCGTCCAGCGCAGCGGTGAGCTCGTGCAACGTGGACCGCAGCTCGACCGCGTCGGCGATCTCCATGCCGGTGGCGGAGATGACCCGCTCCGGGATCCCGCGCGCCCGCTGCCGGAGGTCGCGGCCCTCGTCGGTGATGGCGACGGCGACCGACCGCTCGTCCTCCTCGCTGCGGTGGCGGACCAGCAACCCGCGCGCCTGGAGTCGTTTCAGCAGCGGCGACAACGTCCCGGAGTCCAGGCGCAGCGCGGCGCCGAGCTCCTTGACCGTCAGCGACTCCCGCTCCCAGAGCACCAGCATCACCAGGTACTGCGGGTAGGTGAGCCCGAGGTCCTCCAGCAGCGGCCGGTACAGGTTCGTGAACGCCCGCGACGCGTTGTACAGCGCGAAGCAGAGCTGGCGATCCAGCGTCGATGTCGAGTCCGCAACCACGCCAGGAACGGTAGCGCACGATTTGATTGTGCGCAATCTAGTTGGGTGCAACTGATCGGTGCCCGCCCGATCCTGCGGCGTCCGCTACCGCCCGGTGGGCAGGGGTTCGTACTGGTGCTCGGGGCGGCCGCTCGCGCCATAGCGG
The DNA here is from genome assembly GCF_042665275.1 of Saccharopolyspora griseoalba. Lineage (NCBI taxonomy): Bacteria > Bacillati > Actinomycetota > Actinomycetes > Pseudonocardiales > Pseudonocardiaceae > Saccharopolyspora > Saccharopolyspora griseoalba. The sequence continues at coordinate 26,708 of NZ_JBHTCJ010000023.1, read as the reverse complement.
AGGGTCATGACGGCTTGTCCGTTCTGCGCGAGGGCGGCGAGGTAGCGCTGCGCCGTGGCCCGCGAGATGCCCAGCTCGTCGGCGATCTCGGCCGCGGAGCGGGCGCGTCCGTCGTTGCGCAGCGCGTCGAGGACCAGCTGGGTGGTCAGCGAGGAGCGTCCCTTCGGAGCCGTCGGGCGGTCGCCCTCGCGCAGCAGCCGCATCGCGCGGTCGATCTCCTCCTGGTCGACGGCGTTGCCGGTCACCGGCAGGCGCGCGTGGAAGCGGGCGTAGGCGTTGAGGCGATCGGCGAGCTGCTCGGCGGTGAACGGCTTGATGAGGTAGTTCAGCGCTCCCGCCGCCAGGGCGGAGCGGACGGTCGCCGGGTCCGCGGCCGCGGTGAGCACGATCGCGTCGGTCTCCAGCTCGGCGAGCAGCGCCACGCCGTCCCGGTCGGGGAGGTAGTTGTCCAGCAGGACGAGATCCGGGTTCTGCGCGTCGACGAGCTCGCGGGCCTGCGCCGCGGTGTGCGCGGTGCCGAGGACGCGGAAGCCGGGGACGCGATCGGTGAACTCCGCGTGCACCTGCGCCACCCGGAAATCGTCCTCGACGACGACCACTCCGATCACGACCGCGCCTCCTCGCCGGACGGGGAACCTGCTTCCAGGGCGGTCGGCAGCACCGCCACGAACAGCGCGCCGGACCGCTCTCCCGAGCTTGCCACGCGCACGTCCCCGCCGAGACCGCGCGCCGCCTGCCTGCACAGCGCGAGCCCGAGGCCGTTGCCCGGCGGGTGCTTGGACGACACGCCTTCGGCGAAGATCTCCTCCCGCCGCTCCTCCGGCACGCCGTCACCGGTGTCCACGACGGACACGTGCAGGGTGGTGCCGTCGGCGAGCAGATCGACCTCGACGCGGGCGGGTCGGGCGGTTCCCGCTCGCGCCGCGTCGATCGCGTTGTCGACCAGGTTGCCCACCACGGTCGTGACCTCGACGGGCGCGACGACCGCCGAGGGCACCCAGCTCGTCTCGCCGAGCTCCAGCTCCACCCCCTTCTCCGCGGCCACCGACTTCTTGGCCGACAGGAAGGCCACGAGGTAGGGGTCGCGCACCGCTTCGGCCGCCGGGCCGAGACCGGTGATCTCGCCGTGGGTCAGCGCCTGCACGTACTCGACCGCCTCCTGGGGCCTTCCGGTCTGCAGCAACCCGGACAGGGTGTGCAGGCGGTTGGTGAACTCGTGGCGCTGCGCGCGCAGCGTGTCGGTCATGCTCCGCACCTTGTCCAGCTCGCGGTTCAGCGACTCGAGGTCGGTGCGGTCGCGGAGGGTGAGCACGCTGCCGAGCTCGACCTCGCCGCGGGTCACCGGCCGGTGGTTGGCCACCAGCACGCGGTCGTCGGTGAGGGTGATCAGGTTGTCCGCCTTCCGGCGGCTCTCCAGCAGCTCGCGCAACCTCGCCGGGACGTCCAGGGCGGACGCCGCGGTGCCGACCTCGATCGGGGTGTTCAGCAGGCGCTCGGCCTCCTGGTTGCGCACCGACACGCGGCCCGCGGCGTCGACGGCGAGCACGCCCTCGCCGATGCCGTAGAGCACCGCTTCGCGCTGGCGCACCAGTTCGGCGAGCTCCTGCGGTTCGAGCCCGAGCGTGCGGCGCTTGAGCACCCGGGTGAGCCACGCGGCCCCGGCGATGCCGACGAGCAGCGCGCCACCGGTGAACGCCGCGGTGGTGCCCAGGAGCCGGAGCAGCGCGACGTCGACGTCCTCGGCGTCGAAGCCGACGCTGACCTGCCCCAGCACCGCGCCGTCCGGGCCGCGCAGCGGCACCTTGCCGCGCGCGGAGAGCCCGAGCGTGCCGCGCTGCACGTCGACGACCTCGTGGCCGGCGAGCACCTTGCGCGGATCGGTGCTGACCGGCTCGCCGATCTTCTCGGCGTCCGGGTGCGACAGCCGGATGCCGTTGCGGTCGGTGACCACGACGAACAGCGCCCCGGTCGCCGCGCGGGCCCGCGCGGCCTGGGTGCGGACTCCGGTCTGGTCGCCGCGGGCGACCGCGGCCACCAGATCGGCGTCGGTGGCGATCACGCGGGCGGCGGTGAGCGCGCGCTGCTCGTACTGGTCGACGAGGTGGCGGTCGAGCAGCGAAGCGACGAGGAAGAACCCGATCGTGGTGACCAGAGCGATCAAGCCGATCAGCAGCAACAACGCCTGCCGCGCGAACCGCATCGGGCGGTGGGGCATCCCTCGACGATACGCGGTGAGCAAAACGCGCAGAACGATGTGAACGCGGAATACGCGAACAACGTCGACAACTCTCGTCACGGTGAACGGGCTCACCTAACGTTCCCCGGAACGCAACGGCGCTGCAACGAGGACCACCGCAGGTCCGCACGGGAGGAGGACGCGTTGATCGCGCTGCTCGGCTTAGGCATGGTGACCGTTTTCCTCTACCTGGTGATGAGCAAACGGCTCTCGCCGATGGTTTCGCTGATCGCGATCCCGATCGCCTTCGCCGTGATCGGAGGCTTCGCGCCGGACCTCGGCGACATGATCACCGAGGGGATCAAGTCGGTCGCCCCCACGGCGGCGATGCTGCTGTTCGCGATCCTGTACTTCGGCATCATGATCGACGCCGGGCTCTTCGACCCGATCGCGCGCGGTGTTGTCCGGTTGACCCGCAACGACCCGCTGCGCCTGATCATGGGCACGGTCGCCCTGGTGGCGCTGGTCTCGCTGGACGGCGACGGCACCACCACGTTCATGATCACGGTCTCGGCGCTGCTGCCGATCTACCGCAGGCTCGGCGTCAGTCCAGTGGTGATGACGGGTCTGGCGTGCTTGACCAACGCGGTGCTCAACGTCGTCCCCTGGGGCGGTCCCGCGGCCAGGGCGGCGAGCGCGCTGCGGCTGGACCCGCAGCAGCTGTTCGTCCCGATGATCCCGGCGCTGGCCGCCGGGCTCGCCACCGTGTTCGTCGTCGCCTACGTCCTGGGCCTGCGGGAGCGGGCTCGGCTGCGCACCGCCGCACCGGTGCTCGTCGGCGCGGGAGGTCCCGGCGCCGGCGACGACGGCCCGGTCGACGGCGGATCGGCCGACTTCGACGTGCTCGCGCCGGACCGGGAGTCGTTGCGGCCCAAGCTGTACTGGTTCAACGCCGGCCTGACGATGGCGATGCTCGTCGCGCTCATCGTCGGCGTGCTGCCGATCGCGGTGCTGTTCATGATCGGCTGCGCGCTCGCGCTGATCGTCAACTACCCGCGGCTGGACCAGCAGCGCGACCGGATCGCCTCGCACGCGGACAGCGTGGTCGCGGTGGTGGCCATGGTGTTCGCCGCCGCGGTGTTCACCGGGGTGCTCTCCGGCACCGGGATGATCGAGCAGATGGCGGAGTTCCTGCTCGTCGCGCTGCCGGACGCGCTGTTCCCGTACTTCAGCATCATCGTCGCGGTGCTGAGCGTTCCGTTCACGTTCTTCATGAGCAACGACGCGTTCTACTTCGGCGTGATGCCGATCCTGGCCGAAGCCGGCGCCCAGCACGGGATCGGCGCCATGGAGATCGCCCGCGCCTCGCTGCTCGGGCAGCCCATCCACATGCTCAGCCCGCTGGTGCCCGCGATGTACGTCCTGATCGGACTGGCCAAGGTCGACCTCGGCGACCACCACCGCTTCGCGATCAAGTGGGCGCTGCTGGTGTGCGCGGTGGTCATCGCCTCCGGCTTCGGCCTCGGCCTGATCGCCGTGCACTGAGGACGGCGGCGCGCTCGCTCGCGGGGCGCCGCCGTCACGGCGTGACGATGGTGAAGTCCGGATCGGGATCGCCGAGGTAGCCGAAGAGCTCTGCCAGGAGCTCGGCGTCCCCGGTGATCTCGGCGCGGTCGCGAGCCGCGAGCTCGCCGGGGGTCGTCGTGCCGAGCAGGACCTCTCGCAGGTCCTGCTCGGTCAGGGCGACCTCGACGTCGGGGTCGCCTGCGGCGGGCCCGGTTCCGGTCACGTGGGTCAGCACGCCGTTCCGGAGCCGCTGGTTGTGCGGCCGGCCGTCGCGGACGTTCCAGCGGACGGCGATGTCGGCGTTCCAGCTGCGCGGCCCGTCGACGCGGATCGCCAGCGCGTCGAACAGCTGGTCCAGGCTCAGCGCGCTGAGCATGTCCGGCGACGTGGTGACGGTGGGCGTGCCGACCCGGCCGTGGCGCAGCTCGTGGGCGCCCATGAGGTAGAAGTTGCGCCACGGTCCGTTCTCGCAGCCGTAGCCGAGCTGTTCCAGGGCCTCGGCTTGCAGCGCGCGGGCCGCCTGGTGGTCGGGCCGGGCGAACAGGACGTGGTTGACGACCTGCACGACCCATCGGAAGTCGCCCTGGTCGAAGGACTCGCGTGCGCGCCGGACGACTTCGTCCGCGCCGCCCATGAACTCCACGTACCGCTGGGCGGCTTCGATCGGTGGGTGCTCCCAGAGGTGGGCGGGGTTCCCGTCGAACCAGCCCATGTACTTCTGGTAGACGGCCTTGGCGTTGTGGCTGACAGAGCCGTAGTAGCCGTGGGCGTGCCAGGCGCGCTGCAGCCCGGGTGGCATCTCGAGCTCCTCCGCGATCTCCAGCGGAGTCAGCCCCCGGTTGAGCAGGCGCAGCGTCTGGTCGTGCAAGTAGGAGTAGAGGTCGCGCTGGTCGGTCAGGAACGCGATGACGCGGTCCCGGCCCCACGTCGGCCAGTGGTGCGAGGCGAAGGCGACCTCGGTGCTGTCGCCGAACAGATCGATGGTCTCGGTGAGGTAGCCCGCCCAGTCGTGCGGGTCGCGGACCTCCGCGCCGCGAAGGGTGAGCACGTTGTGCAGGTTGTGCGTGGCGTTCTCGGCCGTGCACAGCGCCCCGTGGTCCGGGAAGTGGATGTTGAGCTCGGCCGGCGCCTCGGTTCCGGGGGTGAGCTGGAAGACCATCCGGACGCCGTCGACCGTTTCGGACTGCCCGGTGGTGGTGATGTCCGCGGTCGGCGGGATCAGGCCGACCGAGCCGGTCGAGGTCGTCTGGCCGAGCCCGGCACCGATCTGCCCGCGCGGTCCCTTGGCCAGCGCCGCCCCGTACATGTACGCCGCGCGGCGTGCCATCGCGGTTCCCGCGTAGATGTTCTCGCTGACGGCGTGCGACAGGAAGCCCTGCGGGGCGAGCACCGGGATGCCCGCGGCGAGCTCGTCGTCGGCGACGACGCCCCGGACCCCGCCGAAGTGATCGGCGTGGCTGTGCGTGTAGAGGACGCCGGTGACCGGCCGGTCGCCGCGGTGGTGGCGGTAGAGGTCGAGGGCCGCCGCGGCCGTCTCCGCCGACAGCAGCGGGTCGATGACCACGATGCCGCGGTTGCCCTCGACGACCGTCATGTTGGACAGGTCGAAACCGCGAACCTGGTAGATGCCCTCGACCACCTCGAACAGGCCGTGCTGGACGCACAACCGGCTCTGCCGCCACAGGCTGGGATTGGCGGTGTCCGGGCAGTCCTCGGCGACGAAGTCGTAGGCCTCGAGGTCCCACACGACGGTGCCGTCGGAGTCGCGGATGACCGGGTCTCGCGCGGTGCCCACGAACCCGCGGCGAGCGTCGTCGAAGTCCTGGGTGTCGTCGAAGGGCAAGCGCTCGCGCGCTGCCGCGTTGCTCGCCGCGATCTCCGGTTGCGCGGACCGGGCATCGGAGCTCTGGAACATCGCGACCTCCCCATCGGCGGATCCGGCGCCGCCGCAGCGCGGTTGGTGACCGCTTGCCATCGTCACCGGCGGTCCCGGGCCACGCCACCGGAGCGCGTTCGGGCGGCGTCGCGAGCGCCGCGGAGGGATGATTCTCCTCCGGACGTGCGACCGGTGCGCTGGGCGTCGGTCCCGTGCGGTCGTGAGGAGGTGCAGACGATGAGCGGCTCCCCGGTGCTGCAGCGCGTGCGCGCCGTTCCCGCGCGGGTCTGGCTGGGCTTGGCGCTGCTGGTGGTGGCGGTCGGGTTCATCTTGCAGAACCGGTCGGACACCAGGATCGAGATCTTCACCCTGTCGATCTCCGCGCCGCTGTGGTTGATCCTGGTCGTATCGGTCGTCGTCGGCGTCCTGATCGGGCTCCTCCTGCGGCGGCGCCGGACACCGTGATCCGCGCGACGCAGGTCGACCCCTGCGCGACTGACACGCTCGGGTGAAAATTCGAGGGGAATGCGCGGTCGGCCGCGCTCGTTCGCGGACGGCGGACGAACCGACGCCCCCGTCGAGCTGAGCCCCGAGGGCGCGTTCGTCGCGATCCGCATCGTGCTCGGGGCTCGTCGGGACGGGCTCCGGCCCCGTCTCGAGCACCGTCCGCTGAACCCCGCCGGCTGCGCCGGGCGCGACGTGCCCGGCGCAGCCGCATCGGTCACGAACCGCCGCGGTTGAGCGCGGAATGGCGGCGGCCGTAGGCGAAGTAGATGACCAGTCCGATGAGGAACCAGAGGCCGAAGCGCAGCCAGGTCTCCGGGGCGAGGAAGCTGATCAGCCACAGCGAGAAGCCGATCCCGACGATCGGCACCACGGGCATCCCGGGGCAGCGGAACGTCCGGGGCAGCTCGGGCCTGCGGTAGCGCAGCACGATCACCGCGGCCGACACGACGATGAACGCGAGCAGGATGCCGATGTTGGTCAGCTCGGCGGCCTCGCCGATCGGCATGAGCCCGGCGATGAGGGCCGAGGCGATGCCGACGATCCACGTCACGCGGGTCGGGACCTTGCGCACCGGGTCGGTCTTGGCGAACCAGCGCGGCAGCAGCCCGTCCCGGCTCATCGCGAACCACACGCGGGTGACGCCGAGCATGAAGGTGAACATCACGGTCAGGATGCCCACGATCGCGCCGCCCGCGATCAAGCTGGCCAGTCCGGGCAGGCCGACCGAGGCGAAGGCCGTGGAGAAGCCGCTCTCCGGGTTGATCTGCGAGTAGTGCTGCATGCCGGTGAGCACCAGGCAGGCCAGCACGTAGAGCACCATCGAGATCGCCAGCGAGTACACGATGGCCTTGGGCATGTGCCGCTGCGCGTCCTTGGACTCCTCGGCCGCGGTGCTCATCGCGTCGTAGCCGAAGACCGCGAAGAACACGGTGGCCGCTCCGGTGACCGCGCCGCCGGGGCCGTAGGGGAAGAACGGCTGGTAGTTGCCGGTCTTGATGTGGAAGAAGCCCACCGCGACCACGATCAGCACGATGGCGATCTTGAGGACGACCACGGCGCTCTCGAACCGGGCGGCGCTCTTGATGCCCCGCGTCAGCATGAACGCGATCAGCAGGCACAGCAGCGCGGCGAAGACGTCGAAGCGGTGCCCCTCGCCGGTGCCCGGCGCCCCCAGCATCCACACCGGCAGGTCCAGGCCGATCTGCTCGAGCAGGAAGCCGAAGTAGCCGGAGATGCCGATGGCCACGACGGCGACGATCGCGGTGTACTCCAGCAGCAGGTCCCAGCCGATGAACCAGGCCACGATCTCGCCCAGCACCGCGTACCCGTAGGTGTAGGCCGAGCCGGCCTTGGGGATCAGCCCGGCGAACTCCGCGTAGGCGAACGCCGCGGCCGCGCTGGCCACACCGGCGATCAGGAACGAGATGACCACCGCGGGTCCGGCGGTTCCGCTGGCGACCTCACCGGCGAGCGAGAAGACGCCCGCGCCGATGATCCCCCCGATCCCGATCGCGGTCAGCTGCCAGAGTCCGAGCGTTCTGCTGAGCCCTTCGCCACCGCCCTCCTCGATCTCCTCGATCGGCTTCCGGCGAAGCGACGACCTTCGCAAGCCGTCGTGCTCCAGGGTCATGCAACCTCCTTCACTCGCACCACGGGCCGCTCTCCGCTGAGGGCCGCGATGGCCGCGCTGAACCGTACGGAAATCGCTTGCTCAGTACGGTTGGCCGTTGCGATGAAAATCGCCGGGCTTCGTTGTCCGGCTCGACAACGACGTGGTGCGAACATCGCGAAACCGGCGCGCAGCGCGGTGATTCGGGCGAAGGCGACGTGCGCGGAGGAATTGCGCGATCCAGGACGAGTCGTGCGAATCGATCGGCGGGTGCCGGGTGTTCATCCATTGGATGGACCAACTGGAGCGGAGTGGCGCCGACCGCGACGGGCTCTCCGGGAACCCGCCGAACAGGCTGCGCCTGGGCGCTTCTGTGGGTCGAAAGTCCTGATCAGCGCGCCGCGCGGCGCCGGTTGGGGGATGCTGGACGCAGGCACCTCATCGACGGGAGGGGGCGATCGGGATGTCGAATCCGGACACGGAGAAGCAGACCAACGCGGGCTCGGAGCGCGTCGAGCCGCGCGCGCCCGAGCAGCGGCGGGAATGGGCGATGGCGCACGCCGGAGCGGGCGCCGGCGGGTCGCGCTGGTTGGCCTTCGGCGGTTGGATGCTGCTGCTGGCCGGCGCGTTCAACGTCATCGCCGGACTCACGGCGCTCTTCCGGCCGGACTACTACGTGGTCGCCGGTGGGGAGCTGCTGGTGTTCGGCTTCGGCGCCTGGGGCTGGATCTGGCTGGCCTTCGGCGTGCTGCAGGTCGCGGCCGGTGCGGGTTGCCTGGGCGGGATGCGCTGGGCGCGGATCACCGGGATCGGACTCGCCGGTCTCTCGGCGATCGGGCACCTGGCGTTCCTGGCGGCGTTCCCGCTGTGGGAGTTCGCCGCGATCGCGCTCGCGGTGCTGGTGATGTACGCGCTCGTCGTCCCCGACGAGGACGCGGTCGCCTGACCCGCGGTCCCGCTGCTGGCGGGGTCGGCCCGCGTGGTGGAGTGGGGGTGTGGTCAAGCTCGATCGGTTGATCAACGTCCTCGGTGGTTACGGGGCGCGGCTGGTGTGCGCGCCCCGGAGCCGCTCGACGGCGCTGGGCTCGGTGGCGCTGCACGACCCGGCGGAGCGGGCGCCCAGCGGCGACGACGTGCTGCTGGCCGTCGGCATCGACGAGCGCGGGGCGGTCGACGTGCTGTCCCGGACGGCCGCGGTCGTCGTCGTGTTCCGGCTCGACGCGCTCGGCGAGGAGGCGCTGGCCGCGGCGCGGGCGCGGCAGATCGCGGTGGTGCTGGTCGACCCGGCGGTGTCCTGGGGGCAGCTGGCCGGGGTCGTCTACGGGCTGGTGCTGGAGGGGCGCGAGACCGAGTCGGGCCGGGGACCGACGGACCTGTTCGCGCTGGCCGATGCCCTCGCCGATTCGGTGGGCGGCCCGGTGACCATCGAGGACCACAGCTCGGCCGTGCTCGCCTACTCCCGGCGCCAGGAGGGCGCCGATCGGGCGAGGCTGGAGACGATCCTGGGCAGGCGCGTGCCGGAGCACGTGCGCGCCGAGCTCGACGAGCGCGGGGTCTTCCGGCACCTGGCCGCCTCCGACGTGCCGCTGTTCGTCGTGCCCTCGGACACCGGGTGCTTCCAGGGCCGGGCCGTCGTCGCGGTTCGCGCGGGCAAGGCGCTGCTCGGTTCGATCTGGGTGGAGACCCCGCGGCCGCTGGACTCCGCGCGGGAGGCCGCGCTGGTGCAGGCGTCGCGCACGGCGGCCGCGCACCTGCTGCGCTCGCGGGCGAGCGCGGACCTCGAACGGCAGGTCGAGTCCGATCTGGTGATCGGGCTCGTCGAGGGGCACGCGGACGCCTCGACGGCGCTGAGCCGCCTCGGGTTCCGCGCGGACGCGTTCCGCGTCGTGGCGGTCCAGGCGCACAACCCCGGTGAGCGCGACTCGGCGGCGCTCCTGGCCTTCGAGATGGCCACGGTGGGCTTCGGGTGGTCCCGGCCCGGCCGCAGCGCCCTGTTCGCCAACACGGTGTACACGATCCTGCCCCACGAGGACGTCGGACCGGCGCGCGAGTGGGTGCGGGCGCTGGCCGAGGAGATGCCGCGCGGAGTGGCGGTGCTGGCCGGGATCGGCGGTCCGGCCGGGCCGGACGAGCTGGTCGCCAGCAGGCGGGAGGCGGACGAGAGCCTCGCGGTCCACGCGGCGAGCGCCCAGCGCACCTCGGTGGTCGCCTACGACGACTCGTGGCACGAGATCCTGCTGCGCCGCCTGCAGCGGGTCGCGGCGAGCGGCCGGGCGCCCGACCGCGGCCCGGTGGCGGACCTGCGCAGGCACGACCAGCAGCACGGAACCCGATTGATCGCGACCCTCCGCGCGTGGCTGGAGGTGCAGGGCGACCTGGGCGCCGCGGCGGCTCGGCTGGAGATCCACCCGAACACCGTGCGCAACCGGATGCGCAAGCTCGCGCAGGTCGCCTCGCTGCGGCTGGACGACCCGGACACCCGGCTCGCGCTGATCATCGCGCTGGCGGCCGACCGCCACGAGTAGTGGATCTCGCACAACCCGGGGCTGCTGGATTGTGCGGACTCGACATCTCCGCATTCGTCGTGAGCGGCCATGCTCGTCTTCGGAGGAAGGAGCGTGGTCGTGCCGACCGGGTGGTCGAAGCCGGGGGAGCGTCGCCACGCGAAGCGCTGCGATGAACGAGAACGAACTGTCGGCGTCCGAGCGCGACGAGCTCGACTGGTTGCGCAAGGAGAACCAGCTGCTGCGCGTCGAGAAGACCATGCTGCTGCGGATCGCCGCCGAGTACGCCTTCGACGCGGGCACGCCCCCGCCGCGCGAAGGCCATCGTTGAAGGAGAACTGTTGTCGGTGCTCGCAATCCTGGTCGCGATCGGCGTCATCCTGGGCGATCTCGTGCTCGCCCCCGCCGGCGGACCGCCGTGGTACCAGCTCGGGCTCGGGCTGCTCGCCGTGGGCCTCGTGTCGTTGCACCACCGCCTCGATCGACGCCTTCGCGACCTGCGAGAACAGGCCTCCGGCTGGGAGGCGCCGCGCCCCCGGTGAGCCGCATCAGGTGAGCAGGTGCAGGGATGCGAGCGCGGCGCAGGCGATCAGCAGCGTGGAGCACAGGCCGAGCAGCACGGCCCGCGCCCCGGTGCGCAGCAGGGCCGGGATCCGCACGGTCGTCCCCAGCGCGAACAGCGCGGCCGCCAGCAGCAGGGTGGTGAGCGCGCTCGCGCCGCCGAGCACGGGAGCGGGCAGCAGGCCGGTGCTGCGCACGGCCATCATGGCCAGGAACCCGAGCAGGAACAGGGGCACGATCGGCGGGCGCTTCCCACCGCCCGCGGGAAGCCTGCGGCGCTCGGTCGCGCCGATGATCGCCACGAGGGGTGCGAGCAGGACCACGCGCGCCAGCTTGACGATCACGGCCGTGGTGACCGCGGCCGCCCCGGCGGGCGCGGCCGCGGCGACCACCTGGGCCACCTCGTGGACCGACAGCCCCGCCCACGAGCCCAGCTCCGGACCGGCGAGACCGAGCCAGCCGCCGACCGCGGGCACCGCGGCGATGGCCAGCCCGCCGTAGAGCGTCACGAGCGCGACCGCCGCGGCGACGTCCTCCTCCTCGGCGTCGGCGACGCCCTCCACCGCCGCGATCGCCGAGGCGCCGCAGATGGAGAACCCGGTGGCCACCAGCAGGTTCAGCCCGCGGGCGACGCCGAGCAGCCGCCCGATCAGCAGGGTTCCGAGGAAGGTCACCACCACCGTGGAGACCACGGCCAGCAGGGCGCCGGGGCCCAGGCCGATCAGGTGGGTCACCGACAGCTGGAGCCCGAGCAGCACCACGCCGACGCGCAGCAGCTTGCGCGTGGACCAGGCCAGGCCCGGCCGCGCGGACGCGGGCAGGAAGGGCAGGTGGCCGGTGAGCACGCCGAGGACCACGGCCAGGACGAGCGCGCTCGCGCCGGGAAGCAGGAGGCCGAGGGCGTGCGCGGCGGCGACGCCGATCGCGGTCACGGCCACCCCGGGCACCAGCCGCGCGACACCGCTGCGCGGGGCGGGCAGGGGTGCGTGGTCCGAGGCGGTGGTGGCCATGCTCGCAAGCCTGCTGCGCGCTCCGGCGAGCCGGTAGCCGTCATCCGCGCAGGTGCTCATACCCTCGGGGTATGACCGTCGACGTGGAGTCCTTGCGGCTGCTGGTGCTGGTGCGCGACCTGGGCAGCCTGGGCCGGGCGGCCGAGGAGCTCGGGATCGCCCAGCCGTCGGCGAGCAAGCGGATCTCCACCCTGGAGCGCAAGCTGGGCCTGGTGCTGGTGGACCGCACGCGGCGCGGTTCGAACCTGACCCCCTCGGGTCGGGTGGTGGCGGGTTCGGCGCAGCGCGTGCTCGACGAGCTGGGCGGTCTGCTCATCGGGGCGGAGGCGCTGCGCAGCAAGCGCGATGCGGAGCTGCGGGTGGCCGCGAGCATGACGATCGCCGAGCACTTCGCCCCGGTGTGGGTCGGCGAGCTGCGACGGCAGCGCCCCGAGCTCTACATGGGCCTGCAGGTGGGCAATTCCGAGCACGTCGTGGAGTTGGTGACCGCGGGCGAGGTCGATCTGGGGTTCGTCGAATCGCCGAGCGCGCCGAAGGGGCTGTCCAGCAGGGAGGTCGCCGCCGATCACCTGGTCGTCGTGGTGCCGCCGCAGCACCCGTGGGCGCGGCGGGCGCGGCCCCTGCGCCCCGCCGAGCTCGCGGCCACGCCCCTGGTGGTGCGCGAGCCCGGTTCGGGGACCCGGGAAACCGCGGAGCGCGCCTTCCTGCGCGCCGGGGCCGGCGAGCTCCGCCCGCACCTGGAGCTGGGGTCGGCGGCGGCGGTGCGCAGCGCGGTCATCGCGGGTGCCGGGCCGGCCGTGATCAGCGAGCTGGTCGTGACCACCGACCTGGCCGACGGGCGGCTGGTCAAGGTCGCCGTCGAGGGAATCGACCTCTCGCGCGTGCTGCGCGCGGTCTGGCCGGGCGGCCGCCGCCTCGTCGGACCGGCCGCGGAGCTGCTCGCGCTGACGACCCGCGGCGGCGCGGCCTGAACTGCGGCCTGAACTGCTGCGCGGCCGGTCGCCGGGAGGTCAGTCGGAGGTCCAGAGGGCGTCCAGGGAATGGCGACCGGTCGGGATCGCCGACGTGCCGGCCGGTTTCGGCGCGGGGTGACCGAGGGCGATCCCGGTGCGGACCTGCCACGGAGCGCTGCGGCCGGCGATGGCGGTGGCCCGCTCGGCGTTGTGCTGCGGGAAGAAGGTCACCGGGCACGAGCCGAGCCCCAGCCGGTGCGCGGCCAGCATGATGTTCTGCGCCACGCGGCCACCGTCGAACTCGGCATCGCCCCAGCTGTGGTCGAGGGCGAGCAGCAGCACAACGGGAGCCGCGCGCAGGTGCACCGCGTAGGCGCCGCAGCGGCTCAGCTCGTCGCGGGTCGCCGCGCTGCGCACGGTGTGGAAGCGCCAGGGCTGGCGGTTGCGCGCCGAACCGGTCCACCGCGCGGTCTCCAGGACCTCCCGCAGCGCGTCGTCGCTCACCGCGCCGTCGGTGAACCAGCGCGTCGCCCGCAACGAGCGGATCGGATCGACCATGCGCTCGACCTTACTGGCGCGCGGCGCTCGCCCCGGACCGCGGGTTGGCGGCGGTGACCACCGCGAACTGCTACCCGCTTCATCCGCTCGGAAGGCACCGCAGCCGGTCGATTCGTCCGGCGTGCTAGTTTTGAGTCAGTCAGTTGATTTAAATCCGGAAGGCTGCGATGTCGACGCTCCCACCGATCCCCGACCTCGGCGACGACGAGATCGCCGCGCTCCGCGAGCGCTACCGCGTGGAGCGCGAGCGGCGGATCCGCCCCGACGGCAGCGCGCAGTACCGCCGCGCCCAGGGGCGGTTCGGGTACTACGCCGAGGACCCCTACGCGGACCCGGACTTCACCAGGGGGCCGCTGCGGGACCGGGTGGACGCGGTGGTGCTCGGCGGCGGGTTCGGCGGCCTGTGCGCGGGTGCGCGGCTGCGGCAGGCCGGTCTGGAGCGGATCCGGATCGTCGAGAAGGGCGGTGACTTCGGCGGCACCTGGTACTGGAACCGCTACCCGGGCATCCACTGCGACATCGAGTCGCACGTCTACCTGCCGCTGCTCGAAGAGGTGGGCCACGTCCCGAAGTGGAAGTACGCGCCGGGGGAGGAGATCCGGCAGCACGCGATGGCCATCGGCCGGACCTTCGACCTCTACCGCGACGCGTGCTTCCAGACCGGGATCGTCGAACTGCGGTGGGACGACGGCGAGTGGGTCGTGCGCACCGATCGCGACGACGAGATGCGCGCGACCTACGTGGTGGTCTCCAACGGAACGCTCGACCACCCCAAGCTGCCCGCGATCCCCGGCATCGAGACCTTCACCGGGCACACCTTCCACACCAGCCGGTGGGACTACGCCTACACGGGCGGGAGCCCGGACGGCGGTCTCAGCGGCCTGGCCGACAAGCGCGTCGCGATCATCGGGACCGGTGCCACGGCGATCCAGGTGGTGCCGCACGTGGCGCGGGACGCCGCGCAGCTCCACGTCTTCCAGCGCACTCCGTCCTCGGTGGACGTCCGGGACAACCGGCCGACCGATCCGCGGTGGGCGGATTCGCTGCGGCCCGGCTGGCACGCCAGGCGGCGGGAGAACTTCCAGGCCGTGGTCACCGGCGAGCACGTGGACGAGGACCTCGTCGACGACGCCTGGACCAGGAGCGCGCACGTGCTCGGCAAGATCATCTCCTCCGACGCTCGCGCGGACTGGGGCCCCGAGGCGTGGGAGCGGGCCGAGGAGCTGCTGGACTTCGACAAGATGAACCGGCTGCGCGCCCGGGTCGAGCGGGTCGTCGACGACCCGGCCACCGCCGACCTGCTCAAGCCCTGGTACCGCTACGGCTGCAAGCGGCCGACCTTCAGCGACGAGTACCTCCAGGCGTTCAACCGGCCCAACGTCGCGCTGGTCGACACCGCCGACCACGGCGGTGTCGAGCGGTTCACCGAGCGCTCGTTGGTCGTCGGCGACGCCGAGTACGAAGTGGACTGCGTCATCTTCGCGACCGGTTTCGAGGTGGGGAAGTCCGACGTGCTGACCGGGCGGCTGCCGGTCCGCGGCAGGGACGGGCGGAACCTCCAGCAGCACTGGCGCAGCAGCGGCGTGCGCACCCTGCACGGCGTGTGCAGCAGCGGTTTCCCGAACCTGTTCCAGCTCGGGTCGGTGCAGAACGCCCCGTCGGTGAACTTCGCGCACGTGCTCGACGAGCAGGCGATCCACGTCGGCGAGGTGATCGCGGAGGCGCGCAGGCGCGGGGTCGAGCGCGTCGAACCGACCCCCGAGGCCGAGGAGGCGTGGGCCGCCACGATCGAGTCCACCTCGCCGGAGCGCGCGCGGTTCGACGCCGAGTGCACGCCCGGCTACTACAACAACGAGGGCGATGCCCGCGGCCGCCGCACGTACGGCCGCGGCCCGGCGGCCTTCCAGCGCCTGCTGCGCGAGTGGCGGACCGGCGACGGCATCGACGAGGTCCTCGGGGACGCCGGCTGACCGAGTCGTCGGCCGCAGGTGAGGAACTCCGCAGCGATTCCCGCGCGGCTGCGCCCCGCGCTGACCGCTCCGCCGGAGCGCTAGCTGGCGCGAACGGTGCCCAGTTGGGTTCGGTGGAGGTTGGACTCGGTGAAGCGCTGGGAGACGGCGCGCATGATGTCGCTCATGGCCGAGGCGGCCGGTGTTGGTGGTCGGTTCGCCGTGCGGGTCAGCAGGATTCGTCGCGTCGGCGCGGGTACGTCGTCGGCGAAGTGCACCAGCCGGACGTCGTGCCGGCGGTTGGTGAGCGCCAGGCGCGGTGCGATCGCGATGCCCAACCCGGCCGCCACCATCGCTTGGGCTTCCTGGTAGTCGTGGGATTCGTAGGAGATCTTCGGTTCGAAACCGGCGAGCCGGCAGCTGCGTCGCAGCACATCGGCGACGGGGTGGTTGTCCGCGCGGATGATCCATTCCTGGCTGGACAGGTCGGCCAGGCCGATGCGCGGTTCCTCCAGGAGTTCGGAGTTGGCCGGTACGACCAGGACCGTCGGGTCGTCGAGCAGGTGCTCGACGTGCAGGGACTGCTCATCGGTGCGGTTCCACTCGTAGTCCCACAGCAGGGCCAGTTCGATCTCGCCGGTGTCCAGGAGCTCGAGCAGCTCGGCGAACAGCGCCGAGCGAACCGTCGTGCGCATCCCCGGGTGCTTGCGGGAGAACCGCGTGAGGGCCAGCGGTAGGAGCGAGGCGCTGGCGGTCGGGAACGATCCCAGGCGCAGCGTGCCCTCGTCGAGCTGTGCGAGTGATTCCAGGTCCGCTTGTGCGCCGCGGAGCTCGCGGCGGATGGCGCGGCCCCGTTCGGCCAGCGCGTGCCCGGCGTCGGTGAGCCGAACTCCGCGCGGCAACCGGTGCAGCAGCGGCTGTCCGACCTCCGCTTCCAAACGTGACATCTGCTGCGAGGCGGCCGAGGGCGTGATCGCCAATGCTTCGGCCGCGGCGGTGAGCGATCCGAGGTCGGCCGCTTCGACCAGGAGCAACACCCTGCGGACGTCGAGCACGAGGCCTCCCGAGAGATGTTAGTTCAGCTAAAGCCAGCGTAAGGGTTCGAACATTGTACTGAACTCGAGGCGTTGTCAGGCTGAGCGCCAACGATCCACACGGAGCGAGGAAGAAGGTTGGCGTGCACGTTCCGGCGACGCTGGTCCGCGGCGGAACCAGCAAGTGTTGGTTGTTCGATGAAACCGAGTTGCCCAACTCGACGGGCGATATCGAGGCGTTGCTCGTCAACGCCTACGGCGCCGCCGATCCGGTCCAGCTCGACGGGGTCGGCGGCGCTACTCCGACCACGTCCAAGGCCGCGGTGGTGCGCGTCTCCAGCGTCCCCGGCGTGCACGTCGACTACCTCTTCGCGCAGGTCGGCATCGGTGTCGGACGTGTCGAGTGGGGCAGCAACTGCGGCAACTGCGCCACCGCGATCGCGCTGTGGTCGGTGGCCCGCGGCCTGGTTCCGGTCGCAGGTGATCGGACCCGCGTCGTCCTGCGCAACACCAATACCGGCGCGGTGCTCGAAGCGGAGGTGGAAACTCCTGGTGGTCGCGTGCCGGAATTCGGCACCGCGACCGTTCCGGGCACTCGCGCCGGGGGAGTGGCGGTGGGCCTGACGTTCCTGGACCCGGTCGGCGGCACCACCGGTTCGCTGCTGCCCGCTGGCGAGGTGGCCGAGGACTGGGCGATCGGTGGGGTGCGGGCTCGAGTGAGCGCGATCGACGCCGGTGCGCCGATGATTCTCGTCGACGCTGCGGATCTCGGCTGCACCGGCACCGAGAGTCCCCGTGAAATGGGCGAACTCGTCGACCTGCTTCGGATGTTCCGCCACCGCGCCGCCAGCAGCATGGGGCTGACGCCGACTGGTGCCGCCGCCGGCGACGCGGTTCCGAAGGTCGGAATCGTCGGGCCGCCGCGGACCTATCGGACCTCGCTCGGCGACGAGGTCGAGTCCGCGGATCACGACGTGTCGGTGCGGATGCTGTCGATGAACGTCCCGCACCCGGCCATCGGGCTGACCTCCGCGGTCGGTGTCGCTGTCGCCAACCTGCTCGACGGGTCGGTCGTGCACGCCGCGTCGACCGCTCCCGGAGCGGGCGGGCTCCGGATCGGGACGGCGGCCGGTGTCATCACCGTCACAAGCGGTGAGGTCGCCGCGTCCGGGCCGCGGCGGGTCACCGTCCGCCGCGCGGCGCGCATCCTCTGCGTGGCCGACATCGTGGTTCCCGAGTCGATTTCCGCTTAGCATTCCGCCTGATTTCCAATCCCAAGGACAAAGATGTCTGCAGAAATGATCTCCATCGGTGCGCTCGGCGTGATGTTCGTCGTGGCCACCCTGCTTCCCATCAACATCGGGATCCTGGCCTTCATCGGCGCGTTCGTCGTGGGCACGTCCTCCCTCGGGCTCAGCGAGGACGAGATCTTCGAGGGATTTCCGGTTTCGCTGTTCGTGACCATCGTCGGCGTCACCTACCTTTTCTCGGTGGCGCAGCGCAACGGCACGATCGATCTGCTGGTGCGGGCGGGGATCAGGCTCGTGCGCGGCAGAGCTGCGTTGGTGCCGTGGGTGCTGTTCGGCGTCGCCGCCGTGCTCACCGCTTTCGGCACGTTCACGCCCGCGGCGGTGGCGCTGCTGGTGCCGGTGGGCATGAGCTTCGCCTACCGGTACGGCATCAGCCAGCTGATGATCGGAATGATGGTGATCAGCGGCGCGCACGCCGGGGCCTTCTCGCCGATCGCCGTCTCGGGCGCGCTGGTGCTCGGCATGGTCGAGAGCACGCCGCTGGCCGTGTCCCCGCTCGCGCTGTTCCTGGCCAGCTTCGGGTTCAACCTCCTCCTGTCGGTGCTCACCTTCGCGCTGCTGCGCCGCAGGAGCCCGGAATCGGGCGCGGTGTCGAACGCGGAAGACGAGCAGCCGGTCGAGGCATCGCGGGTGACCTGGCGCCAGGGGCTCACGCTGGTGGCGCTGGCGGCGCTGGTGGTGGGCGCGCTGGGCTTCCAGCTGGAGATCGGGTTCCTCGCTCTGGCCGCGGGCGCCGTGCTAGCGCTGGTGGACATGAAGAACCAGTCCAAGGCGGTCGAGGGGATCAGCTGGTCCACCATCCTGCTGGTCGCGGGAATGGTGACCTACGTGGGCATCCTCGAGAAGGCCGGGACGATCGAGACGATCTCGCACGGGGCCGCTGGCATGGGAGCGCCCCTCTTCGTCGCCCTCCTGCTGTGCTTGGTGGTGGCGGTCGTGTCGGCATTCGCGTCGTCCACGGCGATCCTCACCGCGATCATCCCGATCGCCGTGCCGCTGCTGCTGGCCAGCCACCTCAGCGCGGCCGGACTCGTGGCTGCGCTGGCCATCTCGACGACCATCGTCGACACCTCGCCGTTCTCCACCAACGGCGCGCTCGTGCTCAGCAACGCCCGCGGCGTAGACCGCGAACGCTTCTACAAGCAGATCATCGGCTACACGGCGGGGATCGTCGGCATCGGTCCCGTCCTGGCATGGGGCTTCCTGGTCTTGCCCGGTTCGCTGTGACCCCGACGGCGCTCAACTGCGCGCTCCCCGTCGTTCCGTGGAAGGTCAGGACGGGAGCTCGGCGGAGTTCGGGTGGTCAACCGCAGGTGCGTCCCGCGTGGCATGTCTCCGCGGGACGCACCGGTTCGCCCGCACCGATGACCGCGATCGCGCATCACGCGGTTCTCTCGGCCAGGTACGCGAGGTGATGCGAGGTGTCCGAGACCACCGGACGGCTCGACCAGCACCACGTTCGCGGCCGATCGAAGTCGGCCGCGAACATCCCTGCGTCTCCCCATGAACAGCGCCGACCGGAGAAGCGCGCCGGGCGTTCGAGTGATCACCCCGCCGCTTCGGCGGGCCGGTCGCGATCGCGCAGCAGCGCGAAGGCCTGCGCGGCGGTGTAGGCCAGCAGCAGCCCGCCGGCGAGCGCGCCGACGTGGATCGCGTGCACGAACGCCTCGCTCGCCGAGTCGAGCAGCGCCCGAGCCTGCTCGGGCGGTAGCTGGGCCGCGGTGGCCACGGCTCCGCCGAGCGTCTCGCGCGCGGCCGAGCCCGCCTCGGCGGGCATGTCGGCCCGGTAGACGGCGGTGGCGATGCTGCCGAGCACGGCGGTGCCCAGCGCGCCGCCGAGCTCGAAACCCGTCTCGGAGATCGCCGAGGCCGCACCGGCCCGCTCCGGGGGCGCGGCCGTGATGATCAGGTCGTTGGTGAGGGTTTCCGACAGCGGGACGCCGAACCCGACGAGCAGCATGCCCGCGACGAGCACCGCGAGCCCGTCGTGCGCGCCGAGCAGCACCAGCACCCCGAACCCGGCCATCGCCAGCAGCAACCCGCCGCTGATCAGGTGCGGCACGGGGAACCGGCGGGCGAGCCGCGCCGCCGCCAGCGAACCCAGAACGCCTGCCACGGCGGTGGGCAACATCCACAGCGCCGCGACGACCGGGGTCAGTCCGAGCACGAGCTGCAGGTACTGCGGAACCAGGAACAGCAGTCCGACCAGGGAGAACACGCCGAGCATGTTGGTCAGCACCGAAGCCGCGAAGGCGCGGTGCCGGAACAGCGCCAGGTCGAGCATCGGCTCGGTCAACGCGCGCTGCCTGCGCACGAAGACCACGCCGAGCGCCAGCCCGGCGAGCGCGCTCGCGGCGGCCGGCACGTCCAAGCCGTGCTCGGAAGCCCGCTTGATCCCGTAGACCACCGGCAGCACCGCCGCCAACGACAGCAGCGCCGAGAGCGGGTCGAAGCGGCCCGGGTTCGGATCGCGCGCCTCCGGCAGCAGCAGCGGGCCCGCGACCAGCAGGACCAGCATCACCGGCACGTTGATCAGGAACACCGAGCCCCACCAGAAGTGCTCCAGCAGCCAACCGCCGATGACCGGGCCCAGCGCCATGCCGCCGGAGAACCCCGAGCTCCACACGGCGATGGCGACCCGGCGCTGGCCGTCGTCGGTGAAGATGCTGCGGATCAGCGACAGCGTGGAGGGCATCAAGGTCGCGCCCCCGACGCCGAGCAGCGCCCGCGCGGCGATCAGCAGCCCGGGGTTCGGGGCGAACGCCGCCAGCACCGAGGCGGCGCCGAAGGCGACCGCCCCGGAGAGCAGCAGCTTGCGCCGCCCGATCCGGTCGCCCAGCGATCCCATGAGGACCAGCAGGCCGGCGAGCACGAAGGAGTAGACGTCGACGATCCACAGCTGCTCGGACCCGCTCGGCCTGAGGTCCTCGCTCAAGTACGGCAACGCGAAGCCGAGCACGGTCATGTCGACGCTGATCAGCAGCACCGGAAGCACCAGCACCGCCAGCGCGAGCCAGTGCCGGCGTCCCGCCTTCACCACGTTCCCCTCCCAAAATGAACAGTCCAGACGGTAAAGTTTGCCCGCCCTCGAAACTAGACCGTCTGGACGGTATGGTCAAAGCATGGGCAGGGCATCGTCACGGGAGCGGATCCTCGACGGCTACCAGGAGATCCTGATCGACAGCGGTTCGGCGGCCGTCACCCTCGACGCCGTCGCGGCGCGGGCCGGGGTCTCGAAGGGCGGCCTGCTCTACCACTTCGGGTCCAAGGAGGCCCTGCTGGACGGGCTGCTCGACAGGCTGGTGCGGCTCACCGCCGCCGACATCGAGCACGCCGGGAGCGCCCCCGAAGGCGTGGTGCAGTACTACCTGCGGTCCTCGGTGGCCGACGCGAGCATGGACAAGCCGGCGCATCGCGCGGCGGTCGCGGCGCTGCGCCTGCTCGGTAGCGAGCCGAAGGTCGCCGAGGCCATGTTCGAGGCCGGGCGGCTGTGGTCCGACCTGCTCGCCGAGCACCTCGACGACCCGCTCACCGCCGAGCTGGTCGGGCTCATCGGCGACGGGCTCTACCTGCGCGCCACCATGGGCGGGGGAGCGGAGCAGCCGCTGCTGGCGCAGCTCCCGGAGGCGATGCGGCGGCTCGGCGCTCGCTGAGGCCCGCGGTCCGGGCGGTGTGACCGGGGCCCCAGGTGGGCGCGGTGGAACCTACGGTTGCGTAGCCTGACGCCGTGGCTGAGATCGTGTACCCGCCCGTCGTCCTGGCGGCCAAGACCATGTTCCGCGTGCTGGACAACCGGCTCCGGGTGACGGGCACCGAGCACGTCCCGCGCACCGGCGGGGCGGTGATCGCCTGCAACCACGTCAGCTACCTGGACTTCATCTTCTGCGGACTGGGCGCGCAGCCGGCGAAGCGGCTGGTGCGGTTCATGGCCAAGAAGGAGATCTTCGACAACCGGATCGCCGGTCCCCTCATGCGCGGGATGCACCACATCCCGGTGGACCGCGCGGCGGGCAAGGGCTCCTACGACGAAGCCGTCGAGCGGTTGCGCGCGGGCGAGGTCGTCGGCGTGTTCCCGGAGGCCACCATCAGCCGGTCGTTCACCGTCAAGCCGATCAAGTCCGGTGCGGTGCGCATGGCCGCCGACGCGGGAGTCCCGCTGGTGCCGATGTCGCTGTGGGGCACGCAGCGCCTGTGGACCAAGGGCAGGCCGCGCACGCTGACCAAGCGCCACGTGCCGATCCGCATCCACGCGGGGGAGCCGCTGCACCCCGGTCCGGACGACGACCCCGACGCGCTCACCGAGGAGCTGCGGGCCCGGATGTCGGCGATCCTCGACGACCTGCAGGCCGGCTACCCGGATCAGCCCGCGGGCGAGGAGGACCGCTGGTGGCTGCCCGCCCACCTGGGTGGAACCGCGCCCACTCCGGAGGAGGCCGCGACCCTGGACGCCAGGGGCGGCGCGAGCGACTGACCGGACGCCCCGTCTAGCCCCAGGTCACCTTCGGCGGCCTGGGGCTCTCGCGCGTCGCGGGCCGGTTCAGCCCCGCGCGCGGAGCCGGTCGAGGAGACCGTCGAGGGCGTCGAGGTCCTGCTCGGTGAAGTCGGCGAAGGCCGCGCCGAGCTCGCGGGCGTGCTGCGCGGCGGCCCGGTCGAGGATCTCCCGGCCGGTGCTGGTGATAGCGGCGTAGGAGACGCGGCGGTCACCGGGGCAGGGGAGGCGTTCGACGTAACCGGCCTTCTCCATCCGGTCGACCAGGCGCGTGACGCCGCCGGTGGTCAGCGCGATCTCCTCGGCCAGCGCGCCCATGGTGAGCTGCCTCTCGGGGGAGCGCGCCAGCCTGATGAGGACCTCGAACCACGTGAGCGGCAGACCGGTGTCGGCCTCCATCGCCGGGCCGAGGCGCTGCTCGAGCCTGCTGTAGGCCTCGATCAGGCGGCCGAAGGTGGTGACGAGGCGGTCGTCGAGAGGGCCGGGCATGCTGACATCGTACGCCGCAACATCTGATTCCGCAGTAGTTGCGTGTTCAGGTAAATGATGGTTACCTTGTCAGCATCTGACGAGTCAGATGTTCCGACCGCCTGAAGGGGGCGACCATGACCATCCCGGCCGTGCGGCTCAACCACGCCGTGCTCTTCGTGACCGCTCTTGAGGCCTCGCTGCGGTTCTGGACGTCGGCCTTCGACATGGAGGTCGTCGCCCGCGAGCCCCGCGCCAACGCGGCGTTCCTGCGGCTGACCCGCTCCGGGAACCACCACGACCTGGGGCTGTTCGGACTCGGCGACAGCGCTGCGCCGCGCCCGCCGCGCAGCGTCGGGCTCTACCACCTGGCCTGGCAGGTCGACACCGTCGACGAGCTGGAGCGCGCCCGGACCACGCTGGCCGAGCTCGGTGCGCTGCGCGGCGAGTCCAGCCACGGCGCGACCAAGAGCCTCTACGGCGCGGACCCCGACGGCAACGAGTTCGAGGTCATGTGGATGCTGCCGCGGGCCGACTGGGGCGCCTACGAGAACTCCGCCCCGGTGGACCGCCTGGACCTGCCGGCGGAGGTGCGCCGGTGGAGCGGGGTGCGCACCGCGGGCCGCGTCGTCGAGGGCGGTTCGTGACCGCGCTCGTCGGTGCCGGGCGCATCGATCGGCGGTGACGCCCCGCGCGCCGGCTTGGCCGGGGAGCCACCGGCGAGATCCCGGTGCCGTCGCCGAAAACTGCTGGGCATCGAATCCGATAACCCAGTCAGAAGGGCAAGAAGTGAACCAGTCCAGCAACGCCGTCCGCGACCTGCTCGTGCTCGTCGGTCGGGTGGTCATCGGAGCCGTGTTCGTCGCGCACGGCCTGCAGAAGTTCCTGGTGTGGGGCATCAGCGGGACCGCGAGCTCGTTCGGGCAGATGGGCATCCCGCTGCCCGGGGTCTCGGCCTGGGTCGCCGCGCTCGTGGAGACCCTCGGCGGGGCGGCCCTGGTGGTGGGCGCGGCGCTGCCGGTCGCCGGCGTGCTGCTGGCGCTGAACATGATCGGCGCCCTGGTGCTCTACCACCTCCCGCACGGCTTCTTCGCCTCGGACGCCGACGGCGGGATCGAGTACGTGCTGGTGCTGGCGGCCGCGGCGCTGGCGCTGGGCTTCCGGGGCGGCGCCTACGCGCTGGACAACCTGCTGCAGCGGAGCAGGACCGCGGCCTGACCTCGTTCCCGCGGGGTGGTGGCGCAGCGCCGCCACGCCGCGGACGTGCGGCGAACCGGCGCCTCGCCAGTTCCGAAGGGGTCGCGCTGACGGCGCTCCCGCGGCCGCGTCCGGTTACGTAGGATGTCCGGGCGAGAGCGGTAGGTGACCGTGGAGGACGATGTCGGAGCGCGCCGCCGGGAACTTCCCGGCCGATGAGCCGACCGCGAACGCTTCCGGGAGCGAGGTCGACGAGGTGCTGCCCAACCCTGCGCGCATCTACGACTACGGCCTGGGCGGCAGCCGCAACTTCGCCGGTGACCGCGAGGCGTTCCACAAGCTGCTGGAGGTGGACCCGGACGCGCGCACCGTGGTCCGGTCCAACCGCGCGTTCTTGCGCCGCGCGGTGCGCTCCTGCCTGGAGCGGGGGATCGGTCAGTTCCTCGACCTGGGTTCGGGCGTGCCGACCGTGGGCAACGTGCACGAAGCGGCCCGCGAGATGAACCCCGGTGCCCACGTGGTCTACGTGGACGACGAGCCGGTGGCCGCGGCCCACACCCGGCGCCTGCTGGCGGACCAGCCCAACGCGGGCATCGTGGAGGAGGACCTGCGCGCCCCGGACGCGGTGCTGGGCGCCGCGGAGACCCGGCGGCTGCTCGACTTCTCCCAGCCGGTCGCGCTGGTGATGGCCTCGGTGCTGCACTGGGTCGGTGACGACGTCGGCCAGCTGCTCGCCCGGTACCGCGAAGCGCTGGTCCCCGGGAGCGCGCTGGTGATCAGCCACCTCACCGACGAGGACCTGCACGAGCAGATGCGCCAGGTCGAGGCGATCTTCGACGAGACCAGCGCTCCGGTCACCTACCGGCGCCGCTCGCGGGCCGCCGAGCTGTTCGCGGGTTTCGACATCGTCGACCCCGGCGTCGTCTACTGCTCGGAGTGGCGGGCCGAACCGCACGAGTCCCTCGCGGAACCGGAGCGGACCAAGATCTGGGCCGCCGTCGGCGTCAAGCGCTGAACCGCCGTCGGTTGCGGAGTTCGCGTCCGGGCACCGGCTGGTGGCGTCCGCTGCGGAGCGGCGCGACCGCGCGGGGCGAAAAAGCCCTGCTGCTGCGTAAACCGTTCATCTCTCGCGCGAAACCCCTCGTGCTGGAAAGGGTTCCACTCGTTCGCAACGCGTTGTCCGCCCGGTGCGGGGGTGGCATATTCCACGTTGCCGCACCCACCGGGAGAGCCCCGGGGTCCGGACGGGAATTCGCCCGCTGCTGGATCGCCGTCCGCTCGCAGTCGGCGAACTCGATCCGGCTCCGGATGGTGCCGCGCACTCGCACCCGCAGACCGCAAAGGAGCGGATCGTGACCACATCGGACACCGCGACCGCAGGCCGCGCAAGACCGGAGAACCCGGAACCCGAGCCGAATTCCGGCCCCCTGGACGGAGATCCCGCGCTCATCGGCGTTCCCACCTTCGTCGTGGGCTCGATCGCCCTCGGCTTGACCCTCGTCGGATTCGTGCCGCCCGGGGCGGCCGGAGCACCGGTGGCGATCATCCTCGCCGCCACCGGGATCGGTCAGCTGGTGGCCGCGGTGTGGGCGGCGGGGCTCGGGCAGAGCGCCGTCGCGTCCATCTTCGGAATCTTCAGCGGGTTCTGGCTCAGCTACGGACTCCTCGTGCTCGGGCTGACCCACCACTGGTTCGGGATTCCCGAGCAGAGCGCGACCGCCACGCAGGCCCTGTTCCTGGCGTCGTGGACGGTCACCGTGGCGCTGCTCGCCCTGGCGACGCTGCGGCTGCCGGTGGCCTACACCTCGCTGTTCGGCCTGATCGCAGTCGCCCTCGCCGTCGTCCTGCTCGCCACGGTGATGGGCTCGACCGGGCTGCAGGCCGTCGGCGGGTACGTCGTCTTCAGCTTCGCCGCGCTGGGTTGCTACCTGTTCTTCCACGTGATGTCCCTGGCAACGGGGGGTCGCGGACTGCCGCTCGGCAGTCCGGTGCTGGGCAGCTGAACCCGGGGGGAGCGCGGAGGCGGTCTCGCACCGCCTCCGCGCTCCTCGCTCGTCCGGCGTCCGACCGCGCGGGTGCAGGGCTCAGCTCGACCGGACGTTGCGCAACGCGCGTCGAGCGGCCGCGACAACCGCCTCGGTGGTGAAGCCGAACTGCGCGAACAGCGTCTTGCCGTCGGCCGAGGCGCCGAAGTGCTCCAGCGAGACGACCTCACCGGCATCGCCGACGAACCGGTGCCACGACTGGGCCACGCCCGCCTCGACGGCCACCCGCGCGCGCACCGACGGGGCCAGCACCTCGCGGCGGTAGGTCTCGTCCTGCGCGTCGAACCACTCCACGCACGGCATGGACACCACGCGCGCGCCGATGCCGTCGGCTTCGAGGACCTGCCTGGCGGACACGGCCAGCTGCACCTCGGATCCGGTCGCGATCAGCACCACCTCGGGTTCGCGCGAGGTGGCCTCGGCGAGCACGTAGCCACCGCGGGCGACGCCGCGCGGGTCCGTGCCTTCGAGCACCGGGACGTCCTGGCGGGTGAGCGCCAGGCCCGCCGGGCCGTCGGCGTTCTCCAGAGCGGTCCGCCACGCCGTCGCGGTCTCGTTGGCGTCGGCCGGGCGGACGACCGCCAGCCCCGGGATCGCCCGCAGGCTCGACAGGTGCTCGATCGGCTGGTGGGTCGGGCCGTCCTCGCCCAAGCCGATGGAGTCGTGCGTCCACACGTAGATCACCGGCTGGCGCATCAGCGCGGCCAGCCGCACGGCCGGCCGCATGTAGTCGCTGAAGACCATGAACGTGCCGCCGTAGGGGCGCGTTCCGCCGTGCAGTGCGATGCCGTTGACGATCGCGCCCATCGCGTGCTCGCGGATGCCGAAGTGCAGCGTGCGGCCGTAGGGGTTGGCCTGCCAGGCGTCGGTGGAGATCTCCGCCGGGCCGAACGAGG
>NZ_JBHTCJ010000022.1:0-45237 GCF_042665275.1 Saccharopolyspora griseoalba | reverse complement strand
TTCCTGGGTTTCGGCGAGCGCTTGCAGGCGGGTGATCGCTCTGTCGTAGAGGGCGATCTCCTCGGGGTCTTCGTGGTAGCGGCCGCCGAGGAGAACTTCCTCGTAGACGACCCCAGGATCGCCCACCCAGTCCGTGGGGAATTTCAGCAGGCTGAACGAGCCGCCCTGCTGAGCCAGGTGCGCTCCGGCTTTGCGCGGGAGGATCTGCAGGTCGATCCGGCGGCGCTCGGAGAGTTTGATCAGGTGGTCGATCTGTTCGGCCATCACCTGTGAGTTGCCGCGCTCGCGGTAGAGCACCAGCTCGTCGATCAGCGCCCACAGCCGGACCGGGTCGGCGTCTCGGTCGAGGATGCGCTGGCGTCGCATCCGGACATCCACGATGCGCTGGACTTCTTCGTCGGTGAAGTCGGGGTCTCCACGCACGACGGCCTCGGCGTAGTCCCGGGTCTGCAGCAGCCCGGGGATGAGGTAGGCCTCGAAGGTCGAGATCTCGGCGGCGCCGCTCTCCAAGCCGAGGTAGAGGTCGAACCACGGAGGAACCGCTCCGCTGAGCTGGTCCCACCAGTTCTTGCCCTTCTTCGCCGCTTCGACGATCCGCAGGAAGTCAGGGAGCCGATCAGGTTTGCCGTAGAAGTCCAGAAGGATCTCCAGTACCGGCCGCGACGGCAAGCGGGTCGCGGTTTCGAGATGGCCGACCTGGGCGCGGCTCAAGTCGAGCCGCTGCATGACCTCGGAGCGATCTTTCCCGGCTTCCTGCCTGAGTTGCTTCAGGTTGAGGGCGATCCAGCGTCGTAGCAGCGCAGGGCTCGATGACTCCACCACCAGTGACCTCTCCTTCGCCTGCCGTGGCTCCGGCCCTTGGCATTCAGCTTCGGTTGCCCTCGGGGCACAACATCACCCGAATGGCGGCATGAACAACTCTTGGTCGTGTAGCAGCTACGTTGTAGCTTCTACTTGTAGCCGCTACAGGGACAAGGCTACACGTAGAAGGACCGGGTGGGGCGCTCCGGTGGCCTCCCCCAGCGCACCGTCGAGCGCCCCACCCGGTCGCCAGAGCTTGTGGGGCCCGGCCGTGCTCCCCGACCCGGCCGGGCCCTGCATTTCCAACGGTAGGGAGCCATCGTGTTGGGACGATCGCGCCAGCCGTGGATCACGACCGACGGCTCGGGGACCCGCGCTGATCCGCGGCAGAAGCACCGCGGCGGCCGGCCGTGGACGACGGCCCGCCCGAGGACGATCTTGGGGATTCACGTCGCGCATGAAGTGCAGACCTTTTTGCACTGGTGGGACCAGCGCCAAGGCGAGCACATGCAGTTGGTGTGTGCCTGCGGTGCGGTGCGGCTGTGTGATGCAACTGGGCTGAGCCCGTGGCTGAAGCCGCACACGTCTGCCGCACCCGCTCGCAGTGATCAGGGTATGGCTCGTGGGCTGGCAGGAGTCGCGTCGTGAGCCGGGTCGAGCAGCTGATGCGGGAAGTGGCCCACGCGCTGGCCACCGAGGACGAACCGGCTCCTGAGCTGGCCGCGGCCGCAGTGGAACTCGCCGCCGAAGCGCTGCGTGTAGCCACGGACGCGCTGCCCGAACACACCGCGCCTGCGACGGCCGCCGTGGTGATGCCTGTGCCGCCGCAGGACGTGCTCATCTGCGCCGAGCGCACAGCCCCTGTCCTGCTGCAGGTCATGCAGCTGCTGCTGAAGATCGAACCGCAGCTGTACGCGCTTCCCGACGACCTGCTGCATGCCAAGCCCACCCGCTCGGAGGAATCCGGTGCTGCGCGTGGCTCGACGCTCAAGCGCCAGGCCGCGACCGCGCTGCGGTCGATCGGGGGAGAGCTCACCAGTGGTGTTTCGCCGTGGCTGCTGGCGAAGGTCTCCGATCTCCGGCACGTCGAAGTTCGAAAGGAACAGTGATGAGCGAACAGTCGTGGGGCCATGTGATCGGCGATGCCGAAGCCCTGGCAGCCGAGCGAGCAAGTTCGGCGACGGAACCCGAGATGTGCTGGTCCGCACCCCCGGGGGTTCTGATCGCCTCCGGCGAGTGCGCGCGCTGGCTGGTCGACGACGGCCGTGCTCGTTGGGTCGGGGACTGCGTGTTGCTGGAGCCGCCGCCGAAGCTGCAGGGAGGCGAGCCACGCCTCGCCGCGGCCGAGGCCTACGTGCGCACCCTGGCCGCGCGGCTGGCCGACGAAGGCGTGACCGTCCGGCTGGTGGGGCTGGCTGAGCCCGAACGCCGGACCCCGGGGCAGAGCTGGGACGAAGTCGTGCGCAACGGGATGCGGGCCTTCCGTCCGCCCGAAAACGGTTGGTTCGGCGCGCCTGTCGAGAACGACAACGCCCCGCCGCCGCAGCACTCCGTGGTCGAGGTGTTCCAGGCCTCCCAGCAGTGCTGATGCCTCTCAGCGAGGGGTGGTGGTTCAGGGGGAGGGCCGATGAAAAGGCGCTTGCTCGGCCCTCCCCCTGAACCACCACCCACACCGGAGGAGGATGGATGAATTCAGCCGTCGCACCTGATCACGCCGCTGATGACGAGGTACGGCGCGGCTTCGAGGAGCTGGCACTGCGCTACGGGGTGCCGCTGGAAGACGTGCTGCTGCTGGCGGTGAACCTGCACGGGGTCAACGCCGACCGACCCCGCAACCGGGCCCGGCTGCGGCTGCGGCTGGTGCGCGAGCCCGATACCCCGTGGATGGTGATCGTGCCGCTGAACAACACGGCCTCACCGTTCCGGCTCTACGACCAGGAGCTGTGGCTGGGATCGACGCTGGTCGCGCACGTCTCGCGCATCGAGGGAGACGACGCGGTCGGCGGGTACTTCCGGTGTGGAGGCCGGGCGGTCACGCTCAACCCCAACGCCCGCTCGCGCTGCACCGGATGCGCGTTCTGCCCCAACACGCTGGAGGCCGCGGCGGATCCCCGGCTGACCGAGGAAACCAAGCTCAGCGCGCTGCTGGAGTCGCTGGCAGCGAGCTCACCAACCGGCAGCCTGGAGCAGGTCGACGTCGTCACCGAATCCACCGGCTGCTACCAGCTCGAAGAAGCCGCGGTGAAGCACTTCATCGACTTGCGGCGCGTGCTGACCGGCATGGGGTTGTCGCCGCGCATCGGGTTTCTGACCAGCGTGGTGCGCACCGACGAGGCACTGCGCACGCTGGCCGACCGGGTCGGCGACTTCACGTTGTGGCTGACCATCGAGTGCTTCACCCGCCGCGATCTGCTGCTCAAAGACACCAAGGCCGATCTCACCCCCGAGCAGATGCCCGACCTGCTGGCCCGGGCGCGCTCGGCCGGACTGGATGCCTCGTTCAACCTCGTGGTCGGTCTCGACCCGCTGGACCGGCTCACCGACGGCGTGCGCAGCCTGGCCCCGCACGTGAGCGAGTTCCCGAACCTGCAGGTCTACCAGGCCCACACCCCGCTGATGTCGAGCCTGCGCACCTCGGGCGCCGAGAACCTGGAGTTCTACCTGCAGGCCCGCGCCGCGCTGGAGAACGAGCTGGCCGGCACCGGGCTCACCCCGATGCGGTGGGCCTGCTACCGACCGCTGTGGCACTACGAATTCGCCGGTCAGCCGTTGACCGGCCCGACCGTGTGAGGAGAGCCCGATGGCGGACTGGAACAAATTGTTCACCGACGAGGCCCACATCAAGCGCGCACCGGAGGGCGCGTTCTACAAGTGGGCCTCCACTGTGGAGGACCTGTTCAAGGGCGAGACGATCCGAGCGTGGGACTTGTGCTGCGGCGCCGGGCGGCACACCGTCGCGATGACCCGCCGCGGCTGGGACGTGTACGCCAGCGACCTCGCCGAAACCGGTATCGCCGAGACCCGCTCCTGGCTGGACCGCTTCGACCTCGACGCGACGCTGGCCGTGGCCGACATGACCGACATGCCCTGGCCCGAGCAGTCCTTCCACGCCGTGATCAGCTGGGACTCGATCCACCACAACACCATCGCCAACATCCGCACCGCGGTAGCCCACGTGCGCGAGCGCCTGGTGCCGGGCGGGCTGTTCATCGGCACCATCAAGTCCGACAAGGCGTGGTCGGCGAACTCGGGCGAGGAAGTCGAGCCCGGAACCCGCCGCAAGAACGTCGGTTCCGACGCCGGGGTGCTGCACCACTTCTTCAATGAGGACGAGCTCCGGGCCCTCTTCGACGGCTTCGACTACATCGCCTTGGCCGAGAAGGTCATGGACTACAAGGAGTACGACCGGGCTCTGAACCCCTTCGGGTTCACGACGTGGGCGTTCTGCCTGCGCAAACCGAACGAGAGCTGAGCCAGGCGATGGCCAGCTTTCCCGACGACGTCAGCGCCCGCCACCACCTGCTGTGGCGGGCGCTGACGTATCTGGCCGCCGCGCAGCTCTACCTGCGCGGCAACGTCACCGCCGACCGGCCCCTGCAGGCGGGCGACCTCACGGCAAGCCCGGCCGGGCACTGGGGCACCGTGCCACCGGTGGCCTGGGCCTTGGCCGGGCTCGCCGTCCAGGACCTCCCGGTACGGCCGGTCATCGGTGCCGGGCACGCCGGCATCGTGCAGCGCGGCTACGCCTGGATGACCGGCGATCTCGGCGAACTGCGCCCGCGCTACGCCCGCACCCGTACCGGGCTGGAGGCGCTGTGTGCGGACTTCCCCCACTGCGACGGGCTCGGCGCGGAAGTCCACCCCGAGCTGCCCGCCGGAAGCTACGTGGGCGGGCAGCTCGGCGGTGCCCTGGCGTTCGCCCAAGCCGCCGCGGCCGCCGACGACGGCACGGTGGTCGTGCCGATCATCGGTGACGGCGAGGCCGAGACCGGCGAGACCGCGGCCGCATGGTTGGCCGACCCCGTCATCCGCCCGCGCGCCGAGCATGCGCCGATGCTGCCGGTCCTCAACCTCAACGGCCTACGCATGGGCTCGGCCTCGCTGCTGGGAACCCGCGCGGCCCGCGAGGTCGACGCCTACCTCGCCGGGACCGGCTGGCGAACCCGATGGGCCCACGTGCGCACCGCGAGCCTGGACGAGGCCCGCCAGTTCGGACACGTCCTGGCCCAAGCGCTGGAGGCGGTGCGCACCGGCGAGCGCCTGGTGCTCGTGCTGGACATGCCCAAGGGGCTCACCGGTCCCGGCGCGGGGACTCCCGCCTGCCACAAGACCCCCTTGCCTGATCCCGCCACCGACCCGCGGCAACTCGACGAGCTGCGCCGCTGGCTGGGCGACTACCAGCCGCAACGACTGTTCACGACCGCGGGCGCGCCCCGCCGCGACCTGGTCGACGCGCTCCCGCGCTGGCCACCCAACCCGCCGCCGCAGCCGCCGGCATCGCCCCGGCCGGTCCAGAGCGAGCCGGTGACCTGGTCACGCGCGGCCGAGGACGTTCTGCGCGCCCACGCCGAGCGCGGGCTGCGGGTGTTCAGCCCCGACGAGCTGGCCTCCAACCGGCTCGGCGGCCTCACCGGCGAGCAGTGGGTCACCGAGGTGCTCAACGAACCGTTGCTGGCAGCGTGGCTGCTCGGCCACTGCGCCACCGGGAACCCGGGGGTGGTCATCACCTACGAGGCATTCGCCCCGCTGATGCACACCGCGCTGATCCAGCACGCGAAAACGCTGCGGCTCACCGCCGAGGGCCACCGGTGGCCCTCGGTCAACGTCGTGGTCACCAGCCTCGGCTGGCGCAACTGCTACACGCACGGCGACCCGAGCCTGATCACCACCGCGCTGGGGCTGGCCGATCCCGCGATCCGGGTCTACACCCCAGCCGATCCGCGCCGCGCCACCGCCCAGCTCGACCGCATGCTCGCCGACCACGGTCAGATCAACCTGCTGGTCGTCGACAAACACGGGCCCGTCCAGGGCCCCGCCGACTCGATCGACGCCGAACTCGACCACGGCTGGGCCACCTGGCACGAACCCGAGAACCCGCCCCAGGTCGTGCTGGTCAGCATCGGCGATCTCGCCGCCACCCAGCTCACCACCACGCTCGCGCAGCTCGACGTCCCGGCGCGGCACGTCCACGTGCACGAACCCGCCGTGCTCGGCGACCCGGGTCGCTGGCCCCAGGCGATCCCGCACCAGCAGTGGGCACGGGTCTTCCCGCCCGAGCTGCCGATGCTGGTGGTCACCACCGGCCAACCTGCAGCCCTGTGGCCCCTGCTCGGGCCACGCGGGCACCGGAGGCTCGACATCCGCGGCTGGCACGAACCACCCGCCCCGCTGCCGGACTCCGAACTGCTGCGCTGGTCCGGAATGGACATCCCCTCGCTGACCGCCGATGTGCACCGCGCGGCGCGCACCGCACGGGAGGCCATGTGATCTGCGATGACGTGGCGGTGTTCGACGCCGCCGAGCACGCCCTGCACCCCAGCGACGATCACCACTTCCTGGCACTGCGCTGCAACAACCTCACCGGCTGGTACGGGCCCGTGCCGCACCAGCTCGCCGAGCGCGCCGCACGACTCGCGGCCCGGCTGCGTGGCCACCGGCTGACCGTCGAAACCCTTCCAGGGCTGCTGACCGCGCTCGCCCCAGCCGGCACCGACCGGGCGAGCCGGGCCGCGCTCGGGGTCGTCGACGCCGCGGCCTGGGACCTTTGCGGACGTGCGGCCGGAGTCCCGGTCGCCGACCTCCTCACCGACCGGCCCGTGCGCACCATCTCCGCCTACGCCTCGTGGCTCAGTCTGGACGCCGCCGAACCCCGCCACCACGCCACCGTCGCGGCCCTGGCCGCCGAGAACTGGGCCCACACCAAATGGTCACTGCGCGCCGACGGGCATCCCGACCCCGGCGCGCTCGCCGCGCGCCTCGCCACCATCACCGCGGCCGCGGGCACCCCGGTCGCCGTTGACGCCGTCGGCACCTGGAACCAGCCCGTCGTCGAGCACCTGCAGGCCGCCCCAGCGCCGAAGAGCCTGGTGTGGCTCGAAGACCCCCTGCCCGCCGGGCATGACCCGGTCGACGCCGGAGTCCCGGTCGCACTCGGAGAGCACGCAACCCACCCCACCGGCCTGCTCGACCTCGTCCGCCGGCATCGGCCCGCAGTGCTGACACCCGACGTGCTCTGGCTCGGTGGGATCGAGGCCACCCGCTCTGCACTCCACACGCTCGGACCGGCCGCTCCCCCGATCTGGCTGCACGGCAGGGCCTTCGCTCCAGCACTGCACCTCGCCGCTGCGGCCCCAGGCCTGATCCGGGGCGTGGAGTACCAACACCACTGGTGGCCCCGCCGCATGGCTCTACTCGCCGAACCGTTCCCCGCCACACCGGGACAGCTCACTGTGCCCGACCGGCCCGGCCTGGGCCTGACGCCGAAAGGAGCGCTCACCCCATGACACCCAATGCAATCGAGGTCAGCGGCACCACCACCCGCGGCGAAGGCCGACCGCTACTGATCTGCGAGCAGCGCGTGCTCGGCGAGACCTTCCTCCAGGGCTGGCTCACCCTCACCGGTACTTCCGAGCAGCACGCCGTGCGGGTACACACCTTCGACGAACGCACCGTGCTCGAACCCCTCACGCCAACCGCACTCCCGCCCGGAAACGACTGGTCTGGGCACCTACGACTTCGCCCCGGCGCGCGCCCGCCCGTCCTGCCCGCCGATCTGGCGCAAGCCCTGGCCGATGCGCAGCTCAGCACCGATCAGATCGACCCCAGCGAGCTCACGCACCTGCTGCACTGGCTCGCCGAAGCCCGCGGCCCCCACGTCCGACACCAGCGCATCCAGCAGATCATCACCGCCGCCCGCCTGCCGTGAACGAGCGGCGCGTCGCTGCCGACGCCTGGCAACCCACCTCGCTACGATCACCACATCTAGTAGTACGCCGTTGTTGTTTCGCCAACTTGTTGTGGTGAAGGAGTTTTCGTTGTCCGATCTTCTGGTGCCGGCGACGCCGACGATCACGCGCCAGCACGTGCCGCGCGTCCGCCGCGGCTACCGCTGCGACGTCTCGATCGGCGGGGTGAGCTTCGAGATCACCATCAACGCCACCGGGGAGCAGCTCGTGGAGGTCGACCTGCAGCACGCCAAGCACGGCACCTTCGGCCACGGGATGAGCTCGGCGGTGGTCGTGCTGCTCAACGAGGCACTGCGGCATGGGATGCCCATCGAGGCCTTCGTGCAGCGGTTCCTCCACACAACCTTCGAGCCCGCAGGGATCACCGATGATCCCGAGGTACCGCGCGCGAGCTCGGTGATGGACTACCTCGCCCACCGGATCGCGCTGGATGCGCTGCCCCAGGAGCGCTGCCAACGGCTCGGCGTCCTCGTGGCCGCGGTGTGACCGTCTCGGCCCGGTACCCGCGGCCGGGGTGAGGTCGTCTGGATGCGCAGGACACGGGGCCGGTGGCGATGACGGCCGTACTCGACCCGTCCCCGTCCGCCCGACGAAGGGGTGTCTCGGCGGATGTGGCGGTTCAGCCGGGGAGCAGGCTGTGGCCGTATGCGGGCGCGTTGCATCTCGCGCATCCCCCAGGAAGGCATGGTCGCTACCGGGGCGGTGTGCCGCCTCGACCGCGGTGCCCCGGCCGCGCAGGCTGCCGGGTATGACCACCACCGGCGATCGACCCGACTGCGGCGGCCTCGTGATCGAGCACATCGACGACACCGTCAGTGCCTGCTCGCGCGGTAGCGCGTGCACTGGCGGAGGACACACCGAAGCCGAGGAGTGCCACGGTTTTCCCGAGCGCTGCGATTACTGCCTGACGCTGCGCTGCGAGCATGCGGTCATCGAGCACGCCAACGGCGCCGAGGAATGCAGGGTGCTCGGCGCGGACTGCCCGGGGGCCTGGCACGACGGCGAGCTGATCGCCTGCGAAGACGTCTACGGAAACGATCACACCTGCCCGCCGGCAGTCTGATGCATGGCACTGCGGGTCGGGCGTGTGCGTGCTCACGCGCTGCCAACCGGGGCGGCGCGCAGCTGTTCCAGCCGCTCGGCGAAGAGGTCTTGCAGGGCGTCGAGCAGCCGCTTGCCCTTGTCCGCACTGGCCAGCGATGGCTGGCCGATGGTGCCCTCGGGGGCGTAATGCCCGAGGCCGTGCAGCAGTAGGTCGGGCCGCTGGTCGGCGCGGTGGTCGGCGCTCATGTAGTCCCCGACTTGGTCGGGGGCGGCGTGCAGCAGGATGGAGGTCTCCCCCTCACCCGCATGCATGTCCTGGGACGCCGTGAGCTCGCAGCCTGCGTCGTCGCGGGCCTGGTCCCAGATCTTATCGGGGTAGACCAGCATGGCCCGGTTCCTGCTGGCTGAGACTTCCTGCGCGACGTTCGACAGCACGTAGTTGCCTCCGTGCCCGGAGATCAGGGCGATGCGACGGATTCCCTGCCGTTGCAGGGAGTCCGCGATGTCGTTGACCTGCGCGTACAGCGTCGTCGATGCGATAGAGACCGTCCCGGCGAGCACGCCTTCATGCTCGTGGCTGCAGCTGAACGGGATGGTCGGCAGCAGCATGAGGTTGTAGGTGGTGGCGAGCCGCTCGGCGATCAGCCAGGCGATCATCGAGTCCGTGGCAAGCGGTAGGTGCGCCCCGTGTTGCTCGAAGCTGCCGATGGGCAGTACCGCCGCGTCGAGGTTCTGCTTTTTGACGTCGGCGGCGGTGGTCGAGGGTAGAAACACAGGTGCGCTCCTCATCATGCTCGCAGGATCAGCCGGAGTCGGTCGGAGAGCTCGGCAACGGTGGGTTGGTTCCGGCGGTACTGGTGGAGGGTGCCGCGCAGCTGCTCCAGTTCGTCCAGGGCCCGGGCTGACGGGATCGCCTGAACGGCGTCGGCGGCTTGGTGCCCGAGGCCGCAGGCGCGGTCGAGCTCGCCCGCCAGCAGCACGGCGTGGGCCAGGCGCGCCAGCCCGATTCCGTGGTCCCGGGCCTGTTCGGCAGGCCAGTTCCGCAGGGCGTCATCGAGGAGCCCCACGGCGCGGTCCGGGCGGCCGAGCCGCACCCAGGCGCTGGCGGCTTCGGACTGGATGTAGGACACCCCGCAGTAGGGGGCGAGGTCGGAGGCGTCCGTGCTGTGCACCGTGATGTCGAGTGCGCGGTCGATCGCGCGCCCGGTCTGCAGTTCATCCCCGCGCAGCGCGTAGGCGTGGGCGTGCTGCCGGTAGGCCAGTGCCTGTAGGTCGGCCGGGAGCCGGTCGGCCTGCGCGAGCGCACCGTCTGCGAGCAGGAGCCCCTCGTGAGCTTGGCCGGCATCGGTGGCCACGTTGGACCGGCGCATCCACACGTAGCTGACCAGGTTCGCGTTGCCGGTGAGCGCGGCCAGGTCGGCGGCTTTCGCTGACCAGCTCGCGGCGGCCGCGGAGTCTCCGTTGTCCTGCGCCAGCCAGCCGCCCAGTTCGGCGTAGCGCGCGGCGAGCTCGGCCAGCTCGGAACGCATCGGAGCGCTCGCCTGGTGTAGCAGGCCTTCCAGGGTGCGCAGCTGTTCGCGCACCGGACCGATCGCGGCCCGGGGGCCTGCGCTGGCGTCGAGCTGGGCGTACATACCCAGCAGGTTTCGGTAGATGTGCAGTGTGTCGGGCGTGATCGCGGCAGTCGAGGACACCGTCGGCTGCGGTTCGCTCCCACCGACGGGCGCACTGCTCTCGCCGACCCCGAGTTCGTCTTCCGAACAGCCGAGCGCAGCACACAGCAGCTCCCGACTGCTCTCATCCGGCACGTTATGCCCGTTTTCCCAGCGGGACAGGCTCGTGCGCAACGAGTTCCGAGTCGGAGCAGAGCGGCCCAGGCGGAAGGCGTGCTGCTCCAGCTCGGTCAGCAGGCGCTCCTGGCCCCACCCAAGGGCCCGCCTGAGCTCCGCGATTCGCACCTGGTCTCCCCGGCTCCCCTGGCTTGGCCGCCGCATGATCTAGCCCCCTGATCGTCGCCGCCGCGCCCCGGCTCACCAACGCCTTAGCACGGACTTAGCACGTTACGTGCTAACCCCTGCTAAGCGATGCCAGGTTCCGCGCGAGGAGGCCGAGCAGCACAGTCAAGGCATGATCGATGTGACACGTGACCAGGTCCTCACCCCGCGCGAGGCTGCCGAACTCCTGCAGACCTCCGAGGCCGAACTCCTCGACGCCGCAGCCAGGCGCATGATCCCGGGCGTCTGCCTCGGAGGTGTGTGGAGGTTCTCGCTGGTGAAGATCACGCGGGCGAGCGACACGAGGGTGAGGGAGCTGCGCTGAGCTCGGAGCGCCGGTAGAACGGCGCCATGGCGTATGTGGGACAGACCGGGGTCGTCATCCCGGTCCCGGAGGCGCAACCGTTGCTCGCCGCAGTAACCGAGCGGTTCCCGGAGGCGGTGCGCTCGGGGGTGCCAGCGCACCTGTCGTTGCTGTATCCGTTCGTGCAGGCTGACTCCCTCGATGATCACGTGATCACCGAGTTGACCAGCATCTTCGCCGAACAGGCTCCGTTGCCGGTGAAGTTCGCAGCGTGCCACCGCAGGGGTGCATTCGTCGCGTTGCGCCCAGAACCGAGTGACGGGGTGGAAGCCCTGGCCAGCGCTGTGCAACGCCGCTGGCCCGATGTAGTGCCCTACGAGGGGCGTTACGACGCCGACCCGCACCTCACGGTCGCGATGCACACCACGGAGGAGCGCGCGGCCATCATCGAGCGCGAGCTGGTGCCCGAGTGGGTACCGCTGTCCGCTGAACTGCGGGAGGCCTGGCTTGTCGAGTTCGACGGCCAGTGGCACCTGCGCCACAGGCTCACTCTCGGCAGCAGCTAGCCGTCGACCGGCGCTGTCTGACGATGCGCGATCTCGCGACGCTGCAGCTCCGCCGCGACGCGCGTGAGCCACCCGATTTCGCCGGCCAGGTCGTCATGCTGCGGGCCGGTAACGGAATCGCCGTCAGGGCGGTCACCGCTCTCCCGGCGCTGTATTGCGCTGCGGATATCCGCTGCTTCGATGGCGGCCGCGCGCCGACGGGCCGGAATTCCCTGGGCCTGGTGCTGATGCTGGAGCGTGTCGGCGGCCGAGCGGTACGGCTGCAGAGCCAGCAGGTGATCCCTGATGCTGATCACCTGCTCGTAGAGCCGCTCGGCGGGCGTCGAGGGCTGACCGGTCGGAATGGCCCCGTCGAGCTCCGGCAAGGCATCGCGCAGCAGGGTCCACAGCGGTCGCAGCTTGCGGTGGCGCCACCGTGCGAGCGCCGCCTGCACTGGGCGGGTCAGGCGTGGGCCGATCACCGGCAACGAGGCGCCGAGGATGAGCGCGGACGCGAAGATCGGCGGGAGGCCCACCGAGGCGGTGCACCCCCACCCTGCAAACGGTGAGGGGCAGTAGGTCTCCGCGGTATCTGGTTCGGTGAACAGCTCCGATCCGATGCTGGCCACCTTTTCGGCCAGATACACCACGGCCAGCACACAGCCGAGAGCAACAAGGCTGAGCCCGGCGCGCAGCCACGATCGCGTGTGGGGCAGGGACCGCAGGCTCAGCGAAGCGCCATCGCTGACCGCCACCGCGAGGTAGACAACGTAGATGGCCGCGTAGACGGCCAGACCGGGCTGCTGGTCATACAGCCCACCGAACAACCCGCTGGTCGGCGGGCTGCTGACCAGGAACATCACGGTCATCACGGCGGCCGCCACCAGGAGGACACCAAGACGCTGCCGGGCCGCGCGCCGGGCCGCCGCGTCGTCGTAGCGGACATGCAGCCCAAGGCACACGAAACCGTAGGCACAGGTCAGCGTGCTGATGTTCGACAGCAGCCGCCCGAGCGCGGGCGTGATGGCGCTGGCGGTGACCTGCACACTCGGGGCGATGAACACCAGCGCGCTCGCGCCGGCGATGGTGATGGTCAGCAGGGCCCCGTCGACCGGTTTACGACGGCCGTGGTGGCGCACCCACATTCGCCAGGCCGCCGAGGCGAACACCAGCAGCGCGCTGGTGAGGAACAGGGCATCTACCATCGCCGATCCCCCAGGTCATTCGCCGAAGACGTACTCAACCCGTGCAATGGTGCTCTGGTCGGTGGTGACCTGCGGTGCACGGGTCAGTCGCTGGTACAGCAGGCTAGCCAGCAGTTCGGCCTCCTGCTCGTCGTCGGCACCGGTAGCGCGGTCAAGTAGGTGCGCAAAGGCCGCAGGGCCCAGATCGGGCGCCAAGCGTTGGGCATCCTCATTGGACAGGATGCACTTCCCCCGATGGCCGCACACCATGTGTGCGACCTCGTGCAGGATGATGTGATCTTGATGCGGCCCCGACGTATTTGCGGGGTAGGCGATCACATCGTGATCGCGCTGGGCGCGCCACACGCCGAACGCGTCGCCTTGGGTCCACTTGATGGCACAGAGATCGATCGGCCGGCCACGATCAAATTCCAGCCGGTCCAGCCAGCGATCCATGCACCACGGCACCGGAACACCCGTGCGCGCGACGAGGTCCTCGACGCGACGCTGGCACCGGGCGCGCAGCTTCGGTCCCGGAAAGCGTCGCCGCACCGATTCCCCCACTGCCATCGCCGTTCCCCTGATACACCACGGCGCCGCGCCAGCACCGGCCGCGGTGTACATGTTCAGCCGTCGCCGTCGCCGTCGTACGAGGCTTTGCGGCGTCTGCGCTGCTCACGGGGCGCGTCCTCATAGGACTGCAGACTTTCGATCAGGTTCGTGACTGTAGCGCGATCACGAGGGCTGAGCTCGGAAACACGCTGCGCGATTGTCCGCGCTTCGGTGTCCCGCCAGGCGAGGATGTCGTCGATCTGTGCGTTGATCGACTCCGTCTCCTCATCGTCGAAGAAGTAGGCAGGCGGGACGCCGAAGAACTTCGCCAGCGCTTCAACGTGGTGCATCCGGGGGTACGGCTGCTGGCCACGTAGCAGCTGGCTCACGAAGGCGGCGGTCATCGCACCGGGGTCATCGGC
This sequence comes from Saccharopolyspora griseoalba, assembly GCF_042665275.1. NCBI lineage: Bacteria > Bacillati > Actinomycetota > Actinomycetes > Pseudonocardiales > Pseudonocardiaceae > Saccharopolyspora > Saccharopolyspora griseoalba. The sequence continues at coordinate 31,426 of NZ_JBHTCJ010000022.1, read as the reverse complement.
GATCCCCGCAGCGATCTCTCGGGCGGAGTACGGCCCCCGGTCGGGCGGATGAATCCGTTCACGCAGGTGAGCGAGCTTCGCCGCGAACGACCGCTGCTGCTCCTCGCTCATGTCGTCGCCCCCGTTGGTGTAAACGTTCGGATATTCCATTCATACCACGCGAGAACACGTGTTGACAGCCCCCGAAAACACTTGTTTACACTCGCCACTGACCGAGGAAACGTTTGCAGTCAGGCCCGGGAGGTCTCGCGATGAACGACCACGAAGTCCTCGACACCGTGCTGCTACCTCACGAGGCCGCCGAGCTGCTGCAGATGCCCGAAGCCGAACTCCTCGACGCCGCGTCCAGGCGCGCGATCCCGGGTATCTGCCTGGGCGGGACTTGGAGGTTCTCGCGCCGCCGACTTCTGACGTCGCAGGTGGTCAAGGCTGCTTGAGAACAGAGTGCGGCGTGTCGCCTGCTGGACCTCGCCAGGTCCTGATAGGTTCTGATCATGGCGAGATCGACATCACCGGAGCGGGCGGAGTGGGCGTTTCGCACCGACCCACTCCATCGCGACGTCTACGACGAACTTGCCGCCGAGCACGGGCTGAAGCGCCAGATCTTCCTGGCGATGCTGGGCGCGGCGGCTGCGGGTCTTCCCCGGCCGTCGGGGACACCGGCGATGCAGCTTGACCTTGCTGCGATTCAGAAGCGCGGTGCCGAGATCTACCGAGAACTGAACCCGGGCAAGGAGGTGCTGGCCGAGACCGCGTAACCCTAAAGAAGTTGTGGGCTAACTGAAGACGCGGCGGGCACCCGCACAGCAAAAACCCGCCCCTGCCAGGGCGGGTGTCGGAACCACGGTCTCTATGAGGCCGATGACCTCTGCCAAGGTCGCCGACCAAGCTTTGTGTGGGGAACGGACTGCCATCCGTTCTTCCCGTCGCCTCCCTGCCAGGAGGACTGCGTGCCAACGCGTTCTCAGGGTAGCGCACGTCCTGATCCGTTTGCCACCCAGAACCCGGGCGACACGCCGTGTCGGTCGGGTGACTCGGGCCATTTCAGCGTCGGCAAGTGCGCCGTCGAGGCCGATGCTGCCTGCGATCCAGCTGCACTGGATCGCGCCTTGTTCGAGGTCGGGGCCCCGTATGTGGGGATTACCGCGCAGAACGAGGGCACCGTGATCACGCGCGATCACGAGGTCGCACAACGATGGCTGGCCATCTCCGAAGAGATCGCGACTGTGGCCGGCACCCTGCGTGCTGACGTGCACGCCGCTGACGTCGACCCGGCCGATGCCGGGGCCGAGCCGGAGGCAGGCCAGGCGGCCGCCGAGGAGCTGATCGCGGCGGCCGAGGCCTTGGGGTTGCCGTGGTTGCTGCGCGCGTCCGGACGGTCCGGTGGTCGACACGTCCTGGTCGCGGCGCCCGAGCTGGCGGCCGAGGAGTGGTCGCGCTGGTGCTGCGGGGCTGCTGGGCGGCACGGGGTCGGGGTGACGCCGCGGCGCACGCTGCGGTTGCTGGCCGCGCCGCACCGCAGCGGGCTGGCTGCGCCGCTCGTGGCGGGCACGCTGACCCCGGAGGATCTGCCTGCGCCGGAGCCGGGCTCGCGGCGGCCATCGAGCCGGGTGATCCGCGTGCGGGAACACCGCGCCGCTCCTCCGGTCGACGAGGACCGGTCGGCGCGCGAGTTTGGTACCGCGCTGGCTCGACGCCGGGCTGGCTGGAGCGCCCACCGCGCCTACCGGGCGGCCGCGACACCGGGCTCGAAAGCCGCGGAGTTCGGCGAACTCAACTGGCGCCGGTGGGTTTGGTCCCGGGTGGTCACGATCGAGGCCGCCGAGCGGGGCCTGGACGAGGACGCGGCGTGGGCCGAGTTCGAGGCAGCGTCGCGCGCGCGGGCTCGGCAGCTGGGACGCGACGCCTGGAGGCAACGCTACTGGCTTCCGGCCGTGGCCGAGGCAGCCACCGAGCGGCCGCGGCGCCGCAGCGTCGACGTGGGCGGTGGCACGGAGCAGGGCGAGGTCGAGCGGATGCGCGCGGCGCTGCGCGCGGTCGCCGACGAGGCCCTGACCGCTGAGGGTCGGCGGCCGCAGTTCCGCCGCTCGGTGGCGGCCGCCGTGGACGCGATCGCGCCGGTGTTGGTGCGCCGCGCCGGGTCGTTGTCGGAGCGGGCGTGGTGCGAGGCCGCGCACCTGGCCCGCAGCACGCTGCGAGCGGTGCTGACCTGGTTGCAGCAGCACGCGATCCTGGCCCGGCAACGGGCTTATCAGGGCGGTACCGCGGACTGCGCACGCTGGGAGCTGGGCGCCCGCGCGAGCACCGCACTCGCAGCTCAGAACGCCACAGCTGAAACTCGGACCACTGGTGGTACACCTCCCCCCCAGCCCCCCACGGTCGGCCGAGCCAACCCCACGAGGTTGCGGGAGGCCCACACACGGGAGCGGCAGGTGCGGGAGGAGGAGATTTCAGCTCTCACTGAGACGTCAGTAGCAGCCGAAGTAAGCCCCGCGGCTCACCGCACGGCCCGCAGCCTGGCCTGGCAACGCCGCTGGTGGAACAGCCTGGACCCCGCCGAGCAAGACGCCCGCCGGGCCGCCCGGCGCCAGCTGCTCGGCGCGATGCACCACCGCCGCCGCAGCGCCTGGCTGGACTGGCTCGGCCGCCGCAACGACCTCGCCGCAGCCGCTGAGCGCGTCGTGGCCGCCCGCGGAACCCCCAGCGACCACGACGCCCTCGCCGAGGCCCCTGAGACCGCACACCGCGGCCTCCAGGCCGCCGAATGGCGCACCCAGGCCCCAACGCCGCCCGAGCTCGCCCTAGCGGCGTAGCGTGCCGTCGGCAGGGATGCGATCACCGGACCCGATCGATGGTGCGCGCCGTGCCCCGTGGGTGCCGGCGGGAACGCTTCGAGTGGGACACCTCGATCATCCACTGCCTCGAAGTCGTGCTCTCGGTGGCCCTTTGCGCAACGCTCGATACCGGGGAGCCGCACCATCCAGGTCCTCGGCCGCGCCGCCATCGTCAACGCCAGGTTCACCTTCGACAGGACCCGGACCCGGCTCGCCCCCGGGTGCTTGCTATGCCGAGTGCAGCAGCGCGGCGCCGAGTCACGCTGCAGTGTTCGACATGGCGACCGGCCTATTCCGTACGGCATAGGCCGGTCGCGGTCGCGTGGTGCGGTCAGGCTGGGGTGGAGGCTTTTACTGCTGGGGTTACCCCATGCTCGTCGAGCTCGTCGAGTAGCTTGCGGTAGTCCTCGGTGACCTCTGCATCAGGGAAAGCCACCGGCAGCGGGGTGGCCTCTGCGTAGGCTTCGTCAACCCAGTGCTGGCGCCGGATTGTCTGCTTTGTCACGACATCCGCATGCTGCTTCCCCAGTTCCGCCAGGACTGCGGGGTAGAATCCGCCGTCACGCTTGGACGGGACGATGTTGGGAACGACCGCTGCGACTGGCGTTCGGAACTGCTCGGCGCGTTCCAGCAAGCGATCGATCGCGACCTGTTTGATAGTGGGCGAAACGCAGATGATGATCTTGTCTGCCGCTGCGATCGCGGCCGCAGACAGGATGTTGAGCTCGCCGGGCCCGTCGTAGAGGTTGCAATCGACCGGCGGGGCGCTTCGCATTGCGCTGGTGAGCGTCTCGCCGACATTCCCCAGCTGTGCGAGCCTGATCGCGTCGTTTTCCAGCTCGATGGCCTCTGGTACCACCGTAAGCCCGTCGATCATCGTGGGGCGTTCGATGTCCTCCACCGTTGGTACCCGTTTGACGGGCTTGCCGTTGGCGTCGACTTCGCCAGTTCGGATTCTGCCCTTACCTTTCAGGAGGTCTGCCGAGTAGAGCTCACCCTCGTCGGGATCGACGTCGTGGCCATACCAGAGGCTGAGGGTGCGCTGCCGGTCCAACCCCGTCAGCCGGACTCGCTGCCCTCGCTGGGCCATGAGCGCTCCGAGGTTGGCCGTCAGCGCCGACTTCCCCACGCTCGTTGCGCCCGACAGGACGGCGATGTTCGTTGTCATCGATGGATCTCCTCACGGATCGGGCGAACAGAACGTGCCCTATTCCGTACGGAATAGGTTAGCCAGCGGCGCCCAGTGCGCGGAGGCGCTCGATGTGGCGGTGTACATGGGGTGGCTGGGGGTCGGTATCAGCGTGCCGCCCAAGCTCCCCATCGAGGATCACGAGTGCTCGGATCGTGGCCACCTTGCGCCTGTTTGGTTGCGACAGCTGCGATGTGTCGATCGCTCCGTGGCCCGGAAGGCTGATGCCGAGGACTTCCTCCGCGAGTGCCCGCCACTCCGTTCGGACTGCCGCGTCTTCATCAATGTGCAGGGCAACATCGGCAAGCATGTCCGCTCGGACGGTAGCACTCACACCGGTTTTCAGGATCGCTGACAGGGCGTTTGCTGTGATCGGCCCAGGCCAAGCGAATGGCGACTCCGGTGCTGACGCCGGCGACTCCGGGGCTGGCGCCTTGCTCGTTGCGCTATCGCTGGCCGTATCGGCCGAAGCCTGCGCTCGAAGTAGATAGGCCCTCAACGGCTTGGCTGACTCCGTGCCGGCCTCGGCCTTCCAGGCCTCGAAGGCGGCAAACCGATCGGCCTCGGATGCCTCATCGAGGAAGGCGAAGCCGTCGTCCCGGGTTAGGCGGCCGGCATTCATCTCGGCCGCGACCTCGGGGAACTTTTCCAAGGCACGCAGTTTCAACGTCTTTGAGACCTGCGGTTGGCTGAAGCCGACCCGCTGCCCGATCGCGGTCGTGGACATGCCAGCGTCGCGCATCCGGCTCCACGTCTGCGCCAGCATCAACGGAGATGGCGCCTTCCGACGGAGGTTTTCGTCGCTGAAGATCGCGCCGACAACTTCGGGAGTGCAGCTTCCCAGCCGCTGAATGCCTGGAAGTGATTCCAGGCCGACATGCTTCGACGCGGCGTAGCGTCGGTGGCCTGCGATGAGAACCCACTGGTGTGCATCAGCAAGGAGACGCGCAGCCGCGGGATCGTCGCGCTCGATCAGCGCGCGAGGAGCAAGAACAAGGGGCTGGTGCAGTCCCTCTTCCTTGATGTTCTCCCCGAGGTCGACGAGCTCGTCGTCAACATCCAACCGTTCGACGGGGTTGAACGGGTGTGGAGCGATCTCGCTCAGCAGGTACCGCGGAAGCTCAACGCCACGTTCTGCGGCTTCTTCTTGGGCCTGAACGATTTCCTCGGCAGTGTCGCCAGCGACTGCAGAAAGGAGGGGGTCATCAGCCGCGTCATCACGATCAACATCAATCACGGCCTGACTCGCCGAGCTCGACCCCGAAGTCGGGCGCTTCTGGGCTCGGTTCATGGCAGCGCCAACGTTGTACTTCCTCGCCATGCTCGTAACCCTATTCCGTACGGAATAGCTAGCTCGCGGGAGATCAGCAGCAGCGAGCGTTCGTTATGAAACCGCCGCGCTCGCGTTCAGCTGCGTGAGGAGGGGACGCCGGCCGCGCGCGCGATGCGTCGGAGGTGCTCGCGGGCGTAACCGCTGAGCTCTATGAGCTCGGACTGCGGAAGAGTCTTCGCTTCCTGCTCTTTGGCGAGCACCTGGTGGTACGCCTGCCGGGCGTGAACGGCCTGGGCCTCGGCATCCTCGGCGGCGCGGCGAGCTTTTCGAACTCGGGCGCGAGCTTGTTCGGCGGCGTCCTCCATGTGGACATCATGCCACATTCGTGTGGCCACATCCATGTGGACAGCCCGGCCGATCTATGCCACATTGATGTGGCCACATCAATGTGGCATAGATCGGATGTTGAACGCCCGGCCGGATGAGGAGTCGCAAACCAGATCCGACCGGGCGTGGATCCCCTTGAGGCAGGAGATGACCTATGTCTAGCACGCCCATCACGCACCTTCCGGACGAGGAAGACATCGAAGCCATCGCCGACGCCGTCAACGTCCTGAACCGGTGGTGATCGCAATGCAGCTGTCCTACGAGTCGCCGATCGGGACGTGCGCGTTGTGCCCGATGCCGACGAGCGGCGTGATGTGCCTGTCGTGCGCAACTCGGTATCGGGCGGTGATCCTTCATGGCTGATCCGCAGCAGGAGCTCGTCGACTGGTTCGTCGACTCGACCGTTGAGGAATCGCAGGAACTCGCCAACGCCCACGGAGATGCGAAGAGGGAGGGTCGATGAGCCTCGAAACCTACCTCGCGGCCGCCCAGCGGCACGCGGACCGGTACCGCGAGCTCAATCGCCGCTGCGGCCCGACCTGGCAGGCCGGTGACCACCTCCGCGCCGTCGCCCAGCTGCTCGGCGCGGCCGCGGCCTACCGCGCCGCCGCAGGCGAAGCCGCGGCCACTGGTGACGGGAGAGCGCGGGATTTCGGCTGGTCCGCCGCCCGACTCAGTGAGCTGGCCGAAGATCACCAGCTGTGGGCCGAATTTGGCCGCATCGAGGCCGCGGACGGCGCGCAGGCGTGAACGAGTAGGCGTGAACGAGTAGGCGAGTGGGCGACTCCAGCACTGGGAGTCGCCCACTCGCTGTTGTGTGCCCGGGTCGGGTAGACGTCGGAGCTGGCCGCCCGCGAGCCCGGGAGCCACAATCGAACTTGTGAGCGATGACTGTGGTGAGGGTGGATGGAGCGGCACCCGCGACGTGCGCGAACCGCCGGTGCCGGTAGTGGTGGACCTGCGGTACGCCCTGCCGCCGCAGCGGATCGGTGTCCAGCCCGGCACTCCGCTGATCGTGCGGTCCGGCGGAATCGACAACGGCCGCACGGTCAACGCCGAACTCGTTGCCTGGCACCTCACAGCCACCGGCGACCGGTGGGCGCACGTCCGCGAAGTCGAGCTCGTTTCCCGCAACGGCCGTGGTCGCATGATGACCGAGATGTGGGTGCCCGAGGTCGCAGTCCGGCCACGCTCAGGGACGCCCGAGGGCTGACCGGGTCACGAATAGTCACGGTGACGAAACCTCGCCCCGGACGGACTTCTCCGGGGCAGGCTTCTTCGGTCGGGAGATCGACACCGCGCCGGTGTGACGGCCGATCTGGAGGACGCCGTACCCGCGGTGGTCGCGTGCCAGTAGCTCCAGGATCTTGCGGACGCACTCGTTCGCGGCGGCCTCGTCGGCGCAGCGAGCGAGGTCGTGTGTGCGTTCGGGGTCGTAGGCGACATGACCGAAAACCCGGTACGGAGGCGTGTCGCTGCTGTCGAAGTGCGCCCTTTCGAAACCGATGCCGACAAGCTGGTCACCACGGATACGCAGGCCGGTGCGAGTGAGCACCCAGAGCTGGTCGGCCGCCGAGGCGGTCGTGTTGATGTTGTTTGTCATGGTCGGGACGGTAGCGAGCAGGCCCACCGGCTCGCTGGGGATTTAAGCCCCAGGTCAGGGCATGAGAGCGTCGGCAGCCCTCATGTGCTCGCACCACGTCGGCACCGGCGGGCCGGGCGAGAGGCGGCGGCAGCGAAACCGCGCGCCGAGGGGGCATCGGAGATCTCCGTGGTGGACCAGGCGTATCCGGGGTGCTGGGCAGTCGCGGCCTCGACCAGGCGTCGGCCCAGTCCCTGTCGGGTGTACTGGTGATCGATCCGCAGGTGCTCGATCACCGCGCGCTCGCACGGCTCGCACACCCGTAGCAGGAGATCGCCGACCGGCACGCCGTCGACGTATACGTCGAGGTAGGTGATCCCGGCCGGCACCCGGGCGGGCGCGCGCACGATCTCCACAACCACTGGCCGGTCAGGCCGGTACGGAACCCCCACGGCAACCATCATCAGCCGGTCACCGCCGGTGCACATGTCGACTCGCCCGCGTCGCGGGCCTCGGCCAGCCTCACTACCGGGAGAAACGCACTGGAGCAAATAAAAACCCCCGGCGCGCACCTGGGGTGCTGGCTAACCGGGGGACTTCGAGCGCAAGCATAGCACGGGCTACGCGGCGCTGGGGTGGTAGAACGGGCGCGTGTCCGATCACACCGTGCCCGAGGAGCTGGAATCGCTGCTGTCCGCCGAGAGGCTCGGGACCTATCACCGGCATGCCCCGGAGTGGGAACGTTCGCCGATCTCGCTGTACCTGCTGGGCAGCGACCTGGCGTCGAGCATGCATCGCGATCTCGGCGTCGCCGAGGTCGTGCTGCGCAACGCGATGAACGACGTCCTCACTGAACGCTACGAGCCGCGGTGGTGGGCCAACCCGGAGCTGCTCGACGAACGCGGCCAGGAGGCGGTCGCCAAGGCGTGGAAGGACAGCGGGTCCAATCAGGACAGCCCTCCGGGTCGGGTGGTCGCGCGCCTGCCGATGGGGTTCTGGATTCAGCTGCTCGAAGCCGGCGGCTGGGTGGGGCAAAAGCCGTTTCGCACCCGCCGCTACTACGACGCGACGTTGTGGCGTCCGGCCCTGCGCTTCGCGTTCCCGGGATCGACGTTGGTGCGCGCGGATGTGCACGCGGTCGCGCAGCGGGTTTATGCCCTGCGCAACAGGATCAGCCACTGCGAGCCGGTGATCGCGGGGGTGCGCGTGCCGGGTACGCGCACCCGGCGGAGCCCAGCGGAGATCCACCAGGACATCATCACGCTGGTGTCCTGGATCTCCGAGCCGGTCGGGCAATGGCTGGCTCACCGGTCCCACACGCCAGCGCTGCTCGCCGACGCGCCGGGGTGAGGCTTCAGCGGCTGCAGTCGGCGAAGCGCGAGCGCAGCCGGTCGGCGTGCGCCAGCAGTGTGTGCACGGTCTGCTGACGGGCGCTGTCGAGGGTCAGGACGCCGGGGGCGTTGCGTAGTTCGGCGCAGGCCAGGCCGAGCACGACCATCGTCGCGGGGGTGAGGTCGTCGGCGCGGGCGTCGGCGGCCAGTTCATCGAGCCATTCGCGCTGGGTGTCGTGGAGCTGGTGCTGGTCAGCCTGGGCGAGCAGGCCGCTGATCAGCTCGTGCAGCTCGACGCGGTGCTCGGCGATCCAGGCGAGCTCGGCGCCGCGCCGACCACGCGCCGCGGTGGCGTTGCGGCGCGCTTCCCGGGTGAGCTGTTCATCGGGCCGGTGGAAGAGCAGCAGGGCTTCGCCGCGGTCGATCCGGTCGCGGATGCCCTGTTTGCCGATGCCGCGCTGTGCGCCGAGCTGGGCCAGGAACAGCCCGCGCTCCCGGCCGGCCTGCAGCCAGTAGTGCTCCCGGGCCTGGTCTTGCCACCACAACCAGTTCAACAGCGTCAGCGCGTCGAGGACCTCGGCCTGCAGCACCCACCGCGGGATGTGCGGCCCGGAGTGTTTTTGCAGGTAGTCGAGCACTTCCCGCGGGTCAGCCTCCGGTGAATCGGGCAGCTGTTCGCGGTCGGGATCGTCGACCTTGACTCGCCGCGCACTGATGCGCGCGAGGGCAGCGGCGAGCTCGGCGCGGTGCACGCGCGGCGGAGTGGCCATGCCGTCAGGAAATCACTGACGAATCCGAACACGCGCACCCGCCCGCGTCCTTCCCGGCGCTGTGCGTCCTGGCCGCGCACGGAGACCACTGCGCTGCCCTGCGCATGTGCGTACCGCACATAAGTGGAGTTATGCGCGGTTTCGATCATGTGCATTCGCATATCGTATCGGATTTCGCCGGATACAAAACGACGATACGATACAAAACGAAACACCGATACGATTTGACTCGATACGAAATGAAACAGTATGATCGTCGGCATGACCGAGCACGCGCACGCGGACACCGACTCCGCGCACGATGACGCCGCGGATGCGCACGACTCCGCCGAAGGTGCGCACGGGGGCAGCCCGACGTGCGCATGGCCCGATGGCTGCAACAACCCCGTTACCCGAGCCGGGCAGCCCGGACGTCCAGGGAAGTATTGCCAGCGGCCGGGACCGGACGGTGTCGTGCACAACCGCACGAACGCGGGAAACCTCAAGCGACGCCGCAGCGAACGGGCGCAGGCTGCCGAGACGCCGGCGACCGCGGCCGTGGAGGACGCGGGGCAGCGCCCCCTGCTCGATGTGGGTCGGAGTGCCACCGAGCAGGCTCACGTCGTCGCCGAACGGATCGACCGACTCCTGGCTGAGCTCCCGGACTACCTGCGTACGCTGGCTGACCTGGGCGATCTTGATGCAGCGGCTCGTCAGGTCGATGTCGAGCGCCGCAAGGCCGCCCGTCAAGTCGCCGAGATCGAATCGGAACGCGACGACTTGGCGGATGAGCTGGCAGCGGCGCAACGCGAACTCGCTGAGGAAGTCGCGGCGCGCGAAGACGCCGACGCGGCGACGCAGGAAGCGGTCAACGAGGCTGAGCGCGCACGACACGAAGCTGAGGCCGCACGCGAGGAAGCACAGCGCGCACGGCATGAAGCCGATGAGGAGATCGCTCAGGTACGCGCCGACGCTGAAAACGACGCGCGCGAGGTCCGGACCGAGCGCGACCGGATCCTCAGTGAACAGACCACAGCCCACGCCGCCGAGCTTGAGGAGGTTCGCGCACGCGCCGAAGGTGAGGTCGAGTCCATGCGCAGCGAAGCCGCTAAGGCAGAGCAGGCGCGCGCACGCGCCGAAGAGCGTGCGCAGCACGCTGAAAACGACGCGGCGCGCGTGCGCTCCGAGCTCGACGAGGCACGCAAGGAGATGGCCGCGTTGCGCAACGAACTGGCGCAGGCCCGCGCCGAGCATCGCGATGAACTCGCAGCGGTACGCGCGGACCACCGCCAGGAGCTCGCCGAGCAACGCCGCACTGCGAACGAACAGTTTGAGCAGTTGAGGTCTTTGCTCCGGGAACCTTCCACCGATGACACCGCGGAGGAGGATGCCTCGTGAGGTAGCGGACCGACCTGCTGCTGACCGCGCCGGTGTCCCGGCGCAAGGAAATGAGACTGGCGGGCGCCAGTCCCGGAAAGAACGTCGCCCGCCAGCCGCCCCTGAAGAGAGGCAAGGAACATGATGCCCGATATCCATCGAGCGGTGCCCGTGGTGGGTGGCCTGCTCCAAACCCCGCCGCTTCCGACCGCTCTCGTGGCTCTGATCGCCCTTGTGGCGGCTGCTGGAGCCTTGTGGGTCGCTACGGTCGTGGGTCGGCGCCTCACGGCTCGTGTGCGGGCCTCAGCTACGCCGGCGCACCTGTTCTACACCTCCGCTGCGATGTCGATGTTCGTTTCGGCTGACACGAGCTGGCGCTTTTTCGGTGACGAACTTGGCATCGAGGCTCTACCGGAGCGCATCGCGATGTTCGCCGTCATTGAGATGGCTCTCGTTGCGTGCGGGTATGCGATGCACCGCAACGTGCAGGCAACGGGTGAGGCTGGCGGCGCACCGCGAGTGCTGGCCTGGTCGTTGTGTGGTTTCTCTGCTTACGCTGCCCTTGCACTGTCGGGTCCAATTGCCGGAATCGCTCGGGTTCTGCTTGGGCCGGTCCTCGGGGTCATCTCCCTGCATATGGCGCTGGGAATTGAACTACGCAAGCGCCGTGATGCAGCGACGACCAGCACGATGGCTCGGGTGTTGGTCGAGATGCGAGAGCGCCTGCTTTCCCGGCTCGGGCTTGCTAACGAAGGCCGCACTGCCGTTGCCTTGACGCGCGACCGTGCGGCGCGACGTGCGGCCCGGTTGGCAAAGGCGGACAAGGCCCTGTTTCGGAACCAGCGGCTTGCGAGGGCGCTCCGAGTGTCGAACGTGGCACATGACGAGGAGCAGCGGATTCGCCTGCTCGACGAGCTTGCGATGCTGCAGCATGCCGATGACCTGGCCAAGCTTGAACAGCACTCGCCGTGGACGTCGACCTCACGCGGAATCAATGAGCAGATCGAGGCTGCAGAGCAGCGTGCCCGTGATGCTGAAGCGGCGGCGGCGAAAGCCGTGGAGACCGCAAGGGAGGAAGCTGCTCAGGCGCAGCAGCAGGTTCGGGATCTTAACTCGGCAGTCCGGCAGCGCGAGGCCGAGCGAGAGCGGCTGCAGGAGCAGCTTCGCGAGACGGAACAGATCCTGACGACCGAGGATGCACGAACTCCCGAGGACTGGGCGATGCTGCGTGAACTCCTCGGTCAGATCAACCTCGATGTACAGGGAACGACCGCAGTGTCGCGAGCGCTCCGGGTCAGTACCCGATGGGTGCAGAAGTACGCTCACAGTGCCGTCGATCAGAACAGCAACGATCGTCAACTGACGCTGGCGCGGTAACACAGCAGGAACAAGTGGCGGGGTCGCACCGATCGGTGCGACCCCGCCACTTGTTCCTGCTGTGGTCTGGAGGGCGCGAACGTGCCGTTAGAAGCCGGAGACGGCTCAATCAGCCTTCGCCGAGGGATTGTGCGTCAGCTGCGCCTGACGCCGTGTCGGTGTTCGATGGCTGCGATGCTGGCTTGCTGGCCGTGCGCCGCTTCGACTTGCTCTTTGCAAGCCCGAGATCGACGAGCTGGCTATTTTCCCAACCAGCCTGGCGGGCTGCGCGGCGTTGCTGCGCCACGGCTTCATGCGTGCCCTTGCGGAGCTCCTCGACGGCCTTGAGCGCGTTCTGAACTGCACCATCAACGGAGGAGGGAAGCGAGCTCACAGCCTTCTGGAGCGCCGCTTCGACGTCGCTGATTTTGGAGTCGGCTTCGACGGCGTCCCGGAGGTCTTTGATCAGCTTAACGCGGTCGCGAGATCGCTGGGCTTCGATCTCCTGTGCCGCCTTCACGGGATCAGTGCTCATGTGCTCCAGGCTAACGCCTAGGTCCGACCTTTGCGCCGAACTTCCTGCGTCGTTTCGGGTGCTACATGGCTAGCCATCTATGGTGTCACCTGCAGAGAGCCTTGGATCCTGCTTCCAGCAGAGCAAGATAGTAGATCAGCCAGGCTGATCTAAAAGATTGACTAGCTTGGGGCTAGTCAATCGGCCACACTGGGGTGTGTCCGTCGCTGCGCTCTGGGAGGTGTTGTGTCCGCTGCTGACGACTCGTCGACCTCAAACAGTCGACGACGCATCCGCCACAACGGCGGCCGTCGTAAACAGATCTACGTGCGCGTTACCGAAGACGAGCACGAGAAGCTCGCCGCGCGTGCTGCTGCCAGCGGATTGACCGTGCCGAGCTATCTCGCGCTTGCTGGGATGCAGAGCCTCGCTGCTGGCGCTGACGGCCCGTCGATGACGCCGCCGCAAGCGCGTGCACTGGTGGCTGAGCTGTACGCGGTGAAGCGCATCTTGCGCGGTTCGTCGACGAACCTGAACCAGCTGACCAAGGGTGCGAACGCCACGGGCGAGATCCCGCCGGAAGCCTGGCATCACGCCGAGCGAATCGCGCGCATGGAACAACGCTTGGACGACGTGCTCGCCTCGATCGCCCCGGAACTGAAGCCGCGGACATGATTACGAAGGTCAGCCCGAAGCGCGGGTCGCGGACACGTGGCCTGCTGGAATACCTGTGGGGCCCGGGGCGGCACAACGAGCACACCAATCCGCACATGGTGGCGGCTTGGGATGAGAGCTTCCTGCAGCACGAGCTCGACTCCTTCGAGCGTGGCTTGCTGGCCCGTGAGATGGAGGCGCCGCTGCGTCTGTTTGGCCGCGAACCCGGCGGGCACGTCTACCACACCTCGGTGTCCATCGACGCGCCCGACGGCGAGCTGACCGACGAGCAGTGGGCCGAGGTCGCCCGTGCCGGCGCCGAGAAGCTCGGCTTCACCGATGAGGACGGTCAGGCGGCCGTGCCGTGGATCGCAATGCGGCACGGCAAGTCCACCAACGGCAACGATCACATCCACTTCGTGGCGTCGCTGTGCCGCGAGAACGGCACCGTTCCGGACATCCGCGGCGACTACGGCAAGTGGCGCGAGGTGCGCGAGCACTTCGCCGCAAAGTGGGGACTGCGGACCGGCCGCAGCCGCGGTGCGGGGATGCCGGGTGTCACCCGCGCGGAACTGGAGTCCGCGCAGCGGCAGGGCCGGAACGAGCCCGCGCGGACGGAGCTGGCGCGCGAGGTCCGCGGCGCGGCCGCCGGTGCACGCACCGAGGCTGAGTTCCTGCAGCGGCTGCGCCGGTCCGGGGTGTTGGTCGGTGCCCGGTGGGAGGACGGCAAGGAGCTGCCGGTGGGCTACAGCGTCGCGCTGAAACCGCCCACCGGCGAAAAGCCGGTGTGGTTCGGCGGCGCGAAGTTGGCCGAGGACCTCTCGCTCGGCTCGCTGCGCACGGCCTGGCCCGAACCCGGGTCCGAGCAGGCCGCCGACGACCGCCGGGCATGGCACCCGACAGGCTGGCGGGACATGCCAACCGGTCGTCAACTGGCGAACCGTCGGCTGCGGGCGGAGGCATGGGATGAAGCCGGGCAGCGCATCGCCGAGATGCGCACGCGGCTGGAGCAGATCGAGCCCACCGATGCCGCGACCTGGAGCAGCGCTTCCCGTGAAACCGCGGGCGTGCTGGCAGCTCTTGCGCACCGGGTCGAGCCCGGCCACCGCCAGCAACTGTCGCGCGCGGCAGACGCACTCGCGTCGGCCGCGCAGACCGCCGAGGAGGAGCCGGATCCGCCCCGCGTCGACGTGCTGGCGCCGATGGCCGGCGTCGCGCGCGCAGTCGCCGATGCCGCCCTGGTCTCGCACAGCGGCCCGATCGCGATCGCGACCGTGACGATGCAGTTGGGCCGCCTCGTGCAGGCCCTGGAGCGGGCGCACGAGCTCGCAGGACGGAAGGAGCAGGCGGAGCGTTCAGCGCGGGCGGCCGCGGAGATGTTGGAGCACATCCGCCGGACCCCGTCGCCGCAGCAGCTCCAGGCCGAAGCGCAGCGCGAGCAGGAACAGCGCGAGCAACAAGAACGCCAGCAGCGTGAACAGCAGGAGCAGCGCGGCGAGCAGCCGCGAGGTGGCTTGACCGAGCGAAGGGATGAGGGACGTGATGGTCGGTAACGACGAGACGACCGAGGCGGTCGGCACGACGTCCAGGAAGATCGCCGTGTATGCCTCGATGGCGCTGTCCGCCCTCGAAATGGGGATGCAGCTGCACGCCCGGCGTGCCGAGCGCGCAGCCCGCGAGGCCGAAGAGCAGGCTCGGGCGCTGCAGCAGCGGCTCCGTGCCGAGCGAGAGCTGGCCGCGGCCAGCTGGCGCCGCCTGCGAACCTTGGAGGGCGACCCCCGCGAGCTCGGCCAGGCGCTGGCCTCTGCTGCCGTGTGGGCACCGTTCGACACGCGCGCCGCGCGAGCTCTTTCCCAGGTCCAGCGGCGCCTCGGTGCGGCCGGCGTGCACTGGCAGCCCGACAACGAGCACCAGCGCACCAGCGACGACTACGCCGCCCTGATGCTGCTACTTCAGCGAGAAGAAGAAACGCGCGGTACCAGCGCAGGAGCTACGGACTCGGGCCCATCGCTGGCGGAAACGTACTCCAGCGGTGACCCAGTCCAGGACCTGCAGCTGCAGCGTGTGGCCGCCGCTCTCGATGAGGACGAGGCCGAGCAGGTACTGCACTCTGAAGGCTGGGGCGCCCTGCAACAGAGCATGGAACGAGCGGCCGAAAACGGGTACAGCCCGGAGCTGCTGCTGGCCCACGTCCGACGGCAGCGGCCACTGGACTCCACCGATGCTGCCGGGCACGCACGGGACGTCGGAGCGGTGCTGCACTGGCGCATGGAACGGCACCTCAACACCCACCCCGAGCCCGACAACATCCTGACCCCAGAGGCCTTCGAGGCGCAGCAAGACCGCGAAGCCAGCGCACGTGCCGCGACCCCGTCAGCCGACCATGCCGCGGCCGAGCCCGCCGCGGTCGAGGTGAAGGAACCGGCCTTGGTTCGCGATGCAGCGGAGCTGGTTGCGCGGTCCCAGTTCGGCTCCACCTCGATGCTGCAACGCAAGCTGCACGTAGACATCGCTGAAGCCGAGCAGCTGATGGATGCGCTGCAGCATCGCGGGATTGTCGGTCCCAGAGAGGGGTCGCTGGCGCGGGAAGTGTTGGCATCACCGGCAACCGTGGAGCTGCACCTCGACGGTGCTCCCCCCTCGCCGAGCGGGCCGCCGAGCGGTGAAGCAGAAGCAGCCCCTGACGGCGCGAGCACCGAGCGACCGGAGGGGGCCGAGCCCGATGTCGTCGAGATCGAACCGGACAAGCACGGCTCGCGTATCCACGTCGACCCCCAAACCGCGGAGGCCACCGAAGCAGTCGAGCACGGCGAGCCCGAGCGGTGGGCTGATGGGTCCGAGGCCGCACGGCTCGCTGGGCAGGCAGCCCCCGATGACCTCGACCTGACTCAGCAGCCGCGGCCCGAGTCCGCGGCTGAGAGCGACGGTGCTCGGCACCCTCGCCACCGGCCGTGGATGAACCGCTTGCACGGCCACGAGCGCGACAGGTAGATCGCGGGAACACACGCACCGCGCCCCTCGGGAATGATTCCCGAGGGGCGCGGTGCGTTCGTGGGTCGACCAGGTCGGGTCAGGATTCTGGGGCGGTGCCCCAGGTGCCGGCGGGAGCGCGCTCCACCGGCAGTTCGGGGTACTCACCCACGTGACCGTCCTTGGGATGGCACTGGCTCATGGGCGAGCGATCGCGGTCGACCAGTTCGGCCCAGTGCGGGCCGAAATGATCGCGCCACCACACGCTCATCCCCGTGGTCGCATCAAGACGCAGCCCTTCCCACGACCGCCACAACGCGTCGAGGCGGCTGATCACCTCGGGGTGCTGCCACCACTGCGGACACCAGCAGTGGTCGCCGGTGAGCTTGCGCCGGATGATCGGAGCGAACCAGCCGATGACCCACTCCTCAACGGAGGAGTACAGCGGTTCTGGTTGATCAGACTCAGCGTCCTCACCACCGTTGTCGTCGGCTTCGATGAGCGCTTCGTCCCATTCGTCGGTCATCAGGCTGCCCCCTCTGCGTCATCGTCATCGTGACCCGGGTCGTAGCGGGCCAAGCTGTAGCGGATTCCTCCGGCGTGCGGTCCGGTCATCCACGCACGCGGTGCGAGCAGGATCGGTCGTGACCCGGACAGGAACGCGATCATCCTGTCGCGCTGGAGGGCTTGCAGTTCGCTGACGTCGAGGATGCGGCGTTCCCGCACTGAGCTCGACTTCGAGCCGCCGCCGGAGCGGTCGACCGACACCGACCACACGGTGTCGTCGTGCTGGCCGATCAACTTCGAGAGCCGTTCGAGGAACTCAGCGTCGGCCGAACCGCCGCCGTAGATTCGGACGTTGGCGGCGTCCCAGATCTTCTGGATCCCCGAGCGGCCCCAGGCCTCCGCGCCTTGCTCCCAGCTCTGCAGGATGATCTTCAGCGGAGCTCCGCGCGATCCGAGATGGGAAACGAGATCGGGCAGATCGCGGATGCGGACTACGTTCGCGGCCTCATCGAGGATCGGCAACAGCGGTGGGTCGATGCGTGCACCAGGTGAATGAGCCCCGATTTCGTTGACGACTTCGAGGATGTCGGCGCTCATGGCCGCGGTGAGCGGACCAGCAGAACCCACGCCCTCCCGGGAGAGGAGGAAGGCGGTGTCGCGCGAGCGCACGAAAGCGTGCGGGTCGAATTCCGGACGGTCCTCCCCGTCCGGTGGTGGGGAGACCCACTGCAGAACAGTGGGTTCTTCCAGGCACTTCAACAACTTCAATGCGGAGGCGAAAACACCCTCTCGCTGCTTCTCCGGGGCGTCGACCAGGGACTGCAGCTTGACGGCGAGGAGTTGGTCACCAGCGTTTTCCAGGTGGGTGACGGCCTTTTCAGCAGCGCGGTGATTGGCGCACCAGGTGTAGACCTCGGTCAAGGTGAGGCCGGCACGGGCAGCAGCGAGCATCGCGTACGAGCACAAGTTCTCGCCTTCGCCATCGAAATAGGCATCGGTCTTCGCGTCCGGGCCACGGGAGTTGGCGGCGAAGTGGCTCACCAGCTCCGCGGCGCGACGAGGTCCGGTGACACGCCGAAGCGGGTTGTACCAAAAGGACGGCTGGGCGTCGGCAATGCCTTGCGGGTCGAACACCCAGCAGGTTCCGAGCTGCTCGCGCACTCCCCGGGTGGCGTCGTGGATGTCGCGCTTATTCGAGGTCGCCAACACAGGGCCTGGGGCCTCGACGATCTGCGGGATGACCTGCGCGGTCGACTTCCCGGTCCGGGGCCCGGCGATGACCACGCTGACGTCTTCCCAGCTGGAACGGATCTCGGTGTTGCTGGGCAATGCGTCGCCGACCAGCATGCCGTGGTCGGCTGGGTCGTTGCTGATCGTGGAGGAAGGACGCAACCGACGGGCCGACGCAGCAACGCCCTCGGGAGCGTAGGCCGCGAAGTCGTCGCGTGTAGCCAGGTGCGGGGTAGCGGCGTCGACGCGCTTGCGGCCCTTCCGTCGCCGTGCGATCTGCAGCCCGACCAGGATGGCGGGGGCGGCCAGGACGAGCACGAGTCCGGCCAGGGCGAGCCACCCGGCGGTGCCGGGCCAGGTGGCGGTGCCCAGCGCCAGGTCGACCACCGTGGTCAGCGGGGTGCCGCCGGTCCAGCCGGTGCCGGCCATGAGCCCGCCGAGTCCGGCGGCCAGCCACACCAGCAGCGAGCCCGCCATGTAGGCGCCGATGGCGGCCAGGGGCAGCATCGGGTGACCGGGCATGCCGGGCTTGCTCGTGCTCATTCCTGCCACCTCCGGTTCGTGTCGTGCACCCCGGCGCGCCGCTCGGCCTCGGTGAGCATCACCTGCGTCGGGATGCCCGGTCGGCTTCCGACCTTGATCAGGCACTTGCCCTGCCCCGGCGGGGGCTCCGGGGTGCCTTCGTCGTGGTTCCACGCCCCGGGCGCCGACCACTCGGTGAGACGGCGGCGCTCGGCATGGGAATGGGCGATGATCTGGCCCAGGTCATCGACCTCCCGGCGCGGGAGCCCGAACTCCACAACGGCACCGGCGCGTTCGATGAAGCCGCGTGCGGCGGCCCGGTCTTCGGGCCGCTCGGCGGTCTCGGCATCCAGTGACGAGTGCGTGATGTAGGCGCACGCCGTTGCCCATTCGCGATTGATGCGGGTCATCTCGTCGAGGCGCTCGACGAGCCCGTGCCGCAGTACCCGCCAGAGCTCGTCCATGATCACGAAGAATCGGCGCTGCGGGCCCTGGCCGGCGTCGGCGAGCTTGTTCGAGGCCTCGATCGCGCCGAATCCGTGGTTCCAGCTGGCCAGGAGCACGGCCGCGGTGAGGCGCTTGTCGTGCAGCGGCAGTGCGCTGACGTCGATGCACACCGCCGTCGCGGAGGCGTCGATGTGCACCGTGGAGGGCTTGGAGAAGACGTCGCCGAACGCGCCGTCGCAGGTGGCCAGCAAGCTCAGGTGCAGCGGGTCGACCGCGGACCGGTAGGCCTCCTCCGAGCCGCGCGCGAGGGTGTAGCGCCGCAGTTCCTCCGGGCCTTCGTCGAGCAGGGCGATCAGGTCGTGCAGCAGCGGCGCTGGGTGGCCTTCGAAGCGTCGATCGAGGATGCGGATCGCGGCCGAGAGGATCGTTTCTTCGTGGTCGCTCACGCGGGTGCCGCGCACGAGCTCGACCAGTGAGGCGACCATGTGCAGGCGACGCCCGTGGACCTCGGCGCGCACCTGGTCGGCCGCGCGCTCGGACAGCTGCGGGATGATCTGCCCGAGCGCCCCGACATCGAGGGGGTTCAGGGAGCCCAGGCCGCGGCCGAGCCGCAGCACCTGGCCACCGAGGGCGCGCACGACGTCGACGTAGTCCGGCCGCAGGTCACCGAGCACCAGGGGCGTGACGCCCTGGGCAGCCGCCCCGATGACCTGGCGGCGCACGAACGTGGACTTGCCGAGCCCGGGCTTGCCCAGGATGTACTCGATGGGGGTGCTGATCAGCTGGGCGCGGGAGAACCAGCTGATCGGGTCGAAGCACACCGCTGCGCCGTTGTCGGCGTGCTGTCCGATCGGGGTGCCGATCGTCGGCGCGCCGGAGGCGACCCCGAAGGGCCACAGCCCGCAGGCCTGCACGGTGGTTGCCCGCCACATCGGTGGGGCCTCCACATAGGAGGCCCGCCCGGCAAGTGGCCCGCGGAACCCGGTTCGGGTTGGGGCGATGGTGCTGGTCATGTGCTCACTCCCCCTCAAACAGGCCGCCCAGGGTGGCCAGAGCTTCGGGCTGGATCCCGAAGCCGAGGCCAATGGCGAACGCTGCGGTCTGGCCGCCGTAGACGCGCCGCAGCCGCAGCCGCGAGGCGGCCGCGCTGTTGTGCAGCGTGGCCTCGGCGGTACGGAGCTGGTCGGTATCGAGCACGGTGGCCGTGGCGATCAGGCCGAAGGACACGAGTCCGGCGCCGGAGGCTTCCTCGTCGGTTTGCTGCATCGCGGCGCGGACATCGGACTCGTCGCGGGCCTGCATGGTCCGGCGCTGTGTGGCGTTGCTGCGCGCGTTGCGCAGGTCGCGCTCGACGATCGTTGCCGCGGTGCCCGGGTCGTGCGGCCGGTAGTGCAGCACCACCCGCTTGCGGGTGAAGTCCGGGTGCGGAGCCAACAGGTCGGACAGCACGCTGGAGAGCACCGCGCCGCGCGGGGCTTCCTCCATCGCCTCAACGACGCTGATGCCGCCGCCGTGCAGGTAGCGGTCGCGCTTTTCGACGGCGACTCCTGCCGGGCCAGCGGAGGTCCAGCTGATGTCTGCTTGCCCCCGCGCGCGGTCGAGGTCGTCGGCCTGCTCGGGGTTGTAGGCCACGAAGGTGGCCTCGGCGAGCTGCTGGACGGTCATCGGCCGCGCCGAGCCCGCACCGGTCAGCGCCAGGTCCCGGCCCAGGGCAGGCAGGCGCGCGCCGATCTCGGCGGCCATCTCGGCCAGATCACGCGGCTTGGCTCCCTGGGTTGCCTGCGACCGCCAGGTGATGGCCACCCGGGTGTGCACGGCCGCGGCCGCGGCCGGGTAGTCGGCGGCGGCCTCGGCGAGCACCTGGCTGGCCAGGTCGGGGCTGTCGGGGCTGGTGATCCGGTCGACCTCGGCGGCCAGGCGCTGCCCGGAGTCCCCGGCGGTTTCGACCGTCACCTGCACGCTGTCGAGGCTGGGCACCTGGCTGAGCCGGGCCAGCCAGTCGCCCCAGCCGGCGACCCACTGGTCGACGGTGTCCTGATCAACCAGCGAGGAGCCCTCGGAGTCGACGCGCAGGACCGCGGTGCACTGCCCGGTACCGGTGTGTTCGAGCAGGCCGAACTCGCGGCCGTAGGAGTCCTGGGCCTCGTGCAGGTTCGTGGCCGCAAGCAGCCCGGGCAGCCGGTGCGTGGAGCCGGGGACCACACCGAGAGGACCCGCCAGGTGCAGATGCTGACGGCGGCGACGACCTCGCTGGAACGCCAGATTGGCGATCAGCAGGGAGTAGAGGGTGCGGCCGCGCACCCGCAGGGCCAGCGGGGCCAGGACCAGCACCCCAAGGCCCAGCAGGCCCCAGCCCAACGGGAGCGAGATCATCATGACCACGAAGCTGGTCAGCAACCAGGCGAACGCAGTCATGGTGGCGCCCAGGCTGAGCCCGAACAGCCCGAAGGACTTGGGCTTGCGCCAATTGCCGTAGCGCGGCTCGGCGGCCGCCGCGGCGGCCCGGGTGTCTTCGATGGTGTTGGTCATGACTTACCTCCCTGCGAGCCCTGCGAGCCGCTGGGCTGATCCTGGTCATTGGGTCGAGAACCGCGGTCGGCGGCGGACTGCGCTGCCTTTTTGCCTGCAAGACCGACGGCGGCCACCGCACCGACCGGTCCTGCGGCGGCCGTGGCCGCCCCGGCGGTCTTGGTTGCGGCGGCGGTCTTGGCCGTCGACGCACCGGTCGAGCCGCCTGCGCCGCTGGGCGAGGTCAAACCGGGCCGGTGGCCACCGCCGCCGCCACCGCCTCCGGAGCGGCCCGCACTGCTGCTGCCGGAGCCGGAGCTGAGCATCCGCGCGCCGGAAGCGGCCGCCTGGCCGGCGGCCATGCCTGCGCCGCTGCTGCCACCCGAGCCGGTGAGTCCTTCGACGTGCGGGGTGATCACGCGCATCAGCGCAGGCATGGCGCAGGAAGCCAGCACCACCATGAAGATCCCGGCGAGCTGCGCGTTGGGGTCATCGGCGCTGATCGTCCAAAAGCTGGCCGCGTAGACCACGGCCGCGGTGGGCTTGAACAGGACGAACGCGATCATCCAGGCGAGGATCTTGTCCAGGGTCTTTTTGCCCGCGCCGCCGCCGATTCCGGCCGCGGCCGCCAGCGGCAGCACCCCGGCGCACAGAACCAACATGCCCGCGCGCACGAACATCAGCGCGGCCTGCACGAACGCGGCAATGAGGGCGATGAGCGCGAGGATGATGATCAGGGTCTGACTCGCCCCTGGTGTGCTGCTGAACAACAGGTAGCCGCCGACCGCGGCGCCGAGATCCTTGCCTGCGGCGCGGTGGATGATCCAGGTGCTGAAGGCATCACCGGCCTGGACAGCGAGGCTGAGCCCGGCGGTGCCCGCTGTGGACAGCAGGATCCAGCGGCCCAGGCCCTGGCCGGTTTCGCGGAGTTGCTGGCCGCCGTTGTCGGCCAGCGCGAGTTTCGCTGCGCCGATCAGAAGGCCCAGGAACCCGAAGATGAACATGTACCAGGCCAGGTGGTGCTGGATCTGGGCCACGGGGCCTTGCGTTGCCGAGATCCCGGGCGTGGGGATGTGGACCCACCAGGTCCACAGGTAGCCCATCATCTTGCCCATCGCGTCGAGCATGGCGTCGGCCATGCCCTGCATCCACTCGTTGAACGCCTTGCCTGCGGCGCTGCCTGCGGCTTGCCCGATGAGGTCGCCGGCCTGCATGGCCGGGTTGGTTGCGCAGACCATCATCATCTCGGGCTTGTCGCACATGGCCATGTCAGTTCACCCCTGCCGAGAACGGGGTGTAGTAGCTGAGGTCAGCCAGCTGGGTCGCGCCCGGCGAGACCGCGCCGTTGGGTTGCAGTTCGAGCTTCCAGTCGCCCTCGGACCAGCGGACGGTGACCGTGGTGCCGACCAGGCCGCCGTTGGCCGCGCGGCTGGCCAGCTGGATCACTGCCTCGTCCGGGGTGTAGGTGACGAACCGGAACCCGGCGAACTGCGACCGCGCGGAGCCGAGGTCATCTCCGGCCGACGAGCGCGCCTTGATGTAGGCGTCCCGGCCCGGCCCGGGGAGAACCTGGTGCTCGGTGACCTGCCGCCATCCATCGCCGGGCAGCACCAGGTAGCGGGTGCTGATCTGCATGGACGCCAGCAGCGCACCGACCGGGGAACGCTGGTAGTCCGCGGCCACCGCACCCCCCTGCATGCCCGGCCCGGCTTCCTGGGAGATCGGCAAGGCGATGCCCTGGACGACTTCCCAACGCACCTGCGGGGCCCTGGTCGGCAGTGCCTGGTTGCCCTCCACCGGGCTATCGGTCGACGGAGCCGGAGCGCTCGGCCGGGACGGGGGAACTGGCCGCGGACTGCTCGACTCGCCGCCGGTGACCGCGACGAACACCGCGACCGCGGCGATCACGACCAGGAACACGATCGCGGCGATACCGGTGATGCGCCGCCGCCGACGGCGCTGCTGCTGCGGCTGCTGGTCAGTGGTGGTCATGAGAACGTCGCCACCCCCGCCAGAATCCCGGTGATGTTGGTGGCGATGATCGCGCCCGCCAGCGGCTTCCAGAGCCCGGCGACTGCGTGCCCGCCGCCGTGCGGCGTGTTGTGCTCGATGGCCATCTTCCCGGCGATCCAGGCGGTACCGGCGAAGCAGACCGCGAAGACGCCCCAGAGCACCCAGCGCAGCATCGTCATGACGCCGCCCGCGCCGGGAGGGGCAACGGGGGCACCAGGATTCGGGATGGACGGTGGTGCTGGCGCCTGTGCCAGCACGTCGACTGCAGTGGTCAACAACATGATCAGCTGTCCTTTCGGGTGAGCTCGGCAAGATCGTCGGCGATGCCGGCGGCTGCCCGCGGGAGGTTTTCCGGCGTGGGCCGGTGATTGCGCCACTCGGGCACCCACGGCGCCCGCCAGCAGCGCGGATAGGCCGAGGCCACGACCTTGGCGAGCTGTCGCATCTCGCGGCTGGGGCGCCGGTCGAGATCGGGCACCAGCACCAGGCCGAGGACCTGGACCTGCGGCGGGATCAAGGCGCACACGACCTGGCGGGCGAAGTCGCGGGCGTGTTCCAGGCCTTCGCGGTGGGTGCGCGTGACCGCGACCGCGTAGGGCGACTGGGCCGGGTGACCAGACGGCATGTACCTCCGGGCGTCACCGGCCGCCGGCCAGGCCGCGGTCAGCGTGGATACGCCCGCGCCGCCATGCAGCCCGACCAGCCAAAACTGCGGATCAGGGTTCCCGGCGTCCGGATGCCGCGGAATCAGCCCGGGCCAGGTCGGGACCTGGCGCCAGGTCGGAGGCGGCTGCACTCCGGCCAAGCCCGCCTGGGTAGCGGCCACCTCCGCTGCGGAGCGGCGGCCCGCTGCCCACCGGAACGGCGCGAGCGCCGCCGGGGCTGGAGAGAACTCATTGGTCGTCACACGCCCATACTAGCCCATAAAGGGATTCAAGCAACCACAAACGACCTTAAAGGTTGTTAAACGTCGCCAAGTGGCTCTATGGTGTGCCTGACGACGCCGCCCCTACCCGCAGGGGCGAGAATGACCAACGTCCGTGAGGTCGATTGAGGAATGAGCTGGCGAGATGAGCGAGCCGCCCGAGGAGGCGAACCCCGAACTGCCGATGACCGCGCAGCGCTGGCGCGCCGCCGTCGCGGACATGCCCGAACTGCTGACCACCAAGGAAGCAGCCCTCGTACTGCGCATGACCGAGAAAACGGTGCGGAACTTGGCCTCGGGCGGGCACATCAACGGTGCCTCCCGGCTGGGCAAGGAGTGGCGGTTCAGCAAATCGGCGCTGCTCGATCAGCTGCAGATCCGCGACCCCGCCGAGGAGGGCGAAGGCAGCACTGGCGAGCAGTAGCCGCCGCGCTGCTGGCCGCTGGAGCGGCCGCCGGGTGCGCCGCAGAGCCCACCGCGCCGGTGCCCCCGGCGGCCGCCCCGGCCCCGAGTAACCCTCCGCAGCAGGCCCGCGAGGTCTGCACCCAGGCGGCCATCGCCTGGCTCTCGCCGGACACCCGCACCGACTCCGACCCCTCGGCCGCCCGGCTGCGCGCCGCCGAACGCTGGGGCACCCCCGCGCTGCAGGCCACCACCGCCAGCGCCCCGCCCGCGCGGCCCACGTCCGAATGGCGCGAATGGAACGCCCACCATGCGCGGATCTCCGCGCATGCGGTGCCCTACATCGGAGACGCGCCACCCCCGGCTGACCACGGCCGGCACTACGCGGCCGTGCAGATCGCGCGCACCGCGATCGGCACTGGCGGTTGGCAGCAGCAGCTGCCTGAGGTCACCGCCTACTGCACCACCAGCACCGAGCACGGTTCCGTGCTGGTCGACCAGCTGCAGATCACCCAAGCGGGGCAGCCGTGATGTCGCGCAACGGCGGTCTCGGCTGCGCCCTGGTCGGTTTCCTGGCCGTGCTCATGGCCGGCGTGCTCCTCGTCATGGCCGTCGGCGCCGCCCACCAGCAGGCCCAGGCCACCGGCGGCATCGGCACCGTCGGCGCCGGAGCACGCCTCAAGCCCGGTGCGGTACCGGAGAAGTACGTCCCGCTGATCGAGAAAGCCGCGCAGACCTGCCCGGAGATCACCGCTCCCCTGCTCGCGGCCCAAATCCAGCAGGAATCCGGATGGGACGAAAACGCCGTCAGCCCCGTCGGCGCCCAAGGGCTGACGCAGTTCATGCCCGCCACCTGGCAATCCTCCGGAGTGGACGGTGACGGCGACGGCGTGCGCGACCCGAACAACCCCGCCGACGCCATCGCCTCCCAGGCCGCCTACATGTGCGACCAGGTGGCCCTGGTGCGCGAACACGACGTGCCCGGCGACGTCGTCGACCTCGCCCTGGCCGCCTACAACGCCGGTTTCGGCGCGGTGCAGAAGTACAACGGCATCCCGCCCTACTCCGAGACACAGAACTACGTGCGCCGGATCCGCGCAATGACCGCCGAGATGTCGATGCCCGCCCCGCAGCCCGGAGGCGGTGCCCCTGGTGGCTGGGTCACCCCGGCCGAGGGCCGCTGCAGCAGCGGCTTCGGGGCCCGGTGGGGCGAGTTCCACAAGGGCCAGGACATCGCAGGCCCGATCGGCACCCCGATCCTGGCCGCCTCGGCGGGCACCGTGATCGCTGCCGGACCCGCCTCCGGCTACGGGCTGTGGGTCAAGATCCAGCACCCCGGCGGCGTGATCACCGTCTACGGGCACAACAACCGAAACCTCGTCGAGGTCGGCCAGCAGGTGGCCGCTGGCCAGCAGATCGCCGAGATCGGCAACCGCGGCGAATCCACCGGCCCGCACCTGCACTACCAGGTCGAGCAGAACGGCGAGCCGGTCAACCCCGTCAGCTTCCACCAGCAGCACGGCGCCGCGCCGCTGTGCGGATGACCTCTGGAAGGAGACCGAGCATGAGTGGGTGGTGGATTCCGAATCCGCGCAGCGCGCGCGGCGTCCCGATCGCGGCCACCGCGACCGCCGTGGCCGTCGCAGGCTGGGCCGCCACCGCCCACCAACTACGGCGGTGCACACGCCAGCTCGCCGAGACCCAGCGCGACCCCGTCACCGGTCTGCTGACCCGCGCCGCGTGGGAGCACGCCGCCGCCCGCATCTGGTGCGCCCGATCCGGGCTGGCCGGAGTCATCGATCTCGACGACTTCAAGCAGGTCAACGACACCTACGGCCACCAGGTCGGCGACGCCGTGCTCCGCGTGGTCGGCCACCGGCTCACCCGTTGTCTGGATCAGGTCGCCGTCCTCGGCCGCCTCGGCGGCGACGAACTGGCCTTCGCCACCCGCACGCGGCGGGGGCTGATCCAGCCTGAGGCGCTGCAGGCAGCCCTGTCCGCCCCGATCCACCTCGGCGACGCGCTGACGCTGAAGGTCGGCGCGTCGCTGGGCATCAGCGCCGCCCCCGCGTTACCCGACGCGCTGGCCGCCGCCGATGCCGAGATGTACCAGGCCAAACGCCGCACGAAACAAGTGAGGAGCTGAGCATGCCCGTCAAGACACATTGGACGATCAAACACAGCTGCGGGGACGTCGAGGAGCGCGATCTCAGCAGCAAACCGGCGCACAAGCGCGCGACCCTGGCCGCCTGGCTGGCCAAGAAGGACTGCACCGACTGCTGGCGCAAATCCCAGGGCATGGAGCCTCGGATGAGCACCGAGGAATGGAAGGCGCACAAGCGCGCCGAGGAGGCCGAGGCCGCCGAGCAGTGGGCCACCGACAACCAGATGCCGCCCCTGGTCGGCACCGACGGACAGGTCGCGTGGGCTGCCCGCCTGCGGCATCAGGCGATGCGCGGCCTGTATGCCTGGGCCGTCGAGGAGGACAACGCGGCCGAGGGCTTCGATCCCGCCGAGGAAACCGCCCGCAGCCTGGACCGAGCAGGCTGGTGGATCGACAACCGAGACGAGATCACCGAGCCCGAAACCCTGCTCGAACTGCTGCACTCGGCCGCGACCGACGACGGCGTGATCTGCGAAAACACCTTCTAAGGAGTACCCGTGCACAGCACCATCAGCGAAGAAGTCATGCGCCAGGCCCTGAGCACCGGCGAGGCCGCCGCGCTGCTTCCCGAAGGCACCCCCGGGCCGGTGCACTACGCCGACCAGTGGTGGGTCATC
Organism: Saccharopolyspora griseoalba; assembly: GCF_042665275.1. NCBI lineage: Bacteria > Bacillati > Actinomycetota > Actinomycetes > Pseudonocardiales > Pseudonocardiaceae > Saccharopolyspora > Saccharopolyspora griseoalba. Next base: position 3,875 of record NZ_JBHTCJ010000022.1, on the reverse strand, counting down.
CCCCGCGGCCACGCCGACTACCAACCCGCCGAGGACGCCGAAGCCGAGCGGCTCGATCAGCACGCTCAGCGGCTGATCGCCAGCGTCCGCGCCACCAGGAACGGGGGGAGGTCATGACTCCCCGCGACTTCGCCGAGAAGGCGCTGCTGGGCACCCTGCTGACCGGGCCCGCGCAGATCCGCTCCCTGGACTGGCTGCAGGCCGAGGATTTCCGCTCCCCGGCCCACCAGCACCTCTACCGCGTGCTCTCCGAGATGGTCGCCGAGCACGACGCGGCCGAGCGCGACGAGGACGGCGAGGACTTCGACTTCCACCGCGACGTCCTCGGCGACGACCTGGTCGTCGGGGGCGTCGCCTACGACTCGACCGTCTACGAACTCGTCGACGGCGAGATCGTCGAACGCAGCGAGCAGGACAAGATCGCCCAACACGCCCGGCGGATGCGAGAACACCACGAGGTTCCGGGTATTGACCCGGTCACCGTGCTGCAGCGGCTCCAGGCCGACCCCGACCCGTCGGTGCAGCGCAACACCACGCTGACCGCGCCAGGGCTACACGATCTCATCGCCGCGGCCCCGCCGATCCACGCCGCGCAGCCCGAGGCCTACGGCCAGATCGTTCTCGAAGCCTCCATCCGACGTCAGGTACAAGCCGCCGGCATCCGCGTCGGACACGCTGCCGAAACCAGCAGCGACCTCGCCGGAATGCTCGACGTTGTCGAACACGCCCTGACCGAAGTCGACGACGCCCGCCGCCGGTGGGACGGGCTGGCCGACACCGCGCCGCAGACCGAGGCCGCCACGCGCCCCGAGCGCGCCGCGCGCGACCCGCTGCTGGCCGACGGCCCCCGCCTCGATGCCAACGCCCAGCACGACGCGGAATACGGCCTGGTCGCCGAAGTCCTCGCCGACCCCTTCGTGCTCGACGAGCTCGCCGACCGTGTCCAGCCACGCGACTTCGGCGACCAGGAGCTCGGCAACACCTTCCGCGCCGCCAGCGCCGTGCACGCACAGCGGTTCAGTACCCACACGCGCGTGGATGCCGTGACCGTGGCCTGGGAGCAGCAGCGCCAAGCACCGAACCACGGTGACGGCCTGGAGATCGACGAACTGGCCGAACTCGGCCACAGCATCCCGCTGGGACGCGACCACGCCCACCACTGCGCCGAAGGCGTGCTGCGGGGCTCGCTGGAACGCCTGACCGCCACGGCCTCGGAGTCGGTCACGGCTGCAGCCCAGCATCCCGGGCTGCAGCCCTCGGATGTGCTGCACACCTCCAGCAGCGCGCTCGAAGGGGTCCTGCACATGGCCCGACGCGCAGCGAGCCCTGCCGCCCAACTCGCGCAAACAGCCCAGCCCGGCCACTCCCCCACAACCCCGCGAGCACCGAGCTCGGCGCAGCAGCCCTGTGCCGCGATTCCGCTGCACAAGCCCCGGCATCGAACTGCCGAAAACGGGAGGTGACACCGATGCCAGCCACCACCGCCTCGCGCGGCGAGAGCTTCGGAGCCGTGCTCCGGCGGGCGGCCCGCCGCGCCTGCACCGCACTGCAGGCCGCTGTCGGTCCTTCAGCGGCACCGAACTTCACCCGCATCGAGGCCTACGCGAACGGCGAGCGCGAACTGGAGCTGTTCGTCTACACAACCGACGAACAGCACTGGCGCCGTCGGCTGATGCAGTTTGAAGCCGCGCTCGGCCAGGCTCTGAGCACCGTCGATCCCCACGCCCCGATCCCGAGCACCCTGCGGAAGACCAGCGGTTACGGGCGCTGGATGCGGTTCCAGCGCTGGCGCATCCCCGCACCCCACGGTGCTCGCGTGATCGTCCCGCTGGCCGAAGTCCTCGCCGTGGCCCACGACCTCGGAATCGGCGACGACACCCACGTGACCTCGAACTCGATCCGGAAGGACGGATGATCATGACCCAGCAGATCCCGGTCGGTGACCTCGTGACCTCGTTGCAGGACACCATCGCCGAACAGCAGGACACCATCGACGAACTCACCGCCAGCGTCGCCCGGCACGAAAAGCAGATCGCCGCGCTCACCGCGGCCATGCGCCAGGCCGGCATGACGGTCCCGGACCTCGACCGTGAGGAGTGAGCGTCATGGCCAAGCCAGCACGGCGCTCCCCCGAGCAGGCCCGCGCCGCCCGCGACGAGAAACTCAACGCGGCCCACCAGCAGATCAGCGAGTACGTCGACAACATCACCACCGGCGACGACTGGGCCCGGTGGCTGGCCGTGGCCAGCAAGTTCAGGTCGTACTCGTTCAATAACATCATCCTGATCGCCCAGCAGCGGCCCGATGCCACCAAGGTCATGGGCTACCGCCAGTGGCAGGACCTCGGACGCCAGGTCCGCAAGGGCGAGAAGGGCATGACCATCCTCGCCCCGAAATTCGCCATCACCGGCTGGCGCGAGAAGGACGGCACGCTCGTCGACAACGGCAAGCCAATCAAGAAAGACCAGGTACCCCACGGCGCGAAACCCGTCCGGAGCATGGTCGGGTCGCTCCCGGTCAAGGTCTTCGACGTCACCCAGACCGAAGGCGAGCCCCTCCCTCAGCTGCCGATCCCCAACCCCGTCTCGCTCGACGGTCCCGCGCCCGAGGGCCTCTACGACGGCCTGGCCAGCATCGCCGAGAACAACGGCTTCACCCTCACCGCCGAACCGTCGATGCAAGGCGAGGACGGCTATACGTCCTTCCTGGACAAACGCATCAACATCACCCCAGGTCAAGCGCCCGCGCAGGAAGCGCTCACGCTGGCCCACGAGGTCGGGCACATGCTCATGCACGACCCCGCCAACCGCGACCCCGACGAACCCGGCCACCACCGCGGCATCGGCGAAGTCGAAGCCGAATCAGTCGCCTACCTCATCGCCGACCACTTCGGCTACGACACCAGCGACAACTCGTTTCCCTACGTCGCCGGCTGGGCCGGTAAGGACAACCCCGCCGACGTCGTCCGCGCCACCGCCACCAAGGTCGTCGGCACAGCCGGGCAGATCATCGACGACATCCAACCGCCCACAGCAACACCCGAGCACGACCCCGAAGCCTTGCACCAGCGCTCGGCCGCCACACACCACGCCGCGGCCGCGATCAACGACAACGCCCGCACACCCGAACCAGCCGCCGAGACGAACACGCCCCGGTCCGCCGCCCAGCTCGCCCAGCAAGCGGCGACCAGCGCGCCACCAGCAACCCGGCCAACCAGCGCCGCCGAGGCAACCCGGCCCCGGGCAAGCCTGGCCAGCGGCCACGACCGCACCGAGCTGCACCGCTGAACCTCGGGCGCACGAAAGAAGCACCGTACGAGGGTTTCCGACGGTTGATGCGGCCGGTCGCGTCCCACGACGCGAGCCGGTGCGGCATCATCCGGTGCGAGCTCCGCGGGCTCGCGCAACAAAGAAGTCCTCCCGGCCACCAGGTCTGGCCGGGAGGACTTCTTCTTGTTCAGGCGCCTCGTACGTCAGGCGCGTGATCAGTGCGTGTCGAACTCGCCGTTCCGCACGCCGAGGAGGAATGCCTCCCACTCGGCGGGGGTGAAGTAGTGCGCCGGCTTGCTGCGGTCCTTCGAGTCCCGCAGCCATCGGCCACCATCAGCGGCGAAGCCGACCTCGACACAGTTTCCTTGCTGTGCGCTGAAGCTCGACTTCCGGAACTCGACGTCCCGCAGCACGTCGAGCTGCTGGTCATCCACGTCTCACACCTCCTTTCGTGCCCGCTGCAAGATTGCTCGTGAGTCTTCCTGGGTTTCGGCGAGCGCTTGCAGGCGGGTGATCGCTCTGTCGTAGAGGGCGATCTCCTCGGGGTCTTCGTGGTAGCGGCCGCCGAGGAGAACTTCCTCGTAGACGACCCCAGGATCGCCCACC
>NZ_JBHTCJ010000021.1:0-69583 GCF_042665275.1 Saccharopolyspora griseoalba | reverse complement strand
CTGTCCTGCTCCGCAGGAACTAGGCGCGGCGCTCCGCGCGCGCCGGGCGGGTCGCGGGTGACGAGATCCGTTGCTCCGCAACGGTTCTCGTCTGATCGTGCGTCCTGTTTGGACCGTCCATACTCACCAGTGCTCGCGAAAGTTGTTGCTCCGCAACACTTTCACCGTACCGATCACACCACATGGTGTATACCTGTTGCTCCGCAACACCATTCACACACCATCCACATCAGACCCCCAACCGCACACCCACCACCTGCCGATTGGTGAACACCCCACTACACCACCACTCCCCACACCACAACCCATAAACCAGATTGGGGGCACACGCTCCGCGCGCACCCCCAAACCCTCACACTCCAAAACGAGCGGATTAGGCGCTCGACTCACGGGCCGCGGTTATGGCATGCGCACATGAACGAGCTTCCACCCGTCGGCCACGAGTTGCGGCACGTACGGCGCGAACTCCGCTGCGTCCTGCTTTCGCCGCCACACGCTGGGGCGGATGCCGTCGCTGGACAACGCCCACGCGTCGCGGTTGCCCGCCTCTGTGCGGGCCCCCACGACCCCGAATCCGACCCGCACCGCGCTCCAGGAGGCTTGGCGGCCGTCTTCGGTCCACACGGCGCCTGACAGATTTTCAGGGGCGAACTCGCCGTCTCCCGGCGCGGCCGGAACACCGAGGGATTCGGCCCAAATCTGGCGGCACGTCGCGTGCACGGCCGTCGACTCGAAACCTTGCTTACACACTCGGCACACTCGCATTGCCTGTTCCTCTCCTGCTGTTCGTGTGGCGGGGCGGTTATTCCCCGTTGGCGTTTTTGCTTTACGCCACTCCGCGTCGGACACAAGGGTTTCGCGGCCCCACACCACCAGGGGACTGGCGCACCACAACACCCTAGGGTTCGTCCGGTACCGCGCCGCCGGGCATGCAACTCAGCCGAGCTCGCGCGGGTGCCCGGCCGAGTTCGCCATACCTTTTACCCCGGACTGTGCGCGCGGGTAGTCCTAAAACCTAGAGGGCGAAACCCCGAGATCACATCAATCCTGGTGAACAGTACTAGCCACGAACGGAACAACGTCGGCTTGCCCAAGCCCAAAATGCCACGCGAGCGGCTCAATCGCCGTCGCAACCTCGCTATCGCTGTACTCGCACTGTTCGCCGTGGTCACGTGCGACCACATAGGTCCGGACAACACTCCAGCACGCAGCAGCCGTAGCCGGAGGAACGCGCGGGGCCGTGCCGTTCTCGGTCTCTCGCTCCTGAGTAGACGGAAGGCCTAGCGAGTTGCTCCACACTCGGCGGCATTGCTTGTGCTGATTAGCGTCTGTCATGCCTCCCCCGCATACCTTGCACATCCGCATTTTCTTACCTCCGCTCGCATTGTTCTATGTCGGGGGTCGGGACACCGCCCAGCTCCTCTCTTTTGGCAACTGGGCGGCGTGGACTCCTATTCAGTCTTCAACGTTGATAATATCGAAGAACTGACGACCAAACCTGCCAGTCAGGCTCACCCTCCGAACAATAACGTCATTGGAATCAACGACATTGAATCGAGTGTGCTCAGCCATTCCCGCGTTCAGCGCGTCATCGATAGCGGAAAAGTGGCGTCCGGGGAGGATGTCAACCGTGTACATGTTTGCTTCTCTCCTTTTGCTGGCGGAGTGCTGCCGGCAGTCTCGTTCCGCCCTATCCCAACACCCATTAATTTACCTGTTTTTGTTTGCACTGTCCAGCGGAGGCCGCCCCGCCCTCCGCCCCGGGGACTGGCGCGACTGGTTTCCGCGCGCAGCCGTCGTCCACCTGCTGCGCGCGGACGTTCCGCCAGTGCGTGAGTTGCTTGGGCGCAAACGTTACCGGGCCGGGCCGCGGGTGGCGACACTCGCAGGGAGCGCCGCCACCCGCGAACTACTCGGATCAGCCTGCGCCTTGTCGGTAAAGACCAGTCCGCGTCGGTGATGCGAGCCCCACACCGTGAAATAAGGCGCGGTCGAGCAGGTTCCTGCTGCCCAGCCCTCGTACGAGGTGCCCATCTCTTTTACTCCCTTCGCCGTTCTGCTTTCGCAAAACCTAAATTACCTGTTTTTGCTGTCGCTCCGCAAGCGGTGTACCCCTGGGGGACTGGCGCGCCCTAGATTCGGCTTTGAGTGACTAATTCGCGGAGCTCCTAGCGGGTGCGACGGCGACAGTGCCGTGTGCGGCGTCGTAGCGGAGTCCGTCCCACACGGCCGACGTCGCGGCTTCTTCGCTTATTTTCGCTTTCAGGTGCCGCAGACGGGCAACCCGCGCGTACACCCGAGACTGATCGGCCGCAGTCTCCTGCGCGTCGAAGACGCTCAGGAGCGAACCCTGTCCGTGCCGCTGGTTCGCGGCGGTGGCTGTGACCGTCTGGTCGGCATAGGCGCAGCGGTACAGCACCCCTTCCCACCTCGTTTCAGCCGCTCCCCGCTGGCCGGGCGCCAAGAGCTCGTTGCGGAGCTTCCGCAACCGCGCGTGCCGGGCAGGCGTGGTGTCGCGCTGCATCGCGCGGAGAATGGAATCCAGCGCGAGGCGCGCAGTCTCGCGGTACTCCGTCGCGGCGCCGGATTCCACGCAGTACAGGACGCCGTTAACGTTGATCTGGTCGAGGGCTCCGCGACGCACAAGCTCGCGTGCGTATTCGACCCGCTTCACTGCATCGGGGTCGTAGGGCTGCGCCGCGAGCAGCCTGGACCGGACCTTCTCAAAATGCCTGGTCAGGATTGCGGGATTCTTCACGGTCGATCCTCCGATCTGGTCGGTTATGGGGAGGTCCGCCACTGGCCATTATTTTACCTGTTTTTGTTGATGGTGGTGGGCAATCGCACCTCAGGGACTGGCGCAGCGCCAGTTCCCGCAGGGGCCGGCCGTCGCGACCAGGTGGGCCCCTGCGGGGTTGTTCTAGCTGGCGTCGCGTAGTGCGCGGACGGCTGCGGTCCCGATCTTGCGGGCGGAGTCCTTCGGGGTCTCCCCGAGGGTCTGCACCGCTGCCCGAGGAAACGGGCCGCTATAGCTCCTCCGCTCCGGGACCATCTCTAGGGCAACTTCCATCAGTTCGGTTCCGAGCCACAGAATGGCGCAGCCGCTTCGGCGAAGCTGTTCTGCCTGGTGCGCGCCGCGCGCCCACTGCTCATCCTTGTAAAAGCCATCCGAGAGGATGACCAGCAGGCGCGCGGCGCCTGGCCGCGACAGCCCTAGCGATGCGTCCAGTGAGTCCAGCGCGCCCGCCACGTCCTCGTAGGTGTCCGGGCAGCTGAATTCCTGCACCCGGCGGGGTGTCTGTCCGGGGCGGGTCAACTCTTGCACGTGGCGGCCGAACAGCGTGGTTGCGGTGGCGGCTTCGGCGTGCGCGTGGTTGGCCGCGTGAGCGAGCACCCACGCTGTGGAAGCCACAGCAGCCGCGTAATCGTCCATTGAGCCGGAGACATCGCAGGCAATACCCACTCTCAGCGGCGGAACGGGGGTGACCTGCCGCTCTGCGCGCGTGAACGGCTCTGCGGTCGGAATGCTTCCTGCTTGCCGCTGCGCGGTTGCGGCTACGACACCGCGCATCCGCAACCGGCCCGGCGGGACGGTCGAGGTGGTTTTCGTGGTGGCGCGGTCGCGAACTCCGGCGCGGTCGAACGCGCGTCCCAGCGTCCGCGCTGCGTTCCGCTCCGCGATGGTGGGCTCACGACGTCCGGACAAGTAGCCGCCCGACGCGTCTTCGCCCGCGTCGCTACTGGGCCCGGCCTCGTTGCTGCTGTCGCTGTCGCTGTCGCCGTTCTCGTGTTCATCACTGCTGTCGCTCTCGCCGGGCACGGCAGCCTCGTTCGTCGCTTCCTGCATGGCCCGGCCGAGTGGGGACGGTTCGCCGGTACCGCTGGAGACCGGTTCGGGCATCGGTTCAGCCTCGTCCGTGGCCAGAGCTTCGCACCAGCGGCGGCCGAGGTCGATCATGGTTTGTTCGTCATCGTCGGCGACCTCGTGCGCCTCACGCCAGATATCGCGCAGCGTGCGAAGCGTCTCGGTACCGAGCACCCGGCGGACAATCCGGGCAGTGGGGGCCGTCTCGTTGGTGGTGAACACACCCGCCCACGTACGCGCGAGCATCAGCGCGGCGGCGGAGGCCGCTGCGGCGCGGTCCATCTTGGCGTCGGCGGGCGCTTGGCTCAAGATGATGTGCCCCGCCGATGCGCGCAACCATTCGCGGTCTTCGGGGCGGCGGAGGATCTGCTGTGCCTCGATCCGCGATTCTTCGAGCAGCTTCGCAGCCTGCAGCGCTCCTATGGGGGCGCCCTGGCCGCGCCACTGTGTGTGTCGGGCGTGCGCGGCCTCGTGGACCAGGGCGCCCCAGAACACCGGGTAGCGGCGGCGGTCGGCGTGCCTGTACGGGTTCGCGGTCGCCGGATCCACGTCGCCGAGTAGGTCGCCGTCGATCTCGATCCGTCGATCGATCACGTGCAGGAGCGCGGTGCCGTTGGCCGCGCCCGGTGCGACCGCCACGAGTAGATCGGTGGCCTCGGCGTGATCGGGCACCTGGTCGGCGACGTCCGCCGAGAACTGAAGCCACGCTCCGCTCGGCACGGCACGAGCGGGAGCGGTGGTAGTGATGTGCCCTGGCATGTCGTTCTCCTCGTCTCAGCGTGTTCGGTCGCGATGGGGGGAGCTACCCCTCGCCTGGTGGGGTTGGTGGCGGGCCGGGCGGTGTTCCCGGCCCGCCTCTGGGACGCCTACTTGACGCACTCGCAGATCTCGACATCCACAGGAACGGTCCACTTGCGCCGGAACGTCTTAATGGCGTCGTCGCGGGTGTAGCGGCGCTCCCTGCTAGCCCGACTGAGGTCGTTCGGGTCGCCCTCCGAGCGGTAGGTGTACTGAGACACCGTGAAATCGCACCCCGCGTAGAGCTCACGGAGCCGGGACAGCGAGCTGGTCCGCGCGCACCCGTTTCGGTGAATGATCGCGGTACCCCCACCCTTGGCGGGGTGGAAGAAGTCGTTGATCAGGTACATCGTGGCCTCCCGTGTGTGGTGGTTGCCAGAAAATTACCTGTTTTTATTTCGAGGTTGCAAGCACGCCAGCCTCCGGGGACTGGCGCGCCAGCCAGTCCGGGCCTCAGAAAGTGACCTGTTCACCCAACGCCAGGGGCTCGGGCGCCTTGCCGAACGAATCCCGCACCGCTTCGGCGACCGCTTCGCGGTCCTCCTCCGGTGCGATGTTGACCAGGTTGCCCGCAGCGGCCGGTTCGCCAAGAACCTCCGCGAGCTTCTTGAAACCCAGCAACTCGCGCAGCTGCGGGGCCCAGCTCACTTCACCGTGTTCGGCGCGCTTGGCAAGGTTCTTGGCCACGCGCACGGCCTTCGGAGACACGCCCAGCTGTTCGGCAAGCGCGTAGTCTGAGGACACCTTGATATGCGCGGTAAACCGCGACGACAACGCATCGGTGAGCACCGCGCCATGAACCCCAGGATTGTGTCCGGCGATGACGTAGAATCCTGGCGCGGCGGTGATCACCTCACCGGCGTTCGCCTTGATCACGATCTCGCCCCGCCCGTCCATCGCCGGATAAACCACCGCGAGCACCGTCGGGCTAATCAGAGTCGCATCGTCAATGAACAACGCGCGGCCTTCCTTCATAGCACGCACCAACGGGCCGTGCGCGAACTCGAATCGGCCATCTGGCAGCTGGACGTACTCGCCCACGAAATCGCCCACCGTCGTGTCTGCGTCACCCTGCACTGTGATGGCGTCGTCGAACGCTGCCTCAACAACGGAGGTCTTGCCGGTCCCGGGCGGACCGTAGAGCAGGGCGGGCACCTTCGCGGCACGCAGCTTGCGCAGCGCGTCGACATCGGTCTTTCCGGCTAGCGCGCGGGGCTGGTAGGTGGTGCCGTTGGGGCGGGCGACCGGGCCAGTCACCTTCGCCGGAGCCTTGTACCCGGCGGGCTCAGGCTTCTTCGCTCCTGCGGGCTTGCGCTTGGACTTGGCCGCGGCGCGCGGTGCGGGGATCGCGGCGCCGGAATGCACCTCGGGGGTAATTCCGGTCGGAGCGTAGCGCACCGGCTTATCACTGACCTTGCGCGCGGCCCCCTTGGACTGCAGCGCTCCCAGCGCGTAACCCACGCCACCGGACGAGCTGCCCAGCGCGGCGGCAATCTCACCAGGGCTTGCGTTGCCGCGCGAATCCAGCTCGCGAGCAACCCGCTTCTGCAGCTCACCGGACGCCAGTCGCTTCGCCATTGCCTCTACCTCCGCTGTCGTTCCAGGTTGGGTGTCGGCGTGGTGGTCAGCCCCACCGACACCCAACAACTTACCTGTTTTTGTTTTTACTGATCAAGCGGTTCGGCAGTGAGGGACTGGCGCGACAGGCCGCCGACAACGCAGGAACGCAGGCATGTGCCCGACCGCCCGCCCCCGCGTGCACCTGCGCACCCGGGGGCGGGCGCCCCCGGGTGCGCAGGTGCACGCGTGCGGGTAGTGCGCCCACGAACGCGCGCACTGTGCACCCGCCGCCTGCGCTCCGCATAGGGTTCGGATCTGCCGCAGGCCTGACTGGACAGCCGGCGACCTGGGCATCATCCGAGATCGCCTCAGGTTGTTCGCGGCGGCGATTTGTCAAACAACCGCGGATTTGTCAAACACGGCTGGATTTATCAAACAGCAGCTCACGACACCACTGAGTCAGTGCACTCCTGCGCCGATGTCCGCCTGCCGACCGTTCGCACCCATCCGCTGCGGCGTCGGCCGTGCCGCACAGCCGCGAAGAACCCAACGGGGTGCCGGGTTGCTGGGCAAATCGTCAGCGAACACCCGCCAGAAGCCGAGACACTCCAGTGCCATGGCAAGCGACGACAGAGAGCTCAGCGATGCTCAGTGGCAGGCCGTGCGCGTCGTGGTGCCGGAATGGCGACAGCGGGGGCGCCCCTGGCGGCAGCATCGCCAGGTCATCAACGGGATTTTGTGGGTGTTAGGCACGGGCGCGTCGTGGCGCTCACTGCCATCTCGCTACGGGCCATGGCAAACGGCCTATAGCCGCTATCGGCGTTGGCGGCACGATGGCACGTGGGACCGCATCCAGGTGCTCCTGCAGGACACTCACGAGGATTAGGCTTCTTCTTCCTGTTCGACCTGGGCGCGCAGACGCTGCACAGTGGGCCTGGACAGGCCGGTGGCACGTGCGAGCTCGGACAACCGTGCTCGGGGGTTGTCGGCCAGCGCCTGCGCTACCAGCGCGTAGTGGCGTTCGGAGTCGTCCTTGCGCGGTCGGCCGCGCGCCGGCCGCGTGATGCCTACCGCCAGGTACTCCGCCAGGGCGGCGCGACGCACATGGGGAACACCATAGGTGCGCCCATGCGGATCGTCGGCCAACGGGAGGTAACCATCGCCGCACAGGTTTTGCACCTGCGCTCGAGTGCGCCCTGTCAGCCGGGCGATGTCGTTGTAGTCCAGGAGGTCCGCTGGGTCGGGGTCCTCGTGAGGGTCTCGGGAGACGAGTTCGATCGGCTCGTTTGGTTCCGCCTCCTGGTCGCGGTAGGTCAGGACTTCTTCCTCGTCCCACAGCCACCGCACGCGCCGACCGGGGCGGCCGTTGAGTGTTCGCGGGAAGCCTGGGTTGTTCCATGGCTTTTCCACGTCCGCGCGGTACTTGCTCATACCAAGCGCGGTTGCGATGCCGGCCCTGTCCAGGGTGTTTCTGCCCGCGCGGATCATGGTCGTCTCCCTCATAGCTCGGCACCCATATTCTTCCGAACCCACTATATTACCCGTTTTTACCCCGCAGAGCTGCACGGCATCATCTGCACGCCGCCGGCCAACAACGTGCCCCGCGCGCGAAGCACCACAGCTCACCCAAGTAGAGTGATCAGCCTATCTCCGTGGGGCTGCCAATAGCCCTTCGCTGAGGTTGGGTAACGGCCGGCGACCTGGTGATGAGGTCAGCTCCGCAGAGCGGGGTCCGCGTCTCGCGGCTCACCAGATACTCGCCGGCCGTCCGCTCTCATTCCGCCTTGCTCCCAGCAGAGTCTCTCGGCTCCACCACCCCGGAGCGGCAACCGTACGGCGAACAACCTTCCGGATCGCCGTTTTCATCGAAGTCGTCACCGTCGGCTAGAGCATCGAAGACATCCAGCTGGCGATCGGCCCACTCCTTGCGCGTGACACGATCGATCGGGGCGAGATCCAGTGGAATCATGGAACGGTGCAGGAACGCCTCACCCCCGGCCGGCAACCCCCGAGCACCGCCCTGGCGGATCGCCCGGTCAAACGCGACGGCATCCTGCCATTCAGGATTGCGGAACTCCATACAGTCGCACTGGGCACTCTCATCGACCGCGGCAGTGTCTACCGCGCCACTGCACTGACCTGTCCGGTGGTAGGTGCGGGTGTGCCCACACACGCACGTATCACGCAGCTCTCGCCACTGCCGGTTGCCATGAAACGGGCACCCGATGCACGCCGACTTCGCCACCGAGCTCCAGCCCCGGGTACGTAACCACCGTTCGCAGTCCCGACGCGACATGCCCAGTTCCAGCAGTGGATGCCGCGGCCGGGCGTACTGCACGTCAAGCTTGTCACGAACCCGACCGATCTCGTCGGTGGAAAAGCCAATCCACTGCTCGGCGAACACGCCCCGCGGAACCCGCTTGGGATGCGGGTAGCCAAGCAACTCACGCACCTTGGCCTTGATCGGACGCAGCTTGTACTCCGACGTGCACTGGCGCCGGCCCATCCCACCCGATCCGTCGGGGTTACGCACGAAGTAAGGCACTGAACAGTACCGGTGTTGCGGATCCAGCGAGTCTTCCCGCAGATTCCCCACGCTCACCCGATACAACGCGATCCCGGCCTTATCGAGCTCGTCGGCCAACAGCTCCAAATGCTCGTAGACCCTGCGTGGTTCCCATCCGGTATCGGCGAAGATCGCCGCGTCAGGCCGCGGGAGCACACCATCGCAGGCCATGAGCGCCAAGGCCGTGGACTGTACCCCCGCCCCGAGCGAGATCACTGTCAAAGCGGGTGCCTTGTCAAGGTCGTTGTTCTCCACCACATAGCCCTTCTCGAAACCTAGGGCCGTTTTGGGTCGGTCGCCGCAGCACTGAATAGCCACCTCCCGCGCGACCAGACAAATGCCGTCTCGCTCGCCGACGCTCCGCCTCCGGCAGCAAAAAGCCCATGACGGCCCCCTCCTCGTGCACGCCGTCCCGTTACCCTGGGGTGGCGTGTGATTGCGCGCGCACGCTAACCACCGCTGGTGTTTTCGCGCCGAAGATTTCCACGCTGCGGCGATACGTTCGCCGGCACGACACCCCACACTCCGGGGCCGGTCAGATCGCCACGGAAGCACCTCAGGACACAAATGGCCGCCCCGTCCTAGCCAAGACGAGGCGGCCATGCTGCGCGACAAGCGAGAGCGGTAGAACTACCCAGCCTTGTAGCGCCACTGAAGAACAGCGCTTAGGCAGCTCGAGGGTCGCCCCCTCTGTCTGATCCGAGTGGCCCTTCGTTTCGGTCAACCGCGCCAGCTTGCATCCTGTCTTGCAGCTCAGCGGAGACAGGAAGCCCGCGGGATCCTCCGACCACATCATCATGGCTGGGTTTCTGCCCGGCACACGAGGCGTGTATCCTGAAGCCAGTACTGGGACTGGTATCAGCTGGGATGAGTGCATGCTCCCCAGAGTCCTTTTCTCAGTGCTTGGCGAGGAAGGCCGGCGATGGGATTGGTCTCCCAAGGATCGTCGGCCTTCTTTAACTCCTCATGGGCGCGAGTAGTACACCTTGGGAATCCGCTGGTCAGGTAGCTGACTGGCCGGGTGCAGTACTGGCAACTTCCGCCCCGCACCTCCTACACCCCGTGATCGCTCGCGTCCTTCTCAAGAATTTCGATGGTGTCGAGGACGGCGTGCGCGTCGGTCCGGTACTCGTCCCGCGCCCGCTCGGTCAGAAGGTGATCCCACACCTCATCCGGGTTCGGGTTGCCGTTCGACGCCCGGAAAAGAAAGCGCGCGTGGATCGTACGGGCAACCTCCTCCACGAACTTCTCGGATCGCTTCATCACGTCTTCCTCTTCTTTCGTTTCGGTGGTTAGCTGATGACGAGTACGCGCGAACACAGCAAAGGCCCTGGCCGGAGCCGGGTCCTACCAGGCATCAACCGCGCCCGGAAGTTGGAACTGGTGCACGCGACGGGCCTTGAAGGTTGTCAGCACATTGGGGCCAATGGCCCCGCTCTCGCTCAGCTCCTTGTAAACGACCGGAGTGAGGAGCGCACGCGGGTTTTGCCCGTTGCCATCGACGATGACGCTGATCTCTGCGACTCCCCCGCTATCACCCCACCCTCGGTCCCAGAAGGCCGCGACGTCATCGGTCTGCGCACGGATAGCCAACGCGTACGCCAGCTCCACCGCCTCGTCAGCGGTGGCCAGCGTGGGCAGGCACCCCGTAGCGGCATTGTGGTTGCGCCTGAAGTTGATGGGCCAGTTCGCGGCGGACACCTCAACGGTTCCGCACCGCTGGCAATAGACCTGGACCCCCTCTTCCGTCGCCTTGTTGTCGCCGTGAATGCTCATTTCATTCCTCCCTAGGTATGGGCTGCCGTACCGGCAGCAAGCACTTGCTCGAATGCATCGTGGCGTTCAGGAGGGTCCGTCCCAGCCGTAGCCCACGCCGTTGTTCCCGAGGAGCGTGCTGGCTTCTTGCTCGCCGTACTTCTGTTGCTCTTGTGGGGACTTTGCGTCCCACTCAGCGCGCGGGATAACGAGCACTTCACTGTCGCTCCCACGAGGCTATTCGGCAGTGAGGAGGATTTCCACGGCAGTGTCGGTCGTGGACTTCACCTCCCAGCCATAGCCGACACCGCTGTTTCCTGCCGCGGTAGCGGCGAGCTGTTCGCCGTAATGCTCGCGTTCGCTACGCGTCATCGCCTCCCACATGGCCTTGGGGACCGTCACCTCGACTTCGGCGTTCCCCTGGGCCAATCGACGTGAAGGCGGATCACGACGGATTCCGTCGCGGTCAGACCTCGCGGGTCTCGACCGCCCACTGGCCATCAGCCTCAACCTGGAGAGGAAGGCGTTCCATGACCTGGTCGATGACCTCCTGCTCGGTTTCGTCCTCCTTGACCTTCACGCGGCGGATCAGGGTGACGGTCTGAGTGAACTCGATCTCGATCTCGCGCGGCATGTTTATCTCCTATCGTCGATTGATCAGTCTGGTTCGGCCCCGGCAGTTACCGCCGAGGTCCCGCCCCGGCGGGCACGGGTCGCCGACGTTGATCGCGCCGTAGGCCCGGAATCTAGGAATGCTGTCATGGCATCTCCCTACTGGCGCCAAGCAACACTCTACGGTATTCCCGATGGCGCAGTCAATAAGTTGGGGTATTGTCCGACGTATGAGCACTCCCGCCGACGAGCTTCGCGCCCTGGCTGCCGAGCTCGACGCGCTGCCCGACCAGCCGGCACTGCTGCGCGCTCGCCGCGCTCGCGAGCTGGTTGAGGTCGCCAAGGGCGTCTTGAGTCGGGCGCGTCAGGAGGCGATCTATGAGGCCACCCGGGGCTGCTCGTGGGCCGAGGTCGCCGAGGCGTTGGGGGTCAGCAAGGTCGCCGTCAACAAGGCAATCACGGCCCATCTTCGAGAGCTCAGGGATCGTCAGGACGCGGCTACGGGCGACTGAGCGGCGGATCGGGTTACTGGTCGACCGGAGGGTGACCGCACGGACGTGCCTCGCTCCTGAGCGGAGGATGCACCCGCCTTCGCGTCAGACTCGGCCGGTAGCTACGGATTCGCCGGTTTCGAGATGGCCGATCCGGCGTGGGCGTGGAGGAAGTACGAGCAGAACCCGGACGCGAAGCTAATGCACCAGAACAGAAATGAACCAACATCTCCATGTAAAACTGCTGGCCGCAGCAGTGAACGCTGCGGCCAGCAGTGTGAGAACGAGCGTGCCCACTAGGCCGCCCAGACCCAGCATGCCCGAACATCAGTGCTTTCCTGCCACCAACCCGGAGTCATGGCGAGTCGTCCGGCACGCGTTGCCGCCTCCCAGCCGTTGCGGTGAAGGATGTCCGACGCGATCGCGTCGGTCTCGTGCTGACTTGCGCCGGGCGGGGCGGTGAAGTACTCGACCCATCCCGGCCCTTGCGCTAGCTGGTCAGCATCCGGGAGCCACACCGTGTGTGTTCCCAAATCGGCTTCTGACTCGCCAGTCGCCCGGTACCGGGCGGGGCCTGTGTTTGGGTCGGCTTGTGGCGACATGTGCCTGGCCTTCCTGGACTTCCTGAAGAACATCGAGCCCTTCCAGTCGCGATGTCAGCGGATCCGGTTGAGACCGGACGCGCCGATGGGTCGACCGTTCTTAGCGACGGTGACCGGAACCAGCAGGTCACCTCGCCCGGCGGCCGCACCCGCGGTGATGCGGGAGACGACCAGGCCGACACCCGGCGCCGGGTCCGGGAGGTTGACCTTCCCGTATCGCAGCTCCGATACGGGGAGCACACCGTGCTCGGTCTCGACGACCTCGGCGGTGCAGGTGACCTGCTCTTCCTGGCGGCCGATGCTCGGGTCGCTCTGAGTGGACTGGATTGTCAACGCCGGGCCGTTGTCCGGGCCGTCCAGATAGAAGGCCGCCGCGTGCGGCGTGAGCACCTCGAGCTCCTTGAGTTCTTCCACCTTGACCGTCGACGCGCTGGTCGTCGGCGCGAGGGCTTCAACCACGCGGGCAAGGCCCGTGTAGCCCTGGATCTGTCCCTTGTCGTCGCGGACGACGCCGTGCGGAACGAACACGTTCGCCTGCCCGGCCAGGTGCTGAGCCGTCGGGATCGGCACGACGACGGGCTCTGTGCTGGGGAGGTCAACATCCCCGAGCTCCTGGTCCTCGACCGGGATCTCCACTCGGTGGAGATCCCGGTCCCGGATGGTCACCGCTCCCGCCGGGCTGGATCGGCGGATGGGCCGGAAAGCCGGGCCGGACTTGTCAACCGGGACGGTGAACTCCCCACCACCCTCGGTCTGGAAGGTAATTGGGAACTGGGTCAGGTTGCGCATGGAACTGGAACTCCAATCGGTAGACAACCGCGGCGATATCCGCGTATATACGCTGTTCTACCACATCTGTGTATATACGTCGAACCTGTGCCAGAATTTCGCCATGCCGAACAAGCGCGAGAATGAGAACGACCTGGCCATCAGGACCTTCCGCGTCCCGCAACGGTGGTGGGACGCATGGGGGCGCATCACCAAACAGCAAGGGACGACACGCACCGCCCGCATTCATGACCTCATCCGCGCTGACATCGAACGCTGGGGCGACGACGTTGACCTCGCCGACCTCGAAGCCGGAGAGGAAGACCGCCAAGCCGGCGCCGCACGACAACGCCTCGGCCGCACCCCCGCGCCAAAAGCACCCGCCCCGCACACCCGCACAGGCGAAACCGACCCGGGCGCAGTGCAGGACGAAGCCATGCGCTACGCCCGCACACACTTCCCACACGCCTCACAACAACACCGCGCAGCCTTCGCCAACGCGGTCTGCGCCGCTGTCACCGGCTGCAGCGGAGGCTGGGGCGGTCCAAGCGTGCGCGAACACGCCGCCGCACGCACCCTCAGCGGGCAACGCCTCACGTTCGACGACGCCGTCGATCTCCTCGGCGATCCCGACGGCCCTATCTTCGGGCCACTCACTGAACTGCACTGGGCTTGCTGGGCCACCGAGTACTGCCACGACGACGACCCCGATGACCGAGCCACACTCACGGGCCAATAACACCGCCTGACGCCCGGGGTGGCGTCTCGGTGCGTGTTCGGTCTCGGCCCTGCTTAGGCCCCGAGTGCGGTGGGTGCGTGCTGCGCAGTTCCGGAGTGCTCGGCGGCAGTGGGGTTGATGTCGGTCTCGGTGAGTACGGCGAGCATGCGTTGGCGGTCTTCGGGGATGGTGCCGGCCCAGTAGCCGTGTGAGGCGCCGGCGGCATGTTCGGTGATGAGCGCGAAGGTCAGGCACTGTCGCTTGACGGGGCATCCTTGGCAGGCCTGTTCGGCGCGGTGGCGTTGCACGGCGCGTGCGTTGCGGCCTCGGGGGAGGTAGTCGTCGTACCACCAGTCGTCGTCGCCGGGGTGGGTTTGGTGGTGGCCGACGCAGTTGCCGTAGCGGCGCAGTGTGGCGTGCAGGTCGTCGAGGTCCTGGTCGAGTTCGCCCACGATGCCGTGGGGGTCCAGGGCGTGTGCGAGGGAGCCGTACCGGTCGGGGGCGGTGGCGGCTAGCGAGGAGATCGGTGCGTGCTCGGTCATCGGGCACCCCGGGAGAGTCCGCGGGGCGTCCCCGGAAAGCCCGTGTGAGCGGCTGCGGAACCCGTCATGCCAGCGAGGATCAGGGAGGTTGCTCGCTGGTGCGGGGCCGTGACTGCATGACCTCGGCAAGTCACGCCGGTCCACACGGCCGATGGCGTGGTGCCCGGCCGGCTGGGGTTACGGGACGTCGCGGTGTCACCGGGTCCGGCGGGGCCAGGTCGTTACTGGGGCGTCACGGTGCCCTGGCTGAAGTAGTGCACCGCGTGGCGGACTTCTTCCCAGTTCAGGCCGGTTCCAGCGAGGGGTAGGACCAGTTCGCCGAAGAGGCCGAAGCCGCTGATCGGGCCGTTCCAGTGCGGCACGCGCACCGAGATCCATCGGCCGCGGCGCAGGTTGATGCGCGTGACCGTTTTCCATGGGGCGGTGAAGGTGCCTGCCTCGGAGGCGTAGGTGACGCCGTCGGCGGTGAAGATCACTTGGAGGTTCCGCATGGCGGCGTGGGCCTGGTGGGTGCGGAGGTGGAGGACGAGGGCGAGGGCGCTTAGGGGGATGGGGAGGATCAGTGCCAGGCCCGTGATGCTGCCCATGGCGGCCAGTGCGGTGGCGGCTGCCAGTTGGATTACCAGTGTGGCCACCTGGGTGGCGATCTGGATGCGCACGCGGCGCAGTTCGCGCTGGTAGGCATGTGGGGAGCGTGCGATGACGAACTGCGTCGGGGCTGGTGGAACGGGATGCACGGGCGGGATCATTCCATGCCACCGATGACTGCTGCCGCGGCGCGGACGGCCAACGCTGTATCCCTCGGGTCTTGCGGGGACCACTCTGCTGGTGTGGGCACCGCCGCCCCGACCCCCGACGGCGGGCGGTTCTTCGAGGGTGGGCTGCGGAGCGTGTTGGGGTGACCGCGGGCGCCGGGTGCGGTGTCGGTGAGGTCATCGGTCCCGGTCTGCTGTCGCGTCGCAGGTCATGCCGCGTGCTGTTTGGGAGACGGGGATGTCGGCGAATTCGTCGGCGGTTTCGTCGGGGTCGGCGATGCCGAGTTCGCGGTCGACTGCGGCGCGGCGGCGGGTTTCGCCCATGCGGTAGCCGGCGAGCCACATTTCGCGGAGTGCTTGGTTGGTGGGGTCGTCGTTGATGCTGGCTGGTGGGTAGGGGCAGGCGCGGCGGCCGGCGTCGTCGAGTGCGGCGTTTTCGCCTTCGTGTTGGGTGGTGAGGATCTGTTTGACGTTGAGGATTTCGATGATTTCGTCTTGGCGCACGTGCTGGGTCTCCTAGCTGACGACGGTGTGGCTGCTCTTGCGGGTGCGGACGGTTTCGCGTGCGGACTGCCATCCGTAGTGGGCTTGGAAGTCGGTGAAGGACACATGCCCGTTGCGTTCGCAGTAGTTGATGAGCTCGGTTGATCCGTACTTGTGGACCCGGTCGATGGAGCCCTGCAGCAGGTAGCGTTCGCCGTCGCGGACGAGCTCGGCGGGCAGGCCTTCGGTGGCCGTCGGGTTCGGGTCGGCCAATCGTTGCCGGGTCTCGGCGTTGAAGAACTGGCCGCGGCAGGCCTCGTCGGCGTCGCGGACCTTGTCGTCGAGGTAGCGGTCGTATTCCTCGCGGAGGCGCTGCTTGGCGGTCAGCTTCCGGTCGCCGCGCTGGCTGGGCACGGTCAGCGGGGACGCGTGCTGGTCGCTGCTGGCTTCCCAGGAGGTGATCTGGCGGGTCGCCTGGGCCTGGTGGGTGGGGTTGGCGGCGGCGTCGCGTTCTTGTTGCCGCTGTTCCATGACCGCGAAGATCTGGTATTGGGCGAGTCCTTCTTGCGGGTCGCGGGGGTTGAGCTTGGCGTATTGGGCCTCGAGCTCGTCGTCGGTCCAGTGCGCGACCATCGGTGGGGCGTAGCGGTTGGCGATCACCTCGGGGATGCGGGGTTCTCGTCCGCCGGTCATGCGCCGGTATTCTGCGATCTTCTTTTCTTGCAGCAGGGTGTATTTGGTGACGCGCTCGTAATCGCCGTCGATGCGGGCGCGGGCCGTGGTGCGCGCGTGTCGACTTAAGGCTTGCCGGTTGTTGGCCATGAGCCGTTGCAGCCCGTGCAGCTGGCAGCGCAGACCGTTGGGTGGGTGCTCTTCTTTCGAGCGGCACATTGCGCGGCCCCTCCCCCTGTGTGTTGTGGGCGTAGTGGACTGGACTGCAGCGGCAAAGAGTGTTTCTAGCCGCAGTCCCCGCAGACGCGCAGAAGATTTCCGCCCCCCACCCCGATCTACCGGGGTTAGTGGCTTCGGGGTGGGGGTTGTAGTGGGTCGGGGCAGGTGACGTGCACGCGCGTGGTGGGGTCGAGGGTGCGGTCGGGTTGGTGGCGTGGGGAGTAGCGCAGTCCGCCGTCCTCGGTGGGGTCGGCGATGATGCCGGCTTCGTCGAGCTGGCCCAGTGAGAGCTCGTTGAGGGGCACGTGGTTGACCGCGGTGACCCGATAGGACGGCCACCGGCGGTGCCGGTGCGCGGCGCGGAGTTCGGCGAGCAGGGTGGCGAGCTGCTGGCGCCACGCTGGCGGCATGGCGTGCGTGAGGCCGGCGGGGATGACGAGGTAGTTCGCGGTCACGTCGAACCCGGCAGTGTCGAATTCGAGGAGTGCGGCCAGCGGGTCAGGGTGCTGCGGGCCCGGGGGCGGCGCGGCCACAGTGGGCACCGGGTCGGGTGTGGGGCGGTTCCACGGGTGTTGTGGCGCGGTCACGGCTCGGGGTCCTTTCAGGCGGGGCGGGCGTCGGGGCGTACGACGGTGGGCAGGAGGTCGCGCTCCCAGATGCGGGTGGTTTCGACGGTTTCGCCGGGCTGGGGGGCGTGCAGCACGGTGCGCGTGGCCGGGTCGAGCATGAGCGCGACGTGGTAGATACCGCCGGGTTGCTGGTCGGTGCCCCAAAACACGAGGTCGCCGGGCTGGGCTTGCTGCAGGGGAAGCTGGATGCCGGCGGTGTATTGGTCGCGGGAGTATTTCGGGATGGCGATGCCCGCCTGTTGCCAGGCGCGCATGGTCAGCCCGGAGCAGTCGAAAGCCTCGGGCCCGGCTGCGCCCCACACGTAGGGTTTGCCGAGCTGCGCGTGGGCGTAGTCCAGGACGCGGCGTACGGCGTCGCTGGGTGGGGGCATGCTGCTGCATCCGCTGGCGGCTTGGATGGGCATGCCGGTGTGGGTGCTGATGAGGTGCACGGCCAGCGGCGCCCAGGTTTTGTAGCGCTCGGGGTAGGCGGAGCGTTCAACGGCTTGGGCGACATCGCCGGGGTTTTGGGTCTGCCAGTCCGGTATCTGCACGAGCCGGTCGTAGAAGGTGGCGATCTGGTAGTCGATGTTGCGGAGCTGCTGCGGGGTGCCCCAGCCCATGGAGGGGCGCATTTGAAACACCCCGATGGAGTCGCGGTCGCCGCCGGTGGGGTTGGTGAGGTTGGATTCGGTTTTGGCGGCTTGTAGCGCGATTTGCCAGGCCCGCGGGGGTAGGCCGCGTTGCCGGCCGCGGTCGATGATGCGCGCGGCCAGGGCGCGCTGGTCGGGTGACAGCGCGGCGGCTTGCTGCTCGGGTGTGCCGCTGGGTGACGGGTTGCCGGCGCTGCTGGTGGGTTGGCAGGCGGTGGCGGTCTGCTGGAACTGCAGCAACGGCAGCATGGTTGTGCTGGTGTCGGGGATGACCACGAGCACGACGACCAGGACCGCGGCCAGTGGGGCCGCGGCCAGCAGCACGATCCGCGTCACCGGTGCCTCACCGCCCGCCCGGTGCGGCGGTGATGCGGTTGACCCTCCAGCCCTGGGGCATGCGCTGTACCTCGATGGTGAGGTCCACGCGTTCGCCGCTGGCGCGCAGGGCCGGCACGCGCGCCTGGGCGAGCCCGCCGGAGAGGTCGGTGATCTGGGCGGGGCCGGTCACGGTGGCTTCGCGGATGTTGTCTGGCGCGATGGTGCGCAGTTGCGCCTGGTATTCGGGCAGGGCCAGGTCGTTGAATTGCGCGGCGAAGGCCTCCGAGGGCATGCCCGGGGGGTGGCGGGTCCAGGCTTCGGCGGCGCGGTCGGCGAGGTCCCGCACGGCGGATTCGTCGGTGAGGGCGGGGTCGTAGGCGGGGGATAGTTTGGTGGGTTCCGGAGGCGGCGTGCTCGGCGGGGGTGCGGCCGGTGGGGGGCTTGGGTTGTTGGCCGGCTGCAGCAGCAGTCCGATCAGGACGGCGGCGGCGAGCATCCCTGCGGCGGTGAGCAGGGCGTGGGTGGGTGAGCGCAGCGGCCAGCCGGTGAGGGTGCGCAGGGTGGTGGCCTGTCGGCTGGCGGTGCGGATCGGTGACATCAGCGCGTCCTTCCTGGGGAATCGGGGCGGTTTTCGGGGCGCCGCCACGTTCGGGTCGGTGCTGTGTCATACCCCGGACCGGGTGTCGGGCGGGAGGGGTTGGGGGCGTGTCGCCACTGTGGGGACTGGCGTGACACACCCGGCCCCGGGCCGCCCGCGGGGCCGGTGGCCCTCGCCGGGCCCGGGGAGGGGTGCGGGGGTTGCCGCGGTGGGGCGGGTGGGCGTGTCGGGTCCCAGATCTCGTACACACCGTTGGCCCCGGCTCGGGCGGGACGGGGTGCGCGTGTGGCGGGGGTGGCCGCGGTGGGGCCGTCGGGGCGAAACAGCGGCGGCACCGGCCCGGTGGGGCCGGGCGTGGGTGGGGGCGTGGGCCCGGTTCCTCCGCCGGGACCACCGTTGGTGGGCCGCTGGCCGTGGGGTTCGGGGCGGGCTGCGGCGGCCCCTCCCCCGCCCAGCGGGCGCGGCCCTGGTGGCACGGCGGGCTGTGGCAGGGCCGGGGGCGGCGGGTCCCCACCTCCGGCGCGCGGCCCACCGGCTCCGGCGGTAAGCGCCGGGCGGGACAGTGCGGTGATCTCCGGGCGGATGCGTTCCGCACTCGCCCGAGCAGTGCTCGGCCCGTCGGGGTCGTTGAAGTATTCGGGTGGGCGGCGCCACCAGCCGTGCTGATCCCACTGCCCACCAGCACCCGCCGAGCGTGCCCCGCTGGGCAGGATACGGCCGAGCATGCGGGCGCGGCGCGCCCAGCGGCGCCGTCGTTCGTAGCGCATCTGGCGTGCCAGCAGCAGTTCGTGTGGGCCGGGTACGCGCGCGCCCACTGCGGCGGAGGCCATTTGCCGCATTCGGTCAAACGGGCGCACTGAGACCCACGCGATGATGGTGACCAGCAGCATGATCAGGATTTGTTTCCATTCGCTGCTGTCGCGCTCGGGCGCGGTGATCCAGGTCAGTGTGACCACGTGCAGCGCGGCGGCGAGGGTGAAGAAGAACGCGTGCCAGACCGCGCCGCCGAGGGCCCGGAACACTTTGGGTAGGACACCGTTGGCGACGATCGCGAGACCACCGAGGAGTGGGCCGGCGAGGATAAGGACGCGCAGGACCAGCATTGATAGCAGCAGGCCGAGTTTGGCCACGAGTGGGAACAGGCCGTAGGCCACGGCTTTGAGTACGGCCTGCAGGGCATACCCGGCGCGGTTGACTTCACCGCTGAACACGCTGCCGGCGTTACTGTTGTTGATCTCCTCGGCGAGTTTCTCCCAGTCCTGCTTTTTTGCTCCCACATCGCAGCCGCGGGCGGCTTCGGTCTTGTCGCAGGCTTGTGCGGCCAGCAGACGGTCGGCGTAGCGGCGCGCCAACGGACTGTTGGGGTCGCTGCTGCCGAACTCGCCGGCGAGCCAGGGGCGGTAGACGGTTTCGTGGTACAGCAGGGTGGGGAGAGTGTCACTGGGGACGGAGTGCGGGTTGACCTGCAGGAGGATGTTGTCTTCGACCTGGTCTGCTTCGTAGAGGACCCAGTTGTCGGCGGTGGCGATGTAGACCATCGGCATCATGTAGGTCAGCGATGCCACGGTCATGCCGACTAGGAGCCACGAGGTGCGTTTGCCGATCGTGGCCAGATCTCCGCGGATGGTGGCCACGAGCATCAGCACCGAGGCCAGCAGGACCGCCAGGGCGACATACGGGGTGTAGACGCTGTTGTAGAGCACCCCGGACATGAACTGCACAAACTCGTCGACGTCGGTGAACAGTGATGTGCCGTAGCTCGAGCTGTAGTGCACGGCGTTGGTGATGGCGGTGATGTTCTTGGCGACGTTGAACAGGCTGCTGGCGATCCAGGTGTTGGTGCCCACGTCGGGGTTGCTCACCGCGCACGGCCCGGCGTAACCGTAGGTGTGCCAGAGGGTGCCGGCGTAGCTGTAGCGCTGATAGAGCGAATCTCGCTGACCGCGGTACTCGGAGCCGGGGTCGATCAGGCCCACCAGGCCCTGGTTAGGCATGTCGATGCTGGGTTCGGGATAGCAGTCCATCCATTTCGGCTGCGTCCGCACCCCGTCAGCGGGGGCGGCCCCGGCTTCCGCGGGCCCCGCCACCGGAGCCAGCACACCCAGCAGCAGTCCCAGCAGCACAACCAGCACCCCGCGGTGCCGTGGGGTGTGCGCGTCGCGGCGGACCGTCATGGCAACTCCGCGGCTGACGCATCGGTCGGCTGCGGCGCCAAGGTTCCCGTGATCGTGGTGCTGGCTGCCTCCGGCGGCGGGTCGGCGGGTTGGTTGCGGCCCTGCTGTCCAGGGGTCTGCTGGCCGGGGGTGGTGTTGAGTGCCTCGCGCAGGTGCTCGAGGTGCGGCCCGGAGAAGTCCACGCTGATGCGCTCGACGCCGTGGTCACCGTCGGCGAACAGGAACTGGCGAGGTTCGTCCGGTTCGACCCGCAGTGCCCCCAACGAGGGCTCGTATCCGGCGTTGGTGGGCACACCGAGAAGTTCGAGCGCGTCGGACTGGGTGTTGTCCTCATCGAGGACTCCCACGAACGCCGAGTCCAGCAATGCCCCGATGCCGGCCGAGCCGTTACCGCCACCGCTGGTGTTGTTGTTCAGGCGCAGGAAGTCCGCTGGCAGCTGGGTCGACAGCAGCACCCGCACATTCCACTTGCGGGAGTCGCGAGCGAACCGGTTCATCAGCATCCGGCCCGTGGCGACTTCGGAGAGGAAGAAGGCCTCGTCGATCCACACGCCTTTGCGGGCGTGCCGCCATTGCTCGGAGCGCCCCGTGGGGCCTTCGTAGACCATGCGCTGGGTCAGCCAGGCCGCGAGGTTGAGCAGCTCGACACCGAGGTTTTCGTGCTCCGACCAGTCCTCGCGTGGCGTGTCGTCCCGCGGGAGCGTAAGCCCGGCCATGCCCAGCACCGTGAGCCGGTCATCGCGGCTGCTGGCATACGGGTCGGACTGCGGGTCTTCGGGAATGAGCAACCGCATCTGATCGCGGGTCTCATCCAGAAACCGCCACACGTGGTGTGCGTGCTCGGCTAGCCCGTCGTCGTTGAGGGTCTTGAGTGCCTCGATTACCAGACCGGGGTGCGCGTCCGGGCGGGACCCGACCCGCCGCACGGCCTCGAGGATCACCGCGGCGGTTTCGGGTTCGCGCGCGAGCTTGCCCGGCAGCATGCGGGTGAGGACCTCGCGCGCCAGCCGCCGGCGGGTGGCATCGGCGAACACGTGGTCTTCACGCAGCCGGTCAGCCTCGGTCGGCAGGTCGTAGTCCCCATCGACCGGGGTGGGCACCACCCGATACGGGTTCAAAATCCCCGGTTCGGCCCGCAGCAGGTCAATGACCCGCGCATACGGCGCGATTTCCGGCAAGCTCGCCAGATGCGCCAGCGGTCCGGACGGGTCGAGCACCGTCCAGTGCGCCCCGGCACGCAGCGTCTTGTACACGATCCCGCCACCCAGGAACGACTTGCCGCCACCGAGGCCGGCGGTGATGGCCGTCAGCCCACTGGCGTTACGCACCTCCTGCGCGCGCCACGGATCCCAGGCCACCGGCCGGCGCCCCGCGGTAACGGTCTCCCCGATCAGCACCCCGTGCCGATCACCGATCTGCGCGGTGGCCTGCGGGAGCGCGGAGGCAGCCCATACCACGGAGCTGCGGCGGGTGTGCGCCGTCGACGACAAGGCCTCACCCGGGATGAATTCGCGGGCCAGACCGTACTGCCCGGCCGGGTGTTCGAGGGTGATCTTCGGTTGGTAGGCGTCGACGAGCTGTTGGGCGCGCGCGAGTGCTTCGTCCTCGGTCTCGCCGGAGACCGCGACGCGCCACCAGGATTTGACGCGGGTGGCCAGGTTGGTCATCCCGGTGGTCAAATCGTCATCGATCGCGGCGACCTGCTGGGCCTGCCGCTCGAGCGACGCGGGTGCTTCCAGCCCGTGCTCGTCGGTGTAGTGCCGCATCTGGGAGCGCACCCGAGAGGCCTGCCGGGACAGTTCCCCGGTGACGTCCTCACCGGGACGGACATACATGCGGGCTGACCATTCCACCGGCACCGGCACCTGATCGGCCATCGCCATCCACGGCAGATCCGTCTCCGGGATGTCCAGGGGCTGCGACAGACCGACCGACAGCACGGCCACATGCCCGGTTTGCCCGGCGTGCGGCATGCCGCGTCCATGGACCTGCATCGTGGGCGCCCAGGGCTGCTGGGTCCACGCGGCCAGATCCGACACCGCGGCCAGGTCCTCGGTGCGCCAGGCCCCATCGGCCGGCGCCGACGGGATGTGGGTCGGGGCGGGCAGGCCGAGGGTGTTGGAGCGGTGCAGCAACCACCGGATCTCCTCCGCGGTGGCCGCGCGTGCTCGCAGCCCGGAGCGGGCCAGGGTCCGATCGAGCACGAACGCGTCCTCACGCAACGACGCGAGTTCCCGCCGGTCGGCATCCGATCCCCCGGGCAGGCGGGAGAGGCGCTCGGCGGCGCGTTCGAGCAGGCTGCGGGGCCGCAACTGCACCCCCAGGTACACCTGCTTGTCCACCAGGGTCGCGCCCAGCAGCTGCTGCTGCTCACCGATGAGGTAGTCCGGCCACGTCAAGCTACCGGGCACATCCGGCAGCCGGTGCTGACTGTGCTCGGCGTGCGCGCGGGCCCAGTCGGCGACCCCGTATGGGCGGGAGGTCACCCGCAGGTGCAGCCACCGGCCTGTGAGCTCGGCATATTGCGCCGCGATGGCCTGCAGCAGGGACTCGCGGTCGGCGTCCCCACGAAACGACCACCGCTGCTCGGGCAGCCGGTACCAGGCCACCGCCTCGGTGGCGGTGCGCGTCAGGTGTCCGTCGATGCGGCGCAGCGCCACGGGTGGGCGCCACTGGGCGGTGTTCGGGATCCGCTGCTTGGACGCGGCGGCGCGGCGCGCACAGGGTGCGGCTACACCATTCGACGTGGCGCCTTCTTGGGAGGTTCGGCGGCGGAATCGCATCATTTGGCCCGCCACATCGCCTCGGCCGGTGTGCCCGGCACCGGGGACGGGATCGACCGCGCCAACCGCACCGTGTCCGCATGCGCAACGACAGCACTACCTGTCCTCGGGTCGATCATCGTGGTCGGCGCCTCCGCAGGCGACGCGCTCACCGCGGCACCGCCACCGGGGGTGCTCGGCACCGCGGCCTGCGCCGCCTGCGCCGCCTGCGGCAGCACCTCGGGGGCACGAGCGGGCAGGGTGGGGCGCACCCGCAGCCGGGACACATCGGGCTGCCAGCTGAACCCGGCAGGCACCCGGGTCGGGGCGGTGACCTCAGCCTTGAGCGTCATCAGCATCGCCGACAGCGGGCGTTCGTGACTGATCAACTGCATCGACACCCGCGTGATCGCCACCGCGGCGACGATCGTCCAGGCAATCGAGAACACGCCCACGTCCACGCCAGCGGCACGCACCACGCTGAAACTCACCAGCCACACCACCAAGCCGACACCCCAGGCGACATACCGCGCTCGAAACGGCAGCGTCACCTCGTCTGGGCCCAGCCACACGGCATCAACCCGATACACCTCGTCGTCGGTTGCGACCCGCACAGAAACTCCCCCTTGGTCTTGCACTCGCCCCCGCGCCCAACCGAACCCAGTTCGGCGACACCGGGATTCGGCGCCTGGTGCGCGTGGCCGGCTAGTTGGTGAACAGGTTCGCCACCCACATCCCGATCTCCTGCGCCCCGTTGCCCACCGCGAGCCCGAGCACCCCCAGTGCCACGATCACGCCACCCACGCGGCGCATCACGCCGGCGTTGTCGCCTTTGGACCCGCCGAGCCAGAGGATCAGGATCGCCACGACCAGCAGCAACAGCGGCAACAGATTGCTGAGGATCCATCCCCGCAGTCCTGAGGTGCCCAGGCCGGTCTCCTGGGCCAACACCCACACGTTCACTCGCGAGCCCCTCACGCCACATCGCTGGTTGCTTTGACGGGCGCAGACTCACATACCTCACGCCAGTCGCGCCGAGGATTTAGCGCCAGGACCGGCGCGACCAGAAACCCCAGCACACACGCACGCCACGATGAGCATGCAGCGCGCCGCGGGACAGCGACAGGAAGCGCCATCAGCCCGTACAAGCTGCTGCGCAAGTGGACGATTCTGAGCTTGGTCCGCTCATTAAAAGAGCCCTCGCCGGAAGGTTCCGTGCGAGGGCTCCAGGAGCGCTGTGGCGCGCGGTCAGCGGTAGGCGATCACGCGGCCAGGTTCGTCGATGTGGTAGCCGAGGGTGGCGCAGCGGGGAGTCGAACCCGCCCGCCCTAGGCGACCAGTCCACTGGCCGCACCCTGCGGACCTTGCAATATTCACTATAGTGTACCTTGGGTGGGTGTTCCACCAGAGCCCGTCGCCGTGCCCCTTCACCTCGTTGTTGAGGTTTACGTCCCGCATCGGGATCTTCATCTCACGCAGTTCTGGCCCTCTCCTCGTGAGTTCCTGTTGGTGTCTTGCAATCAAGGATGCATGGGGCGCCCGGCTCGAACCGTCCAGCTTCGGACAGTTCGAGCGTGGCGCCCGACACAATCTTGCGCGCCCAGGTTCGCGTTCAGGCGCCCGGATCGACTGGCGTTTTGCCGGTTCCGGCACAGCGAGGCGCCTTGTACCGATCACCCGCCCGCCGGGCGTGGTTGAGGTGGTGACGGATCGTCCCGTCCTTGTTGAGGGACACCGCGTATCCCGCGTCGCTCGGAGCGGACCCTCGGGCGTACGTTTCTCGGCTGCATTCAGGGCAACGAAGCACCGGTATCTCCCTCCCCGACCTCTGCTTCCTGCGCGCACGGGTAGTGCGGCGCGCCGCCCCGCTCGTGCCACGGGCCGGGATAGTTTTCGGTCCCTTCGATCGCCTGGCAGTTACACCAGGACGAGCCAGGTTCCGGCGTGCTCATTCCGCTCATCGTCTTACCTTCCTGTTAGTGTTTCGCTGCTACTGGCCACGTCAGGTGTTCTTGCCAACGGTGGCGCGCCGCACCGCGCGTCACATCGGCGCTTTCGGCTTCCCAATCGCACGAGCAGAGCACCTGCACCCTGCTCGGCCCTTCACCACTCAAAAACCACGTCATCTGCAGATGCCCAGCGCCCGCATGCACGGGGCACAGCAAAACGTCCATCCCGAACGGACGCGGCCGGACCCAACCCCGCTCACTCGGGCCGGTGTCAGCCTCGAACGAGGCGCAGCACCCCGGCCAGTCACACCAGTGGGTAAGCCGCCTTCGTTATCCATCGTTCTTCCCTCCTTCCTGCTTCGGGTTGACCCAGGTCAGGCCCTCTTCCAACTCGGCGCTGGTGTCGAACTGCGCCTCGTACGCGATCCGTTCAAGCTCTTCCCGAGAACGCGGAAGACCCTGCCGCCGGTCCTCCATCCACCGATCCCACTCCGGCAGCTGCTCCAACTCCCACCCGTACACGTAGCGCTTGCCCTTGCCGGTCCGCGTCAACGTCTTACGGGGTTTCGGGCACGGAGTAGCCGACCCCGGCGGGTGCCGATGCACCCACTTCACGATCGTCTCGGTCTTCACGCCCAGCCGCTCCGCAAGCGGCCCCGTACCGATCAGGTCTTCAATCCCTTCTTCGTTCACAGCTTCCTCACCACTTGAGCGCATCGTCCGGCCGGTTGATCACGTCCCGGTCGATCGTTCAGTGAGCCTGGTTGCAGCCGACGTCACCGCACCCGAGATCCGGGTGCGCAACCACGTGCCCCACGGAGACGCAGTCTTCGCAGTGACCGGGGAGACCCACGGCCTGCCGGTCCTGGTTGGTGCCGCTGTACGGCACCGGGATCTGGCGGAACGGAAACCCGCGAGGGGTCAGGTCATTCATGTCTTCCTCCTGGTCAGGCGTGATCCTGTGCGTCCTTCTCAAGGGCGTCGATTATGTTGAGGATGGCGTGCGCATCGGTGCGGTACTCGTCCCGCGCGCGCTCCGTCAGAACGTGATCCCACACCTCATCCGGGTTCGGGTTCCCGTTCGCGGACCGGAAGAGGAACCGCGCATGGATCGTGCGCGCAACCTCCTCCACGAACTTCTCGGGCCGCTTCTTCATAACTTCTTCCTTCCGGTCAGCTGAGCTTGAGAACTCGGGACACGTCTTCACGGGACGACCAAGTCCGCAGCTCGGCGAGGACATTGGCCAGAACCATTCCGTTCTCCGCCTCCCGGAGTTGATCGGTGATCTGGTGCAGCTCGTCGGAGATCTCCCGGAGCGGCAGGTTGTTCGCGGTGTTGCGGCACCGCTCGACCAGCGCCGCCTGCTGCTGCACAAAGCCCAGGTTGTCTGAAGCAGTCAGGCCGTTAATCTTCAAGGTCTTCCTGTTGGCCATGTCTTCCTCCTTGGTGTTGTCTGCTTGGTTCGCCCAGCACACGGCGCGGGTCCGTGCACCGGAGGTGCAACGGTTAATCAGGCGCCGCGCGGCGCTGTCTCGATTTCCTCGGTGAGGTAGAACCGGTTCCCGGCCTCGTTCCGCCACGGGGGAAGCCCCGCCGCCTCACGCTCGGGTTCGAAGAACACGTTCTCGAACGGCTCGACCGTGGCGACCCCGGTCCGAGCGCCTTCTCCGCTCATCGTTTCCTCCTGGCACCGGTCGGTTGCTCTACTGTCTTGATTCAAGACAGTACATCATCGTCTTGAATCAAGACACCCCCGCTCACGATCGGTGATCGCCGACCGGCGCGCTCCGGTGCCGGGATTACGGCGTGGTTGGCGCGATGGTGCGCTGCATCGCCACCGGGAAGCCAGAGAAGAACATGCACAGGCGCTAGTCGTCGACCTGGGAAAACATTCGTCACCGTGACTTAAGCAGGAGGACCAATAACATGGAAGAGTTGAAAGCGTGGACGGCTAGCCGCGTCGCGTCTGCGATTGCCAGCGGAGACGAGGACTTCGATCCCGGTACGAAGTTCGTGCGGGTGACGGATCTTCAGCGCTTCCTCGCCGAGGGCGGGGACACCGAGTGCGCCGGATGGTGGAGCAGTGACCGGCGGGCAACGAACCTGGCCGACGCGAAGCTCAACGAGCTTCGCGAGCAGGCCGAGCGTGGATCAGGGCCATTCGTCGACCCCCGCCTGATCAACCGGGTTGGCCGCTGGTGGCGGCCGGACCTGTGCGAGTGGGCGACCGCCGTCACCAGGGTCGAGGTGCGAGACCCGTTGCGGCAGCGGGGAATGCCGAACTGGGCGCTCCCCCTGCTTGATCTTGCGCACGAGGCTGAACCTGACCCGCCGGAACCGCCCAAGTTGGCCGCGCGTTGCGAGCAGAGCCGGGCCGAGGAAGCGGCACGGCTGAAAGCGGTGCAGGACCGGTGGGAGCGGGCCGTCCGCGCGTGGAACGAGCTGAAGAACGCTATGCCGGTTGAGGTCAGCGTTGCGTTCAACTACTCGCGCCACCTCAGAGAGTTCCACCGGGCGGGTAAGTACCACATCGTCGTGTGGGGAGACCTGCATGACGGGCGACTGCGGGCGAGAGGCCGGGCGTGCGCTGTGTGAGACCAAGAGCGGCGCAAACGCCAAGCACCTGGATTGCGCCGAGGGGCAGCGCGAGGACCAGCGGTCAGGCAAGGAAGTCCGGGTGCCCAACTGCGGCGGATGCCTCGACAAGGCAACCCGCATCACCGGGATGAACGTCAAGAACACCATTCTCGCCGTCGACGGGGGGCGGTTCTGATGAACCGAACCCCGTACCCACCGGCCGCCCGCGTCCAGTGGAACCCAACTGGCGACACCTGGAAACTTGCCACCGTCAACTGGGACGGCGGCGTCCAATTCATGATGATCCGGCTGGCGGAAAATCACCAGGTCATCATGGTTGACAGCAGTCATGTCCGCCCCGCGCCGGGGCTGGGAGCCCTCGAAACCACAACCCACACCAACGAGGGAGGACGAGCGTGAGTCAGGTCGATTACCCGACTCTTCCGGGGCCGGAAGTCCGCGTGTCCCAGTACGAGGTGTCGTTCGTGCCGGAGAGCTCCCCAGCTCGCCGCCACTACACGCTGCGGGTCGTACACAAGGGCTTCGATCGGTGGGCGGTGACTGACGGCTCCCTCACTCTCGGGTCGGACGGTGAGTTCGTGTACGAAACCGGCGATGACCGCATGGACCTGGGATGGCTGGAGGCTCACCGGTTCGACCTCGACACAGCCCTTGACCTGGCGAAACGTCACGCGGCTCTGATGGAGGTCAACGGGCGAACGGTGCACGACGTGCTGGCGCTACAAGCGGAGGAGGAAAACTGATGCGGTACGCGATGGCGCGCGGTCATGACACTTCGGCGCGTTTCTCACGAGCGCCGGTCAACCACACCCTTTCTCGGTCTAGCGCCCCCTCAGGACTTCTTCGAGTGCGGCCCACAGTGTCGCGTGCTGGCGGTCGAGTTCCTCGGCCTGCGCATTGCGGATTCGGTCCTGGTCGGTCCACTTGGAACGGTCCAGGGGCAGTTCGCGCCGCAGCTCGTTGGACCTGTGGCTGAGTTGGTGGCAGATCCGCTTGAGCGTGGTTGCGTCGAGTGCGTCGACCTCGGACATCAGGCTCCCAACAGCTGGAGGGCGCCCCGGTGGTTTCCGGGGCGCCCTCCAGTGTGCCTGGCCCTCCAGTGTGCCTGGCCCTACCGCTTGCGCCTGCGGTCCCTATCGTCCGACATCCTCTGCGTCAGATCCCGTTCTCCCTTGAGAGTGGCATCGACCTTGGCCTTGCTCTGCTGCTGCCGCTGCCGATCGGCGTTGGCCGCGGCTTGCATCTCGGGGCTGTTGAGCTTTCGCAGGTACTCTTCGTCGTCCATAATCGGACCCGCTCCTTCGGAGTAGTCCCGGCCGGGAAGTTTGCCGACTTGGTGGCCGGGACTTTTTCTGTGCTTGTCGGGGGTTGCCCTGGCCGGTCGCGCGCTCGCGCAGCTCTCGGCGCTTCCGGTTCTCAGGAGTTAGGCGGCGGTCGCGGCTAAGGCCGTGCGCACACCGCGGCAGTAGACAAAGACCCCGGTGATTTGGCCGCCATACCAGCAACGGCCGGATCCCACTCCGGCCTCCTCGTCGTACTGACGGACCGTCTGCACCGCATCGACGTTGAGGCCGTGTTCGGCCGCCCACGCTTCCGCGATCAAACGCTGCAGGTCGTTCTCGCTCGGGGCCTCAAGCCGGTACAGGTCCGGACGGCCTTCAATCATCACGTTCCAGAGCACGGCGTCTCCGTTTTCGTTGGTGTGGCGGTGTTTTCACATTCATGCTGTCGTGCCGCCACCGGAGAAATCCAGTGTTTGCGCTGGTGGGGACTGGCGTGGCCGGAAATCTTCGGCGCGAACCGCGGAAGGCTGTTTAGGGTGCCGCGCGCCCCCGGCGTGCACACCCGATGTGTGCTGCAGCGGCTGCGCCGGGGGTCCACAACGTGCGAGACGACCGGGGGTGCGAGCCGTGTCCGGGCAACGCAACAGCAGCGGGCGCCGCAGTGGGCGGCATGACCTCTTTGAAGAGCTGTTCGGCAAGGGCGCGCTGACGCGTTCGGATTCCCCGTCGTCACGATCGACCAAAACCACCCCGGCGCCGGCGTGGGCGCGGTGGCTCACGCTCGCGGTCGTGACCGGCGTGGTGGCCGGGGTGGTACACGGGTGGGCGCTGCCGCGGCTACCGGCCGGTGGGAGCCGGGATCAGCTGCGGGCGTGGTTGCGACTCGGGGTCGAGTGGGCACCGTGGGCAGTGGCCGGATGTGCCGCGGCGGCGGTGATCTCGGGGGTGTTCGCGTGGCGTTCGGCGCAGCGGGCTCGTGAGGACAAGCAAGCCGAGGAACGCAAAAAGGCCCCGTCGGGTGCGGATCGCGCCGCGGCTGCCGCGGTGAAGCTGCCGATCGGGTCGGTGCAGGTCACACCGCACTACCGGTGGTGGCACCGGAGCGCGGTGCGGCAGGTGGTCGTGCGGGCGCCGGCGGGGGCGGTGCTGGAGGACCCCAGCCGGGCGTGGTGCACGGCGATCGGGACTGTGCTGGGGGTGGAGCTTGCTCCGCGCTCGTGGGAGGTCGCGCGCGGCAGGGCAGTCCTTGAACCGGGGACGTTGCCGCCGGAGCCGGTAGAGGTGCTGCCACCGACGGCCACGACCCCGGTAGCGCGGGCCGAGCAGGCACTGTCTTCCCTGCTGGGGCGGCAGGGGCAGCTCGTCGAGTCCGACGTGGTCGACACCCACGACGACGGGGCGCCGCGAGAATTCACCGTCCGTCATGCACCGTCGGCCAAGCTGGCGACCGCCGAGCGGCGTGAGCTGTTCGCTGAGTTGCTGTCGGGGATGTTGCCGGAGTCGTCCTCGGGGCGGGGTTGGGATGTGTTGCCGGATCCCACGCAGGACCGGGTGCGGATCGTCGAGCGCCCGCCGCTGGAGAAGTTGATTCCGCGGCCAGTGTTTGACGAACGCGCGTATTTCCAGGGTCGGGACGTTCTGGCCATCGGGCAGGATGAGCACGGCAACGCGGTGGGCTGGGATTGCTCGTCGAGCACGCTCAGCCCGCATGGGCTGGCCGTAGGCCCGACCGGGTTGGGCAAGACGAACTTGCTGCGCAACATCATCGCGTCCGGGTCGCGGCTGGACTTTCAAACGCGGATTGCCGACCCCAAGCGGATCGAGTTCCTGGGCGTGTCCGAGTGGCCAGGCGTAACGAAGGTCGCGCGGGATGTTGATGCCATCCGTGGGCTGATCGTCGATGCGCACGACGAGATGGATCGCCGCTACACCCACCTCGAACGCCGCAAAGACCCACGGGATCTGCAGCCACTGCTGGTGCTGCTCGACGAGTGGTACATCATGCGCACGCTGTTGGAGTTCGAGCACCGCAAGGAAGGCGGTAAGGGCTCCCCCGTCGAACTGCAGCTGGTGGCGCGGGTCATGGCGATGGCGCGCACCGCCCGGTTGCACCTGCTGCTGGGGATCCAGCGGCCCGATGCCGAGAACTTCCCAGATGGCGCTCGTGATAACGCGCAGTTCCGGGTGTCGCTGGGCCCGTTGTCGCCGCAAGGTGCGGGCATGATCTGGCCTGGTCACACCCGCACCGCCACCAGCGTTCCGCGGATGCACGGCCGCGGCCTGATCTCGGATCAGCACGGCAACCCCACCTCGTTGCAGGCGTGGTGGATCCCGAACCTCGACGGGCACACCGACGCGCGCGCCCGCCTACAGCCCCAGGACCGTGCCCTGCTGGACGCGCTACGGCCGGGTGGCCCGGTGGGTGCCGGCTGGACTCAGCACACAGACACCCCGTTGGTGGTGCCGAGCACGCCCGCTCACACCGGCTCCGGTTCGGCCGGTGCGCGGCGGGATGCCCCGGCCGAGCCGGCGGCAGGGTCCGCGGAAGCCGCGCTCGACGGTGTTGCCGACGTGATCCGCGCGCGTGACCTGCTTGACCACATGCGGATTCGCATCGAGGACAACACCGGAGCGCTGGTGGATGCCACCGTGGAGCACACCGACTCCCCCACCGATGAGGTCATGATCGCCGATCTGATGCTCGACGGTGGCCAGCCGCTGCAGCGGGAGTTCGATGGCGGTGACGAGGTGTGGCTGCTCGACGAAAGCACCGTGCACGCCTAGAGCCGCGGTGTCGTTGCTAACGCGCCCCTGTGTCCCTAGTGCTCGTGCACCGGCGAGCGCGGGGTTCGTCAACCCGTCGTTGACGAAAGGATGGATGTTTGGGACGACTTGACCGAGGGGCGTTTTATGCAGTGTGACCTGCGGAGATCCGCGAACCGTCGCCGCAAGACTGCCCCTGGCCCGCATTGGATACGTGGGCGTGTCACGTACGCGCGCTACTTTGATCTCGCCATACACAAGCAAAGATGCCCGACGCCAGGAGAGCTAATCCGATCGTCGAGCATCTGTGAGTGAGAGGAGCAGCGCGCCGTGGACCCAACGTGGCTCTTGGCGCTCCTGACCATCCCGACTGCCCTGATGAACCTGAGGATGATCATCAGCAATAAGGATGATTCGTGGCTGCGCCGTGTCGTTGGCTGGACCGCTGAGGGGGTGAGGCTTCGGCTCAAGCGTTGGCTTGAGCGGTAGCCCTTCGCGGCTCCCCTGCTATGTAGTTGTCCGTCCGGCCGGTGGCGGTGCTGTTGACGGTGGAGCGTCGACAGTGCCGTCGCCGGCCCTTTTGCTGCGGTGTGGCGTGTGAACCGTACACCAATAGTACAAACTATACGCATCTTGAGACGGCAGCGGTAGGTGACGCACCGCTCGGTTGAGCTGCCGGGACGGCTGACGCTGCCGCGGGTGGTCAGATGTCAACGCGGGATGCTCGCACTCGAGGAAAGGCACCGTGCACACGTCGAGCCGCGGTGTCGTCGCTGACGCGTCCCCGTGATCCTAGTGCTCTGACCGCGTCACCTGTCCCACAGCATGACGTGCTCACGGTTCAGGAACGGGGCTCCTGCGGGGCCTTTGATGTGCGGTGGAACGAGTACGCGGCGGCGTTGGCGGCGGCCGGGCCCGCAGGCCTGCCACCGCTTGTGCGGCCGCACCACCCACCGGTGGCGATAGGGACTGGCTGCACTGCCTGACGCGCGGCCGGGGCGCTCCCGCCGGATATGGATCACCGCTACGTCCTCGCCGGCAGTCCCGGAGCGCGCCGTGGCTCGGCGTGGCCTCGGGACACGGTCGGCCAAGAAGGTTGGCAGGCTCGAACCAGCGCACGCGGTCGTGGTGATGCTGGGCATGTCCATGAGCAGCCACATCGCCTGCAGCAGCGCGATCGCATTCCGCCGAAGCCTCGGGTACTCGGTCAAGGGTTGATAGCGCTCGTTGACGGGCACCACAAACCCGCCCGTGCTGATCAGGGGCGCTGGGTGCCGGGGCAGCCGATCGCGGTACTCGGCCATCCCATCGCGGTCAGCCCACCAGACCAACAGCAACCCGTCAGGGTGATCACCCCAGCTCACAGCGAACTCGACACTGGTAGACGTGTCCTGCTCGGCCGGAAGATGTTCGATGACAAACAGGCCAGCCGGAGTCGGTCGGTCAATCAGTAGCCAGCGGGCCTCGTCGATCTCATGGCGGGCAACCTCGGAGGCAAGCAGCGCCATCTCGCTGCTCACCCAGTACAACGCGGCCTCGCGCAGCGCCTGCTGCAGCGCCATGGTCGTGTCCGGTTGCCGCGGCCGGATCCAGTCCGCTGCATCGCGCACCGACCGCGGCCGGCTCATCGCCGCCCGGACCGCGGGGAGGTCGACGGGGCGCATACGGCGAGCGTGCGCCCGGGTCCTCCACGATCGGCAGTCCCTCATTCGGGTGAGCTGCTGCCCGGATTGCTGGCGCTGCGGCGGGCGGTCGGGCTTCAGCCTCGGATGCTCGCGACCGAGCTGCGGAGGTGCCGCCCCGGACAGCCACAGCGCGAAGGCAGCTACTGTAGTAGGCGAAGATCCCAGAACGGTCCCTGTGCAGCCCGGAAAGGGGCGGGCCACACCGCTGGGGTTACGACGAAAAGAAACTCCTCTCGTTCCTCATCGTCTTCGGAGCGTCTCCAGATAAACCACAGGATGTTGCTCGCGTGGGCAGGGCTCATCTGGTTCAACTGCACGACTTCGCCGTTCCTGCCGCTGATCCGTACCCATCCCACCGCGGGCGGCAGAATGGGAGTCTCCTGAGCAGGTAAGCCGAGATCGCTGACGCGGTACGGGCGGATGAGACCGCCTTCGGCCTGGTAGAGAGTTGGAGCAGGGGACGGGTCATGATGCTCAGGCCTTGCCTTGTGCGATATCGGTTGCGTGGGCGATCCCGCGCCGCAGGGTGCTGGATTCACCGGGGGGCAGTGACTCCCAGTCGATTCGGGCGTTGCGGGCGGCCCGGCTGATGCGCAGGGCCGCGCCGCGGATCTCCACACTGTTGGGGCGACCGCGACGCCGCAGCACGCCGAGCGCTGCAACCAGGTCGCGGGAGTCCGCGGCGTGCGGCATGAGCAGCTCGATGGTTTCGCGCAGAAGCCTGGGCCGCGCCCACACGCCATCAATGTTGGTAGCGGGTCCGTCGCCGAGATCGGACAGTGCCTGCCGGGTGGTGCCCAGCATGTCGGCGATGGCGGTGTCGCTGTGGCCTGCCGAGCGCATGTTGTCGATGACGGTGGCGCGTTCGGTGGACAGCCACTTCGGCGCCTCGGCGATCAGGGCGGTGAGCACGTCGACCTGTTCCACGAACGGCAGCTTTTCGAGGCTGCTGCGCTGCAGGGTCAACCAGTCGTTGATGTTCACGGGGCGACCGCCCAGGGGTGGGCGATGGCTTCGGCGACGCCTGCGTGGGTCCACTGCTGGCGACCGTCGGCGCGGCGGGTGGGGTCGACATGGAATCGGTAGGCGGCACCGTCGGGAGCGTCGACCACGGCGGTGAGTGGCGCTGCGGTGAGTTCGTGGCCGTCGTCGTCGAACCAGATCTGCTGGTGGTCGCGGCGGTCTCGGACGTGACGGTTGAGGGTCCGGGTGATTCGGCGGATCGCTGTCGTCGGCATGGCTTAAGTGAACCACCCCCTGACATTAAAAGCAAGGGGAGGGTTGCAATATTCGTGCGGGTGCTGAAACGGCGCCCGGAGCCCCAGGACGACAGGCAATGCCAGCGACCACGAGGTCGACCCCCACGCAGGTGGGGATGAACGAACGGGGTTCCGCCGAATTGACCGGAGGAGCCCCGGTTTGCTGATCAGGCCAGTCGAACCGGGCCTCTGCTGGCCTTCCGGCAAGCACCGATACCGCTCTCGGGCCTGCGAATCGAGCAGGTTCGGCGGTAGCCATCCGGCCGGGTACGCGGGGCCGTGGGGGTAGCCCTGCTGGTCGTGCACGATCACGGTTCGGTATTGGCGTCGGCCGGGGACCTCCGGTGACGCCTCAGTCCAGCCGATGACCTCACCACTGTCCTGGTGGACGGTTACCTGGTCGGCCGCGCCCGCTGGGTTGCCACGCGTGACCCTCAGCCCGAGATCGAGCCACCCGGCCACGCCGTCGTCTTCGAGCAGGCGCGTCAGCTCGTCGACGTCGAGCTACTCGGTCATCCCATCCCCCTTAGAGATCAGTTGGGCCGCTTTCCTCGGCGTCGGCGACGTTGGCGGCGGAGCGATGCTCGCGGTTTCGCTCGGTGTAGTCCTCGACCAGAGCGGCGATTTTCTCCGCCACCTCGTTGTCTGCCACCTTGGGCAGCGACAGTGAGGAGGCTTGGAGGCACTGCTCGAGTTCCCCCATCTTCTTGTGCACGCCCATCAGCGCCCAGTATTGGGCTTCGCACATCTTCACCACGGCCGCGTTCTCCGGCCGCATGGCTTGACCGAGACGACCAGCGGCAGCGCGAGCCTCGCGGCAACGATGCTTGTGCCGGACACTCGGATGATGATGCCCAGTTATGCGCAGACGTGCTTGACAGCTCGAAACCGGGAGGCCGATGTCTAGTTATGCGCACGGTCTGGCGACCGGAGCCGCTATCTGACCCGGCGCAACGAACCTCGTTAACAGCGCCGCCCGACGGGGTGGCGTTTCCGTCTTCTCTGCATCTACTTGCTTGCTCGACACCCGTGGTGTGAGCTGCCTACCGAACCTGGCGTGGGAGATCTGTGAACAGTTCTCCGACGCCGACACCGAGGGCGTCGGCGATGGCGAATAGCTTGTCGAGGCTGACATTGCGTTTGCCTCGCTCGATATCGCCGTAGAAAGGCAGGCTCCCGAATCCTGCGGCTTCGGCGACGTCGCTCTGCGTCATGCCAGCCTGTACACGAAGTTCGCGGATCCGCTGGCCGACGGCGTACCGCCGGTCGGCGACAGTCTCGTCGGTAGGCACGGTACGTACCGTACCTCCACACCGGCATTTCCTATAGTGGACATCGTTCGCAGGCCACGACTCCTCCACCACTCCAGCATCGGGTCACGTCCCGCGATTCGTCGATGGGTCGGAAGGCGGGTCGTAGACCAGGGGCGGCGAAGCACGTGGCCATGAGAATTTGCCCGGTAGGTTTCGACGGTTCTCGGTCTCGTAGGTCACGAGTTCGTCGAAGCGTTGTCCCAGCGGGTCGCAGTGCAAGCACAGCGGAAAGGTGGCCTCGCCGGGCGCGTGGGTGAGCGCGATCTGGTGTGGCGTGCCGTCCTCGGGAGGTGCCGCTCGGGTTGCTTGCCAGGACGTCGGCGCGCCAGTCAGCTTCGGCGTGTTCGACTGTGGCGTGCCACCCGGCGCTGCGGACCTCGGAGGCGATGAGTCGTTTGAGTAGGACGTGGTCTTCGGTCTCGCCCGCCCCGCGGTATGGGCACCGCTCGTGTCCTTGGTGCGGGTTGTGCGCGAAGTAGCGGGTCCCCAGGTGGGATTGTCGGGCGTGCATGCCGCCACCGCACACCGGGCAGGTCAGCTCCGGGCGCGGATGACCTCCTCGGACCGCGTCCCAACTCAACCCGGCACCAAGGTCTTCCTGCGAGGCATCTAAGGGGTCACGATGCCCGGCAAGCCGTGCCGTTAAGGGCACTGCGCACCTCCTGGGCGTTGACGTTCTCCCCAGCGATCATGCCGCGCGCCTGCTCGATGTGGGCGCGATCAGCGCCGCGCGGTACGGGGCCGGCGGCGTCAACCGTAGTCCCGGCCCCAGCAGGGGCGTGTGCTCAGTGTTCGGGCTGCCCTGCCTTGACGATCCGCAGCAACACGGAGGATCGGGTGACTCCACCTTCGGGGCGCCGTTCCAGGGCGCCGCGGGCGAGGCGATGCGGTCGACGCGGCGAGCTAGTCGACCATGTCGATGTGGATGTCTGCTAGCTTGGTGTCCTCTCCACACACATGGAGGTGGACCTGGTCTTCGCGAGTGACGAGGTTTGATCGCTGATCGTTCTCCACGTCCGTGGAGGTGAACCAGGTACCGCCTAGTAGGCGAACGCGTTTGCCGTCAAGATCTCCACGCACGTGGAGGTGAACCTGGTCTTCGTGAAAGGAAGTCCGTTCGGGCTTTCGTCTTGTTCCCCACGGACGTGGGGGTGGCAGGCCCCCGCCTTGCGGCGGGGGCTTTTTGCTGTCCAGCGCGGGTCAGTCGGTGACCAGCCGGGGGACGATCACGGCATCGTAGAACTGGCCCAGCAGCGCGTCGGTAGTTCGCGCATCTTTCCCAGGAACTGTCCTTGGTCATCGCAGATCAGATCCTTTACGTAGTTGGCGTAGCCGGACATCTCGCGGTGTGAGCAACGTTTCGTGCCCTGACCAGCACTGAATTGGGTCTATTGCCCGAAGGCGGCCTCGATGCTGAGGAATCAGGGATTGGGCGTCAGGGCGCGGCGCAGTCGCATGGCGGGGTGGGTCACAGACCTGCGATGTGCTGGTTGCAGGTGCGGTTATGGCCGTAGGTCGGCTCGTCGCACCCCCGTTGATCGCAGGTGCCAGTGGGGTCTTGCTGCTTGTCCTTCGTCGGACGCGGCTCCGGGGTGTCAGCCCACTCCTGGCGGAACTGCTGCCACTTGGATCGCAGACCCATTGCTGTACTCCCCATTCCTGTGACGTAACGCTGTTAGCGACGGCGGCTATCGGGTGGCCGAAACCGCGAACAAGGCTGGGCGACCTGGCGGATCCATGTTCAGCAAGTCCCCCTGCTCCGCCGCCTCGCGATTGGGTTGATCAACAACTAGCTCCAACGTTGGCTTCGCCGGCTGCTGCTCAGGCCGCTCGGGGTACGGCTCCCAGTGGGGATCGAGCTTGCTCCACAGCTTCACCCAGTTGACCTCCGGGAAGTGCCGCGCAAGTACCCCGCCAGTGTTGGCGTACGGGAGCGGCCCGCCGTCCTCCGGTTTGGCTTCCTGGTTCGCCTTCCAGGTGTCGCGGTACCACTCACGGTGCCGGTTGCACGCGGCGTGACGGTACTGCTCGCCGGTACTCCAGTCGGTCAGCAGGCCGAAGTGGTTCGCTTTACGCCCGCAGTGCTTCTTGCGGGGCGTCGGGGCGAGGCACTTCGCCTCGGGGTATGGCGGGGCGTATCGGCGAGCATCGCCCCGGATGGCGTACCCGGCACGGCCGGGCCTCATGCGGCCGGTCCGGGCGCATTCCATCGGGATCTCCTGGTCATCGGGACCGAACGCGAGTATGTGGATTTGGTAGAGGCTGAGCTTGGGCGCAGCCTTGACGTCGAGGATCGCGGACATCGCCACCCCGACCGCCAAGAGCTCACCGGTGAGTTCGGGGTCGGCGCACATAGCGCGGACCCGCTTGCCGTGCGCGATGAGCCCGGGAAAGTCGCCGGAGTCCACAGGAGGCTCCTTTCAGTAGGTGACGTGCACCAGCGTTCCGGTGGCGGTCACGGTTGGGTTGTCGTCCAGAGTGATCCGAACGTTGCGGCCTACGAGCTCGGGGTAAAGGCCGGTGCCCGCGCAGAGCTTCAGCTGGCGGGGTGCATGTGGTCCAGGTTGTTGACCTTGACCTGGACTTCTTGGCCGACTCTGTAGGTGCCAGGTTCGGCGTCCCAGAAATACGCCCTGCCCTGGCAGTGCAGGGTGACGATGACGAGTGGAGTCCGAGCCTCGTCGCCCTTGCGGGCCTGGGTGACCTTGGCGACGGTGGCAGTCCGCCTACTCATTGGCACCTCCAGCGTTGTCCCATGATTCGACAACGAAGCGGCCGGTCGGGATGCTGATCGTGACTCCATACCCAGTGGGGTTGTCGTCGGCGTCAACTTCGGCGACCCGCACCGTCCGGCCGGAAAACTGCTGCGGCTGGTTGGCCCGCCGGTCGATCGGGGCGTCGGCCGCGCGTTCGCGCTCGAGGAGCCAGAGGATGAACGCGGACATGGAACCGAAGCGCGCCCGCTTGGACTCGCGCTCAGCCCAGC
Source organism: Saccharopolyspora griseoalba (assembly GCF_042665275.1). Classification (NCBI taxonomy): domain Bacteria; kingdom Bacillati; phylum Actinomycetota; class Actinomycetes; order Pseudonocardiales; family Pseudonocardiaceae; genus Saccharopolyspora; species Saccharopolyspora griseoalba. Next base: position 30,227 of record NZ_JBHTCJ010000021.1, on the reverse strand, counting down.
CCCACAGCTGCTCGTCTTCTGGCGTGCTGACGCTGATGCTCTTGTTCGGCAAGTCACTCGCCCCTGTAGTTCTTGCAGGTAGGAGGTGCAATCCCGGACCATCTGTGTGATGATCACATATTAACATGTGAGAGCCACGCATGACCATGCATGCAGAAACAGGCATGCCGCGGCTGCCTGGCCAGCCACCGCTGACGTGCCAGCCACGCCCGTTCAGCCTTCGCATCCTGATGTGCGGCATATGCCTTTCGGGCGTGGGGCAACCAGCCAAGGCATTCAGCCTGCAAGTCACGCACCTGCAGGCGAGTCCACGACCCATCGTGGTGAGGCAGGTCGACAACACTGATGTTGAGCCGCGCAGCAGCCTGCTTACGGGACAGCTGCTTGGTGCTCATACCCCATGGCGTGCATCTTGCCCGCTGCCACTGGCATACCCGCGAACATCGCCGTCAAGCTGTGCCTCGCTGAACACGTCCCCCTTCGCCTCCCGACTGCCGGCGCGAGCGCGGGACACGCTGCGTGTGCAGCAGCATTCATTGGCAGCGGCGCGAATCGCGCTGCCCGCCCTTCTCTCCGGGGAGGCCAGCCGCGGCCCTCAGCGCTCCGCTACGGCCGAGCCCGCGGCTGAGCCTACCCAACCCCCGCAGGTATTTAACGTTGCTAATGAAGCTACGGCGGCTTCAGCCATCGCGTTCAGTCACCACCGCTGCAGGTAAGCAACCACGTCCAGGTAACAGCGATACGACCGGATCGGCCTTGAATCTGGGTGCGCCGACCGAGTCGTCGAAGACGACATGTCGTCTCGCGGCGGCTTTCACACCCGGTGCCGGCGTAATGTCGCGCGCACTTCCGCGCCGACCACGAGCTCACCGGTGTAGAACCACGGCGGGACGCTGCGGCCGTAGTCGGGGCCACCGAGCAGGTGCAGCTCGTTAAGGTCCTTGGCGATGCGGGTACGCAGCTTGGCCGCGGCGGCGCTCCACGTGCCGGCACGCAGGGCGTGCTGTGTTTGACCGCCGTGGGCGTAGGCAGCCTCGCCGCGGTAGTCGTGCTGCCCGGCGTCGGGACCGTACGGGGTGTCGAAGTCGGTGTAAAACCCGGTGGGGGTCGTCGCGAGATAGGAGCGGATGGCCGCGGTCAGGTGCGTCGCCAGCGTCCGGCAGCCGGGTGACGGTGACGCTCAGGACGGTGTCAGCGTCCTCGGTGATGTCGCCGAACCACGGTGGCCCGTCACTGCCGTCGAGGACGGTGGGCACATGGGTTCGGGTTTCGCCCTGTCGCGGCCTCGGCGGTACGGGCCGCGAACGGCCTGTAGCTGGTCGACATGATCACCATCACCATCGTGGCTGTCTTGCCCGGCACTCCGATTGCGCACCGGTGAGCACGACGCCGTCGCTGGGACTGGGTGTTCTCATCCCGGGCGATGGCGACAGCTACGTCTGCCCCAGCGCCCCTCGGGCTCCGCTCCCCTGCTTTGGGCGCCTCGCCGATCACGGCGTGTAGGGACTTCTCTCCTGGCGATGCTGAAAGTGCGCGCTGTGTGCCGTCTCCCTGTGGGGAGGCCAGCCGCGGCCCTCAGCGCTCCGCTACGGCCGAGCCCGCGGCTGAGCCTACCGAACCCCCGCAGGTATTTAACGTAGCTAACGTTTCTGGGTGGCTTGTGCTTATACGCACCGTGTCCGGCAGCGGCGGGGATGAGCATGTTCGAGGGCAGTCAACGAACTGCTTGCGCCTTTCGCGCGTGGAAGCACGCCGCTGTCAGCCGCGCGCAGGGGCTTTGAGCGCGTGGCGGCCGGCCGAGCCGTGGGGCCCGCCGAGTTCCCCTGGACGCGGGCATGGCGCTGCCAGTCCCGCCCATCGCAGCGCTCACGCACCGCTGCGGCGGCATGCCGTGCACACCGTCGTCCGCCTGGCTGGACGTCCCGGTTGTTCCTGACGGCGCTCTCGTGCGGGGCGCGTCGTCGGGGCGTGCGGGCCGCAGCGGTATCACCCTTCAGGGGCGGGTCCGCCTCACCGCTCCACTACCGCCCAGGGGGCGGCAGTGGTGGACCGGCGGGTGTGGTGACGCGTCCGGTGTCGCCTGGGTGACGCGTCCGCGACGCGTCACCCAGTATGAGTGGACTGTCGTCAGGCCCAGGGTGACGGTTGCTTCAGCGTCGTTAGCTCGTCGGCGTGCTGCAGCAGCGCGCGTTCGTCGAGCATGCGTTGTTTGGCGGCCGGGTCGTGGGCGACTTGCGACAGGCGCAGGGCGCGTTGGAGACGCCAGCGACGCAGCGGCACGTATCCTCGTGCGGTGGCCAGGCGCGCCACGTTGCTGGCCGCGCGGTCGCGCGTGCGTGCGACGGCGTCACGTTCTTCGTCGGCCAGGCCCAGGCGGGACAGGAGGCGTTCGCGGAGTTCGCGTCCGATGCGTGCGAGGGTGCCGTTGTTGACGCGGTTGCCGCGGCGCACTCGGAGTTCGAGTCCGAGTGCTTGGTGGAGAGCGATGAGTGCGAGTAGCGGGCCGAGGGCGATGCGGATCAGTGCAGCGAGGGTGACGCCGGCGAGGCTGACCGCGGCTACGGCGGCGCTGCCCAGGATGGCCCAGGCCACCATCTGGGCTGGTCCGGCGCTTCCCCAGCGGCGTACGTGGGTGCGCATGGACACGGCGCAGGCGACCAGGGCGAGTTCTTGGACGCCGAACAGCATGGTTCGCTCGAGGTCGATGGTGAGCGACAGGCCCCAGGCTTCGAGCGGGAAGATGAAGCCGCTGATGCCGATCTCGCCGAACAGGCGGTAGGAGGTGTCGGCGCTGAGGCATGTGGCGACGACTGCCACCAGGTACCACAGCAGTACTCCTGCGGCGCCGCCTTTGGACTGCTTGTTTGTCGTGCTGGCGGCTGGTTTGTGGTGGGTTTCCTGGTCGCGGACCGTGCTGGGGTGTTCGGTGGCCGGGTCTTCGGCCGCGGCCGGCGAGGTCACGGCTTTCGTAGCGGTAACGGGAGTAGGCGTGGGGGTCGGCTCCGGGACAGCAGCGCTGTCGGGCTCTGCGTTGGTGACCGGTGGCGTGCCGGTCATGTTCGGGTGGGTTTCGGGTGGTTCGTGGGCTTCGTCGAACTCGGCGAGGGTGTCGTCGGTTAACGCAGGCATCTCGCCGGTCTGGTCGTAGCCCTGTTGGCGTCGCCACTCGTTGAGGATCCGCGAGACGGTCTGCCGGGACGTGGCGATGCCTTTGCTTTCGAGCCAGTCCCGGACGTCTTGGGTCTGCACCGGATCGCCGTCGGGTGTATGGAGAACGGAGCAGGCGTATCGGATGCAGTCGCGCTTCGTCGCGCACGCCCGCAGCTCGGCCTCGTGGTCGATGTCTGACGCGAGGGCAACACTCACCCGTGGTCTCCTTCCGCCCGGCTGTCCCCAACGCGTCCGTTACGCGTCGAGGGGACCGTCCGCGACGGCACACTACGACACCCTGGATCTCGCCCGTGCAGGATTCTCGTCCTCACCGGACTGGTGACGCGTCACCGGACGCGTCACTTCACGAGCGGACGACGTCAAGACGCGTCTTGATCTCTGTGCGACGCGTCACCGTCCTCCGCGCTCGACTGGATCAAGTTCGTCTTACCGCCTCCGGTCCCCCAACGCTGTGTTAGGCGGTCCACCAGAAAGTCAGTCGGCAGGTGATCAACCGGCACTTCGCCTTGCGGCGTTGTCGCCTGGCCTGGCGGCGGAAGTGGCATCTCGACCGGCAAGCCGAACAGTTCGGTCCTCTGTGGTGGTCCGGACTCGCGGATCTGCTTCTGGATCTGGGACAGGAACGCATCCACTTCGTCAAAGCCAGCGCCGTCCGACTCGCCACCTTCAGCAGGCGTATTCGGTCCGTCCATGCCGGCCATGCTAGGGCGCACGGCCGGCAAACCTCGACGCTTCCGCTTCATGGGCTTCCTTCCAACGACTGATCGGCGGCGCGGCCTGTCAACTCGAGTCCACACCGCCGGCGCACGCGACACCGTTTGCTGACGCCTTCGGCAGTGGGCACCACTACGTGGAGCCTGCCGCAGCTGCCCCGTTCGGACGATGAACGAAACCTTATCCCGATCTAATATAGGGATAAGGTCACGATGGTGATCGCACCCGGCCGTTCGAGCGAGTTCGAGCGGTGTCGCGCTTCAGGAGCTTCGTCAGGGCCGGGTGAGTCGATTGGACGGGCCGGGGCATCTCATACCTGCCCCGGCCCGCGTCTCGAACCCTAACCAAGCCCCCTGGGCAGAAAGGACTTCAGATGGACGTCAACAGCAACGATGTGGGCCTGCTTAGCGAGTGGGCGTGGCCGCGCGGCGACTGGGAAATCATCACCGGCGCCGAGGTCGACCGGCGGATGCGACGCGTCAGCGACGGCACCGCCCCCGGGCCGGTCTCGCACGCCAGCCCTCCCGGAGTGTTGTCCGGGATGAGTGAGCTCGACGCGGTCCGACTGGCTCGCGCCGCCGGCCTGCCGGTACTGCTGGATCGGCAGGCCGCACGGCAGCGCCTGGTCCACGCGGGTTGGGACGCCAAGCTGGTGCAGCGCATTCTCGATGCCATCGACAGCGCACACACCCTTGAGCGGCTCGAAGCGGCCGTCATCGACCTGTTCGATGACGTCACTTTCGAGCGGGGCCGCCCGAGCAACTGGCCGTCGAGCTGGTCGAGCGTTAACGAGGTGGTGGGGCTGCTGTGCCCCTTCGCCGACCAGTTGGACGACGCGGCGCACGTGAAGACCGGGGGTGGGCGATGACCACCACGACCCCTGATGGGGAGACCGCGCAGCTCACCGCGGATGTCGCCGTGTTCCACCAGGACACCGACGGTGTGCTGTGGGTACTGGTGATCGAGCGCGGGTATGCGCCGTATGCGGGCCACCTGGCACTGCCGGGTGGTTTCCTCGAGCCCGGCGAGGCCTCGATCGAGGCTGCGTATCGCGAGCTGACCGAGGAGACCTCGATCGGTCTGCGGCCACTGGTCGAATCAGGCCGGTGCAGCAGACTAGTCAAGATCGGTGTCTACGACACACCCGGCCGCGACCCCCGCGGCCGGGTGTCGACCACGGCGTATGCCGTCGTGGTCGACGAGCCGATGACACCCGAGGCGGCCGACGATGCGGCAGCAGCCAGCTGGAAACGCGTCGACGACGTGCTCGCCGGTGCGCTGGCGTTCGACCACGCCGAGATCCTCGCCGATGCCGTCGAGGCGATCCGCCCCCACCTGGCGGGAAGCGACCTGGCCGGCGACAGCGATCAGGTGCGTGAGCTTTACCGCGAGCGGGCGCACCTGGTCGCGGTGCTGGCCGCACAGTTCCCGGCGCGGATCGCCTACAACGATCCGCGTGAACCAACCCTGCCGGTGCTGTACTTGGACACGACAGCCGGGCAGGTGTCCTACCACCTCAACCCCGAGGACGTGGCCTTGTTCGGCCACGTGCCCGTCGTCGACGGCGACATCTCGAGCGCCGTATGGGATAGGCACAACAAGGCGACCGCGCTGCAGCGGCTGCGTCAGCTGGCCCAGCTTGAAACCAGGGAGGCCAACCAGTGACCGCCGAACAGCTCTCCCCCAGCGAGGTCGAGCGCGCGCGAGCCGCGCTCGCGCGCTGGTATTGGGATCCCTCGCCGTGGTCGCGCACCACATTCACCGCTGAGGAGATGCCCCGGCTGCATCGGGCGCTCATCGCACCGACGTTGGCGCAGGCCGAGGTCGAGTTCGATGTCACCGATGATCCGCTGCTGGTGAGCCCGCAGCAGTACGCCGAAAACCATGCCCTGCTCGAGGAGATCCGACGCACCTATGGATCGTGAGGTGACGCGCACCGTGGCCGGGCAGGAGGGTCTGCCCGGCCACGTGTCGGATCTTGACGCTCTGCCGCACGACGAGCGGGTGCAGCACCTGCGCGTCGAGGTCCAAGCTTGGCTCGAGGGCTACTCGTCGCAGCGCACGCGCGAGTCGTACGCCGAGCGGCTGGGTGTGCCGCGCAGCTGGATTCCTGGCCGTGTCACGCCGGATCCGCAGCGGCGGCGTGGTCGCCGGCCGCGCGGCTACAGCGGTACCGAGTGGCTGTTGTGGTGCTGGGGAAACTCGGTGTCCTACCGCGACCCGTCCGGTGACGACGTGCGCCGTTGGCTGGACGAGCTCGCCGAGCGTGGGTATTCCCCGGGTACGCAGGTGGCGTGGGTGTCGTCGGTGTCGTCGTTCTACACGCACTTGATCCGCGGCGGCCTGGCGGCGTCGAACCCGATGGCCGGGGCCACCACGTCACGTCGGCTGAGTCCAGCGCATCCGGAGCGGGTCAACGAGCCGTTCACGCTTGAGCAGGTGCGCGCGCTGCGGGAGGCCGCGGCGTTGTTGGCGCCGCACGCTCGCAACGGCTATCGGGATCGAGCGATGCTCGAGCTGCTCGCCGGTACCGGCATGCGCGCCGGCGAGCTCGTCGAGCTGGACCTGTCCAGCTACGAACGGTCCACCCATGGTGGAGCGGCGGTGTTGGTGTCGTGCCGGTGTGGGGGCTGGCATCGGCTGGGTGTCTCAACCTTGGTGGCCGATGCGGTCGAGGACTATCTCGCCCTGCGGTGCCCACCTGCGGTGCCCGCCGGCGAGGGCGACGGCCGCGCGCGGCAACCGTTGTTTGTGTCGAACACCGGTCAGCGGCTACATCCCAAACACGTGGCCTACCTGCTGCGGCAGATCATCGATGCGTTCACCTCGGGTGAGCCGCCGCGGCAACGGTGGAAACGCGAATTGCGCGCGAGCCAAGCGGGCATCGAGGTTGCTGCGGTATTGCGGGAGATCGGTCCCCGCGGGCCGGAGCGGTTTCGTCACAGATCTGGCTCCCCTACGCCGATGTGCGGCTCGGATACCGCGACGTGACGACGGCGCGGACGGATTCCTGGATGCCGCAGTCGCCAAGGCGTTGAGTCTCAGTCGAGCGGGAGCATGGTCTGTCCTCGAGTGGCTGCGAGCGTGTGCTTGCGGGTCTGGGCGTGGTGGGCGCGGTCATAGTGCAGGTGGCAGCCCTGGCACGCGGCGAACAGCTCCTCGTCGCGGCAGTCCTCGGGTACATGGTTGCGGTGTGCCGTGGTGAGCACGACCTTTGAGCCGGTGCCATACGCCGGGTTTCCGTGGTGGTTTCGGCACCGGCCGTCCGCGGCGAGGTGGTCTGTGGGGCGGCCGCATTCGCCGCGGCATTCGCAGCGCCCGGCGGCGCGGTCAAATCGGATGTGGTGGCTGATCTCCGGCCAGTTGTCGGGATAGCGGTCGCGATTCTCTGGCTTGATCGGCATGTGCAGCTGCCTACCCGCAGTTGGCCAGTTCGTGCTCGAGTGCCTGCTTTTCGGCAGGGTCGATGGATAGCTGGTGGCCGGTCGCCGCGGCCTGCTGGTTCCAGTAGGCCGTGACCTGAATATACCTGGTCACGTAGCCGCATCGGTCGTACGACGGCAGCCAGGACGCCGGATCCTGGTCGCCTTTGCTGCGGTTGGCCGAGCTGTCGGCCACGACCAGGTTGCCGTGCTCGAGATCGTTGCCGAAGTGTTCGCGGAGCTCGGTGGGCCAGTCGGCCGCGCCGGAGCGCCAGGCCTCGGCCAGTGGAATCAGGTGGTCGACGTCGAGATCTCCGGGGTCGGTGACGGTGCGGCCGGTGTAGGCGTCGCGCCAGGAGCCAGACTGGACGGTGCAGTTGTCGTTGACGCGTGCTGGCGTGCTGCTGGTCTGCTTGAGAAGAACGGCACGGGTGTCGCACTCGTCGCCGTGGTCGGACCACACATCGAACGCGTCGCGGTCATAGCCCTCCATCCCTCCCTCCGGCCGCACGGGGATGGAGGCCAGCGCCGCGGCAACGTCGCCCGCAGGCGCGGTGGGGCGGGGCTGGTCAGCCGACATGGCCTGCTGCAGCGAACATCCCGAGGCTCCGGCGACCGTGAGCGTTGCCGCCAGCATGGTTCTGGTGAACTTCTTCATTGCCAATATCTCCTGGTCAGGTAGGCGGTGGGGTCAGCGCGCGAGGGTTGCGAGCTGATCCATGAGCATGGTCAGAAGCTGTTGCACGGGTTCGGGGCTGAGCATGTGCACAGCAATCACGAAACCGACGGTGATGAATATCGGCACGAGTACGGCTTCGGCTGGGCCGCCGGCGCGGATACGCAGACACTCCGCCGGGGGGCGGATCTCGTAGAACGTCTCCCCCTTCCACGGGATCGGCCACATGAACGCGCAGCCTTCCTTCGTTATGGCGTCGGTGAGGCAGTGCGCCACACAACCCAGCGCGATGTACCAGCCCATCTGTGGGGCCAAGGCGTTGAGCTCGGCGACCGGGTCCCCGGCGAAGAACAAGGAGACGCCAAGCGCACCCGGCGCAGTGATTGCCCATTTGCCGAAGAAGGTGGCGGCAAGGCTGGCCAGCAACACGATCAGCCCGACCATCACCGCCGCCCCAACCCGCGGGTCGTATTCGGCGGCGGCCTGGCATCCTTGAGTTGTCCCGAAACCGAGCAGCGCGGCGAACACGACCGTGTGCGTGATCCCGCGGTGCTTTCCACTCACGTCCTCATCCCGAGGTCCCTTGGTCAGGCGGTAGACCAGTCCCGACGTCTCCCGCACCATCCAGGAGAGCTTTTCGGTGACCACACCGAGGTGCGTTGTGGCCGTCGATTTTGGATGATCTAGGTCGGGCACGAGTGAGGCCGCCGCAGTGGACATTGCCCCGTTGAGCACGGCGGTCACCGTGGGGACGTCGTTGAGTTGCCGCGCGGCAATGACTCCGACGAGCGCTCCGAACGAGGCGTGACCTGCCTTGTTCATGTCGCCTGCCCGTCCTGTGTGCGCGCCGTGACGGCCAGGCATTCTCGCGACGCACCCCTCCCTGCGTCTCGGGATTTAGGCGCGTAGGGATCACGGCACGCGCGCTCGGCATAGAGCTTCCACACGCGTGCTTGGCGTGGCGGGGCGCATTTGGCGAGCTCCCGAGCGACCTCGGCGAGCTGGGCGCGCGTACTACTGGTGTCGCCGCCCTCGAGGAACAGCCGGCGCAGGTCCTCGTAGAGCCCACTGGCTCGGCTTTGGAGCCAGTCCAGGTGGGACTGGCATACTGATGCGGCCATGACCGGGTCCTTTCCGGTTTGGTGTGAAGGGTGTGGCCGGGGCGGCTTGCTTGGCGGCGGGTGCGCCCTGGCGACACTCACGATTTCGATTTGTCTCTCCGGCTCGACGGAGACGTTCCTGTCACCCCGCGCGCATAGCGGGGTCTCGAGTGTTCAGTCGCTCCCCTGTGTCTGCGGGCCGGCTTCGCACCACTGCGTGAAGTTTAGGACTGTCCTAAACTTCACGCAAATGGGGCTTCTTTTTTGCCGCCGGCACGACTGCCTGATACTGGAGCCTCGATTGACCGGAGGATCGCCATGAGTACCGCAAGCGCGCCGCCACGACAGCGCGGCGAAACCTGCCGCGCCTACTACCGCAGGCTCACCAACCTCCGCGACGCTGTGCGCCGCTTCCTTCCGGTCTTGAAGAACGACGTCGTCGCCTGGAACCAGGCCCAACCCGATCCGTTGCCCATCCGGCACCTGGCCGCCTCGATGAAGGTCTCCCCAAGCTGGCTGCACCGCGCGCACCCCGAAGCAGATCGCGGCGCCGAGCTCGTGCCGGCACAACACGCCAGCGAAACGCCACTCGAGTACTACGTTCGTCTGCGCTCGCTCCGCGACGCTATTGCCTCGGCGCTCCCGCAGCTGCTGCTCGACGCGCTCAACGAGGCGGGCAGCTCCATTCCTCGCACGCAACTCGCCGCCGAGTTGGGGCTCAGTGAAGGGCAGCTGCACAAGAAGAAGCGGGAAGCGGCGCAAACGACCTCGGGCACCCGTACCGACAGCCCTCAGCCGGCGGATCATCGAGACGCGAGCACCCGCGGCTCGCGGCGGATGCCCGATTAGGGCACTACTCCCCTATGCTTCGTATCCTTTGGTCGTATGCGCTCGGCATCGCTGGTCGTAGTGCGACCAGGCCTTACTCGGAAGCAGGATGGCCGCAGCAGTCTCAGTGCCCACCTCGGCAACGGACGTGAGGAGGATGGTGTGGCGTTGCCACCAAGCGACCAGTCGAGGTTCGAGGCCGAGCTTGACCACATCTACACCCGGTACCGGCAGGGTGCGCAAGAGTTCGGCGCTTCCGAGGCGATGGCCGGCTTCTTCGCCTACTTTCTGCAGCAACGCCGGCCGGAGGCAGTCGCGGGACTGCTAGCCACCGCGCTTGACCGCATGCACCGCAGCGACTTCGACACCCTCCCTGACGGCGACTAGCCGTCAGGCGTCCGCACACCTCTCCTCCTCGCCGGCCGCCGTACCATCTCTCGCTTGACGATGATCATCCGAACTCCAATCGGCGGAAACCCTCGTCTTCAGGCTGGGGAGGAGCCGATCCCGAGTGTTCTTCGGCGACCACCCAAGATCGCCGCTTACGCGTTGGCATGTTTGTTTGTGAAGCATGGGTAGGGTGCAGACGAAGCGGGCGTACAAGTACCGCTTCTACCCGACTGATGCGCAGCGCACTGAGCTGCTGCGCACGTTCGGCTGTGTCCGCAAGGTCTACAACCTCGCCCTCGACGCCAGGACTCGCGCGTGGTTCACCGAGCAGCGACGGGTGAACTACAACGAGACCTCGGCGCTGCTTACCACCTGGAAGAAGTCCGGCGACCTGGCGTTCCTTGGTGAGGTATCGAGCGTGCCGTTGCAGCAGACGCTGCGGCACCTTCAGGGTGCGTTCACGTCGTTCTTCGACAAGCGCGCGAAGTATCCGCGTTTCAAGTCCCGCAAGAAGTCCCGCCAGTCCGCCGAGTACACCAAGTCGGGTTTCAAGTACCGGGATGGTCAACTCACGTTGGCGAAGATGCGGGAGCCGCTGAACATTGTGTGGTCCCGCCCTCTCCCGGAGGGTGCGGAGCCGTCCACGGTCACCGTGTCCCGCGACGCGGCTGACCGGTGGTTCGTGTCGATCCTCGTGGAAACCTCGGTCGATCACCTCCCCGCCACCGACAACGTGGTGGGAGTCGACGCGGGGATCAACTCGCTGGCCACCTTGTCGAACGGCGAGAAGATCACCAACCCTAAGAACTCCGACCGGGAACGCAAGCGCCTGGCCAAGGCGCAGCGGGAATTGGCCCGCAAGCAGAAGGGCTCGAACAACCGCGACAAGGCCCGCCGCAAGGTCGCTCGCGTGCACGCGCGGATCACCGACCGCAGGCGGGACCACCTGCACAAGGTCACCACTCGACTCGTCCGCGAGAACCAAACGGTCGTGATCGAAGACCTCAACGTGCGCGGCATGCTGACCAACCGCAAGCTAGCACGCGCTATCTCCGATGCTTCGTGGTCGGAGTTCCGCATGATGCTGGAGTACAAGGCTGCCTGGTATGGCCGTGAGGTGATCGCGGTTGACCAGTGGTTCCCCTCCAGCAAGACGTGCTCCACGTGCGGCAGGCTCGCGAAGTCAATGCCGCTTAACGTCCGCACGTGGACATGCCCCGGTTGCGACACGACCCATGACCGGGACGTGAACGCAGCCCGCAACATCAAGGCCGCCGGGCTGGCGGTGTCGGCCTGTGGAGCCGGTGTAAGACCTCAACGGGAGTCCTCCCGGACGGGGCAGTCGGCTGTGAAGCAGGAACTTTCCGGCGCGAGCCGGAAGGGAATCCCCACCCTGAAGGGCGGGGAGTAGTCAACCTCACGGTTGGCCGGGCTCGCGGCTCGGTGCTGAACGACCTTTCTCGGGACTGCCCGCAGCCGTAAAGTTGAGCGCTGGCCGGAAGATCCGAAGTTTCGGGCAGTCGAACCGATAGAGGAGCAGGCGATCTGATGTCGGATCTCGTTGAGCAGCTGTACCTGACCGAGCTCGACCAGGAGATCCGCGAACAAGCGCACCAGTTCGCCCACGACGAGATCGCCCCGTGGGGCGCGAGCCTGGTCGGCAGCAACGAGCCGGACTTAGACCTCGTCCGCCGGTTCAGCAAGCAGGGCTGGTTCGGGCTTACGATCCCGCAGCACTACGGCGGCACCGGTGCTGGCCAGGTGGCCAAAACCGCCACATTGGAAGCGGTTTCGCAGGTTGCCCCCTCGATGGGGTATTTGTTTCAGGCCTACTACCTCGGGATCGCGAAAATCCTGCACTGCGGTAGCGCGGAGCAGCGGCAACGGTGGTTGCCGGCCATCGCCCGCGGTGACTGCCTGCCCACCATCGCCGTGACCGAGCCCGGCGCGGGCGGCAACATCGGCCACATCCAGGCCACCGCCGAACGACGCGGCGACAGGTATGTGCTCAACGGGAGTGGGCTGGCGTGCAAGACGTTCGTGGGTGGCAGCCACAACGGTGCCGACCTGCACGGCGTGATCGTGCGCATCGCCGGGACGTCGGGGACCAGCGGCTTGTGCGCCTTCCTCGTGGAGGCCACACGCCCCGGCGTTGTGCTCGGCGAGCCCCGGCTGCTTGACGGTTTCTCTTTCGGGGACCTGAGCTTCCACGACTGCGAGGTGGGTGCGGACAGTCTGGTCGGCGCCGAGGGTGATGGGCTGGCAATCGCGCAGAGCAGCAGCACGCTGTACGGACGGCTCAACCTCGCCGCGGTCGGCTTGGGCATCATGCGTCGGGTCCTGGAAGACACGGTGACGTTTACGACGCAGCGCCCGCTGCACCCGCAGGCCCGGCGCCTGGATGGTTTGCAGGTCAACCAGCAGCGGCTCGGCGCGATGCAGGCGCTGTACATGTCAACACGCGCTGATGTCTACGCTGCCGCTGCTGGTCGTGACCGGGGCCTCGATGGTGTCGCGCTGGATGCCGCACTCAACAACGCGAAGCTGCAGTCGTATGTGCGTGGCCAGGATTTGCTTGCCTTGGCCCGGGAGACCTGCAGTGCATACGGGCTGACGGGGTCGCTGCCTCGTAATGCGGTCTACCTGGATCACCTCGTCTCCCCCGCCGGCACGGCCGACGTGCAGCGCTATCGGCTGTTTCAGCATGCTGTGGGAGCCGAGCCCGGATCGTGGTCCGCCCGGTTCCCGGCACCGGTTGAGCCACCCTCGGAAGGCTAGCTCCCGGTTGCCGGTGCCCTCCGTGTCCAGAGGTGTCGCGGGCGGGCTCAGCGGGTTTTCACGAGGTCGAGCGCTGCGGCTGCCTTGCTCTTGATGAAGTCGACCCCATCGCTGCCGTATTCCTTGACGTCAGTATCGACGGTGCAGACGGTTCCGATGACCGTCCCATCTGCATCGACGATCGGGGCGCCGAGGTAGGTGCGGATGTTGAGCAGGTCAAGCGCAGGGTTGACTCCGAACCGCGGGTAATCGCACACGTCGTCCAGCTGCAGTGCTTTGCGGCGTCGGACGACGTGGGCGCAGAACCCCTGGTCGAGGCCCATGGTCCTGCTCATTCCTCCGTGAGGGTCGTGCAGCCCCGCGAAGTACTGCACCGGTTCTGCGTCGCCGTCGAAGAAGAGGTTGACCATGGTGTACGGCGTTCCGCCGGCCATCTGGCGTACTTCCTTCGCGAAATCTGCCGCGAACGAGTCGAGCTCCACGACTCCACTGCGTGCCAGTCCGTATTGCTGCAGCCGCTGACGTCGAGCTCCGGCGCCCGGATCATCTTCCAGCGGGTTGCCGTAATGCTTGGCGCGGAGTTCGTTCACGTCCGTCACGGATCCTCCTACGAGGTCTACTGTGTGTGCCCAAATCATGTCACGCCGTCGTTGCGGCGCCCCTCGCGGAACGTACCGCCCACCCCGGGCATCCGTGCAGCGTTGTGGGCTCGATCGATCGTCACCTGCCCTGCGCCCGCAGCGGACGGACGCCGCTGCCACCGAGAACGGGTCGCGTTGCTGGCGGCGCGATACCGTCCTGGTCGAGCTGGCTGACGCGGGCTGAGAGTGTGCCTTTCCCGAGGCGATAATGCGCCGCAGCCGGAACCCACGGGTACACGGTTCCGGCTGCGGTCGTTGACGTACGGGAATCGGTGGTCAGGGTGTGAAGATGCCGCCGGTGTTGAGCGCCCAGAGTAGGGCGCGGCGGAAGTCGTCGGTGACCTTGTCCTTTTCAACCCACAGGTTGAGGGGTTCGCGGTTGTAGTAGGCGTCGGTGACCGACACGGCGTCGCGGACGTGGATTCCTGTGGGCACAAGATCGCCGTGTCGCTCGTAGAGGCGTTCGAGCATCATTTGCCCGATTCGACCGCGCATGTTCTCGGCCTTGAGCCTGTTGACCAGGATCATCACGAGCCGCAGCTTGTCGTTGACTCCCGACTTGGCGATCTCGTCGATGGTCATGAGCAGGTTGTCGAGGTCGGCGCCGGTGGTCTTGTCTTCTGGGCCGACGGTGCTCAGGACTCGCTCGACGAACAGGAACACCGAGTACATCGTGGCCGACTTGGTGCCGTGCAAGTCGAAGATGCGCACGTGCGGCTGGGTGCTCACGTTCTGGAAGTTGCGGTTGAGTCGCAGCGGCGCGTACGGGTCTTGGGCGAGGAGGTTCTCGTCGTCGTAGAACGTGCGCCGCTCCCCCGACGCGTAGCTGTTGCCGTTCGGGTAGATCGACAAGCGGCTGAGCCATTCGGCACGGTGCTCGGTGTTGGGGTCCTCAGGATCGAGGATGACGCCGTAGCCGGGAATGCCGGTCGGGTTGTAGGCCGGTCGGCGAATGTCGTCGAGCGTGACGACTCGTTTCGTTTCCTCCCCTGGCATGTACACCTCGCGCTGCACGAGCACATCACCCATGGTGGGCAACGGCGGATAGCCACTGTTGAGGTCAAGCAGAAGATCGTCGGGGCGTTCGGACACGCCGATGCCGACGTGCTTGCTGGCGTTGCCTTGGCCGTCGAGGTCGACGATTTCGACGGTCAGCCCGTTCTCGGCGAGCAGTCCGCCGAAGGCGATGCTTGCGGTGGTTTTACCGGCCGAACCGGATTCACCGGCGGTGGTGAGTTCTACGGTTTCGCCGGGCGGCCATTCCGCCACGACTTCCTTGCAACGCGCGGCGAGTTGGTCGCGGAGCTCGGCGCCGTAGAGTTCTTCGGCCTTTTTTGTCGCCGAGGTGATGTCGATGGTGGTCATGTGTCCTCCACTCCGCAGCGTTTTCCGCCGGAAAATCTCGACGGCGGCGCTGGTTGCATGTCCGGTGGTTTTCCGTCGGAAAATCGCTGGGCTCAGTCCATCAGCGTGTGTTCGTGCTCGGAGAGGGTGTGGTAGCCGAGGTCAACCAGGCGCTGGACGAAGTGCTGGATGTGGGCGGGCCACTTGGTGGTGGCGTACTTGTGCTTGCCTGCTTGTTCCAGGAGCGCGGCCAGCGTGCCGGCCAGGGCGAGTCGGTGCGCCTCGCCGCGCTGGGTGCGGATGATGTCGGCCAAGTCCGATTCGGTGATCCGGCGGCCGTAGAGCTCTTCTGTGAGCGAGTTCTTCAGAGTGCTCGGGGTGACGTGGCCTGCCAGGACACCGTCGGCGAGGATGTCAGTGAGCTCCCGTCGCTTGCTGTCGCGGAACTCGGCGAACTTGTCCATCAGACGCCGGCAAGCATCGGCTCGTTGGGCAGCCGCGTCGGAGTGGTCCTGTAGCTTGCGGCGATCCTCCGCGCTCGGTTCTGGCTTCGTATCAGCTTCGGTCGTCTCTGCCTTTTGGTCCGTGGATTTTCCGGCGGAAAACTCTCCCCCGTCGTGCGCTGCGGGCTCGGAGTCTGGCTTGGTAGCAGTCTCCTCGGCGGCGGGTTCCGCCTCGGGTGCGCTGGGGTCCTCCGCGTAGAAGTAGAGGCGCCCATTGTCGATGGCGGCGCCGGCGAGTTTCTCCACGTTCTGGGCCTCGGCGAGGGTGCTGGCGTCGATGCGGTGTTGCCAGGCATCATCGCCCCACTGTTCGCTCGGGTTGATCTCGGCGATTCCCGCACGTTCGAGGTCCAGACGGAGTTTTTCGGCGCGCTGCTCGGCTTCGATCTCCGCGGTGTGGCGCTCGATCGCGGCTGACAATGCAGTGCTCTGTTGGCCATCAGCGTTGGTGGCCGCCTGCACGGCTGCGTCGAGCCGATCGGGATTGCTGCTGAGCTTGTCGATCAGCTTCAATGCTCCGGTGGTGCTGATCGTGCCCTCATTTAGGGCTGTTTTTGCAAGGTCGGTGAGGCCGAGCAGCTTCAACCTCTTGGAGATGTGCCCGACCGAGTACCCGACAGCCTGGCGGATGTCCTCAAGGCTTGCCCCATCTTGACGCAGCAGCTGGTACCGCTCAGCCTCTTCGATGGGTGAAAGGTTCAGTCGGTGGAGGTTCTCAATGAGGACGATCTCCAGCATGGACCGCCGGGAGGCGAACTCGTTCCGCGTGATCGCGGGCACGGTCGTACGGCCGGCCTTCTTCGAGCCGGCCCGACGTCGAGCACCCGCGAGCAGCACCTTGCTCCCAGTGCCTTCGATCTCGATGCTCGGGTCGATCTGAGATCGGTCGACAAGAATGACCGGCTCGAGAACCCCCACTTCGCGGATGCTGGCCACGATCTCGTCGTCGGTCTCGATGTTGCGGTGCTGGGGGTTGAACGGGTTCGGGGCGATGTCATCAATCGAGATCTGCTCGACCTCGAACTGATCGGGAGCCGTACGGACCTCTTCTTCGACCTTCTTCAACCCTGCGACCGCGCTCAGCAAGGTCCCGTTGCCGTTGCTGCTGTCGGTGCCGGTCCGGTTTGTGCCGGGTGCTGCGAACTGTGGGGCGGCTACCGGAGCGGGCGCAGGCGTGGCGTTGGTGACGTGTGCCTGTGCTGCGGCGCTGGCAGCTGAGGTCCGCTTCCCGCTTTTCGGCCGAGGCATGGGTCTCCTTATCTCTACGCGCCGCGGGGGTGCGACGGGTTTTCCGGCGGAAAATTCCGCGACGTGCGCCGTATGTGGTGTCGTCCTGCTGCTGTACTGCGGCTTGACATGGCCGCTGTCCCGCCGGGGTTCGGGGGCGGGACGATCACGGTCGTCATCCTAGGACGGGCGTGGGGCGCGGCCCACCACCCAGGCCGTAACGGTCCGAACTCCACCCCGACCGGAGAGCCTCCTCTCCCCCTCGCCTCAGCAACCCGCGGCTGCATTTTCCGACGGAAAATCCCCTTGCCTTGCCAGCCGGGCACGCTGTTCGGGGGTGCAGTGTGTCCGCGCGCCAAGTTTTCCGTCGGAAAACGTCGCATCGTCGGTGAGGCAGCCGGCGGGATTTTCCGCCGGAAAACAGCGCCGCCATCGCGCCCCAGCAGCTGGCCGGACACCTGGGTCAGCAACAACGCATCCGCTGGGTCCGGCAGTTGGCGTTCTGGTCGCGACAGCACGCCGCCTTACTGCATCCAGGCGCCAGCCGCGATGCTTTTCCGTCGGAAAATCCCAGTCGCCAGCAGTGCCCACTCAGCCCCATGTAGTCACCCTCTGCCCGCTAGGAGAGCTCCCTGGTGGTGGTCGATTTTCCGGCGGAAAACCCAGCGGCCAGCGGTGAGTTCCTGACTACAGCCGGTTCCGGATCGTGTGCTGATACGCCCTTGGTCATCTTCCGTCGGAAAACGACCACGCAAGCGCGTAGCGTGTTCTGCTACGGCGGCAGGAAACGCACGCCACGGCCGGGACTGGCGCATCGTGCCTGGTCAGGGCCTGTAAATCCTCAGCGGCATCTGATCGTGACCCCGTACAACATGGCCATGCGCGACCACTTGTTGATCCTGCGATGGCTGCCGGGTGTCGGCTGGGGTGATCTGTCACTGGTCACTGCGAGCGGGCGCCGGCGAATTCTTCGGCTGGTGTGTCTGGATCCGGGGGAGGAGCCGGACATGGTCGACCTCACTCGCCGAGGCGTGACCAGCGTCGGCTCGGGCGGGGCTTGCGAGACCTGGTTTCTCGGCTCCCTCGCCGACTGCAGACAACCCGCCGGCTGACGCTCACGCAGCGCGG
Source organism: Saccharopolyspora griseoalba (assembly GCF_042665275.1). Classification (NCBI taxonomy): domain Bacteria; kingdom Bacillati; phylum Actinomycetota; class Actinomycetes; order Pseudonocardiales; family Pseudonocardiaceae; genus Saccharopolyspora; species Saccharopolyspora griseoalba. Next base: position 12,305 of record NZ_JBHTCJ010000021.1, on the reverse strand, counting down.
GCGGGGCCGCCAGTCCGCGTCGGCCACCCGCCCGCAACCCGACGTTCTTCCGTCCCGTCCCAGCTCGCGTTCCGGATCCTGCAATACCCGCAACTGCATACCGTGTTGTTCTCCCGCCTGAGGAGGTTGCCTCATGCCTGCCACGACGGACACAGCGACGATCCTGCTTCATCCCGGCCAGGTGCACCGTGCGCACTACACGGTCACCGCGGCACACCTGGTGCCGGCAATGGTGCGTGACGTCGGCGAGCGCACCGAACTCCAGCACGGCGAACCGGTCCTGGCCACGGGGATGCTCGTGGTGTGGCTCGAGGACGCCTGCTGGCAGTTGCTCCGCGACGCCCGCGCGGTGCCGGCCGGTCACACGCGGGTGGGGGTAACCCTCGAATGCTTCACGCACCGCAGCCCGGCCCGCTTGGGTGACCAGGTGGAGGTCGAGGCCCAGTGCGTGCGGCACGACCCGCGGCGTGGCGCGGTGGAGTTCCGGGTGTCGGCGGTGGATCTGGATACCGGGTGTCGGTTGGTGGACCCGGTGCGGCATGAGTTGCGGATCGTGGAGCAGGCGCGGTGGCGTGCTCGGTTCGGTATCGACGACGGCAGGATCCGTGCGGGGCTGGGGTGACGATCCCGGTCGCCGCGGCGATGCTGACCGCCGCGGTGGGGGAGTGGTGTGGTGAGTGGTGAGCGTGTGCTGCGGATCGTGGCGGTCGTGCTGGGGTCTGCGCTGGTGCTGGTGAGCCTGGTGGCGTGGTTTCCGTTCCTCGGGGCTGGCCTGGACGGCTACACCATGTCCGATTCGGCGGAGCCGGGGGCGACGAACCAAGACATCATCGAGGCGGTGTTCCTTGCTTGGCTGATGCTGTGGACGCCGGGGATGGTGCTACTGCTGGCCGGCACGAGCGGCTGGAGCCGGTGGGCCGCCCGGGGGTGTTGGGTCCTGGCCGTGGGCATGCTGGCGCTTTCCGGGGCTGCTCATCTCGCAGGTTTGCGCGGTGGGGTGTTCTGACCGCCGCGGGGTTAGGTGCGGGCGGCGTCGAACTCGCGACGCAGGTGCTGGGCACGGTTGAGCAGATCGCGCAGCACCGGGTCGTGGGGGTTGGCGTGTTGGAGGCAGAACGCGGCATAGGAGACCGCACCGGCCAGAGCGCGGCTGGGGCGGCTCGACAGCGTCTTGCCGGCCTCGTCGATCGCGTCGGCCAGGTCGTCGCGCTGGGGCTCGGCGAGCAGCGCTAGAAGGGTGGCGCGGTGGTCGACGAGTTGTTCGGCCACGGCGACGAGATCGGTGTGGCGGGTGCGCAGCCAGGTGGTGACCTGGTCAGTGCCGTCGCGGGTGGTGTGTCCCTCGTCGGGGCCGTAAGGGGCGCGGAGGCGGTCGCGCAGGCGGCGGCGGCGCATGGATACCGCGGTGCGGGTGGGTAGTCCCATGAGTCGGCCGTAGGCGCGGGCGGGGGTGTGGGTGGTTTCCCCGGTTTCCAGGATGGCGAGGTCGTGCCGGTCGTGGGCGGCGGTGTCGCGCTGTCGGACATAGGTGGCCAGGACGGCGCGGTGGGGGAGTTCCGCGGCGAGGGTGCTGGCGGGCACGCGGCGGTGGGTTTCGGTGTAGTGCAGGGTGTGGTCGATGTCGGTGTCGTCCTGCACCGGGCTCGGGAAGAAGTCGAGGTCGGGGTCGCCGGCGGTAGTGCGGAGCCGGTGGATCTGCTCGGCAGCGTGGAGAGCCGCGGTGAGGGTGTAGCTGGGTGGCGGCTCGGAGGGGCGACGTCCCATGATCCACTTCTTCACCAGCCCTCGAAGGTGTTCACAAGTTGTGTACACCTTAAGTGCAGGTACAGGTTCACGCCATGCTGGGGGAGTCAGCGCACCTCTTGTGACCTGCCTTTTCATGCTTCTGGGGCGCGGGAAAGGATCTCTCCGCGCCCCAGTGAACGAGCCATGGCGGTGGGCTTCGGTCAGCGTCAGCCGGGTTTGGTCTTGCCGTAGTTCCGAGCTTCGTGCCACAGGTCGCGGAGGTGGCTGGCCTGCTGCTCGTCATCTACGAGCGCCTCGAGCAAGAGAGGGCCGAACGTCTCGTAGAGCGGGCCGAGCAGCATGGCCGGCAGGTCTGTGTCCGCGGCGTATTCGTCGAGTGCGACATGGACCGCCACGATCAGCCCCGCTGGCTCGAAGTCCTGCCCGGCGAGGAGCTCCACGAGCCGTGGCGGGATGCGTTCGCGAAGGTGGTTGGGCGCGTTGATGGTGCTGAGTCGGGTCGCCAGCTCGTCAGCGGGCGGCATGCTGATCGTGTCGTTCATCGCTCCCCATTCTGCGCGCCGCTGCCTGCGGGCGGATTCTGGTTGACGATCTCACCGGACTGAATCGGGACCAAGCCCAAACTGTGCTACCCGCGACCAGCACCGAGTCAGGTATTCGTGCCGCTCATAGTCGTGAACTCAGAGCCCGGGCTGGTCCTGCGCGTGGCCTGTGAGCAAGGCGAACAGTGCTGGCATGTGCGTTCGGTGCAGGTGGTTGATCGTCGCGGGGCATGTGGCTTGAGGCGTGCGCGTAGGTGGTGAGTTCCAGATCGACCCGCAGCACTAGCGCCAGAATGCGTTGACGATCCCTCGGACGGGGCAGCATCGACGCTGCTCCACTCCGAATCGCTGGATGGACAAGAGGTTGTCCAGTTCCCTCGTTTGGCGGATTACGTGTTATCCAGCCGTCGTGCACGATGGGCCCATCAGCTTGGACAACACATTATCCAGGAGGTGGGAATGCCCCGCATCGAGTTCGACAACGACGGCAGCAGGCTCAGCCAGCTACTCAACCTCGCCGAGGCCTACCGCAGCGCGATGGACGAGGGCGACGTGGCCCGTGCCGCTGGCTACATGCACCGCATCGAGAACACCGCCGCACGCCTGACCGACGAGGCGCTGCTGACCGCCTCAAAGTCCCTGCCTCGCCGCGAGATCGCCTCGCGGGCCGGCTGGGTCGCCCACGGCACGGTCAACCACCGGATCAATCGGGCCCGACGCGAAGCGGGCCTCGATCAGGACTCGACCCCGCAGAACTGAGCAAGACCCGGCCGCAGTGCCCGTCGTCCACCCACGGCCGAGGGGTGGGCGTGCGGGGACCGGCCGGAAAGACCGGACGGCCATCGAGCAAAGGAGTGCAGGTCATGGAGACCCACGAGTACACCAACGGTCAGGGCGTCACGATCCGCGAGACGGTGGACGAGGACGGCACCGTCATCAACCGCCAGGTGATCGCTGACGGAGTTGTCGCCATCGGCAACATGCGCGGCAAGATCCACAACTGGGACTGAACACAGCCGGGGCCGGGCAGCTGCTACCTGCCCGGCCCCGACCAAACCGTACTGACTGCGGAACGAATGGTTCGCCGCATGACCCAGCCACGGGCCTCTCGGAGCGTTCCGAGAGGCCCGTTCTCGTGCTTGGAGCGGAGAACGACTGTGTTCACTGTCGCCGCGGTGCGGGGGCACTTCGCCAGCTCACGCCGAACCGACGACGACACACCGCGGCGTATCCCGTCGTGCTGGCTCCTCCGGGTTTGTCCACGGAACCTCTACGATCTTCAACTGGACCTTGATGATCTGCCCCGCGGGAGCCGGCTATGGGCGCACACCAGCCACTCCGACACACTCAGGTCGCCGCTGCCCACCGCGAGCTGGCTCAGTTCTACGCCCGCGGTAGGGGACCGGTGGCCTTCGTCGACGAGTCGTTTCGAGTGGGTGAACCCGGCCGAACGTTCTATGTCATGGCCGCGGCGTTGTTCGAACGCCACGAGATCACCGCCCGCCGGGACAGTTTGGCCCAGGTGACCGCTGGTCGTGTCGTGCACGCCACCGACTGGTTCCGCGCTGGGCAGCACGACGGGCTGCAGCATGTGCTTGGCTGGGCGCGTGACAATGTGGCCTGGCATTACCTGACCGTGGAAGCCCCGGTGCCGAGCGGGCAGTCGGCGCACAAGGCGCGTACCGCGTGCCTGCAAACGCTGCTGGTGATGCTGGCCGAGACCAAGGCCCACTCGATCGTGCTCGACACCCGCGGCCGAACCACACTGGATGCCCAGGACGAAACCGTGGCCCGCGAACTGCGACGCAGCGGCGACATCGCGCGCCACACCGCGCTCCGGCATATCGACGACCGCCACGAGCTCCTGCTCGGGTGCGCCGACCTGGTCGCCTGGTCCGCGCGACGCCGGCTGGCCAACGACGACAACCGGTGGTGGCCCCATCTTGCGCCTGTGACCACGCTCGTCGAGGCGGGCACCCGCTCCGAGCTCGACTTGAACGACCCCTAGACACGACAATGCCGCACGGCCCAATCAGGCGGTGCGGCATCCAAACACCAAAACGGCGATCAGCGGAAATGGTGTTGTTGTCACTACCCACTCTAGTCGCCCCCGCGCAGCCCGACAAGCTGGGGGCCGGAGCGTGGAAACCGTGACTCTACGTCGAAAGTCAGTGCTCATCGCGGTACCGGCTCACCGACGACCAGGCTGCCCGTCATTCATACCGGGGAGGGCCACCGAGAACCCACTGTCTCCGCCGAGTGCCCGCGCACGAAGTCGTTCGCGGTCAGCCATCTCCTTCGCCCGCTGCTTGCGGTGCTCCTCAGTCAAGACCTCCTCGAACTCGGGGTCCGAGAAAATCGGCACCTTCGGGCACCGCTGCGGTGTGCTGAAGTTCGCTAGGAACACCTGCGTGTGGGCCCAACCATCGAAGCCACTGCCAGGCTTGAGTGCCACCTTGCCGTGCTTGCCAACGAGGATGTTGCGAGACCCGCACTTGAATCCGTACGGGTTCTGGCGCGAGGCGCCCAGGTGTTCCGTGGGGCACATGCCCTTGTACACCAAGTACCCACCCGCAGTGACTAAGGCGAACAGCATGGCGACAACTACGACGATCATGAGTGATTCTCCTGTCCAGCATTCTGCTCGGACTCGTTGCTGTTACGCGGCTCTGGCCTGGCTGCGGGCTCAGCGTGGGCGTTGGCTCGCCGAGCGAGGTCAGTGCGCGCCCCCTGCCGCAGGTCGACCTTCTTGATCTCCTCGGCCGGGTATCCGCTCACGCGCCTGATACGGCGGTTGGCGAGGATCGCGCGTGCACGAGATTCGCTCACGCCCCAGAACGCCGCGGCGTCCTGGACCGACCAGAGCTCAGGCTGTTCAGGCATCAGGGACGCCCCGAATTCTGGGCGGGCAAGGCGATCCCGAGGTTGAGTGCTCGTGCGTGGTTCATGACCATGAACTTACGAGCATACTGCTCGCAAGTCAAGTGATTCGGCAAGGTTCGGCGCTGTAGGCGAGCCGATGCCCGCCACTGCAGTGGCCGGTGCCGCACCGCGGCGTGGCGCGCCCGCCGGCGAGAGGGGCCCGGCGAGCTCACGGCCAGCCGTCACAGCGGTGACGCCTCGACGTGAGGGCGACGTGGGCCATGTGTGGAGGTGATCGCGATGGCAGCGGCCGTGTGGGGTGGTGTGCTGTCGTTCGGGCTGGTGACGCTGCCTGTCGAGCTGCACAGCGCCACCGAGGACCACACGATCGCGTTCCACCAATACGAAGCAGGCACCACCGACCGGATCCGCTACCGGAGGATCAACGAGCGCACCGGCCAGGATGTCGAGGTCGCCAACATCGTCAAAGGGCGGCCGGTGGGTGGCCAAGTGGTCACCGTTGAGGACTCCGAGCTTGACGAGATCGCGCCCGGCCGCTCGCGGTCGATCGTGATCTCCAGCTTCGTCGACGTCGGCGACCTCGACCCGGTCTACTTCGGGCGCACCTACTGGCTCGCCCCCGGCAGCGCGGACCACTGGCGCGCCTACAACCTGCTGCACCAGGCGATGACACAGACCCGCCAGGCAGGAATCGCGACGTTCGTGCTCCGCGGAAAAGCACACTTCGCGATGATCCGCGCCGAGGGGCACGCGTTGGCCCTGACGACGCTGCGATGGCCCGACGAGGTCCGCGAACCAGCCACCGTCTTGGGCACGGCCACGGCGACGTCCGAGCCCAGCGAGGGCGAGTTGCAGGCCGCCACGACGGTGATCGCCGCGATGCACCGCGAGTGGAAGCCCGAGGAGTACGAGGACACCTACACCACGCGCGTCCGCCAGCTTCTGGAAGCCAAGGCGGAGGGGGCAGTAGCTCCGATTGCTCCGGCCGAACCGCCGGAGCCTACGCCCACCACGGAGCTTGAGCGGGTGTTGCGGGCCAGCGTGGATTCCGCCAAGGCCCGCCGAGTCACCGCGGACCGATGACGGCGAGCACCGCACTGGCAGACCCAGACCCTCTACATCTCCCCGTGACAAGCTGGTCTCGCCGCGTCTCAACCAGTGACTCTCGCTAGCGGCGGGTTGAGACGACGCACGGCATGTTCGGGATCCTGTCGCCCGCTTCCGCGACACTGGTGCCATGAACGTCCCGAACATCACCTCGATGCATCCGGTCTGGCAGCCCGGCGATGTCGTCTTCGACGCCGCCGGCAACCTGCGCGTCCGCAGTGACGACCCACGCTGGCCCTGGGCCTACCCGCCTGAGGGTCCTACACGAGATGCATCCGGTGGTGCCTACGTGCCGGAGGGTGCGTTGGAGGACAACGAGGTTCCGCGTCCCCTGGTGCTTCTCGTTCGCGGCGGGCAGGTTGTGACCGAGAGCATCGTCGAAGAATGACAGGACCCGAGCAGGCACCCCCGGAGCGAGCAGCGGACACCTCTTAACCCTGTCGATAACTTGGGTTCGTATGACCAGCGATCGGGTTCGGACGGCAGCTCACTGGTGCTAGCCGCGGTCGCTGCAAGCAGCAGTGAGCTGCACCATCACACCCCTCAGGAGCGTGTCCCCACGCCGCAGTTCGCGCTGTTAAATGCCGGTGCGGAGCAGCTTGGCGACGCCGATTCCAGCGCCGGCGACGCCGATGATGAGAGGACCAACGTCGCCCCAGCCGATGGTCATGATGGCCGATCAGCATCAGGGCGGTAATACGAGCGCGGGTGGCCGCACGGTCAAGCTCGAGAAGTCGTTGCCCGTTGGTGTCGATGCGCTGTTGGATGGCGGCTTTGCCCGGGTGATCATGCGGCATCGACTCGCTGCGAACGACGTCGTCGCAGATGGTTGCTCGCAGCTTGGTCTGCAGCTCATCGAGGTCGTTATCAACGTTGGGGATCACTCGAGCTCTCCAGAGTCGGCAACCGGGGTTTGGCGAGGTCGTTATCGGATGCGAGCCGAAAGGACGCGCAGACACCTTGTGGAAGCCAAGCCGGGCACGGCGCCGGCCGCGCACAAGAGTGCTGGTCAGTCAGGGTGCTTACCGATGGTCAACACGGTGATCGTGTCGACGCCGGGGCCGTAGTACCACCAGATCCGCCAGGCACCCGGTGTGTGGTTCTCGATGTAGGACTCCCACACGTCCTCGCCGTTGGGGCCGTGCAACGAGGAGTACTTATGCGACTGCAGGGCCGGGTATGCCGGCCCTGCATCACGTAGCTGTTTGAGCGCCTTGCGGGTCTTCTTGCACTTGGCGGCGTAGGCCTTGGTACGTGCGAGGTCGTCGAGAACGTAGCTTGCTTCGTCGGTGAACAGCAGCGTGTAGGGCGGGGCGCTCACGCCTGGTCGTCCTCGCCCTCGGCGTCGCAGTCGTCGAGGAAATCGTCGCGTGCGCGCACCCGGCCGTGGTCGGCGTCGACCAAGCCGCGCAGCAGCGAGGCCCGCAGCTCCTCGTCTTCCCAGACCTTCAGTTCCCGGGTGGGGATGCTGGTCACCGGGGTGAGCAGGATCTGCCCTTCGGCGTTCTTGGCTACGGCGAAGCGCTCGGAGCCGCGGTCGAGCACCCGGCCGAAAGCGATCCGGCCGCGCTCGTCAGCGGCCAGTTCGGTGACCGGTTCGAAGCCTTCCAGCGTGGTCATCGCCGCCCCCTCTCCGTTCGCGTTGGGCACCGTCCACTATCCGCCCCAACGGGGCAGTGGGGCAATACCCACATTGGTGACGTGCACCCCAGCCTGGCCCAAGCGACCTAGGACGCGGCGGAGCCACAGGTGCCCTCGCCGGCCAGGGCGGACCGCCGCAACACCGCGCCGCTGCGGCACCCAAGCCGGCCAGGTCACTGCTGATCGCGCAGCACGGAGAACTGCGCCATCTGCACCAACGTCTGCAGATACGCAATGCGCTGCTCGGCGATGCGCAGTGCGTAGTCTCGGTCGTCCCGTAGCTTCTCCCGCGTCTCGCCCGTCGCGGCACTCATCGCCTCGTAGGCGTTCTGCGCGATCTGCTGGGCTTCGGCGATGCTGCGCTTGTGGGCAGCGAACTGTTCCTCGATCGTGCTGGTCATGGCGACCTCCTTCGGTCGTGATCAGTTCACCGGCAGCGCGCCGGTAGCGAACAGCGTGATCAGCACCGCGGCCAGCGCGACGAATCCGACGAGGCCGAGCCCGCTGATGAACTTCTCGGTGTCCATGTCCGCCTCCTGGGCGGTTGACCCCGGCCCGGTGCCGGGGCGGCGGTGGCGCGGCAGGGAGTCGAACCCTGCTCGCCCAGACCGGGGCCACAACCGTCCCGGTTGCCGACCCGCGGGAGTGGATCGGCGGTGGGATCGGGTGCGGGAGTCGAACCCGCCCGGCATCTGGACGGCCAGCCTCTGGCCGCGCCCGTGGCCCTGAGGGGCCAGGAACTCGCCCCAGCTCGGGGCGGAAACAAGGCTGCTCGGAGGCCAGTCCATGTTTATAACCCCTCTGGGAACTTCGTATATACGAAGATACACACAGAACTTCGTCTACACAATGATCTGTGTCAGAGTCTTGGCATGGAAGACGACGAGTTGGTCTTGATGAACACGCGGGTCCCGCGCGCCTGGCGCGAAGCATGGGGCCGGCTTCTCAAACAACAAGGGACCGACCGCAGCACCCGGATCCGAGAGCTGATGAGGGCCGACCTGCAGACCTGCGACAACGCAGACGCCCGCGCCGCCCTGCAGGAGGGCGAGGAGGTCTTGGCTCACCTGGCTGCCCGGAAACGCCTGGGACGCCCACCGGAACCCTCATCCACCGCGGCTGCTGCGGTCGATGAGGTGCAAGACGCCGCCATGCGCTACGCACGCGAGCATTTCCCGCGGGCCTCGAATCACCACCGGGCGGCGTTCGCGAACGCCATGTGCGCAGCCTTGACCGGGTGCGCCGGCGGGTACGGCGGACCCAGCGTGCGTGAGCACGCCGCCGCGCGGGTGATCGCTGGACGCCGCCTGTCGTGGGAGGCTGCATTGGAGGTGCTCGCTGATCCCGACGGCGTGATCTTCGGTCCGATCACGGACCTTCACCGCTACTGCTGGGAGACAGAGCACCACTTCGACGACGACCCGGAGGACCGAAAGCTCATCGAAGGGCAGTAACGGTCGAACGAACCGCCTTGGTTTCTCCGCTTCCGAGCAATCCGGTTAGGTGCCTGGGCCGATGCCGAACACGTTGGCCCTACGGCTGTGGTTCGGTGTCGGGGAAGGGTTGAACCCCGGCAGCAGGGCCGTGCACTCGCCCTCGCGGCCGAGGTGCAGCGTGAGGAACCAGGCGCCGCAGACACGAGGTGGGGTTGATGAGCGACGTAACGCTGGACGGTATGTCGGCGAGGCCGCAGCAGGTTGATCGTGTCGCGCGGAGGATCGCTCGTGAGCTCGGGCGGGAACCGCTGGTCGAACAGGTCCACTCGGCGCTGTGGCATGTCGTGGTTGAGGTCGGTTCGGTGTGGGCCTCGGCCGAGGTCAAGCGCAAGACCGGGCAGTGGAAGTGGTCGGGGGGCCGCTTGTTCGTGGCCGGCGAGGAGCGCGCCAGTGTGTCGCACCTGCACCAGATCAAGGAGTTGCTGGATGAGCACGACCAGCCGCAGGGGACAGGCTTGATCACGCTCGTGGAGGTTGTTGAGGACCCACGCGGTGCGCCGATGCCCGTGCGGTATTTGGTCAATCAGCACCGCAAACAGATTGCCGCCTCGGGCACCGACATCGAGCTGCGGCTCGGCAAGGACACCCGGGGGCGGTGGGTGATCGCGCTGGATCGGCCAGGGGAGGACACCGGGCTTCGGGTCCCGTTCGAGCATGCCGATGGCCGCTGGCACAAGCTCCGGGCGCAGGCGTTCAGGAACGGTGTCGACGTCTCCGAGGAGGTCAACACCAACGTTGATGCGGCGATGGAGACGGTGTTCGGGTCATCCGGCCCACAGGTTGCGCACACCGCCGAGGGTGTGTCGGGCGTGCCGCACGGTCCCGCGGGTAACACCGGGCCGCACGCTCGTACGGGCACGGTGATGCGGACCTGAACGCCCGCTGCCCGCCGTCCGCCCCTGCGTTCTTGCGCCCCTCCGGCGAAAGCGAGCCCCAGCCATCCGGCTGGGGCTCGCTTCTTTGTCCAGGACATCTGTCGACTCGCGCGGTCTCCTGGACCGCGGCGTTGCTCACCAGTCCGGCGTAATGGTGCAGGGCCTGGTAAGCCAGGCCTTGGCTTCGCCGCTGGCGTGGAGTCGAGCAGCTGCCTGTTGGAGGCCCATCTCCAGGTCACTCGTGGACCATGTCGATGAAGCGGCTGTAGTGCAGCTGGTGGGCGACTGTGACCGTCGAGGTGGGGCCGGCACGGTGCTTGGCCAAGATCAGATCAGCCTCGAACATGCGGGGGTGATCGCGTTCGTAGGCATCGGGCCGGTGAACGAGGATGACGTTGTCGGCGGCGCGGGCGATCGCGTCGGAGTCGGTGAGGTCGCCGAGTTCGGGGACGTAGTGCGGACGTTGGTCGGCGGTGCGGCCGAGTTCAGCCGTGACCACCAGAGCGATACCAAGTTCCAGGGCTAGGGCTTTGAACCTGCGGATGATCGTCGCGACTTGACGTTCCCGGTTCGTGCCCGACTCGGTTGCGATGGCGACTGCGGACAGAGGGTCGATGACGGCCAGCTGCACATCGTGCTCGGCGCGCTGCCGAGCCAGGTCAGTGGCAATCGCATCGACATCAGGGGTGGGGGTGGCGTTGAGGTGCAGCGGTGCTTCCGCGATCGCGGCGGTGCGCTCGGCCAGGCGTTTCCAGTCGTCGTCGGTCAATCGCCCGCCGTGGAGGTCCCCAAGACGGATGCGAGCCTCGGCGGCCAGGAACGCGTGCATGATGTCGGCCGCGGGCGCACTGGCGCTATACAGCACCGCAGCCTGACCGTTGTTGATCGCGGCACGCCGCAGGAAGTCCCGGGCCAGGGTGCTGCGCCCGACTCCAGGGCGCGAGCCGATGACGGTGAGGGTGCCGGGGGCAAGTCCGCTGGTGAGCCCATCAAGATCTGCGAACCCGGTCGGAACCCCACGAAGCGTGTGGGGCGTGCTCGCCAGCGTTTCGGCTTCCTCGATTGCCGGCTGAAGCAGGTCCTCAAACGCGACGGTCTTGCCCAGCGGGCTCGTGCGACCACGCGCCTCCGAGCCGGGGGAGCGCTCGGTCACGCGCACCAGGGTCTCGGCGGTGAGCGGCTCCGCAGAGCTGGTTCGGTAGCGCAGGACGCTGGCGTACACCTCCTCGAGGACCGCCTCCGGGTCGGTCTCGTTGTCCAGCACGATGCCGGCTTCGTGGTTGCTGACCAGCCCAGGTCCGGTGAGGTTGGCCGAACCCACCCACGCTTCGGTGCGGCCACCGGGCTCGGCGAGGTAGTAGCACTTGGCGTTGTGGAACAGGGCCTGGTCGGTGACCAGGTGCACCGTCAGCGCGTCACCGGCGGCCTGGCTCATGGCCAGCAACTGCTCGAGGGCAGCAGGCTCGGGTTGTTCGGGGGCACCGCCAGCGACCAGGTGGATGTGTCCGCCGCGATCGAGCACGTCGTCCAGGCCGCTGCGGACTTCGTCCAGCCCGGAGCTGGTGAGGAACCCGGTCCGGATGGCCACCGTGGTGGCACTGGCCAGGCGCGAGTGCAGCCACGCAGCGAGTGTGTCCTCGGTGTCGTGCGCGGTGTCGACGAAGCGCATGCTGTGTCCCCAGTTTTCGTTCGCGGTGTGGTGTCCCGACGACGATCTGTGTTCAGGACACCACACCGGCAATGGCGGTCACGTTCGGGGCAGCGGTCCTGCACGCTGCCCCGCCCCGCGGCCTGGTTAGTTGGCCATGCTGACGAAGCGGCTGTAGTGCAGCTGGTGCGACATGGTGACCGTTCCCGTTTGGCCGGCTCGGTGCTTGGCCAGGATCATGTCGGCCTCGCCCATGCGGGGGTCGTCGCGCTCGAAGGCGTCCGGGCGGTGGATCAGGATGACCATGTCGGCGTCCTGCTCCAGGGAGCCGGACTCGCGGAGGTCGGACAGCTGCGGCTTCTTGTCG
>NZ_JBHTCJ010000020.1:0-72800 GCF_042665275.1 Saccharopolyspora griseoalba | reverse complement strand
CCACGCCCGAGGCCGGTAACAACGGCTCGATGACCTGCCACTGCTCATCAGTCAACTCATGCCTTTTCACCATCAACCAAGATCAAACCAGGCCACCCACACCCACTTTGAGGACACCCCCTAGGGGACCGGGCGCGTTTCCGGAGCTTCGGCGCGAAATCGGCGCGGTGCGAACCGGATGTCCGTCGATCCGGTCGGAACTGCCGCGCTGCTGCGGGCGGATCTGCTCGCAGCAGCGCGGGACCCCACCACCGGGCCACCGGAGGCATCGTCGGGGCATGAGCGACGACGACAAGCGACCGCTGTTCGACCAGCGGCTCAGGGAGCGGTTCTACGGGCAGCGCGTGCTGGTGCTCGACGGGGCCCTCGACGACGACAACGGAACCGTCCTGCTGGCGCAGATGCTGTCGCTGGCCAACGAGGACCCGGGCAAGGACATCGCGCTGTGGATCCACTCCCCCGGCGGCTCGGTGCCCGCGATGCTGGCGATCCGCGACGTGATGCGGCTCGTGCCCTGCGACGTCTCCACGCTCGCGCTGGGACTGGCGTGCAGCGCGGGGCAGTTCCTGCTGTCGGCGGGCACGCCCGGCAAGCGCTTCGCGCTGCCGCACGCCCGGATCCTGATGCACCAGGGCTCGTCCGGGATCAGCGGCTCGGCGGTCGAGGTGGAGGCGCAGGCCGACGACCTGCGGCACACCCGGGACACGGTGCTCGGCATCATCGCCGAGGACACCGGCCAGCCGGTGGAGCGGATCTTCGCCGACTCGCTGCACGATCGCTGGTTCAGCACCGGGCAGGCGCTCGACTACGGGTTCATCGACCGCGTCGTCGACGGACTCGGCCAGGTCGTGCCCGTGCGCGAACCGGTGGGGCTCGGCACGACGAGGGGAACCAGCGCATGAGCACCTACACGATCCCGAACGTGATCACGCGCAGCACCAACGGCGAGCGGATCATGGACGTCTACTCGCACCTGCTCGCCGAGCGGATCGTCTACCTCGGCACCCCGATCGACCCCGGCGTCGCCAACGCCTCCATCGCCCAGCTGCTGCACCTGGAGGCCGACGCGCCGGACCAGCCGATCAACCTCTACATCAACTCCGAAGGCGGCGACCCCTCGGCGATGCTCGCGCTCTACGACACCATGCGCTACATCAAGGCGCCGGTCGCCACGACCTGCATCGGCCAGGCGGTGGCGGCCAGCGCGGTGCTGCTGGCCGCGGGTGCTCCCGGGCACCGGGCGGTGCTGCCGCACACCCGGGTGGTGCTGCACCAGCCGGCCGCGCAGGGCCGGGGCTCCATCCCGGACCTCATCCTGCAGGCCGACGAGGTGGTCCGGGTGCGCACCCAGCTGGAGGAGATCCTCTCGGCGCACACCGGGCGCGACATCGCGACGCTGCGGCACGACACCGACCGGGACCGGGTGTTCGACGCCGAGGCCGCGGTCGCCTACGGGCTGGCCGATCACGTGCTCGAAGAGCGGGTGTGACCGCCGATCGGACGGGTTCGGCAACGCTCGATCAGCGTTGCCGCCCTTCGGTGTTCGAAGGCGCGTGCCGGTGAGCGAGGTGCGGTCCGGCGGGAGCTCCACGTCTGCGCGTCGAGTCAGCTCCTGGTGAACTCGGCCAGGTCGATGCCGCGTTCGGCGGCGAGGGCCTGCAGCTTCTCGGCGTCATCGGTCTGGACGCAGACGCAGGCGTGGAGCCCGTCGTCATCACGGCGGACGATGTAGAAGGCGGTGCTGTCGGTGAGCTGACCGCCGTCCGCGTCGTGGAAGATCCAGCGGACCTGGACCAGCTTGATCGCATCGGTGAGGTCCTGGACGTCCAGGCGCTCGAAGCTGACCGACGCCAGTCCGAGCTCGCGGTACAGCGGGTATGACTGCTCCAGACCCCGGGCCATGGACTCCCGGTCGTCGAGCACCCCGGCGAAGCGATCGTCGATGATCATTCCCGGCGTGGCCCACAGGGCGGCCGCGGCCTCGGAATCGAAGGTCGTGAGCGTCTCGGCGTAGCGCGCGAGGTAGTCGTCGATCTCGGAGTGGCTCATCTCCTCGACTCTAACCGCGAACGCCGTCGAGGCCATGTCGGCGCTTCCTCGGGCACCACCGCAAGCGCAGCTGCTAGGCGGCCATCAGCACCGGGCCCTGCGGACGTCCGCCGGCGGAGCGGTCGAGCGGCGCGCGACTGCGCCGCACCTGCCCGGCGATGCCCACGAGCAGGTCGGGGAGGTCGATGCCGAGCGCTCCGGTGACCGCGGCGATCATCTCGCTCGACGGCTCCTTGCGGCCGCGCTCCATCTCCGAGAGGTACTGCGGCGACACCCCCGCCCGCTCGGCGACGTCGACGAGCCGGTCGCCGCGCTCCTCCCTGGTCGTGCGGAGGGCGCGTCCGAGCTCCTCGCGCCACAGCGGATCCTGCCCGCCTTCGGGCGCGGCGGCGCGGCGCTTCTGGTGGAAGTCCAGGATGTCCGCCATGCCGACATCCTGGCACCCGCTCACCGACGGCGTACCGCGGTTCCGCTCACGGCGGACAGCGCGGGCGACCTACCGGGTCGGCTGCGCGGGTGCGCGCAGCAGGGCGCGGGTGCGGGAGCCGTCCGGATCGTCGCGGATCTCGTAGAGCTCCAGGCGCTGCTCGGGGTGGTCCGACTGCGCCCAGAGCTGGAAGTCGACGGTGATGTCGCCCGCGCTGGGGTGCGCCATGTTCTTGGTGCCCGCGACGCACTCTCCCACCCGTCCCGAGGCCCACAGCTCGGCGAAGGCGTCGTCGCGGATGCACAGCTCGCCGATCATGCGGGTCAGCTCCTCGTCGTTGGGGTACTTCCCGCTGATCAGGCGCAGGTAGGCGACGTAGTCGGCGGCCTCCGCGTCCCAGTCCCGGTAGAGCGCGCGCACCTGCGGGTCGAGGAAGAGCAGGCGCGGCAGCGACGGCCGCGCGGCGGGATCGTGCGGGGCGTCGGCCGGCAGGTGCGGGGCCACCAGGGCGTGCCCCAGGTCGTTCCAGCCGAGCACGTCGTTGCGCCTGCCGAGCACGATCGCCGGTCGCGAGCTGACCAGTGACAGGAGCTTCCGCGCGCTCGGGCTGACCGTCTCGGGCCCGGGGTCGGCGGCATCGGCGGCGCGCTTGTCCCTGGCCAGGTCGAGCAGGTGTTCGGTCTCGGTGACGGTCAGCTGCAGCGCGCGGGCGAGGGCCAGCAGGACCTCGTCGGAGGCGTGCCTGCTGTGCCCCTGCTCCAGCCGGGTGTAGTAGGTGGCGCTCACGCCGGCGAGCTGAGCGACCTCCTCCCGCCGCAGGCCGGGCACGCGGCGGCGCGTGCCGAAGCCGTTGAGCGGTGTGGCTTCCGGCGGCAGCGCGGCGCGCTTGGCCCGCAGGAAGACGGCCAGATCACCCGGATCGTTCACGGCTCGACGATATGCGCGCTCGGCGAGCACGACCATATCCCTGCCGGTACCACCCTCGGCGGTGCGCCCAAGAACCGGGACCTGGTAGCCCACCGGCGCTCCGACCAGCATCGACGGCATGCCATCAGCCATCATCGCGCTCGCGCTGACCTCGTTCGCGCTGGGAACCGCCGAGCTCGTCCCCAACGGTCTCCTACCTCTGATCAGCTCCGACCTGGGCGTGCCCGTGCCGCTGGCCGGCTGGGTGACCACCAGCTTCGCCCTCGGTGCGATGATCGGGGGTCCGCTGGTCGCGGCGGCGACCCTGCAGCTGCCGCGCAAGCCCCTGGTGATCGGCCTGACCGCGATCTTCCTGGTCGCCAACGCCGTCACCGCGCTCGGCGGATCGCTTCCGGTGATCGCCGCGTCCCGCGCCCTGGCCGGGGCGATGCTCGGCGGCTTCCTCGGCACCGCGATCACCGTGGCGCGCTCCCTCGTCGCGCCGTCGCGGCAGGCCACCGCGATCGCGGTGGTGTTCACGGGATTCACGGTGTCCAACGTGGTCGGCGTCCCCATCGGCAACGTGGCGGGCCGCATCGCCGGGTGGGGCGCCGCGTTCTGGGTGGTGGCCGCCCTCGCCGCGGTCGGCGCGGCCGCGATGTGGGCGCTGCTCCCCGCCGACGCCCAGGAGGGCGCCGAACCGTCGCAGGAAGCCCGCTTCGGCGTCCTGCTCAGCGGTCGGCTCTGGCTCGGGCTGCTCACCATCGCGCTCGGTTACGGCGGGCTCTTCGTCGTCCACACCTACATCGCGCCGTTCCTGACGTCGGTGACCGGCGCGCCCGACGGGTCGGTGACCTGGTTGCTGCTGCTGTTCGGCGCGGGCCTGATCGCGGGCAACGCGCTCGGCGGGCGCTACGCCGACCGCTCGGTGGTGCGCACGGTCGTGGTCATCCTGGCAGGCCTGGTCGTCGCCCTGCTCGCGCTGTGGGCGCTGGGCTCGTCCCTCGCGGCCGCCGTGGTGCTGCTGGTGCTGCTCGGCGCGACCGGGTTCGGCATGGTGCCGCCGCTGCAGTCCTACGTGCTGCACCTCGCCGGCACCGCGTCCTCGCTGGTCTCGGCGCTGGCGGCCGCCGCGTTCAACTTCGGCGTGGCCCTCGGGTCCGGCTTGGGCGGGCTGGTTCTCACCCGCGGTCAGGACTACCCGGCGCTGGCGTTGGTCGGGGCTGCCACGACCGCGCTCGGCCTGATCGCCTTCCTCGTCACCCACCACCGGCACCGGTCCCGCCCGCGGGCCTCCGATCACCGCGTGCCCCAACCGGCCTGAGCTCGTCGAGCGCGGATTCCCCGATCTCCGCGGGAATCCGCGCTCGCCGAGCAGCGACCGTCAGAAGGGGTAGGCCGGGAGCTCGCCGCGGACCGTGACCCACTGGGTCTCGGTGAAGGCTTCGAGGTTGGCCTCGGCCCCGCCGTGGCGGGAGCCGGTGCCGGAGTCCCCGACCCCGCCGAAGGGGGCGATGGCCTCGTCGTTGACCGTCTGGTCGTTGATGTGCACCAGGCCGGAGGGAATCCGGTCGGCCAGATCGAGGCCCTTCATCACGTCGCGGGTGAGGATGCCCAGCGACAGGCCGTACTCGGTGCAGTTGGCCAGCCGCACCGCCTCGTCGAGGCCGTCGAAGGCGACCACGGGCGCGACCGGTCCGAAGATCTCCTCCGCGTAGGCCGGCGCGGTGACCTCCAGGTCCGAGAGCACCGTCGGCCGGTAGAACAGCCCCTCGTACTCGCCGCCCGACCGCACCCGCGCCCCGCTCGACACCGAGTCGGTGACCAGGCGGTGGATCCCGTCGCGCTGTCCTTCGTCGATGACCGGACCCAGCGCGACGTCCTCGCGGTACGGGTCGCCGACCGCGAGCCGGTCGGCGTGCTCGGCCAGCGCCGCCGCGTAGTCGTCGGCGATGCGCGCGTCGACCAGGTGCCTGCTGGTGGCCATGCAGATCTGGCCGGTGTGGTTGAACGACCCGAACGCGCCGACCGACACGGCCCGCTCGACGTCGACGTCGTCGAGCACCAGCAGCGCCGAGTTCCCGCCGAGTTCGAGGTGGACGCGCTTGAGCCGGTCGGCCGCGGCCTTGGCGATGGCGCGCCCGGCCCTGGTCGAACCGGTGAACGCGATCACCGGCACCTGCGGGTCGTCGACCAGCGCCGCGCCGACGTCGGCCCCGCCGGGCAGCACGTGGAACAGCCCCTCGGGCAGCCCGGCCTCCTCGAAGATCCGGGCGAAGACCGCGCCGCCGCTGACCGCGGTGCGCGGATCGGGCTTGAGCACCACGGCGTTGCCCAGGGCGAGCGCCGGGGCGATGGCGCGGATCGCCAGGATGATCGGCGCGTTGAACGGCGAGATCACCCCGACCACGCCGACCGGGCGCCGGCGCGACATCGACAGCCGCGGCTGGTTCGAGCGCAGCAGCTGACCGTAGGGCTGACCGGCCAGCGCCGCGGCCTCCCAGCACTCCTCCGCGGCCACCGATCGGGTCTGGAACCCGGCGAAGGGGCGCGTGGCGCCGGACTCGCGGACCAGCCAGTCGTGGATCTCGTCCTCGTGCTCGACGAACAGCTGCGCGGCCCGCCGCAGCACCGCCGCGCGCTGGTCGTAGGGCAGGGCCGCCCAGGAGCGCTGGGCCTCGGCGGCCGATTCCGCGGCGCTTCGCACGTCCGCCGCGCTCGCCGCGCCGACCTGCGCCAGCGTCGTCCCGGTGGCCGGTTCCACGGCGTCGTAGGTCCCGCCGGAGCCGGGTTTCCAGCTCCCGCTGAAGATCCGCCCCTGCCACCTGCTGGCGTCCAGGAAATCCACTCTCGCACCTCCGTGCTGTTCGGATGACCGATCGGCAGGGGGATTCTGGGGCGAGATGTCCCGGCGCGCGGTCGTGCGCAGGGACATTTCGCCCGAGAAGGCGCGCCTCCCCGACCGCCCGTGCGCGCCCAGCCTACCGAGGCGGGGACGGCCCGCGGCCGCTCAGCGACGTGATCTACGAGTCAACCGCGGACCGGACGAGCAACCCGCGCGAGACGACCTCCAGCACCACCTGGATGGCGAGCGCCTCCACCGCCAGCAAGCCCACCAGCACGAACAGCTGCACCGCACCGGCCTGGACCGGGCCGGCCCCGCCGAGCAGCATCCCGACGAACGCGCCCGGCAGGGTCACCAGGCCCACGGTGCGCGTCTGGTCGAGCGCGGGCACCAGCGCCGTCCCCGCCACCGGGCGGACGATCTCCAGCCGCGCGTCCCGTTCGACCATCCCCAGCGCCAGGGCCGCCTCCACCTCGCCGCGGCGGTGCGCGAGCTCGTCGAGCAGCCGGCGACCGGCCAGCGCGGTAGCGGTGAGCGCGCCGCCGATCAACTGGCCGACCAGCGGAATCAGCACCAGCCCGGTCACCGGGACGGCGCCGGTCACCAGCAGCAGCGCCACCACCGGAGCCACCCCGGCGCCGATCGGCACCGCCGCCCACCACCAGCCGCCGCCGGTGGTGATGCGCCGGCCCGCGGTGCGCGCGGCGATGGCGAACATCAGCAGCACGAACAGCACGACCAGCCACGCCCACCGCACGACCTGGGTGATGATCAGCGAAACGGCCAGCAGCTGAACCGCTCCGCGCGCACCTGCGGCGAGAACCGCCCGGTACCGCGCGAAACCGCCCAGCCGCACCACGACCGCCGCCACGACCAGCAGCAGCACGACGACCCCGCCGAGCACCGGCGTGACCGGAATCGACCCCGAACCCACCCCGCGACCCTACGACGGCGCACCTCCCTCTTTTCATCAGAAGTCCCGCCGCGCTCAGGGACTTTTGATGAAGAAGGGTGGCGCGCCGTCGCGCGAACGCCGCTCAGGTCGGCTGTTCCGCGGCGGGCCGGGAGCGGTGCAGGAAGGTCGTGATGCCGGTGCGGAAGTCGGCGGCCGAGACCGCGGGGTTGCCGTTCCACCGGGTCGCCTCGCGCGCGGGTGCCAGCGCGGCGTTGACCGCGCGCTTCGCCGCGACGACGGCCGAGCGGGGCTGGTTCGCGATGCTGCCCGCGACGGCGGTGACGTGGTCCGCGAGCTCCGCCTCCGGGAGGTGCTCGTCGACGAGTCCTCCCGCGGCGGCCGCCGGGGCGTCCAGCAGCGAACCCGTGTAGAGCAGCCGCCGCGTCGACGACGGCCCCACCAGCGCGACCATCCGCGCGGCGAAGGCGGGACTGCACATGATGCCCAGCCTCGCGATCGGCATGCCGATGCGCGCCGCCTCGCCCATGAACCGCAGGTCGCAGGCCAGCGCCAGCTGGCACCCCGCGCCTGCCGCGATGCCCCGCACCTCGGCCAGCACCGGGACGGGGCACTCCTCCACCGCGCGGAAGGCCGACTCCATCCGCGCGAAGGAGTCCTCCACCGCGTCGAGCTCCGCGTCGGTCCACTCGGTGATGTCGGATCCGGCGCAGAAACCCCCGTCCCGCCCGCGGATCACGACCGCCCGCACGTCCTCGCCGCGCCCGAGCTCGGCCACCCGCTCGGCGAGCTCGCTCCAGCCGGCTCCGGTGAGGGCGTTGCGCTTGGCGCCCCGGCCGATCAGCAGCTCGGACACCGGTCCCCTGGTGACCACCTCGACCTGCGGGGTCACGACCTGCCCGGCGGTCACCGGATCGCACCTCGTTCCCGCAGCGCGCCGATCCGGTCCTCGTCCAGGCCGAGCGAGGCCAGGATCTCCCCGGTGTGCTGCCCGTGCGTCGGCGGGGCCGTGCGCACCCGCGGCGGCGTTCCGGAGAGCTTGATCGGCGAGGAGACGGTGCGCACCCGGCCCGCGGACGGGTGCTCGACGGTGGTGACCATCTCGCGAGCGACCACCTGCGGGTGGGCCAGCGCCTGGTCGACGGTGTTGATCGGGGCGGCGGGCACGGCGTGCTCGGCCAGCACCTTGCTCCAGTCCTCCGCGGAGCGCTGCGCCAGCGCCTCCTCGATGAGCGGGAGCAGCGCGTCGCGGTTGCTCACCCGGTCCGGGTTGGTCGCGAACCGCGGGTCGTGGACGAGGTGTTCGAGACCGATCGCGATGGCGAAGCGCTGCCAGAGCCCGTCGTTTCCCGCCGCCACCATGATGTGCCCCTCGGCCGTCGGGAACGCCTGGTAGGGAACGATCGTCGGGTGCGCCGAGCCGTAGCGCCCGGGCACCGCGCCGGTGGCGAAGTGCCCGCTCGCGACGTAGGTGAGCCAGGAGATCTGACCGTCGAGCAGCGACACGTCGACCCACTGTCCCTTCCCGGTGCGCTCGCGCTCCTTGAGCGCCGCGAGCACGCCGATGGCGGTCCACATGCCCGCGGCGAGGTCGGCGCCGGAGACGCCGAAGCGCACCGGCGGGCCGTCGGGCTCGCCGGTGACGCTCATGACCCCGGACAGCGCCTGGGCGATCGCGTCGTAGCCGGGCTCGTCGCGGAACGGACCGGTCTGCCCGTACCCGCTGATCGAGGCGAACACGATGCCCGGGTTGTCGGCCTCGACCTGCTCGTAGCCCAGGCCGAGGCGATCGGCGGTGCCCGGGCGGAAGTTCTCCACGATCACGTCCGCGGTCCGGGCCAGTCGCCGCACGACGTCGAGGCACTCCGGGTCCTTGAGGTCGACCGCCAAGCCGCGCTTGTTCCGGTTGACGCTCAGGAAGTACGCGGCGGTGTCGCCCTGGAACGGCGGTCCCCAGGCCCTGGTGTCGTCGCCGCCTCGCGCGTTCTCGATCTTGATCACGTCGGCGCCGAGGTCGGCCAGCGCCATGGTGCAGAACGGTCCGGACAGGATTCGGGACAGGTCCAGCACGCGCAGGCCGCCGAGCGCGCCTTCGTGGGACTGCCAGGGACAGGGGGCCGCATGCGTCATGTCGATCCTCCGCAGGACGAGGAGAGGGAAAGTGGATGAGTGGCTGATCCAGTTCTGGTCGAGTGGTTCAGCCAGTTCGCCACTCGTCCAGCACACTGCTATCCTGGTGTTCCGCTTGTCAAGGGGGTTCGATTGGCCGTCTCCGACTCATTCCGCCCGCTGTCGCGCACTCGCCTCTACGAGCAGATCGTGGCGCAGCTGCGGGAGTACGTCAGCACCTCGGGCCTCAAGACCGGCGACAAGCTGCCCTCCGAGCGGGAGCTCGCCGAGAAGATGGGCGTCAGCCGCGCCTCGATCAAGCAGGCGATCGTGGTCCTCGAGGTGCAGGGCCTGGTCGAGATCCGCCACGGCGGCGGGACCTACCTGCGCCAGGACTCCCTGAGCGTCGAGCCCATCGCGACCCTGGTCGAGCGGCGCCGGCGCCTGCCCGACGTGCTCGACGCGCGCGAGGCGATGGAGACCAAGCTCGCCGAGCTGGCGGCGCTTCGCAGGTCCGATGCGGACATGGCAGAGATCGAGGCGGCGCTGGAGGCGATGCGCGCGGAGATCGAGGACGGCGCCCTCGGCGAGGACGGCGATCGCCTGTTCCACCTCGCCGTGACCAACGCGGCCCACAGCGAGCTGCTCGCCGAGTTCATGCGCGAGACCGCCGAGCAGATCGCCGAGAGCCGCCACGAATCGCTGCAGCAACCGGGGCGCCCGCAGCGCTCGCTGGCCCAGCACACCCGCATCGCCGAGGCGATCCGCGCGCAGGACGCGACCGCGGCGATCGCCGCGATGCGCGCCCACCTGGAAACCGTGCGCGAGGTGCGGTTGCTGAGCTGGACGCCGAACGAGGACTGAACCCGGCGCCCGACCCCTCAGATCCCGCTGGGCACCACGAAGGCCAGCCACACGGCGAGCGGCACCACCGCCACGACCAGCCCGCCGTAGAGCAGCAGCTTGCGGAAGAACGCGTCGCGGTCGACGCCCTTGGCGTTGGCCAGCACGATCGCGCCGTTGGTGGAGAACGGGCTCACGTCGACCACGGTGGCCGCGACCGCGAGCGCCACGACCATGCCGATCGCGCTGATGTGCCCCTGCAGCAGGAACGGAACCGCGAGCGGGATGAGCGCCCCCATCAGCGCGGTCGACGAGGCGACCGCCGAGACCAGCGCGCCGACGTAGCAGAGCAGAACCGCCGCCAGCAGCGGCATCCCGATGCCGGCCACCGAGTTCCCCGCGTAGTCGATGGTGCCCATCGACTTCAGCACGCCGACGAAGGTGAGCACGCCGCACACCAGGAGCACCGTGGACCAGGCGACCTCCGAGGGCGCGTTGCGAGCCACCGCGGGGGACAGCACGGTCAGCACGACCGCCACGGTCACCGCCACCAGCCCGACGTCCAGGCCGAATCCCAGCGTCGTCACCACCAGCACCGCCAGCCCCAGCAGGGTGAGGGCCCGATCCCGGTCGAGGCGCTCGACCTGCTCGCCGTCGTCGCCCGAGCCGTGCGAGCCCGCGCCCCCGGACGACGCCGGCGCAGCACCGGAACCCGCTGCCACCGCGGCCATCTCGGGTTCGGCCACCGCCACCCGGGACTGCGCCCCGGCCCGCATCAGCCGCAGCCCGCCCAGCGCGCAGAACACCGCGACCGCGATGACCAGGTTCACCACCAAGCTGCCCAGGAACAGCAGCACCGGACTGCCCGGCAGCTGGTTGTTGGCCACCACGCCGTTGACGATGGTCCCGTAGATGCTGATCGGCGAGAAGCTGCCCGCCTGGGTGCCGTGCACGACCATCGCGCCCATCATCAGCGGGTTGATCCGGTACTGCGCGGCGAGGTTCAGCGCGATCGGCGCCACGATCGCCACCGCGGCCGGGCTGACCGCCCCGATGGCCGTGATCACCGCCCCGATGCCGAACATCACCCACGGGATCACCCAGACCCGGCCGCCGACCAGCCGGACCGACTTGTGCACCAGCCAATCGGTCGTGCCGTTGGCCCGCGCGATCGCGAACAAGTAGGTGACCCCGACCAGCACGACGAACAGATCACCGGGGAAACCGTCGAAGATCTCGTCTTCGGACAACCCGCCTGCGAGAGTTCCCACCAGGAACGCCGCGGCGAAGCACAGGACTCCCATGTTGACCGACATCGTGGTCGCCACGACGAAGGCCACCACCAGCGCGAGGATCGATATCAACTCGGGCGGCAACGCTGCCTCCTAAGGACCAGGCCGTCGTCACGCCGAAGGCGTGACCCACAGCACTGTGGCTGACTGGCTAGTCCACTTTCAGACCGAGGATGCCCGAAGTCAAGGCCCGCTCGCGGGCCGACTCGTCGGCCGCTCGGTGCTCGCGTGACGGGAACCTGTCCTGAGGGCGAACAACCGACGACTTGTCTATACAAGAACGGGTGCGAATGGCAGCGTGCGGGCCATGACCGCACCCGCGCACGTCCGCCGCACCGCTCGATGCGCCAGGTGGGAGGGAGTCGGCGAGCCGTTCACCGTCGTCGAGGTCCCGCTGCCCGGCTCGCTCGCCCCCGGGGAGGTCCTGGTCGAGGTCGAGCTGGCGACGGTGTGCGGCAGCGACCTGCACACCACCACCGGCGGCCGGCCCGCCCCCGCGCCCAGCGTGCTGGGGCACGAGCAGGTCGGCCGGGTGCTGGCCGTCGGTCCCGGCGACCCGCCCGACCACCTCGGAGGCGCTCCGGTCGAACCCGGCACGCGGGTGGTGTGGTCGGTGGCGGCGTCCTGCTGGAGCTGCGCCCGCTGCCGCGCGGGGATGCCGCAGAAGTGCCTGCAGCTGCGCAAGTACGGCCACGAGCGGTGGACGGAGGAGCACCCGCTGCGCGGCGGTTTCGCGACGCACTGCGTGCTGATGCCCGGCACGGCGATCGCCTCGGTCCCCGAAGCCATCCCCGCCGAGGTGGCGGCCCCGGCCTCGTGCGCGACGGCGACGGTGGCCGCCGCGATCGAGGCCGCCGGGCCGATCGGCCCGGACACCCGGGCGCTGGTCAGCGGCGCCGGGATGCTCGGTCTGACCGCGGTCGCGATGCTCGACGCGGCCGGGGCGCGGGTGGTGGCGGTCGACCCCGACCCGCTCCGCCGGGAGCAGGCGGCGCGCTTCGGGGCCGCCGAGTCGTCGGCGCCCGGCTCCGCGATCGGCGAGGTCGACGTGGCGCTGGAGCTCTCCGGTGCGCCCCGCGCGGTTCAGTCCTGCGTGGATTCGCTGACCGTGGGCGGAACGGCGGTGCTGGCGGGCTCGGTGTCGCCCGGCCCGGGCGCGCGGCTGGATCCGGAGCGGCTGGTCCGCGGTCTGCACCGCGTCGTCGGCGTGCACAACTACCACCCGCGGCACCTGCG
Organism: Saccharopolyspora griseoalba; assembly: GCF_042665275.1. Lineage (NCBI taxonomy): Bacteria > Bacillati > Actinomycetota > Actinomycetes > Pseudonocardiales > Pseudonocardiaceae > Saccharopolyspora > Saccharopolyspora griseoalba. Next base: position 60,180 of record NZ_JBHTCJ010000020.1, on the reverse strand, counting down.
CGCGGCGGTCGACTTCCTCGCCGAGCACCACCGCACCCGCCCGTTCGCCGAGCTGGTCGGCGGGCGCCACGGACTCGACGACCTCGAAACCGCCTTCAGCGCCGCACGCCTGGGCACGAGCCCGCGCCAAGCCCTCGCCCCCTGACCCCCGCGCGGTCTCGCCGGTGACCGCGCGACCGCGCGGACCGCGATCGCGGTTGCGGTTCCCTGCCGACCGCACCCCGCGGGAGAGGCGGTCAGGCGCCGGCGATCTCGGCTGCTGCCGAGGGGGTGAACTCGCCGGTCCAGGCCGTGCCGCTGCGGGTCAGATCCGCGCGCGAGCTGCGGGTGTTGGTGACGGTCACCGTGGCGACGTCGGGCCGGTAGCGGTCCTCGGAGCACTCCAGCGGGGTGCCGACGGAGTCGGTCGTCACGCGGCGCTCCCGCAGCAGCGGCGCGCCCGCGTCCACGTCGAGCAGCTGCGCGTCCGTCGCGTTGGCCGCCACCGCGTCGAAGGTGTGCCGCGCGGCGTGCAGGTCGACGCCCTGCCCGGTGAGGTAGGCGTAGATCGACCCGGAGTTGAGGTCGGCGTCCATCAGCGGCCTGCCCACCTGCTCGCGGTAGGTCATCCGCTCCAGCATCGCCGGGCGGCCGTCGAGCAGGCGCAGCCGGAGCAGCTGGACCACCAGCGCGTCGGGTTCGAGCTGCAGCGCCGCGGCGGTGGTGGGATCGGGCTTGCGCAGCGCGATCTCCTGCAGCTGCTGACCCGGCACGTGGCCGGTGATCTCGGCGCGGCGGGTGAACGACAGGAACGACTCGAAGGGCTGGCTCGGCACGGCGTCGAGCACCACCGGCCGCTTGCCCTTGCCCCCGCCGATCAACCCCTCGTCGCGCAGCGCGGCCAGCGCTTGCCGGATCGGCCCGCGGGAGACCGAGAACTCCTGGCACAGCTGGGATTCCGAGGGCAGCGACTCGCCGACGGCGATGTCCCCGCTGCGGATCCGCCGCCGAAGCTCGCCCGCCAGTTCCCGGTGCAGTGGAGTCGTCACGCACTGGACTATACAAGCTCCGGACGACGCCACATGTCCGGCCGGAAATTCGAGGTTGAACAGCAGATGACTTGTACATACAAGTCCTTGACCGGGTTTTCCGAGCGCTGCAACCGTGGGCGCCGTGAGCGTTTCGAGCGAACCAACCGATCTGATCGTCGTCGGCGCCGGGATCGTCGGGCTCGCCCACGCCGTCGAGGCCGTGGAGCGCGGGCTGTCGGTCACCGTCGTCGAGCGCGACGAGCGCGCCGTCGGCGCCTCCGTCCGCAACTTCGGGCACGCCTGCATCACCGCGCAGACCGGTGAGGCGCTGCGCCTGGCCGAGCGCTCCAGGGCGACCTGGTTGCGCATGGGCGCCAAGGCGGGCTTCGACGTCGCCGAGTGCGGCGCGGTCGTGGTCGCGCGGTCGACCGAGGAAGCCGCGGCGCTGCAGGAGCTGGCCGAATCCCGGGGTTCCGAACAGGTCCGGCTGCTCACCCCGGCCGAGGCCGTCGCCCTCGCGCCCGTGGCCGACGGCGAGCTGCGCGGCGCCGCCCTGCTGACCCGCGATCTGCGCGTCGACCAGCGGCGCGCCGCCGCGTCCCTGGCCGAGTGGTTGGCCGCGCAGCCCGGGGTGCGGATGCTGTGGTCCACACCGGTCCTCGGCGTCGAGGACGGCCTCGTGCGCACCGGCCGGGGCGAGCTCCGCGCGCGCCAGGTGGTGCTGTGCGTCGGCCACGACCTCGACCGGATCCTGCCCGAAACCGCCGAGGCGGCCGGGATGCGGCGCTGCGCGCTGCAGATGCTGCAGCTGCGGGCACCCGGCCTGCGACTCGATCCGGCGCTGCTCACCGGAACGTCGATGCTGCGCTACCCCGCCCTGGCCGGCACCGAAGGCGCCGAGGCGCTGCGCGCGCGCTGGCGCGAGCAGCGACCGGAGCTGCTGGATGCCTCGGTCAACCACATGCTCACCCAGCTGCCCGACGGCGACCTCGTCGTCGGCGACACCCACGCCTACGCCCGCACGCTGGACCCCTGGTCGTCCGAGGAGCTCGACCGGCTCCTGCTCGCCGAGACCGGCCACCTGCTCGGCCGCGACGACCTCGCGGTGGTGCGCCGCTGGCGGGGCGTCTACGCCTCGACCGAGGGCGATTTCCTGCGCGCCCGCGTCTCCCCCGGCGTCACCGCCGTCTCGGTTACCTCCGGGATCGGCATGACCACCGCTTTCGGACTCGCCCCGACCGTTCTCGATTCCATCGCCTGAAAACCCCAGGGAGTGCCCATGTCCTCGCCCCGCCCGCTGCGACGCCCCATCGCGCTCGCCCTCGCCGCGTGCACCGCTCTAGCGCTCACCGCCTGCGGCGGTGGCGGTGACTCGGCCGCCGAGTCGCCCACCTGCCCGGACGGGAAGATCCGCTTCGGCGTCGAGCCGTTCGAAGACCCCGCCAAGCTCACCCCGGCCGCCCGCAGGCTCGGCGACGCGCTGTCGAAGTCGTTGAACTGCCCGGTGGAGGTCCAGGTGACCCAGGAGTACTCCGCCGAGGTGCTGGCCATGCAGAACGAGGAGCTCGACATCGCGATCTTCGGTCCGCTCGGCTACGTGTTCGCCAGCCAGCGGGCCGATGCCCAGGCGCTGGCCTCCTTCGCCGACGCCAACGGCCAGCTGTCCACCTACACCGCGGGAATCTGGGTCCCGAAGGACTCCCCGATCACCTCGGTCGAGCAGCTGCGCGGCCGTTCCCTGGCGCTGGGCTCGGTCGGCTCCACCTCCGGCGACGCCCTGCCCCGCAAGGCGCTGGCCGACGCGGGCCTGCCGGAGAAGGACGTCAAGATCGACTACGCCGGCGGCCACCCCGAAGCGCTGCTCGCGCTGACCAACGGTGCGGTCGACGCCGCCGAGATCAACTCGCAGCAGCTTGCCTCGGCCATCGAATCCGGCACCTTCGACCCCGCCAAGCACCGCAAGATCTGGACCTCGGACCCGATCCCCAACGACCCGGTCACCGTGCGCGGCAACATGGACCCCCGGTTCAAGGAAGCCGTCCGCGACGCGCTGCTGAACCTCGACCCGGTCGCGGTCGGCGAGATCGGCGCGCTGCTGGACGTCTCGCCGCCCGGACCGCTGGTGCCCGTCGACCGCTCCACCTACACGCCGCTGTTCGACCTGGCCAAGACGCTCAAGCTCGATGAAGGGGACGCCTGATGCTCGCCGCCACCGGGCTGACCGTCCACTACGGTCCTCGCGAGGTGCTGCGCGGCGTCGACGTGTCGGTGGAACCGGGCGAGCTGCTCGCCGTTCTCGGCGCCAACGGGTCGGGCAAGTCGACGATGCTGCGCGCGGTCGCCGGGCTCGTCCCGGCGACGGGCTCGGTCACCGTCGACGGCACGGCACCCGGCCCGCTGGACATCGCGCTGGTGTTCCAGCGGATCCACCTCGTGGGCCGGCGCAGCGTCCTGGACAACGTGTGCGCCGGGGCGCTGGGCAGGCTCCCGCTGCACCGCTCGCTGACCCCCGCGCTGTTCCCCCGCGCCGTGCGCGAGGAGGCGATGGCCTGCTTGGATCGCGTCGGCCTCGCCGATCGCGCGCACGACCGCGCCGGCGCGCTGTCCGGCGGGCAGCAGCAACGGGCGTCCATCGCCCGCGCCCTGTGCCAGCGGGCACCCGTGGTGCTCGCCGACGAGCCGGTGTCCGCGCTGGACCCCGCCGCCGCCGAACGGGTGCTCGCGCTGCTCGGCGAACTCGCGCACGCCGAGCGGCTCGCCGTGCTCGCGGTGCTGCACCAGCCCGAGCTCGCCCGCGAGCACGCCGATCGCGTCGTGGGACTGCGCGACGGCGCGGTGGTCCTGGACGGCGCGCCCGATCAGCCCGTCGACTTCCTGTACCCGCACGCCCAGCTGGAGAACGCATCGTGACCACCGCAGTGCAACGGCCCGCCCGCCGGCCCGTTCCGCCGAAGCCACCGCGCACCCGCGGCCGGGTCCTCGGCTGGATCGTCGCAGCGCTGGTCCTCGCCGCGCACCTGGCCGCGTGGCGGGCGACCGAGATCTCCGCGAGCGCGCTCGTCGAGGGCGCCACCGGGATGGTCGACTTCCTCTCCGAGGCCGTGCCACCGGACTTCGGGGCCGACGTGCTCGCCGAGAGCGCCGCCGCCTCGGTGGTCACGCTCTGGATCGGGCTGCTCGGCACGACCCTGTCGATCCCCGGATCGCTGGTGCTGGCCCTGCTCGCCACCCGCGGCACCGCGCCCGGTTGGGTCTACCAGGCGGCGCGCGGCCTGCTGTCGTTCCTGCGGGCCGTTCCCGACGTGGTGTTCGCGCTGATCTTCGTCACCGCCGTCGGGCTCGGCCCGTTCCCGGGCGTGCTCGCCCTGCTGTGCCACAACGTCGGCGTGATGGGCAAGCTGTGGGCCGAGGCGCTGGAGGAAGCCGACCCCGGTCCGGCGCAGGCGCTGCGCTCGGCCGGTGCCGGACGCGTCCAGGTCGCCGCGCACGCCCTGCTGCCGGTGGTGACGCCGCAGCTGGTCGGGCTGCTGCTGTACCGGTTCGACGTCAACGTCCGGTCGTCCCTGGTGCTCGGGCTCGTCGGCGCCGGGGGCATCGGCTTCCTGATCAACCAGTCCATCCAGCTGTTCCAGTTCGACGAGCTGCTCACCCACATCCTCGTGGTGCTGGTGCTCATCGTCGTGGTGGACCAGCTCTCCGCCCTGGCCCGACGTCTCCTGGGGAGCGCACCGTGATCGCCCTGGCCGCGCTGGACATCGCAGGCACGACCGTCGACGAGGGCGGTGCGGTCTACCGGGTGCTCGCCGAGGTCGTCGCCGAGCACGGCCCGCCCGCCTCGGACGCGGAGCTCCGGCGCTGGATGGGGGCGGACAAGCGGGCGGCGCTGGCCGCGCTCACCCGAGATCCCGACGCCGCCGACGGGTTGCACGAGCGGTTCGCGACGCGGCTCGCCGAGCACTACGCCCGGCAGCCACCGGCACCGTTCCGCGGCGTGCCGGAAGCCCTCGCCTCGCTGCGCGATGCGGGCACCCGGGTCGCGCTGACCACCGGTTTCGACCGGCGGATCACCGATCTGCTGCTGACCGAGGTGGGTTGGCGCGTCGGCGAGCACCTGGACGCGGTGGTCTGCGCCAGCGAGGTCGGGAGCGGGCGGCCCGCCCCCGACCTGATCCGACGAGCCATGGAGCTCACCGGTGTCGACGATCCGGGGCAGGTGCTGGCCGCCGGGGACACCGAGCTCGACCTCCTCGCCGGCCACGCCGCCGGTGCGGGAGAGGTGATCGGGGTGCTCACCGGAGCGCAGACCAGGGCGGAGCTGGAGCTCCACCGCCCCACCCGGATCCTGCCCGGTTTGGCCGCCCTCCCCGAAGCGCTCGCCGCGCGGTGAGCGGCACCGGTGCGGATCCGCCTGCGCGGGCCGCACCGGTGCCGGAGCACCGCCGCAACGTCCCCGGTGGATCCCGCGCCTGCCGTCCTGGCGGCAGCGGTGAGCGTTCCAGGTGCGGGCTCGAAGTCCCGCACCTGGAACGCAGTGCTCACGCCATCTCGTGAAACCCCGGCGCTGCTCCGTCAGCTCGTCGGGACGAGCGGCTCCTGCTCCGGTTCGTCCCCGGCCGCGGGCCCGGCCACCACCGGCGGCTTCACCGCTGCGCCGGGAACATCGGCCCGCAGCCACCTGGCCAGCGAGATCGCCACGATCACCAGCACGAAGATCAGCGGGAACGCCGTGATGATGGACAGGGTCTGCAGGGCTTCCAGGCCGCCGGTGTACATCAGCACCACCGACACCGCCGCCAGCACGACCGCCCAGAACACCCGGTGCCAGCGCGCCGGGTTCGCGTCCCGCGGCAGGTCGGCGGAGGCCACCGCCGCCATCGTGTACGCCGAGGAGTCCAGCGTGGTAGCCAGGAAGACCACCATCAGCAGCAGGAAGCCCACCACCGCGAACGCACCGAGCGGGAGGTGGGCCAGCGTGGCGATGATGCCCGCCGCGTCACCGTCGCGCTGCACGATGTCGGCGATCGGCGCGACGTCCTTGATCTCGAAGAACAGCGACGTGTTGCCCAGCAGCATGAAGGCCAGCCAGCAGCCCGCGCTACCGGCCAGGCACATCGCCCCGATCAGCCCGCGGATCGTGCGCCCCTTGGAGATCTTCGCGGTGAACAGGCCGACGAACGGCGCGTAGGCGATCCACCAGCCCCAGTAGAAGATCGTCCAGGTCTCCTCGAAGCCCGAGCCGCCGACCGGGTCGGTGTAGAAGCTCATCTCCACGAAGTTCTGCAGCAGGATCCCGGTGCTCTGGGTGAACGTGTCGATCATGAACACGGTCGGCCCCAGCACCAGGATGAACAGGCCGAGCCCGAGCGCCAGCCAGACGTTGAAGCTCGCCAGGCGCTTGAGCCCCTTCTGCAGGCCGAGGAACACGCTGGCGCCGAACAGCGTCGTCCAGATCACGACGATGCCGATGTCCAGCGGCGTGCCCTTCTCCAGCGGGGTCATCGTGGCGATGCCCTCGGAGACCAGCGGCACCTCCAGGCCCAGCGAGGTGCCCGCGGCACCGATCAGGCCGAAGATGAACAGCACGTCGATGAGCCTGCCGAGCCAGCCGTCCGCGCGGTCCCCGATGACCCCGCGGCAGGCGTCGCTGAGCCGCAGGGTCGGCTGCTTGCGCACGTGGTAGACGTAGGCCAGCGCAAGCGCGGGCAAGCAGAACAGGCCCCACGCCGTGAATCCCCAGTGGAACAGCGGGTAGGTCGCCGCCCAGTCGGCCGCCTCGGTGCTGCGGGGCTCGATGCCCATCGGTGGCTCGACGTAGTAGTACGACCACTCGATGGCGCCCCAGTAGATGATCCCACCACCGATGCCGGAGGTGAAGATCATGCTCAGCCAGCTCGTCGTGGAGAACTCTGGCCTGTCGTCGCGCCCGCCGAACTTCACCCGGCCGTAGCGGCTGAACGCCAACCACGCGAGGAATCCGGCGACCGCCGCGGCGAACCAGAGATAGAGCCACCCGAACTCGCCGGTCAGGAAGCCGAGCACGCTGTCGAGAACCTGCTGACCGCGCTCCGGGGCGATCAGCACGGGCACGCAGATGGCGGCCACCAGCAGTACCGAGAACCAGAAGATCCGTCTGTCGATTCGGACTTTTCCGTCTGCCGCAAGGATGACGGAAGCACCTCCACACTTTCGTCGCCGACCGCGGTCGGTCGGTCTTGCCAACTCCGGTGACGGCCGCGCCGGAAGTCCAGCCGCCCGCACCTGCGTTGCGATTCAACTGATCAATCAGTCGCTCAACGGCGCCTTACATTGCGCCGTTTTTCCGCCTGAGTCAAGTGGCGGTCACCTTCATCGCAGTTCACAACCATATAACGAGCGCCGAAGCGGCCCGCTGGCCACCACTGGAGCGTTGCGACGAGGCGGGATCGTTGCGATTGTCGCAATACAGTGCTAGCGTTCGGCAAGACGGGGAAGCCACCGGGCGAGCGCAGGCGGTCGTCGCCCGGACGAAAAGGGCCTCCTCCCCGCTCGCGCGGAGAGGAGGCCCTCGAAGGTCTTGGGTTGTGCGCCGGAGGCGGCGGTCAGGACTCCCGCTGCACGGTCCTGCGGTCCTGGACCCGGCCGCGCCGGCCGTGGATCAGCACCGCTCCCCCGCCGCCGCGGCGCAGCTGCGTGCACGCCTCTTCGATCGCGTCGGACTGCGTCCGCGTGTGGCACTCGGCCGCCGCGGCCGGCCCGTTCACCTTCCACCCGCCGTTGCGCTGATCCGGCACCACGTAGCACTCAGACCGATCCACAGCCACCTGCGCACTCCATTCGTCAGCTCGACTGCCGTCGTTTCCGGGGTTCCCGTCGACCGGGCGGGCACAAACCCGGCGCGCGCCCGAACGAGCGACGCCGAACGGGGCGAATCGCAACGCGCGGGCCGACGCGCGTCGGCGCACGAGGCCGAACGGGCGCACGCGCGCGTCCGAATGATCGATCGAATCGCTGCGCCGGCCGTGCGAGCTTGAGTGCATATCGAACAAATCTGCCAAAACTGGCAAAACGCCTTCCGCTTGCGCCCATCCACCACACCTGCCGCGACGCCGCGGGCACACCGCGCGTCGCCCTAAGGAGAGGCATGAAACGGTTCTTGGCGGCAGCAGTGATCAGCGCGACGGCGGTGGTGCTCGGCACCGTTCCGGCCGCGGCCCACGAGGAGCAGTACGACCAGGTCCGACCACCGACCGAGGCCGAGCGGGAGGCGGAACGAGCGGCCGCGCCCGACGGGCGCGCCAAGTGCGTCAACGGCGTCGCCGCGAACACCTACGCCTGCGACGGCGTCGAGATGCTCGACCACCTCTGGCTGGAGGACCTGGGACTGAGCTTCGCCAACGACATGTGGGGCTGGACCGATCCCGCGACCGGCCGGGACTACGCGATCGTCGGCGGGGTCGAGGGCACGGTCTTCGTCGACATCAGCGAGCCCGCGAACGCCCGGGTCGTCGGGATGCTGCCGACCCACGTGCAAGACCCGACCCGGCAGCACTGGCGCGACATCAAGGTGCACGACGACCACGCCTTCGTCGTCGCCGAGCAGCGCCCGCACGGCATGCAGGTCTTCGACCTCACCCGGCTGCGCACCGAGAGCGGGACGTTCACCGAGGACGCGCACTACCCCGGCTTCGGCAACGCGCACAACATCAACATCAACGAGTCTTCCGGGTTCGCCTACGTCGTCGGCACCGACACGTGCGCGGGCGGCCTGCACATGGTGGACGTCTCGGAGCCGACCAGCCCGCGACCGGCGGGGTGCTTCGCCGAGCACGGCTACATCCACGACGCGCAGTGCGTGACCTACCGCGGGCCGGACTCCGAGCACGCGGGACGGGAGATCTGCTTCAACTCCAACGCCCGGGAAACGGTGCAGGGGCGGGAGAACCGGGTGTCCATCGTGGACGTCACCGACAAGCTGCGGCCCCGGACCCTGAGCCGGACCCCCTACCCGGAGGACGGCTACAGCCACCAGGGCTGGCTCACGCCCGACCAGGAGCACTTCCTGCACGGCGACGAACTGGACGAGGTCGACCGCGGAATCCCGACCCGCACCAGGGTCTTCGACGTGACCGACCTCGACGCCCCCAGGCACAGCGGCACGTTCGACAACGCGACCACCTCGATCGACCACAACATCTACACCGAGCGCAACCTCGCCTACGCCTCCAACTACACCAGCGGGCTGCGGGTGTACAGCACGGCGAACGTCGCCGACGGAAGGCTGCGCGAGACGGGCTTCTTCGACGTCTACCCGGAGAACGACAACCCCACGTTCGAAGGCGGCACGTGGAGCAACTACCCGTACTTCAAGCGCGACGTGATCGGGGTCAGCACGATGGACCGCGGACTGTTCGTCCTGCGCAGCACCGAGTAGTCCGGCGGCGGTCGGCGAGGCCCCGCGCCTCGCCGACCGCGCTCGGCGCTCAGGCTCCCGCGCGTTGCGCGGTGCGCGCTGCGCGGATCTCCTCGCGCAGCACGTCCGGGCGGTCGCTGATGATGCCGTCGACGCCGTTGCCGAGCAGGGCGCGCATGCGCTCCCGGTCGTTGACGGTGTAGGGGTTGATCCGCATCCCGTGCTCGTGCACGGCCGCGACGTACTCCGGCGTCGCCTCCGAGTGGTGCGGGTTGACCTGGTCGGAGTAGCGGGCCACCTCGGCGAGCTGGTCGGTCGAGGGCGCACCGAGGACGCCGACCTGGACCTGCGGCAGCAGGCCGTCGAAGTGCCGGATGAACTCCCAGTCGAAGCTCTGGACCACGAGGTTCCGCGCGCTCGGGTCGGGCCGCACCCAGCGCGGCCTGCTGCTCAGCTCATCGGCGATGCGCTCGGCGATCCCCGGGTAGAGCGAGGGCGACTTGGCCTCCAGCAGCAGCCCGGCGTCGGTCGGTTCGAGCACGTCGAGCACCTCGTCCAGGGTCGGCACGGTCGCCCCCGCGTAGCTCGGGTCCTTCCAGGAACCGGCGTCGAGCGTGCGGATCTCCTCGAGCGTGAAGTCCGAAACCCGCCACGGCGCCCGCTCCGGGAACTTCTGCTCGACGTCGGTGGTGCGACCGAGAGTCGTGTCGTGCACCACGACCAGCTTCTCGTCCGCGGTCTGCTGGACGTCGATCTCGACGAGGTCCGCGCGCATCTCGACGCCCAGCCGAACCGCCTCCAGCGTGTTCTCGGGGGCGTAGGCGGACGCGCCGCGGTGCGCGATGGCGGCCGCCTGCTCGGGGGATTCCACCGGGGCGGCGGTGGCCGTCGCGGTGGCGGTCATGGTGGCGAGCAGCGCGGTCGCGGTCAGCGCCGCTACCCGGTGCAGCATGTGTCGATCTCCTCGCTCGGTTTGTCCGGAACGACTGGTGATCCTGCGGACCAACCGCGTCGTCGAGCTGAGCTCCGGTGAACCCGGTGGTGTCGCGCAGTTGAACCTTCACCCGCGCACCGCAGCGCTCCGGGTGCGCGACGGGGCCGCGGCGGCTGCGCCGACCGCGGCCCCGCCTGATGGGCATCAGAAGCCGGTGACGTCCAGGAGGCTCTCCTGGGTTCCGTCCGGGTCCTGCGAAGGCCAGGTCCAGTCCTTCGTGCCCGCCCGCTGCAGCGCGTTCTTGACCTGCTCCGGCGAGGCGCCCGGGTTGGTCGCCTTGTGCAGGGCGGCCCCGCCGGCGACGTGCGGCGTCGCCATCGAGGTGCCCGAAATCGTGTTGTAGCCGCCGTTGGGCCAGGTGGAGGTGATGCACACGCCGGGGGCGATCAGGTCGACGTCGGCGCCGAAGTTGGAGAAGTCGGCGAAGGTGTCGTCCTCGTCCTGGCGGCAGGTCGCGGGCGCACCACCGCCGGGCCGGCCGTTGAAGTCGGCCAGCGCGCTCACCGTGATCACCTCGTCGTAGGCCGCCGGGGTGCTGTTCGCGGCGTCGGCGGAGTCGTTGCCCGCGGCCACCGCGAAGGTGACGCCGGCCGAGACCGCGCGGCAGATGGCGCTGTGCTCGGAGTCGCCGCTGGCGCGGCCGCACTGCCCGTCGTCGCTGCCCGCTCCGCCGAGGCTCATGTTGGCCACGTCGATCGTCCCGGCGTTGGCCGCGACGTAGTCGATGCCGCAGACCACGTCGGCCGTGGTGCCCACGCCCGCGTCGTTGAGCACCTTGACCGCCCAGATCCGCGCGCCGGGCGCGACGCCCACCACGCCGTCGCCGTTGTCGACCGCCCCGATCGTGCCCGCGACGTGCGTGCCGTGGCCGTTGCCGTCCTCGGGCGGCAGCATCGGCAGCGTGCAGTTCTTGCCGCCGACCACGTCGAGGTCGGGGTGCGAGCTGTCCACCCCGGTGTCGATCACCGCGACGTCGGCGTCGGTGCGCTGATCGGCGCCGTCGATCGCCGCCGTGGGGCTGGCGTCGGCGTTGACCCGGTCGATGCCGGTCGGCAGCGATTGCGCGGTGGCGCGGACCTGCCGAACCGGTTCCACCCAGGCGACGTCCGGGTCAGCCGCGACCCGTTCGCGCTCCTGCTCGCTCATCCGGCCCGAGTAGCCCTTCATCGCGGCCTGGTAGACGTGCTTGACCTGCGCTCCGTGGGCGCGGGAGTGCTCGTCGGCCTTGCCCTTGGCGTTCGTCCCCTCCTCGAGCACCACGATGTACTCGCGTTCAGCGGGTGGCGGTGCCGCGTGGGCGGTCAGGCCGGTCGCGCCGGCTAAGGCGCAGGCGAGCACGAGAGCCGTCGTTGGTCTTCGCATCCGAACCCTCCGTTGATCCGTTTCCTTGGACTCGCGGGTGAACACCCGCCACGACGGCGTCGGGCGCCGTCGAAGTGCCGGGGCCGGGTTCAGGGCTGCGCTTCCTGCTCGGCATCGCTCAACCGCAGGGTCATCAGCCCGAGGCTCAGCAGGAGCCGGTCGCGCGAGCGCGACAGCGCGCGGCCGGTGAGCGATTCGATGCGCTGCAGCCGGTAGAGCACCGTGTTGCGGTGGCAGTAGAGGCGCTTGGCCGCGTGCGTGGCGGAACCGTTGCAGCGCAGCAGCGCTTCGAGTGTGCCGAGCAGCGGTTCCCGTTCGCGCTGCGGGAGTTCCAGCAGCGCGCCGAGGGTCATCTCCGGGAACCGCTCGGTGAGGTCCGGATTCGCCAGCAGCAGCGCTTCCGGCAACCGGTCGTCCGCGGTGACCAGACGCGGCCGGTGCAGGCTGCGCGCGGCGGCCAGCGCGAGCCGGTGCGCCGCGGGCACCTCGCCTAGGTCGTCGACCACCGGTGACACCGCAGCGCGGCAGTTGACCAGCGGGTCGACCTCGGCGACCAGCGATTCGCGGACGGCCTCGCCGAGCAGCACCAGGCCTGCGACGACGCGCTGCTGCCGCGCCCACCGCGCGGTCATGCCCCGGCGCTCCAGCGCTTCCCCGGCGCCGCGCAGCGGATTCGCTTCGCCGGGCGCGACCGGAGCGGCCAGGCACACGTACCGCCCGCGCTCGGGCAGGTGCAGCGCTCCGGCCGCCCGCCGGGCGGCCGGAGCGCCTTCGGCTCGCAGGAGGCGCTCCAGCGCGGCGTCCCGCCCGCCGCGCTGCGCCTCGCGGCGGGCCGCACCGGAATCCTCGGCCGAACGCCCCTCCACCGGCCGCGTCGGCGCGAACGCGACAAACCGCCCGGTCGGTTCGAACATGTGGGTGACCTTTGCACGCGAATCGCGGCCTGTCCACAACTTGATCACCGGACGGAGCAGCGCTCGGGGCCAACTTTGTGCGCAGCGCCCACATTTTCGTCTTCCGGAATCGAATTCCGCTGGCGGGCGGGCAATTTCCGGACGTAGATCATCCGCTTGGGGGCTCGGGTCGAGCGCGGGCCGCTCCGGCGGCGGCCCCGCCCCGCCGGTGATGTGGATCATCTCCGCCCGGCCGGGATCGCGCTCTCGCCTTGACGGCGCGAGGCGCCGGAAGCAGGATTCCCGATCATCATCTGAATCGAACAGGAGATGAGCTGGTGTCACTGTATCGTTCTAGCGGCGTCCTGGCCGCTGCGCTGGTCGCCCTGTCGGCCGCGCTCTCCCCCGCCGCGGGGGCCGAGCAGCCGGGGGCGGCCGGCGACCCGGTGCACCCGCGGTGCGCCAGCGAGCAGGGCTGGGAGTTCTCCACCGATCGGCTCGACCCCGCCTACACCGCGCACGCGTTCGTGGGCAACGGCTACCTCTCCCAGCGCGTGCCCCCGACGGGGGCGGGCTACGCCGCCACCGGCGAGGAGACCGGCTTCCCCCTGGAAACGCCGCGCTACGACGGCGCTTTCGTGGCGGGCCTCTACGGGGAAGGCCCGAGCGCGCAGAGCGACGTCCCGCGGCACGCGATCGCGGCGATCCCGACCTGGTCCTCGATGACCGTCCGGGTGGGCGAGCACACCTTCTCGCCGAGCACGCCACCGGAGCAGATCTCGAACTTCCGGCAGTCGCTGAACGTCCAGTGCGGGGTGCTGCGCACCTCGCTGACCTGGACCACGCCCGAGGGCAAGGCCACCGATCTGGTCTACGAGGTCCTGGCCGACCGGGCGAACCCGCACGTCGGCGCGGTGCGCGTGCAGGTCGCGCCCCGCTGGTCCGGGCAGGCCGAGGTCACCGGCGCCATCGAAGGCGCGGGAGCGCGCCGGATGCGCGCCACCGGCGGCCAGGTCGACGGCGACGCCGTGCGGGTCGGGTTCGAGACCGACGGCGTCGGCGCGCGGGGAACCGTCGCGCAGACCATGACCGCGCCCGAGGAGGTCCGCGCGGCTCCCGAGCAGCGCGCCGAGGGGCTCGACGCCGAGCAGCGGTTCCGGTTCACCGCTCAGCGGGGCCGGACCTACGAGTTCGGCAAGTTCGTCGGCGTGGACACCTCGGTGACCACGCCCGACCACGCGGCGGCCGCGGTGCGGGCCGCGTGGGACGCGGCGCGGCGCGGCTGGGACCGGCTGCACGACTCGCACGCGGCGCGCTGGAAGCGGCTGTGGGAGAGCGACATCCGCGTCCCGGGCCGCCCGGACCTGCAGAAGACGCTGCGCTCCAGCAAGTACGCGATCCTGTCGAGCATCCGCGAGGGGCAGGACTTCAGCGTCGCACCCGCGGGTTTGAGCAGCGACAACTACGCGGGCCTGATCTTCTGGGACACCGAGCTGTGGATGTACCCGAGCCTGCTGCTGCAGCACCCGGACATCGCGCGATCGGTCGTGGCCTACCGGGAGAAGATGCTGCCCGCCGCGCGCGAGAACGCTCGCTCCACCGGCCAGCTGGGCGCCTTCTACCCCTGGACCAGCGCGGACAGCGGCGACCTGGAGAAGGACTGCCACAGCTGGGACCCGCCGCACTGCCTGACGCAGAACCACCTGCAGGGCGACATCGCGCTGGCGACCTGGCAGTACTTCCAGGCCACCGGCGATCGGGGCTGGCTGCGCGAGCACGGCTGGCCGGTGCTGCGCGGCATCGCCGAGTACTGGGCCGGGCGCGCGACGCCCAACCCCGACGGCAGCTACTCGATCAACGACGTCGCGGGACCGGACGAGTACAGCAACGGCGTCGACGACGGCGCGTTCACCAACGCCGGTGCGTCCATCGCGCTGCGCAACGCCGCCGAGGCGGCCCGGGTCCTCGGCGAACCCGCACCCGCCGAGTGGAAGACCATCGCCGATCGGCTGCGCGTGCCGTTCGACGAGCGGTCGAAGGTGTTCCAGCAGTACGACGGCTACGCCGGCCAGCAGATCAAGCAGGCCGACGCGGTGCTGCTGCAGTACCCGCTGGAGTGGCCGATGTCCGAGGAAGCCGCCAAGAACACCCTGGACCACTACGCGCCGCGCACCGACCCGGACGGCCCGGCGATGACCGACTCGGCGCACGCCATCGACGCGGCCGAGATCGGCGAGCCGGGCTGCACGACCAACACCTACCTGGAGCGTTCGATCAAGCCGTTCGCGAAGGAGCCGTTCGCCCAGTTCTCCGAAGCGCGCGGGGAGCGCGCCGGGCAGGACGCCGGGGCGCCGACGTTCAACTTCCTCACCGGCGCCGGCGGCTACACGCAGGTGTTCACCCACGGCCTGACCGGGATGCGGTGGCGCCGCGACGAGGTGGTGCTCGACCCGATGCTGCCCCCGCAGCTGGCCGGCGGCGTCGAGCTCACCGGCCTGGAGTGGCAGGGCCGCACCTTCGACGTGCGCATCGGCGAGCACCGCACGACCGTGACCCTGCGCGAGGGCGAGCCGTTCGCGGTCCGGAGCCCGGAGGCCGAGCACGTGGTCAGCGAGGCGAGCCCGCTGGCGCTGAAGACGCGCAGGCCGGACCTGGCGCCCACGGACGACCTCGCGCGGTGCCGGGCCGCCGAGGCCACCAGCGAGGAACCGGGCCGCTACGTCGAAGCCGCGGTCGACGGCAGCACCGCCACCCCGTGGCACCTGAACGGCCCGAGCGGCGCGGCGACGGTCGACCTCGGCGCGCCGAAGCCGATCTCGCGGGTCACCCCGCGCTGGAGCGAGATCGCGCCCACCTCGTTCCGGCTGCTGACCTCCCTGGACGGCGAGCACTTCACCGAGGTCCCCGCCGAGCCCGGTGACGGGCACCTCGCCCGCTACGTGCGGGTCGAGCTCACCGGCCCGGAGGGTCCGGAGCACACCGGCATCAGCGAGCTGGAGGTCCGCTGACCACCGGCTCTCCGTCGAAGGAGGGGCCCGCCGCGCTGCGCGACGGGCCCCTCCTTCGCGAGTGCCGACCGCTCCTGCGATCAGCAGCCGCTCCGCTCGCTTACCGCACGATCCGGACACGTGGAGGTCACGGGTAGATAAATAGTTATTTGGCTCTATTTTCTGCTCGGACGATCGGGTGCTGTGCTTCCGGCCACGCCGCGCGGTTCCCCAGATCCCCAGAGACGTCCGGAGCAACGATGCCCGTTCCCGTCCACAACACCCGCGCCGCGGCGGGGGCACGCACCCCGCGCTGCGGCGAGAAGCCCACCGAGCCCAAGTCCGCCGGTTTCGTCTTCGCCCTCGGCTTCGCCCAGTTCGGCCTCTACGTCGCCCTGCTCGGTCCGGTGATGGTGAGCATGGCGCTCAAGGTCGCCACCCTCACCGACGTGGCCACCGAGCGAACCGCGGCGCTCGGCACCATCCTCGGCCCCGGCGCGATCGCCGCGGTCGTCGCCAACGTCGTGTTCGGCCGCCTCTCCGACCGCACGACCTCCCGCTTCGGCCGCCGCAAGCCGTGGATCGTCGGCGGCGCGGTGGCCATGGCCCTGGCCCTGCTGTGGGTCTCCCAGGCCGGCAGCGTCCCCGGCCTGCTGATCGGCTGGGTCGCCGCCCAGCTCGCCGCCAACGCCTGCTTCAGCCCGTTCATCGCCACGCTCTCCGACCAGCTGCCGGAGAAGCAGCACGCCAAGGTCTCGGCGATGGTCGGGATCATGCAGAACGTCGGGATCCTGGGCGCCACCCAGATCGCCTCGGCGCTCACCGACGACATGCTGCTGCTGTTCGCGGTCCCCGCCGCGATCGGCGTGATCGGCATGCTCATCTACGCCGCCGTGCTGCCCGACCCGGTGCTGGAGGCCAAGCCCGGAAGGCTCGACTTCCGGGAGCTGCTGCGCACCTTCTGGGTCAACCCGCTGCGCCACCCCGACTTCGGCCTGGCCTGGGCCTCGCGGTTCTGCGTGATCCTGGCGTCGTTCCTGTTCACCACGTTCCGCTTCAACTTCCTCGTCGACCGGCTCGGCCTCGACGACACCGCGGCGGCGGGGGCCGTCGCCACCGCGACGCTGGTGTACACGATCGCGCTCGTGGGCGCCGGCTGGCTCGCCGGCGTGATCTCCGACCGCACCGGCAAGCGCAAGTCGATGGTGGCGGCCTCCGCGCTGCTGTTCGGCATCGGCACGGCCATGCTCGCCCACACCGACACGCTCACCGCGTTCTACCTGGTCGAGGCGATCATGGGCGTGGCGTACGGGATCTACGTCAGCGTCGACATGGCGCTGGTGCTGGAGGTCCTGCCCGATCCCGACGACGCGGGCAAGGACCTCGGCGTGTTCAACATCGCCAACGCGCTGCCGCAGTCGGCGGCCCCGTTCCTCGGCGCGATGCTGCTGGGCGCCGGCGCGGCCGCCGGTGGCCCGAACTACTCGTTGCTGCTGTGGGCGGCCGGTCTGGTCTGCCTGGCCGGTGCCCTGGTCATCCTCCCGATCAAGAAGGTGCGCTGATGACGAACTACGACGAACTGATCACCGCTCTCTCCCCGCCGGAGAAGGTCGAGCTGCTCACCGGGGCCAGCATGTTCGCCCTGCGCGGCGAGCAGCGCATCGACCTGGCGCCGATGGCCTTCTCCGACGGCCCGACCGGGGTGCGCGGGCTGGAGTTCACCGGCGGCGAGGTGGTCGCGCTGTTCCCCAACGCCACCCTGCTGGCCTCGGCGTGGAGCACCAGCACCGCCCACGAGGTCGGCGAGATGCTGGCCGACGAGGCCGAGCGCCAGCGCATCCACGTGGTGCTCGGGCCGACCATCAACCTGCACCGAACCCCGCTGGGCGGCAGGCTCTTCGAGCAGTACGCCGAGGACCCGCTGCTGACCGGGCACCTGGCCGCGGCCTACGTGCGCGGGCTGCAGTCGCGGGGCATCGGCGCCTGCCTGAAGCACCTGGTGGCCAACGAGTCGGAGACCGAGCGCAACTACGTCAGCTCGGAGGTCTCCGAGGCGACCCTGCGCGAGCTCTACCTGCTGCCGTTCGAGATCGCCGTCGAGGACGCGCGGCCGTGGTCGATCATGGCCGCCTACAACGACGTCAACGGGGTGGCCGCCACCGAGCACGAGCACGTCAACAACGAGGTGGTCAAGGGCGAGTGGGGCTGGGACGGGCTGCTGATGTCCGACTGGTTCGCCACCAAGACCGCCGCGGCGGCCGCCAACGGCGGGCTCGACCTGGTGATGCCGGGTCCGGACGGCCCGTGGGGCGCCTCGCTGGTCGCCGCCGTCGAGGCCGGCGAGGTGGACGAGAAGGTCGTCGACGACCACCTGCGCAGGCTGCTGCGATTGGCCGACCGGGTCGGCGCGCTCGGCCGGTCCCGCGCCTGGCGCGGCGAGCTGCCCGCACCGGACTCGCCGCAGCGCCGCGCCGAGCTGCGACGCCTGGCCACCGACGGGATGGTCGTGCTGCGCAACGACGACGCGCTGCCGCTGCCCGATGCTCAGCGCGTCGCGCTGATCGGCAGGCACGCTCTGGAGACCACCTGCATGGGCGGTGGTTCGGCGACGGTGCGCCCGCCGCACCAGGTCTCGATCGCCGAGGGCCTGCGCTCGGCGCTCGGCGATCGGGTGGAGGTCGTCGACGGCGTCGAGGTGCGCTCGCTCCCGGCTCCTTCGGACGCGCTCGAACACCCCGAGACCGGCGAGCCCGGCGTCCGGATGTCCGCGGTGGACGCCGACGGCGAGGTGCTGGGCGACAGGCACCGCGAGATCGCCAGCGCGACCGTCGAGGGCGACTCCTTCGACCGTCCGGTCGCGCGGGTGGTCTTCGCCGGCCGCTCCGCCGCCGGTGGCCGGATGAACGTCGGTGCGATCGGCACCGGCGCGTGGAGGCTGCGGGTCGACGGCGAGGAGGTCGCCGCGTTCACCCTGACCGCCGACGGCCACGACCCCGGTGAGGCGACGCTGATCCCGCCGCGCCGCACCGTCGAGGTCAGCGTGCCCGCGGGCGGTCTGGTCGAGGCCGAGCTGCGGATCGTGGCCACCGAGCCGGTTCCCGGCCCGGACGGCGTCGTGGGCGTGCTGTCCAACGCCATCGCCTCGGGCCTCGGGTTCAAGGCCCTGGTGGCCTCCCCCGTGCCGGTGCCCGCCGAGGACACCCTCGCGACCGCGGTCACCGCCGCCCGCGAGGCCGACGTGGCGGTCGTCGCGGTGGGCCTGACCGAGGAGCAGGAGACCGAGTCGCGGGACAAGAGCACACTGCGGCTGCCGGGCGAGCAGGACGCGCTGGTCCGCGCGGTCGCCTCCGCCGCGAGCCGCACCGTGGTGGTGGTCAACGCCGCGACGCCGGTGCTGATGCCCTGGGCCGAGGAGGTCGACGCGATCGTGGTCGCGGGCCTGCCCGGCCAGGAGGGCGGGCACGCGGTGGCCGACGCGCTGCTGGGCGTCCGGGAACCCGCCGGGAGGCTGGTCACCACCTGGCCCGCGGCCGACGCTGCCGCGCCCGCGTGGGACGTCGTGCCCCGCGACCTGCGCCTGGAGTACGCCGAGGGGACCTTCATCGGCCACCGCGGGCATCACGCCGGGCTGGCCGCCCCGCCGGCCTACTGGTTCGGGCAGGGCGAGGGCTACGGCTCCTGGTCCTACGAAGCGGCGCGGCTCGTCGAGGGCGCGCCGTCGCCCTCGGTGGAGGTTCGGGTGCGCAACACCGCCCCGCGCGACTCCCGCGAGATCGTGCAGGTCTACCTGCAGCCGACCGAGCCCGACCAGCCGGTGCGGCTGGTGGGCTGGGCACCGGTGGCGGTGGCCGCGGGCGAGTCCGCCTCGGTCGTGGTGCCCACCGACCCGCGGTCCTGGCGGCGCTGGAGCGGCGCGGGCTGGGCACCGCTGTCCGGAGGGGAGCTGCTGGTCGCGCGCGGTCTCGGCGACGTGCGGCACCGGCTTGTCGTTCCGGACCGGCCGTCCTCGTAGAGTCGATGCCATGACGACCGGCTCCGATCCGCGCCCCCGTCCACGACGGGGGCGCGGTCGCCCGCGCGGTGGCGGGGGTGCGCAGACCAAGGAGCGCATCCTCGCCGCTGCCGCCGGCCTGTTCGCCGAGTCCGGCTACCGCGGCGCCACGATGATGGCCGTCGCGGAAGCGGCCGGACTGAGCCAGACCGGGCTGCTGCACCACTTCCCGGACAAGGAGCGCCTGCTCGCCGAGGTGCTGGATCGCCGGGACCGGCTGGACGAGATGGCGATCGGCGAGCGACCGGGGCGCGGCTGGGAGCGCTTCGAGTACCTGCGGCGGCTGGTCGAGCACAACACGACCCAGCCGGGCATCGTCCGGCTGTTCACCGCGCTGGCCGGGGAAGCGATCGACCCCGAGCACCCGGCCCACGAGTGGCTGTTGCGGCACCACCGGCGGGCCGCGGCCCTGATCCGAGGTGGGCTCGACGAGGCGGTCGCCGCCGGGACCGCGGACCCGGAGACCCCGGTGGACCGGATCGTCCGCGAGACGATCGCGCTCATGGACGGCCTGCAGCTCCAGTGGCTGGTGGATCCCGGCGGCGTCGACATGGCGGGCGACTTCGCCGACCACGTCGCGAACCTCCGCACCCGCTGGGAGCGCTGAGGCTTCAGGGCTTGCGGGCGATCCCGGCGTACATCGCGATGTCGGCTTCCGGGATCTGGAGGGTCCGCGGCTCGTCCGGGCGCCACTTGTGCATCTGGACCACCCCGGGATCCAGCAGCTCCAGCCCGTCGAAGAAGCGCGAGGCCTGCGCGTGCGAGCGGAACCGCAGCACCTCCCCGTGCTCCCGGTAGGCCTCGCGGACCCCGGCCAGCAGTTCGGGGGCGAAGTCGTCGGTGGCGATCGTCGCCGCCACGAAGCTGCCCGAGGGAAGCACGTCGATGATGCGCCGCACCACGTCGAGCGCCTCGTCGTCGTCCTCGATGAAGTGCACGACCGCGATGAGCATCAACCCGACGGGCTCGTCGAGGTCCAGCAGCTCCCGGAACTCCGGGGCCGACAGGATCGAGTCCGGATCGCGCAGATCGGCGTCCGCGAACGCCGTCCTCCCCCGCGCGGTGCTCGGCATCAGCGCGCGGGCGTGCGCGAGCACGACGGGATCGTTGTCGGTGTAGACCACGCGGGCGTCCGGACGCACCTGCTGGACGACCTCGTGCAGGTTCGGCGAGGTCGGGATCCCGGTGCCGACGTCCAGGAACTGGTCGATCCCGCACTCGGTGGCCAGGAACCGGCTCGCGCGGTGCATGAACTGCCGGTTGACCCGCATGTGCACCGGCAGCGCCGGCCACACCCGCAGCGAATCCTCGGCCGCCGCGCGGTCCGCGGCGTAGTTGTCCTTGCCGCCGAGGACGAAGTCGTAGATCCGCGCGCCGTGCGCCCGGTCGGTCTGCAGGTCGACCTCGCCGCTCATCGAACTCCTCCTCGCGCCACCGCACCATCCTGTCAAAGATCAACATCGGGCGGTAGGTCGCGTCGTGCCCGGCGCCCGAGAAGCCCCCGCGCGGGGCAGTTCTCGGGCGCCGGGCACGACGCGGCGCTAGAACAGGAGCAGCGCGATCGGGGTGACGAAGACCAGCGTCAGCACGACGCGCTCGAACCAGATGACGACCATCCGGGGCACCGAGATCGGGATCTCGGTGGCGACCACGCACGGGACCAGGGCCGAGAAGAAGATGATCTGCGAGACCGACACCACGGCGACGATGAACTTCACCGCGGCGGAGGCCTCCGCGACCAGCAGCGCGGGCAGGAACATCTCCGCGATGCCCACCGCCGCCGCCTTGCCGACCAGCAGCGGTTCGGGGCTCTGCACGACCCAGGCGACCGGGTAGAAGACGTAGCCGAGCCAGTCGAACACGGGCGTGTAGGTCGCCAGCACCATGCCGAGCAGGCCGACCGACAGGATCGACGGCAGGATCGCCATCGTCATCAGCACGCCGTCCTTGAGGCTGCGCAGCAGGTTGTGGGCCAGCGGCGGTGCCGTCGCGACGGTCTCGCGGGCCTCGGCCCACGCCCTGGCGAACCGCCGTCCTCGATCGTCCGGCTCCGGCTGCGGCGTGGCTCCCGGGTAGTGGTCGTCGCCCATCCGCGAGAGCGGCCAGATGCGCACGGTCACCGCCGTCACCAGGAAGGTCACCGCGATCGTGGTCCAGAAGTAGGTGTTCCAGCGGCCCATCAGGTCCAGCGTGCTGGCGACGACCACCATGAAGGTCGCCGATACCGTGGAGAAGCCCGTGGCGATGATCGCGGCCTCCCGGCCGGAGTACTTGCCCTCCTTGTACACGCGGTTGGTGATCAGCAGCCCCAGCGAGTAGCTGCCCACGAAGGAGGCGACGGCGTCGATCGCGGAGCGCCCCGGTGTCTTCCACAGCGGCCGCATCACGGGCTGGAGCAGCACCCCGACGAACTCCAGGAGCCCGTACCCCACCAGCAGGGCGAGGAAGATCGCGCCGATCGGCACCAGCAGCCCGACGGGCACGACCAGCTTGTCGAACAGGTACGGCCCCATGTCCTCGGCCAGCAGCCAGGCCGGCCCGGTGCGGAACACGAGCATCGCGCCCACGACGAGACCGATCACCTTGAACGCGGAGAACACCGCCGCGACCGCGGACTTCCGCCACGTTCCGGAGAGGAACGGGTGCACCGCGCCGGCGAGGATCACCAGCAGCGCGTAGTACGGCAGCGCCGCCGGGACCCAGCTCTCCAGCGCGGTCACCAGGTGGTCGAGCAGGATCGAGCGCTCCCCGCCGACTTCGAACGGCACGAAGAAGACGAGCACCCCGATCAGGCTGAACACGAAGAACTTCCACATCGGCACGCCCGCCGTCCTCGGCACGACCTGCCCGTTGCGCTGCTCACCGACCATGTGCACCACCTCCGATGACGGGGAAGCCTCGCACCCGGTGCACCGCTGCGGAATCCCGAGAACGCGGTACCTGTCTTGGATCTCAGACGCGGCCCTCTTCACCAGAGGTCTCCGAGGGCTGGGCCCGGGACTCTTGATGAAAAAGGGCAACCACACCCCCGAACGGAGCACGACGGCGCCCGAGGTGGACAACTTGTACAGCCCGGGGCCCGCGGGAGGCGGCAGAGCGGGCAGGGTGGGCAGTCCGCGCGGGGCCTGTTGCGCGGCCTGACGGGCGAGCGCACTCTCCGTCGCATGGACGACGATCTCCGCGACCTGCTTCGCCTGATGGTGGTGGCACGTCGACTCGACGAGGAGTGCGTCGCGCTGCAGCGGCAGGGCGTGCTGCCCGCCTACGCGCCGGCGCTGGGCCAGGAAGCCGCGCAGGTGGGCAGCGCGGCGGCGCTGGACCTGGAGCGCGACTTCGCCTTCCCGACCTACCGCGAGCTGGGGGCGGCGGTGGCGATGGGCGTGGATCCCGTCGCCTACCTGGCCACGCACCTCAACATCTGGCACGGCGGGCTCTACGACCCGAGCGCGACGCACCTGGCCCCGTTCAACGCCGTGGTGGGCGGGCCGGTGACCCACGCGGTCGGCTGGGCCATGGGCGCGCAGCTGGACGGCACCGGAGGGGCCGCCATCACCTACTTCGGCGATGGCGCGAGCTCCCAGGGCGACGTGCACGAGGCGATGAACTTCGCCGGGGTCTACCGGCTCCCGGTGGTCTTCTTCTGCCAGAGCAACGGGTGGGCCATCTCGGTTCCCACCGACCAGCAGGTCGCGGGCGGGTCGGTGGCCGCCCGCGCCGCCGGGTACGGCATCGAGGGGCAGCAGGTGGACGGCAACGACGTCACCGCCGTGCGCGAAGCGACCCGGGACGCCCTCCAGCGGGCCCGCGCCGGCGGCGGGCCCACCGTGATCGAGGCGATCACCTATCGGATGGGACCGCACTCCACTTCGGACGATCCCCGCCGGTATCGCAGCACCGAGGACGAGCGCGCCTGGGCCGAGCGCGATCCGATCGCACGAACCGCGAGCTCCCTTCCCGCAGAGGCGCTCTCGTCGGCCGAGGAGCACGCGGAAGCCGTGGTCCGCGAGACCGGCGAACGCCTGCGCGCGCTGCCGCCCCCGCCGGGCGACGAGCTGTTCAGCTTCGTCTACCGCGAGCCGACGGCGCCCCTGCTGGACCAGCAGCGCGCGTGGAAGGAGTCGCAGCATGCCTGAGCTCTCGCTGCAGCAGGCCCTGAACACCGCGCTGCGCCACGCCTGCGAGGACGACGACCGCGTGCTGGTCTTCGGCGAGGACGTCGGTTCGCTCGGCGGGGTGTTCCGGGTGACCGATGGACTGCAGGACAAGTTCGGCCAGCACCGGGTCTTCGACACCCCGCTGGCCGAGTCGGCGATCATGGGCATGTCGGTCGGACTCGCGATGGCCGGGTGGCGACCGGTCCCGGAGATCCAGTTCGACGGGTTCAGCTACCCGGCGATCGACCAGATCGTCAACCAGGTCGCCCGGATGCACTACCGCAGCCGGGGAGTGCTGGCCATGCCGATCACGTTGCGGTTGCCGAGCTACGGCGGCATCCGCGCGCCGGAGCACCACGGCGAGAGCCTGGAGGCGCTGTTCGCCCACGTACCCGGGCTCAAGGTGGTCTCCCCGTCCGGCCCGGCGGAGGGCTACCACCTGCTGCGCCAGTCCATCACCGACCCGGATCCGGTGATCTTCCTGGAACCGAAGTCGCGGTACTGGCAGCGGGAGGTGTTCGATCCCGACGAGCAGGTGGAGCCGCTGCCGGTCGGGCGCAGCCGCGTGGTGCGGCCCGGCAAGCACGCCACGCTCGTGTCCTGGGGAGCGATGGTCTCGCGGTGCGAGCAGGTCGCCGAGCTGGCCGCCGAGGACGGCGTCGAGCTGGAGGTGCTCGACCTGCGCTGGCTCAAACCCATCGACACCGAGGGCCTGGCCGAATCGGTCGGCCGCACCCGGCGCGCCGTCGTGGTGCACGAGGCCCCGCTGACCGCCGGACTCGGCGCGGAGGTGTCCGCGCTGATCACCGAGCGCTGCTTCGACCAGCTGCGCGCTCCCGTGCAGCGGGTCGCCGGGTTCGACGTTCCCTACCCGTCGGGGGCGCTGGAGGACGAGTACCTGCCCAGCCCCGACCGCGTCCTGACCGCCGTGCAGACCACCCTGGAGCACCGCCGTGGCTGAAGCGACCTTTCCCCTCCCCGATCTCGGCGAAGGCCTGATCAGCGCGCACGTGCTGGAGTGGCTGGTCGCCGAGGGCGACTGGGTCGAGCGCAACGATCCCCTCGTCGAGCTGGAGACCACCAAGTCGTCGGTCGAGATCCCCTCCCCGCAGACCGGGCGCGTGTCGAAGCTGCACGTCGCCGCAGGGGGCGAGCTCGACGTCGGCGATCCGCTGGTGACCTTCACCGTCGAGGAGCAGGCCGGCATCGTGGGCACCGTTCCCGAGGACCGCGCACCGCAGCGCCGCGTGCGCCTGATCCCGCCGGAGGACTGATCGTGCTCGCGACGGCAGGGGACGGCGCCGCGATCTGGTACGACCACTCCCCCGGGCCGCGGCCGGTGCTGTTCCTGCACGGCTTCGCCTCCGACCACGCGCAGACGTGGGTGCGCACCGGCTGGACGCGCCCGGTCTCCGAGCTCGGGCACGTGCTGGTCGACCTGCGCGGGCACGGCAGCAGCGCGCGCGCGACGTCGGGCTACTCGCCCGACGACCTCGCGCTCGACGCGCTGGCCGTGCTGGACGCCGCCGAGGTGGAGTCGGTGGACGTGGTGGCCTACTCGATGGGCGGGCACGTCGGCTGGGCCCTGGCGCGGCTGGCGCCCCAGCGGGTCGGCCGGTTGGTGCTCGGCGGCATCGGCGGCGGACCGGTGGACCGCGAGAACATGCTGCGCGTGCGCGAAGCCCTCTCCGGCGACCAACCGGACGCCTGCGTGGAGGGCATGAGCGGCCACCTGCTCGACGGTCCCCCGCCGGCGCCCGCGCTGTTCGCGGCGGGTGATCGCGACGAGATCGCGGGCGACGTCGGCGGTTTCGCCGCGCGGCTCGGCGCGCCGTTCGTCCCCCTCGGCGGGCGGAACCACCTCAACGCGGTGAGCAGCCGGGCGTTCAAGACCGCGGCGCTGGAGTTCCTCGGCGGCTAGGAGCCGGTTCGCGTTCGCCTGCTCGACGGTGCCAGCAGTGGGATCTGTGCTGCTCCGGCGAGCCACCGCTCGCTGGTGGCCAGGGGGTTCGGGTGCTCGGTGCTCATCCAGCGACCGGCGGTGCACCGCTCGTACGAGGGCTTGCCG
Organism: Saccharopolyspora griseoalba; assembly: GCF_042665275.1. Classification (NCBI taxonomy): domain Bacteria; kingdom Bacillati; phylum Actinomycetota; class Actinomycetes; order Pseudonocardiales; family Pseudonocardiaceae; genus Saccharopolyspora; species Saccharopolyspora griseoalba. Next base: position 34,272 of record NZ_JBHTCJ010000020.1, on the reverse strand, counting down.
CTGGTGCTGCGGGAGATCGCTCCGGCGGAGCCCGCGGCGAACGTGCTGATGATGTGGTCGCGCGAGTGCGGCTGAACGATCGCGCCGCGGCGCTGGTCGACTTCGCGAGCCGGAACGCCCGGCGGCTCGACCCGCGCGGCGGCGCGGGGTCTTGACCGACGAGCACCGCGCGGGGCGCGTCGTTCGCGATCTGATCGATCCCAGCCCCGATCACGTCCGGGCGATCACGGCGATCTCGCTCGGCCCGGAGGAGTGCTTGGCCCGGCTGGTCACCCCGCTGCTGACCGAGATCTCCAGCGACTTCGCCTCGCTGGAGGGGCCGACCGCCGCGCGGGTGGTGCGGACCGCCATGGAGCTGATCTCGGCGCTCCTGCGCACCGCCGCGCTGGCCCGCACCACCGAGGGCGACCGCGAGCACCTGTCGCTGATGCCGCGCATCCGCCAGCACATCACCGACGACCTCGGCGACAGCGAGCTCAGCCCGGACAGCACCGCCCGCCGTCTACATCTCCACCCGGCACCTGCACGCGCTGTTCCACCAGCAGGGCACCACGGTCTCGGCGTGGATCCGCGAGCAGCGCATCGAGGGGAACCGCCGCGAGCTGGCCGACCGAGGTTGGCGCGCCCCGCCTCGTGGTACGAGTGCACCCCGTGGGCCGAGCACGACGGCGGCGATCACACGCTCTTCCTCGGCCGCGTCGAGCACTTCGGCCACCGGCGGGGCGACTGCCTGGCCTTCGTCGACGGCGGTTTCGTCACCATCCCGGAGTCCCGCTGACGGCCCAGCCGTCGGGAACCGGAGGGTGCCCTCTTTCATCAGAAGTCCCCGGGCGCGGCGCGCTCGGGGACTTCTGATGAAAGGGCTAGGCCGCTCGATCGCGTGCGATGAGGGCCAGGCAGCCGAGGCTGATCAGGGCGACCACCACCAGGTAGGCCGTGACCGGGGTCGAGGTCCCGGTCGTGGCGTACAGCGCGGTGGCCAGGGTCGGGGCGATGCCGCCGCCCAGGATGGAGCCGATCTGGTAGCCCAGCGACGCGCCGCTGTAGCGCACCCGCGCCGCGAACAGGTCGGAGAACAGCGAGGCCAGCGGACCGTAGCCGGCGCCGAGGAAGAACGCCGCGCCCAGCACCGCGACGACGATCAGGGTCGGGTTGGCGGTGTCGACCAGCGGGAAGAGCACCAGCATCCACGCCGCCAGCCCGCCCGTGCCGAGCAGCAGCACCCGCTCGCGCCCCCACCGGTCGGCGAGGCGCGATGCCCACGGGATGACCGCCAGCCACGCGACCGCGCCGATGAGCGTGGCGGTCAGCATCGTGCCGCGGGACAGGCCCAGCGTCTTGGTGCCGTAGGACAGCAGGTAGGCCATGAAGATGTAGCCGATGGTGTTGTTGCCGATGAACCCGCCCGCGGCCAGCAGCACCTGGCGCGGGTGCTCGCGCAGCACCGCGACCAGCGGGATGCGCTCCTCGGTCCCCTCCTCCTTGATCTCGGCGAACTCGGGGCTCTCGGCGATGCTGAACCGGATGACCAGCCCGACGACCACCAGCAGCGCGCTGAGCAGGAACGGGATCCGCCAACCCCATTCGACGAACGCCTCGCCCGGGAAGATCGCGGTGGTGCTGAGGAACACGACGTTGGCCAGCAGCAGTCCGCCGGGCACGCCCATCTGCGGGAAGCTGCCGTAGAAGCTGCGCTTCTCCGGAGGCGCGTGCTCGACGGCCATGAGCACCGCGCCGCCCCACTCGCCGCCGACGCCGATGCCCTGCAGGAACCGCAGCGCGACCAGCAGGATCGGCGCCCACACGCCGATCGTCTCGTAGGTCGGCAGCAGTCCGACCCCGGCGGTGGCCACGCCCATCAGCAGCAGCGAGGTCACCAGCATCGACTTGCGGCCGACCTTGTCGCCGAAGTGGCCCATGATCACGCCGCCCAGGGGTCGGGCGAGGAAGCCGACCGAGAAGGTGGCGAAGGCGGCCAGCGTTCCCGCGGTGGCCGAGAAGTCGGGGAAGAACAGCGGGCCGAACACGATCCCCGCTGCCATGCCGTAGATGAAGTAGTCGTACCACTCGATCGCGGTTCCGACGAAGCTCGCCGAGGCGACCTTCAGCGGGCTGATCGGTCTTTGCCTGTCGCTGCGTTGACGCGTCGTTGCTGCCACGCGGTGCTCCTGGGTTCGAAGGGCTGCGCACGGTCCGGACCGGGATCCCCCGTGTCGCATCGGGATCGCGGTGCCGCCCGGCACCTGGGGGTCAGGAACCGCCCAGGGCCACCGGGCGGCGGGCGCTGTCGAAGATGCCCGCGAAGAACGCCGCGAGCTCGGCGGTGGCATCCAGCGGCAGCACGTGGGAGACGTAGTGATCGGGGCGCACGACGACGATCGCGCCGTCGCGGTCGATTCCCCGCGCCTCGAAGATGTCGTCGTCGGTGTCGGCCGCGTAGACCTTCTCGTAGTCGACCAGCTGGAAGGGCCCGACCTTCGGCAGGAAGGCGCGGGGCACCGCGCCGAGGTCCACCTCGGTGTGGGCCTGCTGGTAGATCACCTTGACGTCGAACCAGGCGTCCACGTCGAGGCCTTCCGGCGTGCGGGCGACCACCGGGGAGTCCGGCGAGCCGACGATCCACCCGGCGAAGTCGGCGGCCTTCGACCGCTCCCCCGCTGCGGGCCGGTCGGCGAAGGCGTAGACCCGCCAGCGCCCGTCGGCGCGGTGGTGGTGGCCGAGGTGCACCGGGTTGCCGTCGCAGACCCGGGTCACCCGGTTGGACTTGAACCGCTTGCCGATCGGGAACCCGGTGGCGCGGTTCTGGTGCTCGGTCCCGGCGACGATCATCGAGGGCTGGTACCGCGTCATCAGACCGGCCGGGAACTCGGCGGTCTTGACGTAGAAGTCCTCCAGCTCGCTCGGGTCGTCGAGCTCCTCGGGCTTGGCGGCCATCAGCTTCGACCACCGCCGGTCGAAGTCGATGAGGTCCTGGGCGATCACCTGCCGCTCGGCGGAGTAGGTGTCCAGCAGCTCGGCACCCGCCCTGCCGTCGAGCACGTGTCCGAGCTTCCAGGCGATGTTCCAGCCGTCCTGCATCGAGACGTTCATGCCCTGCCCGGCCTTGGCGCTGTGCGTGTGACAGGCGTCGCCGGTGATGAACACCCGAGGGCAGCGCGCGCCCGCGCCCTCGGCGGGCACGTCGTCGAACTTGTCGGTGAGCCGGTGCCCGACCTCGTAGACGCTGCGCCAGGCGACGTGCTTCACCGTCAGCGTGTAGGGGTGCAGGATCCGGTTGGCGCGCGCTTCGACCTCCTGCTGGGTCGTCTCCCGCACCTTGCCGTGGTCCTCCTCGGAGATCTCGCCGAGGTCGACGTACATCCGGAACAGGTGATTGCCCTCGCGCGGGATGTGCAGGATGCTGCCGCCGTCGTGGGACTGGATGGCGCACTTGGTGCGGATGTCCGGGAAATCGGTCTCGGCCAGGACGTCCATCACGCCCCAGGCGTGGTTGGCCTGGTCGCCGACCAGCTCGCGGCCGATCGCCTCGCGCACCTTGCTGCGCGCGCCGTCGCAGCCGATGACGTACTCGGCCCGCACCACCCGCTCGGCGCCCTCGTCCTCGCCCGCGGTGCGCCGCAACGTCACCGCCACCGGGCGATCACCGGTCTCGGCCACCTCCAGGCCGACGAACTCGTAGCCGTAGTCCGGCACCAGCCTGCCGGGCGCGTTGCGCGCCGCCTCGGCGAAGTAGTCCAGCACCCTGGCCTGGTTGACGATCAGGTGCGGGAACTCGCTGATCCCGCTGGGGTCGTCGGGAGCGCGCGCGGCGCGCACGATGTTCTCCGGGTTGTCCGGATCCGGCTTCCAGAAGGCCATCTCGGTGATCCGGTAGGCCTCCTCGGTGATGCGCCCGGCGAAGCCGAACGCCTGGAAGGTCTCCACGCTGCGCGCCTGGATCCCGTCGGCCTGCCCGACCTCCAGCCTGCCGGGGCGGCGCTCGACCAGCCGGGTGACGACGTTCGGGAACTGCGCCAGCTGCGCGGCGGCGATCATTCCCGCCGGCCCGCTGCCGACGATGAGCACGTCGACCTCGTCGGGAAGCTCCTCCGGCCGGTTCAGGCCGACGCCCGCCGCCGGCTGCACGCGGGGATCACCGGAAACGTATCCGTGGTGGTGGAACTGCAACGGTCTCTCTCCTCACTCCGTCGTGAGATCTCGCGCGAAAACCGCTGGATCAGAGGGAGGTTCCCAGCTTGAAACCCTCGGTGGTGTCGCCCTTGCGGGTGTAGGAGAAGCCGTCGGCCCCGACGGTGACGGCCATCTCGCTGGAGTCGGTGCGCTCCTGCACCGGCTGCGGGTTGCCGTCGAGGTCGAGCACCGGCGACGCCTCGGTGTACCAGGAGGGCACGACGGGGTTGCCCCACCAGTCGCGGCGCTGGTTGTCGTGGACGTCCCAGGTCACCACGGGGTTGTCCGGGTCCCCGGTGTAGTAGTCCTGGGTGTAGATCTCGACGCGGTGCCCGTCGGGATCGCGGATGTAGAGGTAGAACGCGTTGGACACCCCGTGCCTGCCGGGGCCTCGCTCGATGACGTCGGACATCCGCAGCGCGCCGAGCTTGTCGCAGATCGACAGCACGTTGTGCTTCTCGTGGGTGGCGAACGCGATGTGGTGCAGCCGCGGCCCGTCGCCGCCGGTCAGGGCGGTGTCGTGCACGGTGTCCTTGCGCCGCAACCAGGCCGCGTAGGTGGTGCCCTCCGCGTCCTTGATGTCCTCGGTGACCCGGAAGCCCAGGTCTTCCAGGTACTCCCGGCCCTTCGGCACGTCCGGGGTGACCTGGTTGAAGTGGTCCAGGCGCACCAGCGCGCCCGGGGTGTGGAGGTCGTAGCGCCAGGCCAGCCGCTCCACGTGCTCGACCTCGTAGAAGAACTCGTAGGGGAAGCCCAGCGGGTCGGTGACGCGCACCGAATCGCCGATGCCCCTGGCGAATCCGTCCGCGCACCGCTCGGTGCGGCAGCCGCGGGCGGCGAACCACCGCTCGGCGCGGTCGACGTCCTCCGGCGTGCGCACCCGGTAGGAGAACGCCGCCGCGGCGGCCACCGGTCCCTCGCGCAGCACGAGGTTGTGGTGGGTGAACTCCTCCAGCGTGCGCAGGTAGATCGCCCGGTCGTCCTCGGCGGTGACCACCAGGCCGAGCACGTCGACGTAGAACTCCCGCGCCTTGGCCAGATCGGTGACGACCAGGTCGAGGTAGGCGCACCGCACGATGTCGGGCGGGGTGGGCTCGGGGTTGGCACTCATCGTTGAACGCTCCTTCCCTTCGAAGTGGTCAGGCGCCGAACTTCGGCGTGTGCACGGGCGCGAGCGAGATGTGCACGGCCTGCTGGTCGGAGTAGAAGTCCAGCGAGCGGTAGCCGCCCTCGTGCCCCAGCCCCGAGGCCTTCACCCCGCCGAAGGGGGTGCGCAGATCGCGGACGTTGTGCGAGTTGAGCCAGACCATCCCGGCCTCGACGCGCTGCCCCAAGTTGTGCGCGCGCTCCAGGTCCGAGGTCCACACGTACGCGGCCAGCCCGTACTTGACGCCGTTGGCCAGCTCCAGCGCTTCCTCGTCGGTGTCGAACGGGGTGATCGCCACGACCGGGCCGAAGATCTCCTCCTGGAAGATCCGCGCGGTCGGCGGGACGTCGACGAACACCGTGGGCTGCACGTAGTTGCCGGACTCTAGCCCCTGCGGGCGTCCGCCGCCCGCGGCGAGCTTCGCCTCGGTCTTGCCGAGCTCGATGTAGCCGACGACCTTCTCGTGGTGCTCCGGGTGCACCAGCGCGCCGACCTCGGTGGCCGGGTCGTGCGGATCGCCCACCCTGACGTTCTCCGCGCGCTCGACGTAGCGCCGCACGAACTCGTCGTAGACGGGGCGCTCCACCAGGATCCGGCTGCCCGCGGTGCAGCGCTCGCCGTTGAGCGAGAACACCCCGAAGACCGTCGAGTCGATCGCGGCGTCCAGGTCGGCGTCGGCGAACACCACCGCCGGGCTCTTGCCGCCGAGCTCCATGGACAGGCCCTTGAGCGTCGGCGCGGCGTTGGCGAAGATCAGCTTGCCGGTGTCGGACTCGCCGGTGAACGAGATCAGCTGCACGTCGGTGTGCTTGACCAGCGCGTCGCCGGCGTCCTCGCCGAGACCGTTGACGATGTTGAACACCCCGTCGGGCACCCCGGCCTCCCGGAAGATGTCCGGCCACAGGCCGGCCGAGAGCGGCGTGAACTCGGCGGGTTTGAGCACCACGGTGCAGCCGGATGCCAGCGCCGGGGCCAGCTTCCAGCTCTCCAGCATGAACGGGGTGTTCCACGGCGTGATCAACCCCGCCACGCCCTTGGGCTTGCGGTTGACGTAGTTGACCTGCTTGCCCGGCACCTTGTAGGTGTCGTCGGCCTGGGCGACGATCAGGTCGGCGAAGAACCGGAAGTTCTCGGCGGCCCGCTTGGCCTGACCCAGCGCCTGGGTGATCGGCAGCCCGGTGTCGAAGGTCTCCAGCTCGGCCAGCCGCTCGTTGCGCGTCTCGACGATGTCGGCGATGCGGTTGAGGACCCGCGCGCGCTCGCGCGGCAGCATCCCGGGCCACGGGCCTTCGTCGAAGGCCTTGCGGGCGGCCGACACCGCGCGGTCGATGTCGGCTCGCTTGCCCGAGGAGGCCTCCAGGTAGGGCTGGTTCGACACCGGCTCGAGGACCTCGAAGGTGGCGCCGTCGAGGCTGTCGACGAACTCCCCGTCGATGAAGTGCTGGATGCGCTCGGGCAGGTCGGCGGGCACGTGTTGGACGGCCATGTCAGTTTCCTCCGGCGATGGTGTCGGCGCGCTCGACCGGCGACAGGAAGTCGCCGCCCTCGTCGAGCAGCGCGCGGATCTTGTCCTTGCCCGCATCGGTGGGCGTGATCAGCGGTGGCCGCACGTGCTCCGAGCGGATCAGGCCGCGCTGGGCCAGCACCCACTTGACCGGCGCCGGGTTGGTCTCCACGAAGATCAGGTCCACCAGCGGGTGCAGCCCGTAGTGGATGTCCAGCGCGTCGTCGAGCCGCCCGTCGTGGAAGGCCTCGTACATCCGCTTGGTCGCCCCGGGCGCGATGTTGGCCGTGGCGCTGACGAACCCGGTGCCGCCCAGCGCCAGCAGCGGCAGGCACAGCAGCTCGATCCCGGACCACACCAGCAGATCCCGCCCAGCGGCCCGGATCACCCGCGAGAAGTGCTCGAAGTCCTTGGTGGTCTCCTTGATGCCCACGAAGTTCGGCACGTCGCGGTGCAGCCGCGCCACGGTCTCCGGGGCGATCTCGACCGCGGTCCGGGTCGGCACGTTGTAGGCGATGATCGGCAGGTCCGGGTACTCCTTGGCCACCGCGGAGTACCAGACGTAGAGCGCCTCCTGGGTGGGTTTGGCGTAGTAGGGCGTGATGATCAGCGCCGCGTCCACGCCGGCCTCGTGGGCCGCGCCGGTGAGCTCGATGGTCTCGTCGAGCTTGGCCGAGCCGGTGCCCGGCACGACCGGTGCGCGACCGTCGACGGTCTTGACCACGGTGCGGATCGCCGCGGCGCGCTCCTCGATGCTCTGCGCGCTGGGTTCACCGGTGGAGCCGCCGATGGAGATCCCGTCGGAGCCCTGCTTGAGCTGCCACTCCACGAGGTTGGCCAGGGATTCGTGGTCCACCGCGCCGTCGGCGGTGAACGGGGTGATCACCGGGGCGATCGACCCGGTCAGCTCCTCGGGTCGGGTGCGCCAGTTCGTCATCGCTGTACCGCCTCTCCGCGATTCTCGTCCGTGGTTGCGCCCGGGTGGATCTCTCCCGTCGGCGGGGTTCCTCGTGGCTGAGTCGCGTCACGGTCCGCCGAGGTGCGGCAGAGCTGGGCCGACGTCGCTGCGAGGTGTCTCATTTGGTTCCTTCCTGGTCGCCGCGCTCCGCGTCGTAGCGGCGGCGCCACTCGCCGGTCAGCGGGTAGAGCCCGTCCACCGCCGCGCCCTCGGCGACGCGGGCGGCGATCCACTCCTCCTCCGCTTCCTGCTCGATGGCCGCGTCGAGCACGCCGTCGAGCAGCGCGGGCGGGATGACCAGCACCCCGTCGTCGTCGCCGACGATCACGTCGCCCGGCTGCACGGTCGCGCCGCCGCAGGCCACCGCGATGTCGCTGTCCCACGGCACGTGCTTGCGCCCGAGCACCGCCGGGTGCGGCCCGCCGGAGAACGTGGGGATGTCCAGGTCGCGCACGGCGCTGTAGTCGCGCACGCCCCCGTCGGTGACGATGCCCGCGGCGCCGAGCACCTGCGCGCGCAGCGCGAGGATGTCGCCGACGGTGCCACTGCCCCGCTCGCCGCGCGCTTCGACGACCAGGACCTCACCGGGGCGCAGCGAGTCGAAGGTGCGCTTCTGCGCGTTGTACCCGCCGCCGTGGCTGCGGAACAGGTCCTCGCGGGCGGGCACGAAGCGCAGCGTGCGAGCGCGACCGATGATCTTGTTCCCGAGCGCGTCGCTGCGCACGCCGTCGATGGACAGCTGGTTGTAGCCGTGCTTGCGCAGCTGCGCCGACAGCGTCGCGACCGCGACCCGCCGGAGCTTGGCGACGCGCTCCTCGGTGAGCTCGAACGGCGGCTCCAGCCCCGCCGCCTCGCGGCTGCCCCAGGCCTCGGCGCGCTGGTGGTCGTCGACGGCGGGCTGCGCGCTGTAGGCCGGCAGCGGTTCGGCCCCCTCGGCCACGGTGGTGCGCAGCTTGCCGGTGCGAAGCTCGGTGCCGGGCACGTCCACCTCGACCTCGACCACGTCGCCGGGCCCGACCACCGAGGAGCCCGCGGGCGTCCCGGTGAGCACCACGTCGCCGGGCTCCAGGGTGATCAGCTGCGAGAGGTCGGCGATCAGCTCGCCGAACGGGAAGACCACCGTGCCCGCCGAGTCGTCCTGCACCAGCCGGTCGTTGACCCAGGTGCGCACCCGCAGCGCGGCCGGGTCGACCTCGGCGGCCGGGATGCTGCCGGGCCCCAGCGGGGTGTAGCCGTCGCCGCCCTTGGAGCGCAGGTTCGCGCCCTTGTCGGCGGCGCGCAGGTCGTAGACGCCGAGGTCGTTGGCGGCGGTCACCGCCGCGACGTGCGACCAGCCGTCCTCGGGGGCGACGCGACGGGCCTCGCGGCCGACGATCAGCGCGATCTCGCCCTCGAAGGCCAGCAGCTCGGCGCCCCGGGGTCTCTCCGCGGTCTGGTCGGTGGCCGCCAGCGAGGTCACCGGCTTGAGGAAGTACGACGGTTTCGCGGGGGTCCGGCCGCGCTGGGCGATCCGCGACGGGTAGTTCAGGTGCAGCGCCACGACCTTGCCCGGCCGCCCCACCAGCGGGTGCTGCCGCAGGCCCTCGGCCGGAGAGCGAACGTCATCGTACGTCATGGCCGAGGATCGTATACGATGCCATATCTGATTACAATCGCTGAACGCGGCGGTTCCGAAGACCGATCGCGGCTCCGGCAAGATGGGGTGCCACGCAGGCGAAACGAGGAGCGATGACCACCGACGCACCGGCCGACCAGGCCACCACCAGCAAGTCCCAGCTGGCTTACGAGTGGCTGCGCGACCGGATCGTCTCGCACCGCTTCACCCCCGGCTACCGGTTGGTGCTCAGCCAGCTGGCCGCCGAGCTGGGCGTGAGCACGGTCCCGGTGCGCGAGGCCATCCGCAGGCTGGAGGCCGAAGGCCTGGTCACCTACGAGAAGAACGTGGGAGCGCAGGTCGCGCTGGTCGACGAGGGCGAGTACGTCACCACGATGCAGACCCTCGCGGTCGTCGAGGGCGCGGCGACCGGCTTCTCGGCCCCCCTGCTGACGGCCGAGGACCTGGCCAAGGCCCGCGCGGTGAACCAGAAGCTGCGCGACACCCTGGAGCACTTCGACCCGCGCCGGTTCACCGAGCTCAACGAGGAGTTCCACTCGGTGCTGTTCCTGCGCTGCCCGAACGAGCACATGACCGACCTGGTGCACCGCGGCTGGAGCAGGCTGCGCGTGCTGCGCGACTCCACCTTCAGCTTCGTGCCCGGTCGCGCCGTCGAGTCGGTCGACGAGCACGACCACATCGTCGACCTCATCGAGGCCGGCGCCGACCCCGTCGACGTCGAGCTGGCCGCCCGCAGGCACCGCACCGCCACCCTCGACGCGTTCCTCCGCTTCCAGCACGACGACCAGGGCTGAGCACCTCGGCCGGAACCCGCCGAACCGGCGCGCGTTCGCGGAACGAAGCGTTCCCGTTCCAAATCTCCGCACCCGCTTCCACCAACACCGGCGAAAATCTGCGATCATCCACCGGGAACCCCTGCGACCCGAAAGGGACACCGATGGCCGACCAGACGCCCCGCGATCTCGCAGAACTGGATGTGGAGCGCCCCAACCCCGGCCGGATCTACGACTGGTTCCTCGGCGGCAGCTCCAACTGGGCCATCGATCGCGTGTTCGGCGAGCGCCTGCTCGGGATGTGGCCGCAGATCGCGGGCGTGGCGCGGCAGAACCGGGCGTTCATGCAACGCGCCGTGGTCGACGCCCTCGACGCGGGAGTTCGGCAGTTCCTCGACCTCGGTTCGGGCATCCCGACCATGGGCAACGTGCACGAGATCGTGCGCGAGCGCACCGACGACCCGACGCGGGTGGTCTACGTCGACTGCGAGCCGGTGGCCGCCGCGCACACGCGGCTCAACCTGCAGGAGACCGACTGGGCCGGGGTCGTGCAGGCCGACCTGCTCGACTGGCGCGAGGTGCTGAACCACCCGACCACCCGGCAGCTGATCGACCCCGACGAGCCGGTGTGCCTGCTGGCGGTGTCGGTGCTGCAGTTCATCGGCCCGGACGGCAACATCGGCGACGTGCTGCGCCGCTACGCCAACAAGCTCGCACCCGGCTCGCGCGTGGTCATCTCGCACTTCGCATCCGACGTGCCCGAACCCGAGGCGCGCTCCGCCATGGAGCGGTTCCGCACCGAGTGCGACGTCACGCCGAACCCGCTGTGGCTGCGCGATCGCGAGACGATCGAGGGCTGGCTCGACGACCTCGGCGAGCAGTGGCAGCTGCTCGACCCCGGCGTCGCGCACCTGCCCGACTGGCGCCCCGACCTGATCGCCGACTCGAAGGCCGCGGCGGAGGCCGAGAAGATGCGCCCGTTCGCCTGGGGCGGCGCCGCCGAGAAGCGCGTCCAGGAGTCCTGACACCGGAGCAGTTCGGCCCGGGATCGCGCGCCCAGCAGGCGTGCGATCCCGGGCCGAACTGCTTTCCGCGGAGGAACTCGCTCCGCTTGCGAAATCCTTTGCAAGGCTAATTCCGCAGGTCGCAGCGCTGCGCCGGGCCGCTTTCCGGACGGTGAACGCAAACGCTTGCGCTGGAGACGTGGGTCACAGTACGGTCCTCGCAACCCGAACGGGTGAAATTGGTCAGGAGGGGCCGTGGCCGGCATCGAAGAGGTCGCTCGACGAGCGGGTGTCTCGCCGTCGACGGTGTCCCGCGCGCTGCGCGGCCGGTCCGGCGTCTCGGAGCGGACCCGGCGGCGCATCACCGGGATCGCCGAGGAGCTGGACTACTCGATCTCCCGCTCGGCCTCCGGCCTGGCCACCGGCCGCACGATGTGCGTCGGGGTCATCGTGCCGTTCGTGTGGCGGTGGTTCTTCGGCCAGATCATCGGCGGCGCCGAGCAGGTGCTGCGCGCCGCCGGCTACGACATGATGCTCTACACCACCGGCGACCTCGAATCGCGCGAGCGCTTCTTCCGGGAACTGCCGGTGCGCGGCAGGGTCGACGCGGTCCTGGTGCTGTCGATGGACCTCACCGAGCAGGAGGCCGACCGGCTGCGTGGACTGGACCTGCCGCTGGCGCTGGTCGGCCACGAGGCCGAGGGGTTCAGCTCGGTGCACATCGACGACCGGCAGGGCACCCGGCTGGCCGTGCAGCACCTGATCAACCTCGGGCACCGCGACATCGCGATGATCCAGGGCCTGGAACCCAAGCCGCTGGGCGCGATCGCGCCGATCATCCGCCGCGAGGCCTTCCAGCAGACCCTGAGCGACAACGACATCGAACCCCGCCCGGAGTGGATGGTGCCCGGCGCGTTCAGCATCGGCGCCGGCGAGCGCGCCATGGACCAGCTGCTGGCCACCAGCACCCCGCCGACCGCGGTGTTCACCTACGCCGACGAACTGGCGATGGGCGCGCTGCGCTCGATGCGCAGGCACGGCCGCTCGGTGCCGCAGGACATGTCGATCGTGGGCTTCGACGACCACGAGATGAGCGAGTACGTCGAGCTGACCACCGTGGCCCAGCCGGTGCGCGCGCAGGGGGCCACGGCAGCGCAGTTGCTGATGAACCAGCTGACCTCGGGTTCGCGGGAGACCTCCGTCCTCCCGATGCCGATCGAACTCGTGGTGCGCGGTTCCACCGGTCCCCCGCGGAGCTCCGCGGAATTGTCGGGAGATTGATGAGGAGGCTGGTAGTGCGCAGGTGAGGACCTGCCGTTCGCTGGCGATCTGACCGGGCGCGTCGCGCTCGGTGCAATTCCTGGAAATTGAATCGGAAACCGACCGCACGATGTCGCTGGATCGATCCACCGCATCGCGCGGCAGGGCACGCGCGTGCCCGATGAGTCCTCAACGGAGAGCGACATGAGACAGAGAAGACGGTTGGCGGCTGCCGCGGCGCTGGTCTGCACGACCGCGCTGAGCACCGCGTGCGGCGGCTCCAGCACCGAGTCCGCCTCGACCGAGCTCGAGGGCCGCGGCCCCATCACCTACGCGGCGGGCAAGGACGAGGAAGGCGTCAACCCGAAGATCATCGAAGCCTGGAACAAGGCGCACCCGGACCAGAAGGTGCGCTTCATCGAACTCCCCTCCTCGGCGGACGACCAGCGCCAGCAGATGGTGCAGAACGCGCAGACCAAGTCCGACGCGTTCACCGTGCTCGACCTGGACAACGTGTGGACGACCGAGTTCGCCGCGAACCGGTGGATCGTCGAGCTGCCCAAGGACCGCTTCGAGCTCGACCAGTTCGTGCCGACCACCGTCGAGACCGCGCTCTACCGCGACCGGCTCTACGGCGTCCCCGCCACCTCCGACGGGGCGATGCTCTACTTCCGCGAGGACCTGCTGCGCAAGGCCGGCGTGCAGCCGCCGAAGACCTGGGCCGAGATGCGGCAGGCCTGCGACGAGGTCCTCGCCCTGCCCGAGGCCGAGGGGATGTCCTGCTTCGCCGGGCAGTACGAGAAGTACGAGGGCCTCACGGTCAACTTCGCCGAAGCGGTCAACAGCGCGGGCGGCGTGATCACCGACGAGAACGGCAAGCCCAACGTCAACACCCCCGAGGCCAAGCGCGGGCTGGACGCCCTGATCGAGGGCTTCCGCTCCGGGATGATCCCGCGCGAGGCGATCACCTTCCAGGAGACCGAGACCCGGCGCGCCTTCATGGACGGCAGGGTGCTGTTCAGCCGCGCCTGGCCCAACCAGTACTCGCACGCCGCCGGCGCGGACGAGCCCTCGAAGGTCGCCGGCAAGTTCGGCGTCGCACCGCTCCCGGGCGTCGGTGGGCCGGGCGTGTCCAGCCTCGGCGGCCACAACCTGGCCATCTCCACCTACGCGAAGAACAAGGCGACCGCCGTCGACTTCATCAAGTTCGCCACCGCCGCCGAGCAGCAGCGCTTGCGGCTGGACGTGGGCTCGCTGGCCCCGACCCGCAGCTCCCTCTACGACGATCCGGCGATGCAGCAGAAGTACCCCTACCTGCCGCTGCTGAAGAAGTCCATCGAAGGTGCCGAGCCCCGTCCCCGCGTCGTGAACTACGGCGAGGTGACCGACGCGGTGCAGCAGCACGTCTACGCGGCCCTGCGCGGTGAGAAGTCCTCCCAGCAGGCGCTTTCCGATCTGCAGGCCCAGCTCCAGAAGCTGACCGGATAGCGGTGGGCGCGCCGGGGCGGCGTCGGATCCGGCGCCGCCCCGGGACGCCTCGCGAGGAGGTAGTCGATGACGACAGAAGTGGAACCCACTCCCGCGGGCACGACCGGCGCCGCCGCGGTGCCCGGCGGGCGCAGGAAGAGGTCGCGCCAGGCCACCGCGATCGCCCGCCTGGCGGGCGTGCTGGTCTCGCCGACGTTGCTGGTGCTGGGCCTGGTGGTGGCCTACCCGATCGTCGAAGCGCTGCGCCAGTCGCTGTACACCGAGGGGCAGGGGCTCGACGCGCAGGGATTCGTGGTCGAAGGCGAGCAGTTCGTCGGGCTGACCAACTACACCGACGTGCTCTTCGGGCACGCCGCGGCGCGGTTCTGGAACGCCATGTGGAACACGACGTTCTTCACCGCGACCACGGTCGTGCTGGAGGCGGTGCTGGGCGTGGCGATGGCCCTCGTCATGCACCGCGCCTTCCGCGGTCGCGGCCTGGTGCGCGCCAGCGTGCTGGTGCCCTGGGCGATCCCGACCGCGGTCTCGGCGCTGCTGTGGCGGTGGATCTTCGCCTCCGACGGCGTGGTCAACGCGATGCTCGGCCAGCAGGTGCTGTGGAGCGCCGACGGCGCACCGGCGAAGCTCGCGGTGATCGTGGCCGAGGTGTGGAAGACCGCGCCGTTCGTCGGTCTGCTCGTGCTGGCCGGTCTGCAGGTGATCCCCCGCGACGTGCTGGAGGCCGCGCGGGTCGACGGCGCGAACGCCTGGCAGCGGTTCCTGCACATCACGCTGCCGCTGGTGCGCCCCGCGCTGCTGGTGGCCGTGCTGTTCCGGATGCTCGACTCGCTGCGCATGTTCGACCTGCCCTTCGTGCTGATCGGCCAGCAGAAGCAATCGGTGGAGACGTTGTCGATGCTGGCCTGGCAGGAGGCCACCAACGTCCGCTACGGACCCGCCGCGGCCTACGCGACGATCATGTTCTGCTACGTCGCGGTCGTGGCCTTCACCTTCGTCAAGCTGCTCGGCGCCGACCTGCTCGGCGAGGCCCGCGCCCAGGTGCGCACCAAGCGCAAGTCCCCGAAGGCGGTGGCATCATGACGACTCCCGCAACCCGGCCGCGCGGCCGGACGTTCAAGCAGTGGCTCCCGGGCATCGGGGTCGCGCTGATCGTGCTGTACTGCCTGGCGCCGTTCTACTGGATGGCCGCCACCGCCTTCCGGCGCCCGTCCGACCAGTACGACCTCAGCCCGCTGCCCGAGGCGTGGTCGCTGGAGAACTTCCGCGCGGTCTTCGCACCCGGCGTCGGGTTCGGGTGGGCGCTGTTCAACAGCCTCGTGGTCGCCTCGGTGACCACGCTGCTGACCCTGGTGGTCGGCATGACCACCGCCTACGCGCTGGCCCGGCTGCAGTTCCGGGGCAAGAACGTGGTGCTGGCGCTGATCATCGCCTGCTCGATGTTCCCGGGGATCTCGCTGATCGTGCCGCTGCTGAAGCTGTTCACCAACATCGGCTGGATCAACACCTACCAGGCGATGATCCTGCCGAGCATGTCGTTCGCGCTGCCGCTGGCGGTGTGGAACCTGACCACGTTCTTCCGGCAGATGCCGGTGGAGCTGGAGCAGGCGGCGATGGTCGACGGGTGCACGCCGGGTCAGGCCTTCCGCAAGGTGATCGTGCCGCTGGCCGCGCCGGGCGTGTTCACCACCGCGATCCTGACGTTCATCATGGCCTGGAACGAGTTCATCATCGCGCTGAGCATGGTCAACGAGAAGGACATGCAGACCGTCACGGTCGCCATCTCGAAGTTCGTCGGCGCGCAGGGCCACGAGCAGCCCTTCGGCACCCAGATGGCAGCGGGCGTGATCGTCACCGTTCCGCTGGTCATCGCCGTGCTCGTCTTCCAGCGCCGCATCATCGCAGGCCTGACCTCGGGCGGCCTGAAGTGACCGAGAACTCCGGAGAGGGAGGACCCGTGCAGCACAACCCTTCCAACGGCACCCCGTGGTGGCGCGAGGCGGTGATCTACCAGGTCTACATCCGCAGCTTCGCCGACGCGGACGGCGACGGGATGGGCGACATCGAGGGCATCCGCGCCAAGCTGCCCTACCTGCGCGAGCTGGGCGTGGACGCGCTGTGGATCAATCCCTGGTACCGCTCGCCCCAGGCCGACGCGGGCTACGACGTCGCCGACTTCCGGGACGTCGACCCGAGGTTCGGCGGCCTGGCCGACGCCGAGAAGCTCATCGCCGAGGCGCACGAGCACGGGCTGCGGATCATCCCGGACATCGTGCCCAACCACACCTCCGACCAGCACGCCTGGTTCCAGGACGCGCTGCGGGCGGGCCCGGGCGCACCGGAGCGCCAGCGCTACGTCTTCCGAGCGGGCCGGGGTGCCGGCGGCGCGGAGCCGCCGAACAACTGGCGGTCGGTGTTCGGCGGCCCGTCCTGGACCCGGGTGGCCGACGGCGAGTGGTACCTGCACCTCTTCGCCCCCGAGCAGCCGGACCTGAACTGGGCGAACCCCGAGGTGCACGACGAGTTCGAGTCGATCCTGCGGTTCTGGTTCGACCGCGGCGTGGACGGCTTCCGCATCGACGTCGCGCACGGCCTGGCCAAGGACCCGGAGCTGCCCGACCTCACCGGCGAGCCCGATGAGCGCCTGGCCCACCCGCACTGGGACCGCGACGAGGTGCACGAGATCTACCGCCGGTGGCGGCGGGTGGCCGACGAGTACCCGGGCGAGCGCAAGTTCGTCGCCGAGGCGTGGGCGCCGTCCCCGGAGCGGCTGGCGAACTACCTGCGGCCGGGCGGGCTGCACACCGCGTTCAACTTCGACTTCCTGAAGTGCCCGTGGGATCCGGAGCGGATGCGCGAGGTCGTCGACTCCACCACGGCCGGCCTGCGGGCCGTGGGCGCGCCGCCGACCTGGGTGCTGTCCAATCACGACGTCCCCCGCCACGTCACCCGCTACGGCCGCGAGGCCGAGTGGGTGCCGCACGACGAGCGCGACTACGACGAGGTCCTGGAGCTGGAGGAACCCGATCTCGCTCTCGGCGCCCGCCGGGCCCGGGCGGCGGCGCTGCTGATGCTCGCGCTGCCCGGCGGCGCCTACGTCTACCAGGGCGAGGAGTTGGGTCTCCCGGAGGTCGAGGACCTCCCGGAGGACTCCCTGCAGGACCCGATCTGGGAGCGCTCCGGGCGCACCGAGCGGGGTCGGGACGGATGCCGCGTCCCGCTTCCGTGGTCGGGCACCGCCCCGCCCTTCGGCTTCGGCCCCCCGGGGTCCGAGCCCTGGCTGCCCCAGCCGGAGTCGTGGCGCGGCCGCACGGCCGAGGTCCAGGACGGCGACCCCTCCTCGACGCTGGAGCTCTACCGCTCGGCGTTGCGCCTGCGGCGCGAGCTGCCCGCGCTCGGCGACGGCGGGATGCGCTGGCTGGACTCCCCGGACGGCGTGCTGGTCTTCCAGCGCGACCCCGGTTTCACCTGCGCGGTGAACATGTCCGGGCACCCGCGGCCCCTGCCGGAGCACGAGCGGGTCCTGCTGGCCAGCGCGGAGCTCGACGACGATCACCTGCCCGCCGACGCGGCGGTCTGGCTGACCACCTGACCGACGCGTCACCGATCTGCGCGAGGAGTCCCCCGCACGCCCGGCGGGGGACTCCTCGCGCGAATCAGCTGGTCCCGCCGCCCGATGACCGCACCGATAGGCTGCGGGGGTGAGCGATCGTCGGGCCTGGGCACTCCTGGTGCACGCCGCGCTCACCCAGCTGCTCACCTTCGTGCTGCGGCCCACGACCTCCTACCGCGCGCTCGAACTGGGCGTGCCGGCGACCTGGCTCGGCGTGCTCTCCGGGTGCTTCGCGGTGGTCCCGCTGGTGCTGGCCGTGCCCGCCGGGCAGATCGTGGACCGCGTCGGGGAGCGGCGCGTGGTCATCGCCGGGAGCCTGCTGATGTGCGGCGCCGGCAGCACCCTGCTGCTGCTCGGGCACACCGCGATCGGCCTGGTCGCGGGCAACGTGGTGCTGGGCACCGCCCACCTGGGCGCGGTGGTGGGTCAGCAGGCGCTGGTGGCCAACTCGACCCGCAGCGGGCGCACCGACGCCGCCTTCGGCTACTACACCTTCGCCGCGTCGGCCGGGCAGGCGCTCGGCCCCGTGCTGATCGTGCTCTTCGGCGGGAACCGGGCGATTCCCAGCACCACCCCGATCTTCCAGGGCAGCACGGCGATCGCGGTGCTGCTGCTGGTCGTGTCGTTCGCGGTCAGGGCCGGCGGACCCGGGCACGTCGCGCAGACGTCCCAGCCGGTCGGGGTCCGGGCGCTGCTGCGGTTGCCCGGCCTGCCCAGGGCGCTGCTGACCAGCTGCGTGGTGCTGGCCGCGGTGGACATCTCGCTGGTGTACCTGCCCGCGCTGGGCGCCGAGCGGCACATCGCCTCCGGGGTGATCGGCTCGCTGCTGGTCCTGCGGGCAGTCGCCTCGATGATCTCGCGGTTGTTCCTCGGGAGGATGACCGCCCGCGTGGGACGCCGCCGCCTGCTGATCTCCAGCATCTTCACCGCAGCGGTCGGCCTGGCCGCCTGCGCCGCCCCGGTGCCGACCTGGCTGCTGGCCGCAGCGGTCGCGGTGGCTGGTTTCGGCCTCGGCGTCGGCCAACCGCTGACCATGTCCTGGCTGGCCGAATCCGCCCCGCCGGGCACCCGCGGCCGCGCGATGTCGCTGCGCCTCACCGGGAACCGCGCGGGCCAGGTGCTCATCCCGGGCGCGGCGGGTCTGGCGGCCGCGGGCCTGGGCGCCGGGGGCGTCCTGCTGATCACCGCCCTCGGCCTGGCCTGCACCGGCCACCTCGCCCGCAAGCTGTCCGTGGACGCCCCGCCGAACCGCTGATCTCCGCCACGCGCTCCCCGCGCCCGGTGCGCGAAAAAGGCTTGCCGCTCGGGGGACGATGGTCGATGATCCGCCACGACCGGCTTCGCCCCCAGCGCGCAGGAGGGTCCGCCTCGTGTCCGAGGACGTCGTCGAACTGATCCTGGCCGACCACCGCCGCTTCGAGGAGCTGCTGCGCGCGCTGCGCAGCGCCGAGGGCGATCGGCGGAGCGCGCTCGGCGAGCTGGCCTCGGTGCTGGTTGCGCACGCCGAGGCCGAGGAGTCCGAGGTCTACCCGGTGCTGCGCGAGCTGTCCGCCGACGACGCCGAGGACGTCGACCACGGCGCGGAGGAGCACGCCGAGGGGCACGAGGCATTGCTGGCGCTCATGGAGTGCGACGCACCCGGGACCGACGAGTGGGACTCCCGGCTGGAGGCGCTGAGCGAGTCGGTGACCCACCACCTCGACGAGGAGGAGCGCACCGTGCTCAACGACGCGCGCGCCTCCGTCGGCGAGCAGCGCCGCGCCGAGCTCGGCCGGATCTTCCGGGACAAGCGCCGCGAGCTGATCGATGCCCGCTGCGGCCGCATCGACCGGGTCCGCGAGCTCGTGGCGCGGAAGGGCCCGAACCGGTGACGGGCGGCGGGAGCCCGATGCGCGGCAGGGTCGCGCTGGTCACCGGGGCGAGCCGCGCCAAGGGCATCGGGGCCGCGGTGGCGCGTCGGCTGGCGATGCTGGGCGCCTCGGTGGTGGTCCACCACCACCGTCCGCACGACGCCGCCCAGCCGTGGGGCGAGGACGACATCCGCGGCGTGCTCGAACTCGTCGAACCGCACCTGGCCCCGGGCGCTTTCGTCCGCGACCTGCCCGGCGACCTCGCCCGGTCCGGCGAGCCCGAGCGGCTGATCGACCGGGCGATCGACGCGGCCGGCCACCTGGACGTCCTGGTGTGCAACCACGCCCGCTCCGGCGGTGACGGAACGCTGGCGCAGGTCACCGCCGAGCAGCTCGACGAGCACTGGGCCACCGACGCCCGGTCGGTGCTGCTGCTGACCAAGGCCTTCGCCGCGCGGCACGACGACGAGCGCCCCGGCGGCCGGGTCATCTGGATGACCTCCGGCCAGCAGCAGGGACCCATGCCCGGCGAGATCGCCTACGCCGCGGCCAAGGCGGCGCTGGCCGGCATCACGCGGACCGCCGCCGACGAGCTCGCCGACCGGGGGATCGTCCTCAACGCCGTCAACCCCGGACCGGTCAACACCGGCTACCTGGACCCGGGCATGGGGATCGACGAGGAGGTCCTGCGGTCCCTGCGCGGCCGCTTCCCCGGCGGCCGCTTCGGCGCCCCGGACGATCCGGCCCGCCTGATCGCCTGGCTGGCCTCCGACGACGGCGAATGGGTCGTCGGCCAGGTGCTGGACTCCGAAGGCGGCTTCCGCCGCTGGTGACCTCGCGGCCGCGGGGCTCCTGCCGGTTCAGTCGCGGCGCTCGTGGTGCGGGTGCGCGCGCAGCGAGCCCGAGTGGGCCTTGATCTCCGGGTGCCCGCGGGTCTTGATCAGGCTCGCCACCGTCACGATCACCAGCACGCCGACGATCACCGCCAGGCTCAGCATCGTCGGGATCTCCGGCACCCGCGGGTCGATGTCGACGTGCAACCAGTGCAGCACCAGCTTCACCCCGATGAAGGCCAGGATCAGCGCCAGCCCGGACGAGAGGTAGACCAGCCGGTCCAGCAGTCCCTTGACCAGGAAGAACAGCGCCCGCAGGCCCAGCAGCGCGAAGGCGTTGGCGGCGAAGACGATGAACGGCTCGCTGGTCACGCCGAACACCGCGGGGATCGAGTCCAGCGCGAACAGCAGGTCGATCCCGCCGATGGCCACCAGCACCACGAACAGCGGGGTGGCCACCCTGCGGCCCTGCTCGCGGGCGAACAGCTTGCCGCCGATGTAGTCATCGGAGATCGGCAGGACCCGGCGCGCGCCCTTGACCAGCAGGTTGTCCTCGACGTCGGGATCCTCGTCGCGATGCCGGAACAGCTGCACCGCCGTGTAGATCAGCAGCAGGCCGAAGAGCAGGAACACGAAGGAGAACAGCGACAGCAGCGCGGCGCCGATGAGGATGAAGATCACGCGCATGATCAGCGCGAGCACGATGCCGAAGGTCAGCACCTTGTGCTGGTGCTCCTCCGGCACGGCGAAGGTGGACATGATGATCACGAAGACGAAGAGGTTGTCGACCGACAGGCTCTTCTCGACGATGTAGCCGGTGAAGTACTCGGTGCCCAGGTCGCCTCCGTAGGACATCGCGAACCACACGCCGAAGAGCACGGCGACCGCGATGTAGAACACCGACCAGGCCGTGGCCTCGCCGAACCCGACCCGGTGCGGCCGGATCGCCGCGAGCACGAGGTCCACTGCGAGCAGCAGCACGACGAGCGCGACGGTAACTCCCCAGGTCAGCGCGGAGATCTCACCCACCGAAACTCCTTCCGGGCACGTCGCAGGCCGGTGCGCGCGAACCGCGAACGACCGCCGCCCTCCCCCGCGGCAGCGGTCAACTCGATCGAGCTTCGCAGAACCTGCCGGACCGCGCAGGCCGGCCGCGCTCCCCGCCCGAGCGGCTCGCGGCGCGGTGGTGGTACCACACCGCGAGCGAGAAATGAATTGACGGCGACGGCCCGGATAATTTCGAAGAATCGAATGCCGCACGGCGGCCCGACTCCCGCCCACCACCTGCGAAGAAGAGCTCTTCACCGGATCGTGCACAGCGCGGAATCCGCGCCGAAGGCCAGGTCGGGATGAGTTCGCAGGTCACAATGGCACGACGTGGCGGTGACAAACAGCACTCATCGGTACCGCAAAGGAAATCTGCTATACTAGTGTTGTATCAGAATTCGACGAGTGCTGGATTTCGGCGATGCAGTCGGGGCTACGATGAGTGCTACGAACGAGGATCAACCGGTCTCCATGGCCGAGAAGGCGTACCAGGCGATCCGCGATCGGCTGATCATGCTGGACATCCCGCCCATGGAGCCGATCGACGACGTTGCGCTGGCGCAGTCCCTCGACATTGGCCGAACCCCGGTCCGCGAAGCGCTCAAGCGCCTCGAGATCGACCGCCTCGTCGTGTCCTACCCGCGCCGGGGGACCTTCGCCACGGCCGTGGACATCACCGACCTGGCCTACATCTCCGACATCCGGGTGCACCTGGAACCGCTGGCCGCGCGCCGGGCCGCCGAGGTCGCCAGCGATGCCGACGCCGAGGAGTTCGCCGAACTCGCCGATTTCCTCGACGAGATCGATTTCCGCTCCCTGGAGCGCGACGAGGTGATGCGGTGGGATCTGCACGTCCACCGGGCGATTTATCACGCGGCGGGAAATCCGCACCTCGAAGACACGCTGATCCGCTACGACAACCTCGCGACCCGGATCTTCTGCGTCTTCCTCGAACGCATGCCGGACTTCGACAGCCACGTGATGGAGCACTCGGCGCTGCTGCGGGCGATCAGCTCGCGCGAGCCGGACAAGGCTGAACGGCTCGCGCGGGAACACGTGCTGAACTTCGACAACGCCATGCGCTCGTTGGTGTGATTCCTCCCCGATCCGATCGGCCTGGCGGAACGGTCGAACCCGATCGACCGCCCGCGGCGGTGCAGGTGCTCGCCCACCCGGATGACCGGGAGCCGCCGCGGGTTCTGACGCGTCATGAGGCCGGACTGCCGGTTCGCCGCGGGTTCGCCGGTCGACCAGCAGCCGGTCGATCACGCCCCGCGCGGGATCCCGCCGCGCGGAACGAGCCGCGGACCGGCCGTCACCGGCGCTGGGCCAGCTTCCGGCGCCATTGACCGAAGGGTCGAGCCCGGTCGACCGCCAGGACGCCCGCGGGCCGCTCCTCGGGGTCGAGGTAGAGGGCCAGGAAGTCGCCCGAGTCCGGATCGCCCTCCTCGATCTGCACCGTGCAGTCGGCGGTGCGGTGGCCGGCGAACTGGATCTTGTGGCCGTACTGGTCGGACCAGAAGTAGGGCACCGAGTGGTGCGCCGGGGCGGAGTGCTCCCGGCCGAGCAGCGCGGCGACCGCGGCCGCCGGTTGCTGCAGCGCGTTGGTCCAGTGCTCCAGCCGCAGCGGACCATCGGTGTAGTCGCGGTAGGAGTGCGCGCAGTCGCCGACCGCGAAGACCTCGGGGATCGCCGTGCGGCCCTGCCCGTCGGTGCGAATCCCGTCGTCGATCTCCAAGCCCGATCCGGTCAGCCATTCGGTGTTCGGCTGCGCGCCGATTCCCACCACGACGACGTCGGCGGGCAGCTCTCGCCCGTCGGTGAGGCGCACCGCCCGCACGCGGGATTCCCCGATCAGCTCGGCGAGCCCGCACCCGGCGTGCAGTCGCGCTCCGTTGCGGGCGTGCAGCCTGCCGCACACCGCGCCCATGTCCGCGCCCAGCGGTCGTTGCAGCGGGACGTCCGCCGCTTCGACGATGTCCACCTCGCAGCCGAGACCGACTGCGGTGGAGGCGATTTCGGCACCGATGAAGCCCGCTCCGATGATCACCAACCGCGCACCGGGCAGCAGCTCGTCGCGCAGCCCTCGGGCGTCGTCGAGGGTGCGCAGGGTGTGCACGCCCCGCGGGGAGCCGCCGGGGAGCTGTCGCGCTCGGGCGCCCGTTGCGAGCACCACGGCGTCCGCTCCGATCCGGGTCCCGTCGGCGAGCACGACGGCCCGGTCCGAGGTGTCCAACGAATCGGCCGCCTGGCCGATGACCCAGTCGACGTCGAGCTCGGCGTCATCGGCGTCGGTGAGCCCGATGTCCTCTTCGGACACCGTCCCGGCGAGGTACTCCTTCGACAGCGGCGGGCGGTCGTACGGCTCGTGCCGCTCGTCGCCGATCAGGGTGATCCGGCCTTCGAACTCCTGCGCGCGCAGCGCGCGGACGGTCGCCAGCCCCGCGAGCGAGGCACCGACGACAGCGATGTGCTCCATCAACCGACCTCCTCGGCAACCGCGCCACCGACGGTGACCCGGGTCGACTCGTGCACGTAGATCAGGCCGTCCTCGATCGAGACCGCGTGCGTGCGCACCGGCTTCTTCGCGGGCGGACCACTGGGCTGACCGGTTCGGAGGTCGAAGCAGGCGGCGTGCAGCGGGCACTCCACCGCGCACCCCTCGAGCCAACCGTCGGACAGCGACGCGTCCTGGTGCGAGCAGGTGTCGTCGATCGCGTAGAGCTCTCCATCCACGTTGAACACCGCGATCGGCACCTCGCCCTGCACCCGGACCGACTCCCCGGGCGGCAGGCCGGCCAGCTCACCAACCAAGATCATGACGCCTCCTGTTGCTGATAACGGAACGGGCTGTGCATTACGCAACTCACAGGATGGGGTTCGACACCCCGCGAGTCAACGGGGAAATCCGGTCGGAAACGTGCCCGTTTCGTGCCGCGCGATCAGCGAAGACGGCGCCGGGCGCGCGAAGATCGCGGAGTCGCACCGAGCGATGTGGCGACCCCGCGGGACGTCCGCGAAGAGGGAGGTGGTCTTGCTTCGAGGGGACTGACCGGATATCTTATCGCGAACAGATATATCAGTAGCCGATCGCGGTCACAACCGCGATGCTGCTGCGGCGTCGCGGAACCGGCGCTCGCTGCCGCACATCGCACCCGGGGAGCCCCATGACCGATCAGTCCAGGCGACCGCGCCGGGGCCTCACGCCCCCCGTGGTGCAGGAGGAGCGCACGGTCCACCGCGCGACGGCGGCGGCCTCGGTCGGCAACGTCGCGGAGTGGTACGACTTCGGCATCTACTCCTACCTGGCCGCGGTCGTGCTGGACCGGGTCTTCTTCCCGGAGTTCGGGGAGTGGGCGGCGGTCTACACCCTCGGCGCGTTCGCCGCCGCGTTCGTCATGCGACCGCTGGGCGGGCTGGTCTTCGGCAGGCTCGGCGACCGGTACGGCCGCACCAAGGTCCTTTCGGCCACCATCCTGCTGATGGCCGTCGCCACGGTGCTGCTCGGCCTGGTGCCCAGCTACGGCGCCAGCGGCCTGCTGGCCCCGGTGCTGGTGCTGATCATCCGGATGCTGCAGGGCTTCTCCGCGGGCGGCGAGTACGTCGGGGCGCTGACGCTGATGGCCGAGTACGCGCCGGATCGCAGGCGCGGCTTCTTCGGCAGCTGGCTGGAGTTCAGCACGATCACCGGCTACACCCTCGGCGCGAGCACCTGCGGCGCGGTGATCGCGCTGCTGCCCGACGAGCAGCTGTTCGCCTGGGGCTGGCGCGTGCCGTTCATGCTCGCCCTGCCGCTGGGCGTCGCCGGCCTGTACCTGCGCATGCGGCTCGAGGACACCCCGGCCTTCCGGCAGCTCATGGAGCGCTCCCCCGCGCTGGCCACGATGTCGACCAAGCGCGCGGTGCAGATCGTGTTCCGGCACTACCGCAGGGCGGCGCTGGTCGCCGCGGGGCTGATCGTGGCCTGGAACGTGACCAACTACGTGCTGACCAACTACGTCCCGACCTACCTGACCGGCACGCTCCCCCGCTTCGGCGAGATCGGGACGAGCAGCGGCGTGGCCACCGGGATGCAGGTGGCCGTGATGCTCGTGATGCTGTGCGCGATCGTCGGCGTCGGGCGGCTCAGCGACCGCATCGGCCGCAAACCGGTGCTGATGACCGGAAGCGTGGCCCTGGTGCTGTTCGGATTACCGGCGGTGTGGCTGCTGCGCACCGAGCCGGCCGGTCAGCTCGCCGGGCTGCTGATCATCGGGCTGTGCCTGATGTGCTTCGCGGCGGTCTCGCCGTCGACGCTGCCCGCGCTGTTCCCGACCATGATCCGGTACAGCAGTCTCGCGGTGATCTTCAACCTGGCGGTCTCGCTGTTCGCGGGAACGGCGCCGACCATCATCGAAGCCGCGGTCACCGCGACCGGCAACCTGGACTGGCCGGGCTATTACCTCATCGGCGCTGGCGTCATCGGCATCCTGGCCACGCACTTCCTGCGCGAGCACGCCGGTGAGCCGCTCGACGGCGCCGCCCCGCTGACCTCCAGCGCCGAGCTCCCGCCTCCCCCGCTCTCCGAGGACGGCGTTCCCCTCGAACAGCCGCGATAGGGCTCTCGCAGTTTGGCCGGAAATCGCACGCCATGTGGCGTGCGATTTCCGGCCAAACTGCGAGAGCCCCGCGCGCGAAGTGGCCCCGCGCCGGGTGGGCGCGGGGCCACTTCGAGGGGGCCTGTCAGCTGATGCGCTGGAGGACCCAGTCGTGGAACTCGCCGATGTGGTGCTCGCTGGGCACCAGGACCCCGCCGTCGGCGTAGGCCCGGGAGTCCATGGCCAGCTGGCAGCGCTCGCAGGCGTCGAAGTCCTGCTGGTTGACCCGGTGGAACAGCTCCACCGAGCGGTCGATGTCAGCGCCCGAGTCGACCACCTCGGGCAGGTACAGCCAGTCGCAGCGCACCAGCGTGCGCTCGGCCGACAGCGGGAACATGCGGTGGAAGACCACGTGGTCGGGAACGAGGTTGATGAACACCTGCGGGCGCACGGTGATCGCGTAGTAGCGGCGGTCCTGCTCCTCGCTCACCCCGGGCAGCTTCTCCAGCCCGGCCGAGCCGTCCACGGTGAAGCCCTGGACGTCCTCGCCGAACTCCGCGCCGTGGCCCACGAAGTACTGCGCGGCCAGGCCGTCGGCGAACTCCGGCAGCACCTCGGTGAGCTCGGGGTGGATCGTGGCGCAGTGGTAGCACTCCATGAAGTTCTCGACGATCTGCTTCCAGTTCGCCTTCACGTCGTACTCGATGCGCCTGCCGAGCTTGAGGTCGGCGACCTGGTAGCCGACGATCGCGTCCGGGGTGCCCAGCCGGTCGGTGACGTCGCCGATCACGGTGTCCTCGAAGGACGGGGGCTCCTCGGCCAGGCACAGCCACACGTAGCCGAGCCATTCGCGCACGTGCACCTCGTGCAGGCCGTACTGGGAGCGGTCGACGTCGTCCATCGCGCCCAGGTTCGGAGCGGCGATCAGCGCGCCGTCGAAGGAGTAGGTCCAGGCGTGGTACGGGCACTGGAAGGAGCGCCGGACCTCGCCCTTCTCCTCGGTGCACAGCCTGGCGCCGCGGTGCCGGCAGACGTTGAGGAAGGCCTTGATCGCGCCGTTGCGGCCCCGGGTGACCAGCACGCTCTCGCGTCCGATCTGGACCGTCTCGTACTGCCCGGGCTTGGCCAGGTCGGCGCTGAGCACGGCGCAGAACCAGCCGGCTTCGAAGATCTTCTCCTGCTCCAGGCGGAAGATCTCGTGGTCGGTGTAGTAGTGTCCGCCCAGGGTCTCGCGCAGGCTCTCGGGGAGGTTGTTGGCCTGCTCCTGGGTGGTGGGAAGCTCACCGGTCGTCATGGGTAACGCTCCTCGTCGGAGAGGGGTGGGGGTCTCGCTGCGGCGCGACCGCAGTGGGCGCCGGTTATGACTAGATGGTGCGTCAGAAGGGGCTCGTCGAGCCACGTTTGATCGCTGGGGGCGGAACCGGGCGGGTGGCCGGGCTCCGGGGTGGACCGCGGCACGGCAGCACCGCGCGGCTCGGCGGCGAGGTCGCGGTGCGCGCCGCGACCCGCCGGGAGGATCGCGGTTCGTTCGCCAATGCTCTCGGCGTCCTTCCCGCGCGATCACCGGAACACGACGGTGCTGTTCCCGTTGAGCAGGACGCGGTTCTCGCAGTACCACCGCACCGCCCGGGAGAGCGCGAGCGCCTCGGCGTCCCTGCCCACGGTCTGCAGCGCTCGCGGGTCGTAGGTGTGGTCGATGCGGATCACCTCCTGCTCGATGATCGGGCCCTCGTCGAGGTCGGGCGTGACGTAGTGGGCGGTGGCCCCGACGAGCTTCACGCCCCGGTCGTAGGCCTGGTGGTAGGGCTTGGCGCCCTTGAACCCGGGCAGGAACGAGTGGTGGATGTTGATCGCCCGGCCGTGCAGCGCCTTGCAGGTCTGGTCGGAGAGCACCTGCATGTAGCGCGCGAGCACCACGAGATCGACCTGGTAGTCGTCGACCAGCCGCAGCAGCTGCGCCTCGGCCTCCGGCTTGGTCTCCGCGGTCACCGGGACGTGGTGAAACGGCAGGCCGGCGGCCTCGGCCATCGGGCGCAGGTCCTCGTGGTTGGACACCACCCCCACGATCTCGGCGCCCAGCGCCCCGGCCCGCCAGCGGTAGATCAGGTCGTTGAGGCAATGCCCCAGCTTGGAGACCATCACCAGGACCCGGGCGTCGCGGTCCGGGTGCAGGGCGTAGTCCATCTCGAAGTCGGTGGCCACCGGCGCGAACCCGCGCGACATCTCCTCGATGTCGACGTCGGTGCCCGCGGTGGCCTGCACGCGCAGGAACAGGCGCCCGCGCACCGGATCGTCGAACTGGCGGTACTCGGCGATGTCGCAGCCGTGCTCCACCAGGTAGGAGCTGACCGCCTGGACGATCCCCGTGCGGTTCGGGCAGCTCAAGGTGAGGGTGAACGATCGTGCCACGGGATTCTCCTCAGCATTCCACGATGTTGAGCGCGAGGCCGCCGCGCGCGGTCTCCTTGTACTTGTCCTTCATGTCCGCCCCGGTCTCGCGCATCGTCTTGATCGCCTTGTCCAGGGACACGTGGTGGTGGCCGTCGCCGCGCAGCGCCATCCGCGCGGCGGTGATCGCCTTGATCGCGGCCACCGCGTTGCGCTCGATGCACGGGATCTGCACCAGCCCGCCCACCGGGTCGCAGGTCAGCCCGAGGTTGTGCTCGATGCCGATCTCGGCGGCGTTCTCCACCTGCTCCGGGGTGCCGCCGAGCAGCTCGGCGAGCCCGGCGGCGGCCATCGAGCAGGCCGACCCGACCTCGCCCTGGCAGCCGACCTCGGCGCCGGAGATGGAGGCGTTCTCCTTGAACAGCACGCCGATCGCCCCGGCGGTGAGCAGGAAGCGCACCGCGGCGTCGTCGTCGAAGCCCGGGAGGTACCGCTGCGCGTAGTGCAGCACGGCGGGCACGATCCCGGCCGCGCCGTTGGTCGGCGCGGTCACCACCCGGCCGCCCGCGGCGTTCTGCTCGTTGACCGCGAGGGCGAACAGCGTCACCCACTCCATGGCCTGCGCCGCGTCGCTCTCCCCCGCGCTGGCCTCCAGGCTCGCGCGCAGCTCGCGAGCGCGGCGGCGGACCTTGAGCCCGCCGGGCAGCGTCCCGCCCGTGTGAACGCCCTGCTCGACGCACTCCTGCATCACCGACCAGATGTGCAGCAGCCCGGCACGGGTCTCTGCCTCGGGGCGCCAGGTGCGCTCGTTGGCCAGAACGACGTCGCTGATCCGGGACCCGGTGGCGGTGGTGTGCGCCAGCAGCTGCTCGCCGGTGCTGAACGGGTGGTGCACCGGGGTGTCGTCCTCGACCAGCACCGGCCGCCCCGCCTCGTCCTCGTCGAGGACGAAGCCGCCGCCGACCGAGTAGTACTCGCGGCGGTCGAGGCGCGCGCCGTCCTCGTCGAAGGCCTCGAAGACCATGCCGTTGCTGTGGAAGTCGAGCCGGGTGTTGCGGTGCAGCACCACGTCCTCGTCCACGTCGAAGTCGATCTTGTGCTCGCCGCCGAGGCTCAGCCGGGCTTCTTCGCGCGCGGCCTGCACCTGCGGTTCGGCGGCGACCGGGTCGACCAGGTGCGGCTGCTCGCCGGCCAGCCCGAGCACCACGGCCTTGACGCTGCCGTGCCCGTGCCCGGTCGCGCCCAGCGAGCCGAACAGCTCGCAGCGCACCTGCTCGACCCGCGGCAGCGTCCTGGTCCCGCGCAGGTGCTCGACGAACAGGTAGGCAGCTCGCATCGGGCCGACGGTGTGCGAGCTCGACGGCCCGATGCCGACCTTGAACAAGTCGAATACGGAAAGGCTCATCAGCGCTCCGAACCGGTTCGCGGCCGGGACTCGGCGGCGTGCCGGGCCCGGCGGGTGCTGCGGATGGCCGACCGCACGGTGTGCTGCAGCAGCAGCGCGGTGGTCACCGGGCCCACTCCCCCGGGTACTGGGGTGAGCCCGGCGACCCGCACGGACGGGTCGACGTCGCCGACGAGTCCGCCGTCGGCTGTCGGGTTGGTGCCGACGTCGACGACGATCGAACCGTCCCGGACGTGCTTGTCGGTGATCAGGCCGGGCTTGCCGACCGCGACCACCAGCACGTCCGCGTCCGGGGTGAACGCGGTCAGCTCCGGGGTGTGCCGGTGGCAGACCGTGACGGTCGCGTCGCGCTGCAGCAGCAGCTGCGCGACCGGTTTGCCGACCACGTTCGAGCGCCCCACCACGACGCAGTTGCGCCCGGCCAGCTCGATCTCGTGGTGGTCGAGCAGCTCCAGGACCGCGGCGGCGGTGGCCGGCGGGTGCGCGGGCAGGCCCGCGGCCAGGTTGCCCAGCGAGACCGGGTTGGCCCCGTCGACGTCCTTGCGGGGGTCGATCGCCGAGGCCAGGTCTTCGAAGTGCGCCTCGGCCGGCAGCGGGGTCTGCAGGATGATGCCGTGCACCGACTCGTCGGCGCTGAGCTTCTCCAGCGCGGCGCGGATCCGCTCGGGGTCGGCGCCCGCTCCGAGATCGACCGTCCGGCAGTCGATTCCGGCCTTGCCCGCGGCGCGGGCGATCGAGCGCACGTACCAGGCGCTGGACTCGTCGTCGGTGGCCACCACGACTGCCAGTCCCGGCGTGGTGCCGGACTCGGCGAGCTCCGCGGCGTTGGCCGCGGCTCGCGCGCGGATCTCGCGGGCCAGTCCGGTGCCGCCGAGCTCTCGGATGGCCTCGGTGGATCGGGGTGCGGTGGGCTGAATCGTGGTCATCGCAGGATCTGCTCCCGGACGGCGGAGGTGACGGTGTCGGCTCGCAGCAGGGTGTCGTCGGTCTTGACGATCGCCTCGTCGAGCTCGGCGTGGACGTCGAGGTCGGTGATGCCCGCGAGGTTGATCTCGACGTTGACCCGGGCGGTCGAGATCGCCGCCCGCGCCGCGACCGCGGCGGCCGCGACGTCGCTGATCACGTTGGGGTTCCCGATCGGCCGCAGCAGCTCGGCGAGCTCGACGAGCCGGGCGGCCAGGACGATCACCCTGGCCGGGACCCGGCCCGCCTCGGCGAGCGCGGTCGCGATGGCCGAGGAGCGCTCCTGCTTCTCCTCGGCGGTCTGCTTGGGCAGCTTGTAGGCGGCGGCGACCGCGCCGAAGGCCTCCGCGTCCTGCTCCGCCAGGTCGAGGCAGAGCCCGCGCAGCTCGTCGGCGGTGTCGCGCACCTCCTGAACGGTCGCGGCGTGCTCGGCGTACTTCTCGCCGTCGCTGTAGCGGGCGACCATGGACAGCAGCGCCGCGGCCTGGGCGGCGTGCAGCGCAGCGGCCGCCCCGCCGCCGGGCGCGGGCACCCTGGCGGCCAGCTCGTGCAGGAAATCTTCGATGGTCTCGGTGCGCATGGACGTCCTTCGCGGTCGTGCGCCCGCAGGCGCGGTGCTGGTCACCGGCGGATCCGGTGCATGTCCGGGTCGACCAGGGGCTCGGCCGCGACGGTGGCGGCCACCATGCGGTCGAAGTACTGGATGCGCACCTGCGTCCCCTCGACGGCTTCGGCGGGCAGCCAGGCGTAGGCGATCGGGGTGCCGAGGGTGTGCGAGAAGGCCGCCGAGGTGACGTAGCCGGAGGGCACGCCGTTGAGGAACACCGGCTCGGAGCCCAGCACCACGCTGCGCTCGTCGTCGATGGTCAAGCAGCGCAGCTTCCGGGTGACCGACTCGGGGTCGATCGCTTCGAGGGCCTCCCGGCCGACGAAGTCGCCCTTCTGCATCCGCACCGCGAACCCGAGCCCGGCCTCGTAGGGGTTGTGCTCGGTGGTCATGTCCGCGCCCCAGGCGCGGTAGCCCTTCTCCAGCCGCAGGCTGTTGAACGCGGCCCGGCCCGCGGCCACCACGCCGTGCTCGCGACCGGCCTCGTGCAGCACGTCCCAGAGGCGCTGGCCGTACTGGGCGCTGGTGTAGAGCTCCCAGCCGAGCTCGCCGACGTAGGACACCCGCATCGCGGTGACCGGGATGCCAGCGATGCGGATCTGCTTGCAGCGGAAGAACTTCAGGCCCTCGTGCGAGAGGTCCTCGCGGCTCAGCGGCTGCACCAGGTCGCGCGCCCGCGGGCCCCACACGCCGATGCAGCAGGTGCCGCCGGTGATGTCGCGCAGCTGGACGCTGCCGTCCTCGGGCAGCTCGCGGCGCATCCGGTCGAAGTCCAGGTTGCCGTTGGCGCCCACCTGGAACAGCTGCTCGTCCAGCCGGGCCACGGTCAGGTCGCTGCGCACGCCACCGGCCTCGTCGAGCATCAGGGTGTAGGTCACCGAGCCGACCGACTTGTTCAGCTTGTTGGTCGTGAGCCGGTCCAGGAACGCCAGCGCTCCGGGACCGCTGACCTCGAGGCGCTTGAGCGAGGTCATGTCGAACAGGGCCACGTCGGTGCGGGTCTTCCAGGCCTCGACCGCGGCGATCGGGCTGTGGTACATCGCCGCCCACGCGTCCCGGGCCGGCGGCTGCCACTCCAGCGGCAGCTCCTTGACCAGCGGTGCGTTCGCCTCGTACCAGTGCGGGCGCTCCCAGCCGTGGGCCTCCAGGAACACCGCGCCCAGCTCCTTCTGCCGGGCGTGGAACGGGCTCACCCGCAGGTCCCGCGGGGAGAGCTTGGGCTGCAGCGGGTGCTTGACGTCGTAGACCTCCACGAAGTTGCGCGCGGCGGTCTCCTCGACGTACTCCGGCGTCGTCTCGATCTCGTCGAAGCGGTGCACGTCGCAGCCGTGCAGCTCGATCTCGCTGCGCCCGTCGACCAGCAGCTGCGCCACCGACCGCGCCACGCCCGCGGAGTGGGTCACCCACACCGCCTCGGCGATCCAGAAGCCCGCCAGGTCCGCGGACTCGCCGACCAGCGGACCGCCGTCGGGGGTGAACGACATGACCCCGTTGAAGCCCGTCTCGACCGACGCCGACTCCAGGGCGGGCATCAAGCGCTTGGTGTGCTCCCAGGAAGGCGCGAAGTCCTCCTCGGTGAACGGCAGCACCGAGGGCATGGCCAGCTCGGAGGGGTCGTCGAGCTCGGGCAGGTCGCTCAGGCGCACCGGCATCGGGCGGTGCGCGTAGGTGCCGATGCCCAGCCGGTCCACGTGCTCGCGGTAGTAGAGGTCGCGGTCCTGGTGGCGCAGGATCGGCAGGTTGGCCTCGGTGTGCTCGTCGTTGCGCCCGGCGAGCTCGGGCAGCTGGTCGGTCTTGGCGTACTGGTGCGCCATGGGCAGCAGCGGCACGTTCATGCCGGCCATCTCGCCGAGCTGCGGACCCCAGAACCCGGCGCAGGACACCACGATGTCGGCGGGCACCTCGCCCTCGTCGGTCTCCACCCCGGTCACCCGGCCGCCCCGCTGGTTGATCCCCAGCACCCGGACCGCGCCGCGGAAGCGGGCCCCCCGACCGACCGCCCGCCGCGCCAGCGCCAGCACCGCGCGGGGTGCCTTGGCCAGCCCGTCGGTGGGCGTGTGGAACCCGCCGAGGATGCGGTCGGGTTCGAGCAGCGGGTGCAGCTTGACGCACTCCTCGGGGGTGATGACCTCGCCGGGAACGCCCCAGGAAGTGGCCAGGCCCTGCTTGCGGTGCAGGTCGGCCAGCCGCTCCGGGGTGGTCGCGACCTCCAGCCCGCCGACCTGGTTGAAGCACCAGCCCTCGTCGGCGTGCAGGCTCTTGAACTTCTCGACGGTGTAGGTGGCGAACTCGGTCATCGTCTTCGACGCGCCGGTCTGGTACACGAGTCCGGGCGCGTGCGAGGTCGAGCCGCCGGTCAGCGGCAACGGCCCCTGGTCGAGGACGGTGACCTGGTTCCACCCGCGGCTGGTGAGCTCGTCGGCCAGGTTCGCACCGACGATCCCGGCTCCGACGATGACGACGCGAGGGGTCGTGCTGCTCATGCTGGTCTCCTTACGGAACGGCGGGGTTTCGAGCTGAGGGGCGATGCACGCCTTCGGCAGGCGAAACGCGTTGCGGAGAAGGGCTTCTGGATGTTCAGCGCCGCCGGGTCGCGCCGGAAGCTGGAAACTGATCGCCCTCTGATCGAGGACTGATATATCAACTGTGCAGCAACGTAGGACGCCGGGTGCGGCGCGGTCAACACGTAGCCGAGAAATCCCGGTCGATCGGGTGTTCCGCCCCCGACCCGAGCGGAGCGCTACCCCGGGGAGCGCGGACTCCCCCGGCGCGCGAGTTCAGGTCGCCCCGCCGAATCCCTTGACCACGCCGCACGCGGTGCTACCTTGACATCCATCTGATATTTCAGTTGGCTTTCAGGTGTTGGCAGGCGTCCGGCCTGCGAATCCTCGATCTCCCCTGCTGCGTCCCAGCGCGGAAGGAGTCCCCATGAGTCCGCCCACCGATGATCTGTTCAACGACGCGCTCGCCGCGGTGGACCCGGAGGTGGCGACGGCGGTCGGCGCCGAACTGGGCCGCCAGCAGAACACCCTGGAAATGATCGCCTCGGAGAACTTCGCTCCCCAGGCGGTGC
>NZ_JBHTCJ010000019.1:0-74130 GCF_042665275.1 Saccharopolyspora griseoalba | reverse complement strand
TGGTCCCACTTGGTGTCCCAGTGCAGCCGATCGGCCTGCTCGGCCCAGAACGCCTCCCGGTCGGCATCCGCGGCGGCGTACAGCGCCGACGTGGCGTTGGCCTGCGCCGCGAACTCCTCGGACGGCGCGACGACTCGGTCCTGGGCTTCGATGCTCACGGACACTCCCTGCTGCTCGGGGCCGGTACTCGGGACGCACGGTAGGCGAGATCCGTGATGTGCGGCACTACCCGTTCGACCAGGTGTCCACCTGACGCGTTCGGAAGCAGGTCCACCACGACGAGCGGTTGACGAACGGTTTCGCTCCCGGCGGGTTCACGAACTAACATTCCCGTCGAACCAGTCGATGACGATTCGGGGTGCTGATGCCGGTGCAGACCGACCGCATGCCGCAGCGCGGCGGGTGGCGGCTGCGGCGCTCGGATTCCGAATCCGTGCTGCGCACCGCCCGCAGGATGGCCGAGGACCTGCGCGCCGGTCCGACCGGGCCGGGCGTGCCCAGCGCGCTGCGCGACCTGCGCAGGCTCCTGGAGGTCGAGGCGGTCGGGCTGGCCGACCTCTCCGGCGGGGTGCAGTGGAACGGGCGCCCGCGCGCCGAAGCCGACGCGTCCGGGGCGGTGGCCGACGTGCTGCACACCGAGACCCGCAGCGGTCGCCCGCCGCTGGTGGCCATGCCGCTGCTGGTGGCCGACGAGCTCGCGGGGGTGCTGGTCGTCGACGGCGAGATCCGGATGTCCGCGGTCCGCGAGGCCACCGCCTGGGTGGAGGACGCGCTGGAGCACGGTCGCCTGGAGGACTCCGCGGAGCTGGCCGCGCAGGCCGAGCTGCGGGCGCTGCGCGCCGAGATCTCCCCGCACTTCATGTACAACGCGATGACCGTGATCGCCTCGCTGGTGCGCTCCGACCCGGAGCGCTCCCACGAGCTGATGCTCGACTTCGCCGAGTTCATCCGCTACGGCCTGGCCCGGCACCACGACTACACCACCGTCTCCGACGAGTTCCACGCCATCGAGACCTACCTGGCGCTGCAGCGCGCGGTGCTGGGGGAGCGGTTGCGGGTGCAGATCCGGGTCGCGCCCGAGGTCCTGGCCGTGGCGATCCCGTACCTGGTGCTGCAGCCGCTGGTGGAGAACGCCGTGCGGCACGGCATGGAGCCACGGTTCACGCCCGGGTCGGACAGCACCGGGACCGTGCAGGTGCGCGGCGAGGCCGAGGGGACCGATCTGGTGATCAGCGTCGAGGACGACGGGGTCGGCATGGACCCCGCCGAGGCCGAGGCGATCCTGGCCGGCAAGGGGCCGCCCGACTCGGTCGGTCTGGCCAACGTCGACCGCCGGCTGCGCAGCGTCTACGGCGCCTGGTACGGGCTGGTCGTGGAAACCGCTCAGGGAGCGGGCACCCGAGTGGTGGTCCGCGTCCCGCGATTCCATCCGGGAGTGATGCCGTGATGTCGGCTGGACTGCGCGTGCTGGCGGTGGACGACGTCCCGCCCGCCCTCGACGAGCTGTGCCGGTTGCTGCGCGACTCCGCCGAGATCTCCGAGGTGACCGCGGCCTCCGATGCGCTCGGCGCGCTCCGGACGCTGCAGAGCGACCGCTTCGACGTGGTGTTCCTGGACATCTCCATGCCCGGGCTCGACGGGATGGAGCTGGCTTCGCTGCTGGCCAAGATGTCCGAGCCGCCGCTGGTCGTGTTCGTCACCGCCTACGAGCAGCACGCGGTCCGCGCCTACGACATCGGAGCGGTGGACTACCTGCTCAAACCCGTTCGCGCCGAACGCCTCTCGGCCGCGCTCGACCGGGTCGCCCGGTTGCTGGCCACCGAGGACATCCCCGAACCCGCGCCGCCGCAACCCGATGCGATGGTCGCGCTGCCGGTGGAGACCGCCGGGCGCACCCGCTACGTGCGGCGCAGCGAGGTCCTCTTCGCCGAGGCGCACGGCGACTACGTGCGGCTGCACACCCGGAGCGGTGTGCACGTGGTGCGCATGCCCATCTCGCGGCTGGAGGAGTACTGGGAGGGAGCCGGTTTCGTGCGGGTGCACCGCAGCTTCCTGCTGTCGCTGGCCGCGGTGCGCGAGCTGCGCAGCGACTCGGCCGGTGCGCTCAACGCCCGCACCGAGGCTGGCGACGTGCCGGTGAGCCGTCGCCACGCGCGCGATCTGCGGGAGCGGCTGCTGGAGAGCGCCCGCAACGCGGAGCTGGCCAACCAGCGGGGCAGCTGATGAGCGGTTCACCCAAGCGGGTGGCCGTGACCAGTCCGCAGACGCGGGTCGCGCACGCCCGCCGGACGCTGCGGCGTCGCTGGCGCGCCCCGCGCCTGGAACCGGGGGAGGAGGTGCGCGCCAGGCGGCTGCACCGGCTGCAGCGGCGCAGGGGAGCGGTGACGCTGCTGCTGCTGTTCGCGCTGATCTTCGGCCTGCCGCTGGTGTTCTCGTTCGCCCCGGCGCTCGACGACCTGCGCCTGCTCGACGTGCCGGTGTCCTGGCTGCTGCTGGTGCTGCTGCCGTTCCCGGCGATGGCGGTGCTGGCTCGCTGGCAGCTGCGCGGCGCCGAGCGCGCCGAGGAGGACTGAGCCGTGTTCGCGCTGCTGGCGGTGGCGCTGATCGCGCTGCTGACCCTGCTCATCGGTCTGCGCGGGGTGGCGGCGATGCGCACCACCTCGGACTTCCTGGTCGCATCGCGGCAGGTGTCCCCGCTGGTCAACGCCGCTGCGGTCTCCGGTGAGTACCTCTCGGCCGCCTCCTTCCTCGGCGTGGCGGGCCTGATGGTCTCCAACGGGGTCGGCGCGCTGTGGTACCCGGTCGGGTTCACCGCCGGTTACGTGGCGATGCTCGTGCTGGTGGCCGCGCCGATGCGCCGCTCCGGCGCGCTGACCGTGCCGGACTTCGCCGAGGCGCGCTTCGCCTCCCCGGAGCTGCGGCGGCTGGCCGCGGTGGTGGTGCTGATCATCGCCGGGCTCTACCTGGTGCCGCAGTTCCGCACCGCCGGACTGGTGCTCAGCGTGGTCAGCGGCACCCAGTACTGGGTGGGCGTGGTCATCGCCGGGACCGCGGTGTCGGCCACGCTGGCGCTGGGCGGGATGCGCGCGGCGACCTACGTGCAGGCGTTCCAGTTCTGCCTGAAGCTGGTGCTTTTCGTGGTGCCCGCGGTGTGGCTGCTGGTGCAGGTGGGGCCGGAGGTGCGGCACGACGCGCTGCACCCGGTCGAGTACACCCACTTCGCCACCGACACCCCGGTGGACTTCCGCGTGTCGGTCGACCTGGAGATCGCCGAACCCATCACCGCCCGCGCGGCCGACGGCAGCCCGGTGCACCTGGCTCCCGGGACCAGGGAGATCGAAGCGGGCCGCACGCTGACCTTCCCGGAAGGCGCCCCGGTTCCCGAGATCGGCGGGGTGGACGCTCCCGGCGGGCCGGACTGGCGGCGCCCGCTGCTGGACCTGGAGGACGCCGACCACCCGCTGCTGGGCACCTGGGCGGTGCTGGTCGCCACCATGCTCGGCACGATGGGGCTGCCGCACGTCATCGTGCGCTTCCACGCCAGCCCGGACGGCCGGGCCGCGCGGCGCACCGCGGCCATCACCGTGCTGCTGCTGGGCAGCTTCTACCTGTTCCCGGGCATCTACGGCGCCCTCGGTCGGGTGCTCAAGCCCCAGCTCTACCTGTCCGGGGTGACCGACTCGGTCGTGGTCGGGTTGCCCGCGCAGGTCGACACCGGCTGGGTGGGCACGCTGTTCACGTCGTTGCTCACCGGGGGCGCGTTCGCGGCCTTCCTGGCGACCTCGCTGGGGCTCCTGCTGGTGGTCTCCGGTGCGATCTCGCACGACCTCACCCCGGGCGGGCTCGGCCAGCTGCGCTGGACCGTGGTGCTGGCCGCGGCCGTGGTGGTGCTGCTCGCGCTGCCCGCGACGCACCTGTCCGCCGGCATCCTGGTGACCTGGGGCTTCACCGTGGCCGCTGCGACCTTCTGCCCGCTGCTGGTGCTGGGCATCTGGTGGCCGCGGCTGACCCGCAGCGGCGCGCTGTGGGGCGTCCTGGTGGGTCTGACGGCCACTTCGGGAGCGATCGGCACGACCATGTTCGGCCCGCGGATCGAGGGTTGGGCGGCGATCCTGGTCGCCCAGCCCGCGCCCTGGGCGGTGCCGCTGGCCTTCGCCACCATGATCGCGGTCTCGCTGCGCGGCAAGCCCCCGTCGTGGGCCGAGACCGCGATGCTGCGGCTGCACCTCGACGAGCCGCGCGGCCGCGCGGTTTCCGAGCACCGCGGGGAAACCTCCAGGTAACGGGCCGGCAAAGCGGCGGACCGCTCGTCCCGGGCCGCCCACCGCTCGTCGACCGCTCGTCGCACCCGCCGACCATCGATCGGCGACGGCTCCCGCTTCCGGCCGTTCCCTCCTTAGCGTGGCGGACCTCACACGTTAGGGAGGCATCCGTGAGCACCACAGACCCGGCGACCCCTCCGCCCACCGAGGACGCGTGGCACGAGGCGCACCGCAGCGAGGACTTCGCGGTGCTGCGCAGGCGCCTGCGAGCGTTCGTCTTCCCGGTGTCGGCGCTGTTTCTGGTCTGGTACCTGGTCTACGTCCTGCTGGCCGACTACGCGCACGGCTTCATGTCGATCAAGCTCGTCGGCAACATCAACATCGGCCTGGTGCTTGGCCTCTTGCAGTTCGTATCGACCTTCGCGATCACCGCGCTGTACGTGCGCTACGCCAACCGGCAGCTCGACCCGGTGGCCGAACGCGTCCGCAGCAAGGTCGAAGACGGCCGCTGACCCGACCTCGCCGCACGGATAAGGAGCTGGGATGAGCAATCTCGCGCAGGGGCTGCAGGGCAGCAGCCCACTGCTGAACATCAGCATTTTCGCGGCCTTCGTCGTGGTGACGCTGGTCGTGGTGCTGCGGGCCAGCAAGAACACCCGCAGCGCTGCTGATTACTACGCCGGTGGGCGCGCGTTCACCGGGCCGCAGAACGGCATCGCGATCGCCGGCGACTACCTGTCGGCGGCGTCTTTCCTCGGCATCGTCGGCGCGATCGCGCTCTACGGCTACGACGGCTTCCTCTACTCGATCGGCTTCCTGGTCGCGTGGCTGGTGGCCCTGCTGCTGGTGGCCGAGCTGCTGCGCAACACCGGCAAGTACACGATGGGCGACGTGCTCAGCTTCCGGATGCGCCAGCGTCCGGTGCGCGCGGCGGCGGCGACCTCGACGCTCATGGTGAGCTTCTTCTACCTGCTCGCGCAGATGGCCGGGGCGGGCGTGCTCGTCTCGCTGCTGCTGGGAATCTCCAGCGGCACCGGGCAGGCGCTGGTGATCGCGATCGTCGGCGTCATCATGATCGTCTACGTGCTCGTGGGCGGCATGAAGGGCACCACCTGGGTGCAGATCATCAAGGCCTGCCTGTTGATCGCCGGTGCCTTCGTGATGACCGCCTGGACCCTGGGCACCTACGGCATGGACTTCTCCGGGATGCTGCAGGCGGCCGTGGATCGCTCGGCCTCCGGCGAGGGCATCCTCAACCCGGGTGCGAAGTACGGCGAGAGCTCGACCAGCAGGCTGGACTTCCTGTCGCTGGGCATCGCCCTGGTGCTGGGCACCGCGGGTCTGCCGCACGTGCTGATGCGCTTCTACACGGTGCCGACCTCCAAGGAGGCCCGGCGCTCGGTGGTCTGGGCGATCTGGCTGATCGGCCTGTTCTACCTGTTCTCGCTGGTGCTGGGCTACGGCGCGGCGGCCATCGTGGGCCCGGAGACGATCAAGAACGCGCCCGGCTCGTCGAACTCCGCGGCGCCGCTGCTGGCCCAGGCGCTGGGCGGCCCGGTGCTGCTCGGGTTCATCGCCGCGGTCGCCTTCGCGACCATCCTGGCGGTGGTGGCCGGGCTGACGATCACGGCTTCGGCGTCGTTCGCGCACGACATCTACGCCAACGTGATCAAGCGCGGCAAGGTCGAGGACAAGGACGCCGAGGTGCGCGTCGCCCGGATCGCCGCGGTGGTCATCGGTGCGGTGGCCATCGTCGGCGGCATCCTGGCCCGCAACCAGAACGTGGCGTTCCTGGTGGCCCTGGCCTTCGCGGTCGCGGCCTCGGCGAACCTGCCGACGATCCTGTACTCGCTGTTCTGGAAGCGGTTCAACACCTCCGGCGCGCTGTGGAGCATCTACGGCGGCGTGATCACCACCGTGGTGCTGATCGTGTTCTCGCCGGCCGTCTCGGGCACCGAGGACTCCATGCTGCCCGGCATGGACTTCCACTGGTTCCCGCTGCAGAACCCGGGCCTGGTCTCCATCCCGCTGGCGTTCTTCTTCGGCTGGTTGGGCACCGTGCTGTCCAAGGAGCACAACGAGGACAAGTACGCCGAGATGGAGGTCCGCTCCCTGACCGGAGCGGGTGCGGAGAAGGCCGTCTCGCACTGACCCCGCAGTGCCCCGACGGCCCGTGCGGGCCGGGTGTCCTACCCCTCGCGGACAGCCGGCCCGCACGTCTGCGCGACCAACGCGGGGCGATGCCCTTTCTTCATCAGAAGTCCCGGGCACCTCGCCCGGGACTTCTGATGAGACAGGGGCGACGGCCTTCCCGGTGTGGCCGTTGTGTCGGGTTTGGGGGCGTGCCACGCTGTGGGGTACCCGGCAGTGGGCGGGTTCGGCGTGCTGGTCGAACGGTTGGTCGGTGCGCGGCCGCCTCCGGCGGACCGGGAGGGCGCCATGCTCAGCCGATACGAGAAGCGCCGGTTGCGCGAGATCGAGAAGTGGTTCGTCCAGGACGACCCGCGCTTCGCCGAGTACGTGCGCACCGGGATCAAACAGCGCCGCGCGCTGGTGCGCGCGCTCGACGCGCTGATCCCGGTCGGACTGCTGGTGCTGGTGCTCGGCCTGCTCGTCGGGCTGCCGCTGGTGGTCTTCCTCGGGATCTGCTGCGCGATCGGCGGTGTGGCGCTGGGGTCCTGGCAGCGCTGGCGCGACCGGGAGCGGACCGGGTGACCGGGCAGGGCCCGGCCACCCGGCCGGGTCACATGTTCTGCTCGCCGGTGCGGATGGCCTCCCGGATGCGGAAGTAGGTCCCGCAGCGGCAGATGTTGCGGATCTCGTCGAGATCGGACTCGCGGATCTCGTGGCCCTCCTCGCGGGCCTGGCGGACCTTGGCCACGGCGGCCATGATCTGCCCGGGCTGGCAATAGCCGCACTGGGCGACGTCGTGCTCCAGCCACGCCTCCTGCATGGGGTGCAGCTCAGCCCCGGCGGTGGCCGGAAGGCCCTCGATGGTGGTGATCTCGTCGTCAGCGCCGACGTCGGCGATGCGCACCGAGCAGGGGTTGAACGCCTTGCCGTTGATGTGGCTGGTGCAGGCCTTGCAGACGTTGATCCCGCAGCCGTACTTCGGGCCGGTCACGCCGAGGACGTCGCGCAGCACCCACAGCACGCGCTCCTCGTCCTGGACGTCGACGGTGACCTGCTCTCCGTTGAGCTTGAAGGTGTGTTCGGGCATCTCTGGGCTCCTCCGGATCAGTAGGTGTAGCGCAAGCCGTCGGTCGGCGACGGGGGCAGCGGCGGCACGAAGGGCTTGGGCTCGAAGGCCAGCGGTCCGTTGTGGTTGATCGGGAAGGTCGTGGGCACCTCACCGGTGGCGCGCGCGTAGGCGCAGGCCACCGCGGCGAAGGAGGCGGCCACCCCGACCTCGCCCGCGCCGGCGACCTGGTCCTGCGGGTCGGGCGGCAGGATCACCGCCTGGAAGTCGAACGGGACGTTCCACTGCCGGGCGTAGAAGAAGTTGTCCCAGCTGCCCTCCAGGACGTGCCCGTCGACCAGGTGCACGCTGGCGGTCAGCGCCTGCGCCATGCCGTCGAGGAACCCGCCCTGGATCATCGCCTCCATGCCCAGCGGGTTGACCACCACCTGGCCCGGGATGGTCACGAACACCCCGCGGGTGACCCGGGGGCCGGTGACGCCGTCGCGGATCGGGCGGTTGACCGTCTCCGGTCGGCAGTCGATCTCGACCAGGCAGGCGGTGGCGTGCTTGTACTCGGTGTGCACCGCGATGCCCTGGGCCACGCCCTCGGGCAGCGACTTGCCCCACTCGCCGACCTCGGCGGCCTTGTCCAGCACGGTGCGCAGCTTGTCGTTCTTGACGTGCTCGCGGCGGAACTCGTAGGGGTCCTCGCCGAACTGCTCGGCGAGCTGGTCGACCACGAGCTCCTGCGCGCAGCGCACGTTCGGCGAGTACACGTTGCGCACGCTGCTGGTGTTGAACGTGCCGCGCGGCTGGTTCTCCTCCGGCGACTGGTGGGTCTCGGTCAGCAGCTGCTTGGTCGCGCCGAAGTTGTACGGCGAGTTCTGGGTGAGCTCGAAGATACTCTCGGACAACCCGACCCCGCCCGCGGGCGCGCGCGAGACCGACTGGCTGACGGCCTCGCCGAGCCCGTGGCTGAAGTCGGTGCGCACGCTGGCGTGGTGCTGCTCGAAGCTGAGCACCCCGTCGTCGTTGAAGTTGGCGCGGATGCGGGAGAACGACATCGGGTGCACCCGGCCCTGCCTGCAGTCGTCGACCCGGTGCCACATCAGCTTGACCGGCTTGCCCATCTTCTGCGAGGCCTCGGCGGCCTCGGCCGCGGCGTCGTGGAAGAGCTTGCGGCCGAAGGAACCTCCGCCCTCGGTGACGTGCACCCGCACGGCTTCCTGCGGCAGGCCCAGCGATCGGGCGATCTCCTGCTTGGCCACGATCGGGACCTTCATGCTCGACCAGATCTCGGCGCGGTCCGGGCGCACGTCGGCGACCGCGGCGTTGGTGTCCAGGGCGCTGCCGTTGACGAAGGCGAAGGCGAACTCGGCGTCGACGCTCTTCGCGCCGGGAACCTCGGGCACCGCCATCGGCGGGGTGGCCGCCTTGAGCTCGGCGAGCACGCTGTCGTCGGACTGGCCCTCGACCGGGCCCGGCTCCCAGTCCACGCGCAGCGCGTTGACCGCGTCGATGCACTGCCCGAAGGTCTCGGCGCGCACCGCGACGCCGCTGCTGATCGGCACCACGTCGGTGACGCCGGGCATCTCGAGCACCTCGGCGGTGTTGCGCACCGCGCCGGGACTCCCGTTGATCGTCGGCGGCCTGCAGAGCATGGTCGGTTTGGCGTCGGGCACCGCGAGGTCGGTGGTGAACTGCTTCTTGCCGGTCACCGCGGCCAGCGCGTCCACCCGCCGCTGCGGCTTGCCGACGATGCGGAACTCCGACTCCGGCTTGAGCTGCGTCTCGACCGTCGAATCCTGCTGCGCGGCGGCCTTCTCCGCCAGGTCGCCGTAGGACAGCACCGCGCCGGTGGTGGAGGTGATCAGCCCTTCGCGCGCGGTGAGCGTGCCGGAGACGTCGTCGAGCTCGGCGGCCGCGGCCTGCAGCAACCTGCCCTTGGCGATCGACGCGGCCACCCGGATCGGGGTGTACATCGCGTTCATCGTGTTGGAACCGCCGGTGAGCTGGTTGAACATCAGCTCGGGCCGGGCGTCGGCGAGGCTGACGTGCACCTTGTCCACCGGGAGGTCCATCTCCTCGGCGATGAGCATCGCCGCCGCGGTGGTGATGCCCTGCCCGACCTCGGCGCGGGGTAACGCGAACGACGCCGAACCGTCCGGGTTGACCTGCACCGTGATGAGGTTGGCCGTCGGGCGCGCGGCGTCGGTGAGCGCGTCGTTGAGGTCGTAGGCCTCGGAGGCCTGCGGGTTGCTGGGCACGGCCGCTTCGGCCTCGCCGATGCCGAGGCGCGCCGCGGCCACCAGGGTCGGTGCGGCGAGGACGAAACCGAGGAACCGGCGTCTGCCGAGGGTGAAGTGCCCGCCGTGGTGGTCAGCGGAAGACGTCATGGGCGAGTCCTATCCACGGGAACATGGTCACGATCTGCTGGAACATGTTCACGGACAGTGGATCTCGCCCGCCACCCCCGGATTGGGGTGGCGCGCCCCCGGCGGACGCCGGCTGATCGATCAAGTGCGGATGTCGGGGAAGTGCTCGTCGCGCCACTCGCCCTCCGGGGCGTCGCGCAGGCCCTGCTCGCGCTCGCGCAGCTCGACGCGCCGGATCTTGCCGGAGA
Organism: Saccharopolyspora griseoalba; assembly: GCF_042665275.1. Lineage (NCBI taxonomy): Bacteria > Bacillati > Actinomycetota > Actinomycetes > Pseudonocardiales > Pseudonocardiaceae > Saccharopolyspora > Saccharopolyspora griseoalba. The sequence continues at coordinate 64,064 of NZ_JBHTCJ010000019.1, read as the reverse complement.
TCGTCTTGGGCAGCTCGGCGAACTCCAGCCGCCGCACGCGCAGGAACGGCGCGAGGTGTTCGCGGGCGTGCCGCAGGATCTCGCGCGCGGTGTCGGCTCCGGGCTCGTAGCCGGGGGCCAGCGCGACGTAGGCCTTGGGCACCGCCAGCCGCAGCGGGTCCGGCGCGGGCACCACGGCGGCCTCCAGCACGGCGGGGTGCTCGACGAGCACGCTCTCCAGCTCGAACGGGCTGACCTTGTAGTCCGAGGCCTTGAACACGTCGTCGGCGCGGCCCACGTAGGTGATGTAGCCGTCCTCGTCGCGGGAGGCCAGGTCCCCGGTGTGGTAGTAGCCGCCGGCCATCGCCTCGGCGTCGCGCTCGGGATCGCCCTGGTAGCCGGTCATCAGCGGCAGCGGGTGCGCGGAGAGGTCCAGGCAGATCTCGCCCTCGTCGCCGGGTTCCCCGCTGTTCGGGTCGACCAGCACCACCGGAACGCCGGGCAGCGGCCTGCCCATCGAACCGGGCTTGACCGTCGAGCAGGGGGTGTTGCCGATCTGCGCGGTGGTCTCGGTCTGCCCGAACCCGTCGCGCAGCGTCAGGCCCCAGCTGTTGCGCACCTGCTCGACGACCTCCGGGTTGAGCGGCTCGCCCGCGGCGATGACCTCGCGCAGGCTCCCCGGACCGCCCGAGAGGTCGGCCTTGATCAGCATCCGCCACACCGTCGGCGGCGCGCAGAACGTGCTGACCTCGTTGGACCGGATCTGCTGCAGCAGCGCATCGGCGTCGAAGCGGCCGTAGTTGTGCACGAAGATCGTCGCCTCGGCGATCCACGGCGCGAAGAAGCAGCTCCAGGCGTGCTTGGCCCAGCCGGGCGAGGAGATGTTGAGGTGCACGTCGCCGGGGCGGAGGCCCAGCCAGTACATCGTGGACAGATGCCCGACCGGGTAGGAGGCCTGGGTGTGCTCGACCAGCTTGGGCTTGCTGGTGGTTCCCGAGGTGAAGTACAGCAGCAGCCGGTCGTCGGGCGCGGTGCCGGGGTGCTCCAGCCGGCCGGTGGCCGCGCGGTGCGAGTCGGCGTAGTCCAGCCAGCCGCCGACCGGGTCCCCGACGGCGATGCGGGTGTAGTCGCCGGGCACCTGCTCGAACTTGCTCGCGTCGTGCGCGGCGACGATGACGTGCTCGGCCCCGCCGCGCTCGACCCGGTCGAGCAGGTCGGCGGGCCCCAGCGCCGGGGTGGTCGGCATGATCACAGCGCCGAGCTTCATCACCGCCAGCATCGATTCCCACAGCTCCAGCTGGTTGCCGAGCATCAGCAGCACGCCGTCGCCGCGCGCCACGCCCTGCTCGGCCAGCCAGCGGGCGACCTGGTCGGAGCGGGCGGAGAGCTCGGCGAAGGTGCGGGAGGTGCGCGTGCCGTCCTGCTCCACGATGATCAGGGCGGGGCGGTCGTTGCCCTCGGCGATGACGTCGAACCAGTCCACCGCCCAGTTGAACCGTTCCCCCAATTCGGGCCAGCGGAAGGCGGTCGTGGCGTCGCGGTGGCACTCCCGCAGGTCGAGCAAGGTGTCCCGGGCGGCCCGGTAATTGCGGGTGGCCATTGTCACATCACTCATGTCATCATCCTGCTCTCAACGGGGAGGCCGAGCCACCCCCGAATAGGGGTGTGGGCGGGAACGAAAGGGTGGCGCCGATGCCGACGCCAGCACTGCTGCGGCCGCGCGACGAGGATGCGGTGGGAGCCGAGCTGCGAACGGTGCGCAGCAGCCTGGGAGTGGGACTGACCTTCGGGGGCCGGGTTACCGGCGACACGCTGCACATCTCCGAGCTGCAGGGCGCCCGCACGGGCGGCCTGCGCGGCCTGGAGGTCCCGGCCGGGTTCGGGCTGGGCGGCAAGGTCGTCGCCGAGCTGTGGCCGCGGCTGATCACCGATTACGCCTCGGCCCGCACGATCACCCACCAGTTCGACCGCGAGGTGCTCAGCGAGGGGATCCGCTCGGTGGTGGCGGTGCCGGTGATCGCGAGCGGCCGCCCGCGCGCGGTGCTCTACGCCGCGGTGCGCGGCCACGCCCCGCTGGGCGCCCGCGCCGTGGAGGTGATGACCTCGGCCGCCAAGCGGCTGACCACCGAGTTCCGCATCCAGGACGAGGTGGATCGCAGGCTGCGGCTGATGGGCGGCGCGCAGGAGCAGCCCGTGCACGACGCGGCGGCCGCGGAGGAGCTGCGGGCCGCCTACGGCGAGCTCCGCGACATCGCCGCGAGCACCACCGATCCGGGCCTGCGCTCCCGGTTGCGCGGCCTGTGCGAACGGCTGCAGGGGCGCGCCGGCGAGCCGCCGGTCGCGCTGACCGATCGGGAGACCGACGTGCTCGCCCAGATCGCGCTGGGCTGCAGCAACGTCGAGGCCGCCGAGCGGTTGGGCCTCAAGCCGGAGACGGTCAAGAGCTACCTGCGCAACGCCATGCAGAAGCTCGATGCCAGGACGCGCCACCAAGCGGTCGTCAACGCCCGCCGCCACGGCGCGCTGCCCTGACCGGTGAGCCGCTGATCACGACCTCGCGAAGGCCGACCGCAGGAAGGCGTCGATGACCTCCAGGCTCGGCCGGTCGCCGACCTCGTCGCACCGGCCGGTCCAGGAGACCTCGGCTCGCGGGGTGTCCGCGGCGGTGATGGCCTTGTCGTGGCCGACGCCGGGCACCGAGTAGAACACCGCGTCGGCACCGGCATCGCGCAGCGCGGCGAACAGCAGCTCGCTCTGGTGGTGCGGTACCAGCGGGTCCTGCCGCCCGTGCGCGATCAGCACCGGCGGCGTGCTCCGCTCGAGGTAGGTGATCGGGTTGGCCGCCTTCGCCGCCTCGGGGAGCTCCTGCACCGGGCCGCCGATCAGCCGGGACTCGGGGGAGCGGGCGTCGTCGTGACCGCCGGTGATGCCGAGCATCTCGTTGAACGGCGCGGGGTCGAGCGTGTGCGCGTCCATCCGCAGGAAGTCCGTGGGCCCGTAGAGGTCGACGGCCGCCTGCACGGCGCTGGACTCGCCGGGATGACCCAGCGCACCTTCGAACTCCGGCCGGTCCCCGGTGACCGCGGCCATGGTGGCGGCCCAGCCACCGGAGGAGTCGCCGAGCACCGCGACCCGGTGCGGGTCGATGCCGTGGTCCCCGGCGTGCGCGCGCAGCCACCGGATCGCGGCCTTGATGTCGTGGACCTGCGCGGGAAACCGCGCGGTGCTGCTGGCGCGCACCGACACCCCGGCGACGACGTGGCCGCGCGCGGTGAAGAACGGCGCGAGCGCGGCGCCGTAGTCCTTGCCGTTCTCGGCCATCCACGCGCTGCCACCGGTGACCACCAGCAGCGGGCTCGGTCCGCTCGTCGCGGACGGGTGGATGTCGAGGAGATGCCCGGGGCCGCCGCCCCCGGCGTAGGCGATGTCGGCGTGCACGATCACGACCTTGCCCGTTCGGCGGGGCCGCGTCCACCCGGTTCCGCGGTGCGGGAAAGCGCCGCGGAACCGGCGAGAACCCCACCGCAGAACCCGTCGTTCGCGACGGCCCCCGAACCGCCGGGAGCGGTTTCTGGGGACTGAGCGCGAGGTACCGCCACGCGAAACGACCTCGGTGCGGGCCTAGCTCACCCCAAGCTCAGCCGGCGGTCGACGACCAGCTTCGGCTCGGCGCGGATGCGAACGGGAATGGTGGATACCGGGGCGGCGCGGTGCTGATCGGCGAGGACGACCCGGTCGCCGCCGTTGTCGTGCTCAGGATGAGGGAAACCTCGATCGGCGGGCGGCGGCCAGGCCGCGGTCCAGCGCCTCGGGCGCAGGCGGGACGTCCCGGTTCCGCGGATCAGAGCGCCGTCGGTGCGGATTCGTCGGGCTCGGTCGAGGTGATCGGGGTGCGCGCGGGCGCCTGCCGGAACGAGGCGCGGGCCCAGCGGCCCGAAGGCGTCCCGCGGTTCGGGGAAGGCGAACAGCAGGACGAGGTAGAGCACCGCGGCCGCGCCGAGCACCAGCGGGATCGAGATGTCGACCGGCGCGAGGTGGGCCAGCGGGCCCACGAACTGCCCCTGCAGGTTTGTCGCGGCGATGCCGAGCGCGGCCGCCACGAGCCAGGCGGCCAGCCCGCGCCAGTTCCAACCGCCGCTGAACCAGTAGCGGCCGCCCCGCTGACGCCGGTTGAACACCTGCAGCGAATCCGAGTCGTACCAGCCGCGGCGGACGACCCAGCCGAGCATCATCACCACCATCCAGGGGGCCGTGCAGGTGACGATCAGGGTCGCGAAGGTGGTGATCGTGGCGACCACGTCGAAGACGAACCGGCCGACGAAGATCACCGCGATGGCCGCGGTTCCGATCAGCACCGTCGAGCGCACCCGGCTGAAGCGCGGGAACACGCTGGAGAAGTCCAGGCCCGTCCCGTACAGCGCGGTCGTGCCGGTCGAGAGGCCGCCGATGATCGCGATGAGGCAGACCGGCAGGAAGTACCACGCCGGTGAGATCGCCAGCAGCCCCGCGGCGTACGAGCCGTCGGCGAACAGGCCGGGTTGCTCAGCGGCGATGATCGTCGTGGTGACCAGGCCGAACCCGAACGGGATCAGGGTGGCGAGCTGGGCGAGGAAGGTCGCGCCCAGCACCCGGTGCGCCGGGGTGGAGCGCGGGATGTAGCGCGCCCAGTCGCCCAGGAAAGCGCCGAAGGACACCGGGTTCGACATCACGATCAGCGCCGAGCTGACGAACGCGGGCCAGAAGTCCGGATCTCCGGGGTGGATCGTGCCGGCGTACCCGGGGTCGAAGGCGCCGGCGAACGCGACGACGCCGAGCAGGAACAGCAGGGTGGCGGCGACCACGGCGATCTTGTTGACCAGCAGCATGAAGCGGAACCCGTAGATGCACACGGCCAGGACCAGCAACGCCACCAACGCGTAGGCGACGGCCAGCGAGACGTCGCTCTGCGGCAGGCCGACCGCGCGGTGCAGGCCGCCGACCAGGACGTCGCCGGAGCTCCACACCGAGATGGCGAAGAAGGCGAAAGCGGTGAGCAGGGACAGGAACGAGCCCACCACCCGGCCTTCGACCCCCAGGTGCGCTGACGACGACACCGCGTTGCTGGTGCCGTTGCGCGGGCCGAACAGCGACATGGGGGCCAGCACCAGGGCACCGGCCAGCAGGCCGAGCACCGTTGCCAGAGCGCCTTGCAGGAACGACATCCCGAAGACGATGGGAAAGCTGCCGAGCACCACGGTGGCGATCGTGTTCGCGCCCCCGAAGCTCAAGCGGAACAGGTCGAAGGGCCGGGCGGTGCGCTCCCCGTCCGGGATGGGTTCGACGCCGTGCTGCTCGACCTGGGTTGCCTTCGGCGGGTCGCTGCGCTGCATGGGACCTCTGGGTGGTGCGGAAAACCGCGTGGGGTCGGGCGGTTTCGGGACACCCTAGGGAGCGGGGCCGGTCCTGACAACGCGGTTCCACCGCACCCGGATCGGGGAGGTGATCGATTCGACGGCCCAGCGCGTAGCATCCGTCGAACCACCCGGCCGACGGGGACTGCGGCCGAGCGGTTCGACGCCCCCGAGGATCGGAAAAATGTCCACCCCTTCTCCCGCCCTCCTGGACGACACCGACGAGCAGGTGCTCGTGCTGCTGGAGCGCGACGGCAGGCTCACCCACCAGGAGGTCGCCGACCGCACGGGACTGTCCCGCTCGGCCGCCGCGGCCCGCGTCCAGCGCCTCATCGGCGAAGGCCACGTCGAGGTTCGTGGCGTGGTGCACCCGGCGGTGCTCGGGCACCGGGCGCTCGCGCACGTGTCGGTGTCCGTCCGGGGCGCGGCGGCTCCGGTGGCCGCCGCCCTGGCCGACCGGTCGGACACGACGCTGGTGTCGTTGACCGCGGGCCGCCGACCGGTCGTGGCGGAACTGCGCGCAGGCGAGGTCGCGGACATCGAGGGCGCGGTGGCCGAGATCCGCGAGCTGCCGGGAGTCGAGGCCGCCGAAACCGTGCTCTACACCGACGTGCTGCGCGACGTCGCGGGCCCGACCGGCTCGATAGGCGAGCTGGCCCTCGACGAGGCCGACCACGCGCTGCTGCGCGCGGTGCAGGCCGACGGGCGCGCCTCCTACGTCCGGCTGGCCGCGGAGATCGGCCTGTCCGCGGCCAGCGCTCGCCGTCGCCTGGTGCGGTTGCGGGCGGCCAACGTGGTTCGCGTCGGGGCGATTCCGCGCCACTCCGGCAGCGAGCGGCGGACCGCGACCGGGGTGGGGCTGCGCCTGAGCGCCCGGGTGGGAGCGCCGCTCGCCGAGCTGTCGTCGGTGACCTTCGAGGCCCGGACCCTCGGTCGCTTCGACGCGCTGCTCACGGTCAACACCACGACGACGGCCGATCTGGTGACCGTGCTCGACGAGCTCCGGGGCCGCCCGGAGGTCCGCGAGGTCGAGACGTGGACGCACCTGCGCTTCGCCAAGGAGACCTACGCCTCGCTGCGGCTGTGATCAGCGGGGCGCTGGGACCTCGGCCAGCGAGCGGTAGAGCAGTCCCGGGTGCGGTTTGGGCAGGAACGACGTGGACTTCGCCGGGAGCCGCAGCCCGGCCGACATCGCGGTGCGCAGGTGGCGGTGCTCGGGCGGCGGCACCAGGATCGCCATGCCACCGGCCCGGCGAACGCGGGCTAGCGCGGTGGCGGCGCTGGTCTCCGGGCTGACGTACTCGGGCAGGTCCGGCACCCGCCACACCGCGTCGATCAGCACGTGCCGCAGCACCGACAGCGGCAGGCCGTGCAGCGGGGCGGGGCAGTTGCCCAGGCAGGCGTTGACGAAACCGCGGTCCGGGTTGGACAGCAGGTAGGCGCCGCCGCGGGTGATCGCCACGAAAGCAGGGCCGGTGCGGGTCTGCTCGCGCAGCCGCTGGACCCACTGCCGCAGCTCGCCGGGGATCGGCTGGACGTGGAAGCGCTGCGCGGCCGCGCTCAGCGCCTGGTCCGGATCGGTGTAGGGCAGCACCCGGTGCACCGGGCCGATGCGCACCGGCGTGTCGCGCGCGTCGACCAGCAGCGCGGGCACGAAGTCCCAGCCGCCCGGACCGCTGCCGGTGGCGTAGTAGTCGCGCCGCAGCTGCCGCGCCGCGACGTGCCGGTGGTGACCGTCGGCGATGAAGGCCGAGCGCCCGGCCAGCTCGGCGCCGATGTCGTGGACGGCCTCCCGCTCGGCGAGCCGCCACAGCCGGTGCAGCTGCCCGTCGTCGCCGAGGACCTCGGTCACCGGCCGGCTGCTGCGGCAGTGGTCGAGCCAGGTCGCCGCGCGCCCGGTGCCCGGGTAGCTCAGCATCAGCGGATCCAGGTTGAAGCCGGTCTCGTGCACCAGGTCGCAGATGTGGGCCACCCGCTCCGGGATGAGGTCCTGGTGCGGCAGCAGCTTGCTGTCCAGGTGCACCGCGCCGAGCACGCCGCGCACCGCGCCGCGCGGACCGCTCTGCTCGTAGGCGTAGAGCGCCGGCTGCGGGTCCTGGATCAGCGTGTTGCTCTGCTGCCAGGCGTGCAGCGTCAGCGCAGTCTCGGCCGGGGGCGCGGCGCCGCTGGGGTCCCACGGGGTCGCGTAGCGCGCGGCCAAGGCGTTGAGCTGGCTGTTGTTGATCCGCCACCCGGCGAAGGGAGCGACGTGCACGCCGTTGCGGGTGGCGGTCGTCTGCGGCGGGATCGCGCTCGCCTCCTCGTGATCGTTCGCGGCGGTGGCCGCCATTCTTCCGCGCGACGCAACGTCACTGCGGGCAGGGCACCGCACCGGTTCGGACTAGTCGTCGGTCTTGAGCTTCTTCATGATCAGGTGCGAATCCACCCTGGCAACGGCGTTGAGCGACATGAGCTTGCCGGTCAGGAAGTTCTCGAACGTCGTCTGATCTTGCACCGCCACTCTGACGAGGTAATCCGGACGGCCGAACAGCCGGTGGCACTCCAGCACCTCCTCGTAGGAGGTGAGCGCGGCTTCGAACTCCTCGACGGTGTGCCGGTCGTTGATGCTCACCTCCACCGACACCACCACCTCGAAGTCGCGCCCGGCCGCCGCCGGGTCGATGCGCGCTCGGTAACCGGAGATGATCCCGTCGGCCTCGAGCCGCTTGACCCGGCGCAGGCACGGCGCCGGGGTCAGCCCGACCCGCTGGGCGAGTTCGACGTTGCTCAGCCTGCCGTCCTGGCGAAGCTGAAACATTATTTCCCTATCTACCGCATCTATCGCCATGAGATTGCTCCACAGCCCGGAAATTCGCAGCTCAACGCAACCATATTACCCGATGTGGAAACTATCATTGCGCACATGACTTCTGCACCGGAACTGCTGGTCCCCGACGCGCCGCCGACGACCGACCGGCGCGCGGACCTGCTCGGGGCGCTGAAGGACTCGAGCTCGGTGGGGCTGGCGATGTTCCCCCTGGGCATCGCCTTCGGGCTGCTGGTCGTCCACGCCGGGCTGGACTGGTGGTGGGCCACCGCCTTCAGCGCGCTGATCTACGCGGGCTCGTTGGAGTTCCTGCTCATCGGACTGGCCGTGGCCGCGACGCCGCTGGCCCAGGTAGCGGTGACCACGCTGCTGGTCAACTTCCGGCACGTGTTCTACGCCCTGTCGTTCCCGCTGCACCGGGTCCGCGGGCGGTGGGGCAAGCTCTACAGCACCTTCGCGCTCACCGACGAGGCCTACGCGCTGAGCACCGGAGAGGGCGCCAGGAACTGGACCGGCAGGCGAATCCTCCTCCTCCAGCTGCTCTTCCACGTCTGCTGGGTCTCGGCGGCCACCGCGGGAGCGCTGTTCGGCGCGCTGCTCCCCGTGCGGCTGGAGGGGCTGGACTTCGCGCTGACCGCGCTGTTCGTGGTGCTGGCCATCGACGCCTACCGGGTGCGGCGGGACGTCCCGGTACCGGTGCTGGCGGTGCTGTGCGCGGTGGTGGCGATGGTGTTCTTCCCCGGCCAGCTGCTGCTGGTGGCCTTCGGGTTGTTCTGCGGGTGCTTGCTGGTGCACCACTTCCACGAGAGGAGGTCTCGTGCCTGAGCCGTCCTACCTGATCGCGCTGGTGCTGCTGAGCGCGGGGATCACCTGGGCCCTCCGAGCGCTGCCGTTCGCGGCGCTGGCCCCGCTGCGCAGCAGCGCGGCGGTGCACTACCTCAGCGAGCGGATGCCGGTGGGCGTGATGATCATCCTCGTGATCTACACCCTGCACGACCTCGCCCTCGCCGCCGCGCCGGCCGCCGGGATCGCCCTGGCGGCCACGGTCGGCCTGCACCTGTGGAAGCGCAACGCGCTGCTGAGCATCTTCGGCGGCACCGCCGTCCACGTCGCGCTGACCATGGCGCTGTGAGGTGCGCCTAGGGCACCAGGTAGTCGCTGTCGCGGGCGTCGGTGATGGCCATGTGGCCCGGGGCGTGGCCGATGGCGAACGGGGGACGGGAGCGCATGACCGCGGCCTGCGGGGTGACGCCGCAGGCCCAGAACACCGGGACCTCGCCGGGTTCGACGCGCACCGGCTCGCCGAAGTCGGGGGTACCCAGGTCGGCGATGCCCAGCGCCCCGGGGTCGCCGATGTGCACCGGGGCGCCGTGCACCGCCGGGTACCGGGAGGTCACCCGCACCGCCGTGGCGACCTGCTCGGCCGGGATCGGACGCATGGACACCACCATCGGCCCGGCGAGCCTGCCGGCCGGGCGGCAGTCCCGGTTGGTGCGGAACATCGGGACGTTGCCGCCGGTTTCCACGTGCCGCACTGGCACCCCTGCCTCCAGCAGCGCGGCCTCGAAGGTGAAGCTGCAGCCCACCAGGAAGCTCACCAGGTCCGCGCGCCACAGCTCGGTGACCTCGGTGCGCTCCTCGACGAGTTCGCCGTCGCGGTAGACGGTGTAGGCGGGCAGGTCGGTCCGCAGGTCACCGGCGAAGATCGACGCGCTGGTCTCGCCGGGTTCGGTCACGTCGAGCACCGGGCAGGACTTCGGGTTGCGCTGCGCGAACAGCAGGAAGTCGTAGGCGAACTCGTGCGGCAGCGAGATCAGGTTCGCCTGCGTCCACCCCGGGCAGCACCCCGATGTCGGCGCCCGCAGTCCACCGCGGAAGGCCTCCCGCGCCCGGCTGGGCTCCTGCATGATCAGCTCCTCACTTCCGGCGGAACCGGACGCGCTGGCCGGGCCTGGCCTGCGCGGCCTTCGGGATGTCCGAGCGGGCCACCACCGCGATCACCGGGTAGCCGCCGGTGACCGGGTGGTCGGCCAGGAACAGCGTCGGCTTGGCCGCGGGCGGCACCTGCAGCGCGCCGGTGACCACGCCCTCGCTGGGCAGCTCCGCGGTGCTGGCGCGCTCCAGCGCCGGGCCGTCCAGGCGCATGCCGATGCGGTTGCTCTCCGCGGTGACCTCGTAGGCCGACCCCAGCAGCGTTTCCAGGGCCTCGGCGGTGAACCAGTCGTCCCGGGGGCCGGGTTGCACGCGCAGCACGACCTCGTCCGCCGGGTAGTCGCCCACCGGGGCCTGGTCCAGGCACGGGAACCGCTCCGGAGCCGGCCCGATCGGCAGCTCCTGCCCGGCTTCCAGGGGATCCGGTCCGAGCCCGGAGAGCACGTCGGTGCTGCGCGAACCGAGCACCGGATCCACCGCGATCCCGCCGCGCACCGCCAGGTAGCTGCGCAGCCCGCGCTCGGGAACCCCGAGGCGCAGCTCGGCACCGGCGGGCACGCGCAGCACCGAGTTCGCGGCGACGGCGCGATCGTCCAGGGTGACCGGGCAGGGCGCGCCCGTGACCGCGACGGTGAGCTCCCGGGTCGCGCGCACCGCGAGCCCGCCGAGGGTGGTCTCGACGGCCGCAGTCCCCTCGTCGTTGCCGATCAGCCGGTTGGCCAGCCCGAACGCCGCGGGGTCGGCGGCTCCCGAGGCGCCGACGCCGATGCCGGCCAGCCCCGGGCGCCCGAGGTCCTGCACGGTCGACAGCGGCCCGCCCGCCAGCACTTCCAGACTCATGCGACCTCCTCGAAGCGCACCTGCACGCCCGGTCGCAGCAGCGCGGGCGGGTCTCGGTCGACCCGCCAGATCTCCAGGTCGGTGCGCCCGACCAGCTGCCAGCCGCCGGGGGACTCCCGCGGGTAGATCCCGCTGAACTCCCCGGCCAGCCCGACCGAGCCGGCAGGTACCTTGGTGCGCGACTCGGCTCGGCGCGGCACCTGCAGGCCGCCACCGGTGAGGTAGCCGAAACCGGGTGCGAAGCCGCCGAAGGCGACCGTCCACACGACACCGGTGTGCCACTCGATCACCTCGCGCTCGGTGCGGCCGAGCAGCCGCGCGACCTCGGCGAGGTCCGCGCCGTCGTAGACCACCGGCACCCGCAGCTGCTCGCCCGCGGTGCGCACCTCCGAGTTCGGTCGGGTCCGGCGCACCGCGTCCTCCACCGCGCGCGGGTCGGCGCGGGGGCCGAGCTGCAGCAGCAGCGTGCGGGCGGCCGGGACCAGGTCGACCACGCCCTCCGGCGGTGCTGCCGACAGCGCGGCGTGCAGCGCCTGCACGGCCGCGAGGTCGTCGAGCTCGACGAGCAGGCCGGAGTCGGCGCAGGGCAGGAACCGCATCACCGCGCTCCGGGGGCGAACGGCTCCAGCCGGACGCCACGGGCGGTCAGCCGGTCGCGCACCGCCGCGGCGATGGCCACGGCCCCGGGGCTGTCGCCGTGCACGCAGATCGAGTCCGCCTCGACCCGGATCTCGCTGCCGTCGACGGCGCGGATCGGTTCCCCGGCCGCCAGCCGCAGGCAGCGCTCGGCGATCTCGTCCGGGTCGTGCAGCACCGCCCCCGGATCGCGGCGGGAGACCAGCGTGCCCTGCGGGGTGTAGGCGCGGTCGGCGAAGGCCTCCCGGAAGATCGCCAGCCCGGCTCGGTCGGCCTGCTCCAGCCACTGCGAACCGGGCAGCCCGAGCACCGCCAGCGACGGATCGTAGGCGCGCACCGCCTCGACCACCGCCGCGGCCTGCTCGGCGTGCTGCACGATCGCGTTGTAGAGCGCGCCGTGCGGTTTGACGTAGCTGACCCCGGTGCCCGCGACCCGCGCGAAACCGGCCAGCGCGCCGATCTGGTAGATCACGTCGTCGGTCAGCTCGGCGGGCGGGACGTCGATGAACCGGCGGCCGAAGCCGGCGAGGTCGCGGTAGGACACCTGCGCGCCCACCGCCACGCCGCGCTCGGCGGACCGCTCGACGGCGCGGCGGATCACCGAGGAATCCCCGGCGTGGAAGCCGCAGGCGACGTTCGCGCTGGTCACGATGGACAGCAGCGCCTCGTCGTCACCGAGTTCCCAGCGGCCGAAGCCCTCGGCCAGATCGGAGTTCAGATCCATCCGACTCACCCCCACAGCTCACCGATGCCGCTCAGGGAGTTGTATCCCAGGTACAGCGTCAGCAACCACGCCAGCACGCCCAGCGCCAGCAGCCACTTCGGGTAGCGGTAGCCGCCGAGGAGGTCGCGGCGCCGGGCAGCGACGAACATCAGCACGCCGAACCCGACCGGCAGGATCAGCCCGTTGAGCGCACCGGCCAGCACCAGCAGCGTCGTCGGCGCCTTGTTCAGCAGCGCGAACACCACCGCCGAGATCGCCACGAAGCCGACCACCAGCCAGTTGCGGCCGCGTTCGAGCCTGGCGGAGAAGGTCACCAGGAACGACACCGAGGTGTAGGCCGCGCCCACGACCGAGGTGATGCCCGCGGCCCACAGGATCATGCCGAAGAGCCGCATGCCGATCTCGCCGGTGGCGTGCTGGAAGGCCTCCGCGGTCGGGTTCGACGAGGTCAGCGTCACGCCACCGGCCACGACGCCGAGGATGGCCAGGAACAGCACGACGCGCATGACGCCGGTGACCAGCAGCGAGATGATCGAGCTGCGGCTGACCGCCGAGACCTGGTCCGGCCCGGTGACCCCGGCGTCGACCAGCCGGTGCGCGCCCGCGTAGGTGATGTAGCCGCCGACGGTGCCGCCGATGAGCGTGGTGATCGACAGGAAGTCGACCTCGCTCGGCAGCACGGTCTCGGTCAGGGCTCGCCCGACCGGGGGAGCTGAGGCGATGGCGACGAAGGTGGTCAGCAGGATCATCGCCGCGCCCAGCACCACCACGATGCGGTCCATGGCGACCCCGGCGCGGCGGCTGAGGAAGATGCCGATGGCGATGACCGCCGAGAGCAGTCCGCCGACCGTGGTGTTCAGGCCGAACAGCGCGTCCAGGCCCAGCGAGGTGCCCGCGATGTTGCCGATGTTGAACACCAGACCGCCGAAGACCACCAGCGCGGCCATCAGGTAGCCGAGCCCGGGCAGCACCGCGTTGCCGAGGTCCTGCGCGCGTCGGCCCGACACGCCGATGACGCGCCAGACGTTGAGCTGCACCGCGATGTCGACCAGCACCGACACCACGATCGCGAAGGCGAAGGCGGCGCCGAGCTGGATGGTGAACTCGGTGGTCTGGGTGATGAAGCCGGGGCCGACGGCGCTGGTGGCCATCAGGAACACGGCCCCGAGCAGGGTCCCCCGTCTCGGGGTGGGCGCCTTCGGCCCGGTGGCGATCTCGTCAGCCATCGCTACTCCGATCAAGAACGGCGGTCGCGCCCGCTGGCAGCGGTTCGGGACAACATAGAGAATTGTTCAACAATCCGGCAATACCCGCCGCGGAGCTTTCTCGTTAAACTGCCGTTCGACCGGTACGACGTCGTTGGGGGATCGCTTGACCGCCGCGGATCCGTTGGAGCTGCTCTCGGAGGACCGCTCGCTGCTGGACCGCACCAGCACCGCCGAACGCGTCGCCGACGTGCTCAGGCAGCGGATCATCGACGGCGCGCTCGCCCCGGGGACCCGCCTGTCCGAGGAGACGGCGGGGCGCGCGCTGGCGGTCTCGCGCAACACGCTGCGCGAGGCCTTCCGGCTGCTGGTGCACGAGCGGCTGCTGGTCCACGAGTTCCACCGCGGCGTGTTCGTGCGGGTGCTCAGCGCCGAGGACGTCATCGACCTCTACCGGATGCGCCGGCTGCTGGAGACCGGGGCGGTGCGCCGCGCCGCCGAGGTCGATCCGGAGCTGGTGGCCGCGGTCGGTGCGGCGGTGACCGAAGGCGAGCGCGCCGCCGGCGACGAGCGCTGGTGGGACGTGGGCACCGCCAACATGCACTTCCACCAGGCCCTGGCGGCGCTGGCGGGCAGCCCGCGAGTCGACGACGCGATGCGCCAGCTGCTGGCCGAGCTGCGCCTGGCGTTCCACGTGATGTCCCGCCCCCGCGAGTTCCACGAGGCCTACTTGGGCCTCAACCGCCAGATCGCCGACCTGCTCGACGCGGGCCACCACGAAGCGGCCGCAGTCCGCCTCGGCGACTACTTCGACCAGGCCGAGACCCAGCTCGTCGCCGCCTACCGCGAAGCGACCGACCAGGCCTGACCGAACGCTCGATCGCGCCGTTCCCTCTCGATGAAAAAGGGAACGGCGCCCTCCGGTCAGCTCGCGTCGAGATCGGCCGCGTGGAGCGGCTTCTCGGCGGTGATGAGGGCGTAGCCCAGGGCTCCGTCGGCGGTGGCCTCCGCGGCCAGCCGGGTGTGGTGCAGCACCGCCTCGACGTCGACGCCCGCCCGGGTCAAGCGGGCCGGGTCGGTCATGCGCAGGAACTTCAGCCGCGCTTCGATCGTGGAGATCATGTTCCGCAGGGCCTCGTCGTGATCCTGAGCGTGCCGGACGCGCAGGCCGGCTTCCTCAAGGATCGCGCGGTAGTCGGCCATCGGGCGGGCATCGGCGATGCAGGCGACCCAGGCGGTCAGCCCGCTCAGCTCGTCCGGGAGCCCGCCCGGCCGCGCGGTCACGTCGGTGATGCCCACCCGGCCGCCCGGTTCGAGCACGCGGGCGAACTCGGCAGCGGCGGTGGCCTTGTCCGGGAAGGTGCAGAACGCGCATTCGCAGAGCACCGCGTCGGCGGCGTCGTCGGGGAGGGGCAGGCGCTCGGCATCGCCCACCAGGAACCGCACCCGTTCGGCGAGCCCGTCCTGGGCCGCGGCCCGCTGCGCCGCGTCCACCGAGGACGGGTTGAGCTCGACGCCGGTGACCTCGGCGCCGTGGCCGGAGGCCAGCAACCGCGCGGTCGTGCCGGGACCCGAAGCGATGTCGACCACGTGCTGGCCCGAGCGCAGCTCCAGGGCTCCGGCCAGCCGGTTGGTCAGCGCCTGCCCGCCGGGGTGGTAGGCCTCGCCGAGCAGCAGCGCCACCGCGTCCTGCCCGTAGGCGGCCGCGCAGCAGCTCTTGAGCTCCTCGGCGGCGGGCAGTTCCGGGCCGCTCACCGCTGCACCGCCCGGTGACCCACGTTGGTCGCATCGGGGGCGATCCCGGAACGACCACCACCGCCCCGGGCGATCTTCGACCCGTACGGCGAGTCGGTGAGCCGCGACCGCAGCTCGCCGGAGTTGGGCACGACGTCGGCCACCGGCACGCCCGACATCTGCTCGCGCACCTGCTCGCGGTAGCCCACCGAGTTGTAGGCGCAGAAGGGGATCATCCTGCCGTCCGGGGTGATCTCCTCGACGCAGCACTTCATCAGCTGCTTGACGTTGAGCGTGTAGGGGTCCTGGAAGTCCTGCACGACGATCATGAACGCCTTGTCGCCGAGATCCCGCGCGGCTTCGGGGAGATCGATCCCGCAGGCCTCGCACTCCAGCTGCGCGGCGGTGGTGGCCAAGCCGGCGCTGGTGGTGTCGGTGCCCATGAACGCCGAGGCGCTCCACAGCTTCTCCAGCGCCTCGCGGATCGCCGGGTCGGGCACCACCCGGTTGGACAGGTAGTCCAGGTGGTCCTCGACGTCGAGCAGCCGCGGGATCGGGACCACGTCGGTGCGGTCCTCCTCCTGGTCGACCAGCAGGTAGGTGATCGAGCGGCAGGTCGGGAAGCAGCAGGGCACCGGGAAGAAGTCGGACTGGCGCAGCCATTCGGGGCACTGCTCGGCGGCCAGCTCGATGACGTCGGAGTTGGTCAGCCGGTTGGCCGGGTCGAACTCGACGTGCCTGCCGGAGTGGGTGACCGGCTGGAAGGCCACCGAGCGCACCGCCGGGTGCTGCACGCCGAAGCGCACGATCTCGCCGACCTCGTGCTCGTTGAGGTCGCGCTCCAGCGCGGCGACCAGGGTGACCGTCAGCCCGGCCGCGGCGCAGTTGTCCAGCGCGCGCTGCTTGCGCTCGCGCAGGTCCTTGCCCCGGATCGCCAGGTGCGTGTCCCGGTCGAAGCCGTCGAACTGCAGGTAGACGTTCACCCGCTTGCGCCGGTTGCGCTCGCCGAGCGCGCGCACGAACGCCTGGTCGGTGGCCAGCCGGATGCCGTTGGTGTTGAGGTTGACCGCCTTGATCGGCCGGTCCTGCGCGAGGTCGACGAACTCCAGGATGTTCCTGTGGATCGTCGGCTCACCACCGGAGAACATCACGACCTCGGGCTCGCCCTCGGATTCGACGAAGACGTCGAGCATCCGCTCGCACTGCTCGCGGTCGATCGAGTACCCGTCGGGCTGGTGCCCCGAATCGGCGAAGCAGATCGGGCAATCGAGGTTGCAGCTGGTGTTGACCTCGATGATGCCCAGGCAGGCGTGCTGCTTGTGCTCGGGGCACAACCCGCAGTCCGAGGGGCAGCCGTCGACGACCTCGGTCTGGAACGACAGCGGGATGGTGCCCGGCTTGTTGAACCGGGCCGAGTCGGCGTAGGCCTGCGCGTCGCCGTAGACCAGCGCCTCGAACTCGCCGTGCTCGCGGCAGCGCTTGCGCAGGTAGACCTCGTTGTCGCGGATGTTGACCTGGGCGTCGAGAACGACCTTGCACACGGGGCAGATGCTCTTGGTGAACTCGACGAACACCTCGTCGCGGTCGCGCTTGGCGGGGCTGCTGCTCTCAGTCACGCACCTCAGCCCAACACCGGACGCCCGGGTTCGCAGCGGCACTGTCCGCCAGCCGACAGTTCCCGATCACCCGGCCGGTTCGCGGTGGACCCCGCTCCTCGGCCGAGCTTGTCATCCCGCTGACACTCGACGCGCGCCGCGCGCCCACGAGGAGTCGACTGGGGGAGTCGAACGAACTGCGAGGAGGTCGCCGATGTCGCGCGCGGTCCACAACGCGCGGGTGCTCGCCGCGATCCGACGCGCCCCGCTGCTGCCCGGGCCTCGGCTGCGGTCACGTCGCTCGCGTTCCGGCGGCCAGTGGTCGCCCCGGATGTCCGGCGGAGCGGACGCCACCCGGCTGCCGGTGTGGCGGATCGGGTTGACCGGAGGCCTGGTCGGCATCCTGTGCTGCGTGGGACCGACGGTGCTGGCCCTGCTGGGCGTGATCAGCGCCGGTACCGCGTTCGCCTGGGCGACCGACCTCTACGACGGATACGCCTGGTGGTTCCGCCTCGGCGGGCTGGCCGTCCTCGCGCTGCTGGTCTGGTGGGCGCTGCGGCGCCGCGACCAGTGCAGCATCGCCGGCGTGCGCCGCTGGAAGTGGCGGCTCGCCGGGGTGCTCGGCATCGCGGTGGCGACCTACCTCGCGCTCTTCGCGCTGACCACCTGGCTGGGCACCCTCGCCTGAATCCGCGGGCGAGGGGACGGGAAGGAGAGACTCATGTCCACCGCTGCTCACCACCCCTCACACCCGTTGCAGGCCGGTGTCGCCCGGGTCCTGCAGGGCGCGGCCTCCGGCCTGGCCGGCGGGATCATCTTCGGCATCATGATGGCCACGACCGGCATGCTGCCGATGGTGGCCATGCTGGTCGGCAGCTCCAGCGCCGGCGTCGGCATCGTGGTGCACCTGGCCATCTCGGCGATCCTCGGCGCGGGCTTCGGCCTGGTCGCCCCGATGAACCAGTTCTGGCCGCTGGCCGGGGCCGGACTGGTCTACGGGGCGGTGTGGTGGGTCCTCGGGGGCCTGCTGCTGATGCCCGCCGGGCTCGGCATGCCGGTGCTGCAGCTCGGGGCGACCGCGATGCAGAGCCTGATGGGGCACCTGCTCTACGGCATCGTCACCGCCGCCGCGTTCTACCTGTTCCGCCGCAGGGCCGGTCAGGCATGACGTCGAGGGTGCGGCTGCTGCGCGTGCCCGACTGCCCGCTGGCGGGTCGGGCGCGCGCCACCGTCGTCCAGGTGCTGCGCGAGCTCGGGGAACCGGTGGACTTCGACGAGGTGGTCGGCGATCACCCGTCGCCGTCGGTCCTGGTCGACGGGGTGGACGTGGTCACCGGCCGGGCGCCCGCCGAAGGTCCGAGCTGCCGGCTGGAACTGCCGACCGCCGAGCAGATCCGCGCGGCGCTGAAGTAGCGCTGCCCGGGCGCGCGGCGGGTGCAGCGGAGCCGGTACAGCTCTCAGCGCGGGTCGACGACCTTCTGCAGCTCGTCGGCGGCGAGGACGTCGATCGCGGCGTAGCCCACCGCGATCAGGCCCTTGCGCTCGAAGTCCTTGAGCACCTTGTTCAGCGACGGCCGCTGCACGCCCACCATCGCGGCCAGGGTGCGCTGCGGCAGCAGCACGCGGCCGTCCACCGACTCGTCGAGCAGCAGCTGCGCGACCTGCTCGGGCAGGCTGCGTCCCAGCAGCCCGAGCACCCGGTGCTGGCTGGCGGCCAGCCGCTCGGCGACGCTGGACAGCCAGCGGCGGGTGATCGCCTGGCGCTGGGCCAGCAGCTTCTCGAAGTCCTCCGCCGACAGGAACAGCGCGGTCGCGTCGTCGAGGGCGTGCGCGGTGTAGGGGAGCGGGAGTTCCAGCAGGTGCTGGATGTCGCCGTCGACGTCGCCGGGCTGCAGCACGTGCACGACCGAGCGCTTGCGCCCGCGGCCCACCGACAGCTCCACGCGTCCGCGCTGCACGATCCACACCCCGTCGGGCGCCTCGCCGCCGTCGAAGAGCAGCTCGCCGCGGGCGAGCTCGCGGGTGCGCAGGAAGTGGGCGAGCGCGGTGAGGTCCTCGGTGCCCAGCGGCGCCGAGTTCCCGCGCCCCACGCAACGCGCCACCCAGGCCGCCTGCCGGATGGCCATCTCGGCGGCCTCACCGGGTCCGAGCAGCTCCATCGCCCGGTCGAGAGCGGCGGCGGAGATGCGGGAGAAGGCCATGCACCCAGGATGCCTCGCCGCGGCGCCGCGAGAACCCGATCGACAGCGCACATCCGGGCTCCTACGGTTCGTTCGACGAGTTAACGAACTAGTGGCGAACGGGAGATCGCTTGCCTAGCGCCTCCGATCGAGCGGACCTGTCCACGAGCGCACCTGCGGGGCCACCGCCGCGCACGCTCCTCGCGAGAGCGGTGATCACGGCATCCGTCGCGCTGGCGCTGACCGCTCCGGGGCAGACCGCCGCGATGTCGGTGTTCATCGATCCGCTCATCCGCGAGCTGGGCATCTCCCGGACGGTGGTGTCCACCGCCTACATGTTCGGGTCGCTGTCGGGTGCCCTGGTGATGCCGTTCCTCGGCAGGTTGATCGACCGCCACGGCCCGCGCCGGGTGATGATCGCGATCGGTGCTTGCTTCGGCGCGATCCTGATCGTCGCCTCCGGGGTGACCGAGGTGTTCGGCCTGACCGCGGCGTTCATCGGTCTTCGGGTGGGCGGCCAGGGCGCGCTGAACCTGGTCGCGACCACCACGGTGGCCATCTACGTGCACCGGCGGCGCGGATTCGCCATCGGGCTGAGCTCGGCGATCGGCACCGCGGGGATCTCGCTGGCCCCGGTGCTGCTGGAGCGGCTGATCGTCGAGCTCGGCTGGCGCGAGGTCTGGGTCCTCGAAGGCGTCGTCGTGCTGGCGCTGGTGGTGCCGCTGGCGCTGTTCCTGCTGCCGAAGGTGCCGCCGGACCCGCCGCGCGAGCCCGCTCCCGAGCTCGGCGGCAAGCGCGCAGCGCAACTGCCCGAAGTGGACTGGACGCTGCGGGAGGCGTTGCGCACCGGGATGTTCTGGACCGTCGCGGGCGGGGTCGGTGCGTGCAGCCTGGTCGGCACCGCGCTGACCTTCCACCTGGTCTCGCTGCTCGGCGAGCGCGGGCTGAGCCCCGCCGAAGCGGCGGCCACCTTCATCCCGCAGACCCTGGCCGGGCTGATCGCCAGCTTCGCGCTCGGCTGGGCAGCCGACCACATCGGTGACCGGTTGCTGATCATCAGCACCATGGTCGTGCTCGCCGGTGCCACCCTCGGTGCGGGCTGGCTGCACCCCGGCTGGACCACGGTCGCCTACGGCCTCGCGCTGGGCACCTGCATGAACGGCGTGCGGACCCTGGAAGCGGTGGCGTTCCCGCGCTGCTTCGGGCTCCGGCACCTCGGTTCGATCCGCGGAGCGGTGCACTCGATGACGGTCGGGGCTTCCTCCCTGGGCCCGCTGGCCCTGGCGCTCGGCCGCTCGATGGCCGACAGCTACCGCCCGGCCCTGCTGGTCCTGTGCCTGCTGCCCGCCGCGGTGATGCTCGCCGGCGCGATCGTCGAGCACCCACCGCCGGTGCCACCGGGCCGCCCCCCGGTCGCCTGATCCGCCGTCCGCGCGCATCGGGCTCCGCGTGTAGTCGAGGCGATCTGCGCGACCGATCCGGCGGGTGCCGATCGGGCGATGCGCGAGCACCTGGGCAGCGTGATCGACGCCCGTGCCCTGAGTCGACAAGACGCGGGTCGCACGCGCTCTGACGACCGCGGTCGGCCGTCGGTCAGGCGTGCTCGGGCAACACGTCGGCGAAGTGGTGGACCATCTCCGCGCCGACCGCGTCGAAGACCGTGACCTCGTGACCGCCGGGCAGCACCGAGAACACCCGGGTGTTGCCGTAGTTCGCGGCCAGCTGCTCGGCGCCGGGGTAGAACGGGTCGGCGTCGCCGATCCACACGCCGAGCGGGACCTCGCCGAGCTCTCCGAGGTGGTCCAGCGGGTTGACCTCGTGCCACTGCTGCTCGTCGGCGAACGCGCCGCGTTCGGCCGCGTGCGGCCAGTTCGTGGTCAACGCGGGGGAGAGCACCCCGATGCCGTCGAGCGGGTCGCCGCGGCGCGAGCGCTCGACGGCGTAGTGCAGGGCGCCGAAGCCGCCCGAGGAGATCCCGCCGACCGCGAACGGCTGCCCGCCTCGATCGGTGAAACCCCGCTCGCGCAGCCACGTCGGGAGCTCGTCGAGCAGCATGCTCGCCAGGTCGCCGTTGGCCGAACCGTCGAACCAGTAGGCGTTGTAGCCGCCGTCGACCGAGACGAAGCCGAAGGCCGGGATGCTGCCCGCGCGGTGCTCGGCCTCCAGCGCGGCGAGCGTGTCGCCGGGCATCGCGCTGGGTCGCGGGCCGTCGCGGCCGTGCAGGTAGAGCACCAGGGGCAGGCTCTCCGGGGCCGGCGCGCCGGCCGGGTAGGTGATGGCCAGCTCGACGTCGGTGCCGCGGTGCTCGGAGCGCACCCGTTCGCGCCGGGTGGTCGGCTGAGGTCGGTCCGCCGCCGCGGGCGCGGGGGACGGCGCCGGGGGCGGTGCCGGGCGCGCGGTCGGCGCGCCGGTGCACCCGGGCAGCGCGGGCGCGACGGCGGCGGCCGCGAAGGCGAGCAGTGTCCGCCGGGAGACGGGGTGCTGGCTCATCTGGCAGTCAGTTCCTCGTGCGTGTGCGCTCGGCGGTTCCCGGCCCGCGAACCCCCGCGGAGCCCGGGGCGGTTCGCCGAGCTCCGGAAGTACCGGGCGAATCGCCAGCGCTCGAGGTTACGCCACGGCATCGGAGGTGATGCCTCCGGCCGGGCTCAGGGCTTGCGGGCCAGCCCGGCGAGGATGAGCTGCTGCGCGTCGAGCGGCTGGTGCTGCCGCGGCCCGTCGGGCCACCAGTCGCGGGGCAGGACCAGCCCCGGGCTGACCAGCTCCAGGCCGCAGAACAGGGCTTCGATCTCCGCGCGGGTGCGGAACCGGCCGCTGCCCATGGGGCCGGACAGCATGACCCGTTCGAGCTCGCGGGCCTTGGCGGAGAGCTCGGAGCCGTCCGCGGGATCGTGGAAGTGGCTGATGGCCAGGTAGCTGCCGGGCGGAAGCGCGTCGACCACCCGCTGCACGACCGCCCGCGGGTCCTGCTGGTCGGAGACGTGGTGCAGGGTGTTGACCTGGAACAGCGCGATCGGTTCGGTGAAGTCCAAGCGCTGCGCGGCCCGCTCGGCGAGCAGCCGGTCGGGCTCGGTGAAGTCGGCGTCGGCGAAGAACGTCCGGTCGTTCTCGGCCAGCAGCACCCGGCCGTGGGCGACCGCCGAAGGATCGTTGTCCACGTAGACCACGCGGGCCTCGGGGTTGAGCCGCTGGACCACCTGGTGGGTGTTCTCGGAGGTCGGCAGCCCGGAACCGCAGTCGAGGTACTGCTCCACCCCGGACTCGCCCGCCAGGAACCGGCACACCCGGATCAGCCATTCGCGGTTGTCCCGGGCGAGGACCTGCATGGACGGCTCGACGGCGGTGAGCGCGTCGAGGACCGCGCGGTCGACGGCCCAGTTGTCCTTGCCGCCGAGCATGGCGTCGTAGACCCGCGCGATGCTGGCGACCGCGGTGTCCATCACCGGGGACGCGGAACGCTCGTTGCCCATCGCGCCTCCAAGATCGAAGGGGATCTACCGGAGAGTAGACCGCCCGCGATGCGGGGTGAACACCTCGCACCGCGTCGATACCGGGTTGTTTCGCGGGCTAGGTGATCACCAGGGGCGGTCGCACGTCGAGCACGGCGGTCTCGGCCGGTGTCGCGGGGCGCCGTCCGGTGCCGACCAGCAGCGCGTCGGTGTCGGAGAACGAGGCGGGGAAGCGCGCGCCCGCCAGCTGTTCCAGCATCTCGCGCGCCCGCGCCAGGCATTCCACCGGCGGCGCGGGCGAGTCGGGCAGCTGAGCGATCAGGTCGAGGTGGTGCAGCGTCTACTCGAGGACGTAGGCGCCGAGGTAGTCGCCGGTCGCGAGCACCTTGTCCTGCGTTCGCACCCGCGTGCTCGGGTCGGCGAGCGCAGCGGCACGACCGGCGGCCGATACCATCGGCCTGGCCGCTCCGGTCCTGCTGCTGCTCGCCCGCTTCGTGCAGGGCTTCTCCGCCGGCGGGGAGTACGGCGGCGCGATGACCTTCATCGCCGAGTACGCGCCCGACCGCAAGCGCGGTTTCCTGGGCAGCTGGCTGGAGTTCGGCACCCTGACCGGCTACATCTTCGGCGCGGTGATCGTGGCGGTGCTCTCGGCGGCGATGACCGAGCAGGACCTGCTGGCCTGGGGTTGGCGCATCCCGTTCCTGGTCGCGGGGCCGCTCGGCGTCGTGGGCATGTACCTGCGGCTGAAGCTGGAGGAGACACCGGCCTTCGCCGAGCTGGTGGAGCGGCACGAGGCCGAGGAGAAGGAGGCCGAGCGCTCCGCGGGCCGGGGGCTGCGCGACATCTTCGTGGAGCACTGGCCCGCGATGCTGATCTGCGGCGCGCTGGTGCTGGTGTTCGACGTGGCCAACTACATGCTCACCGCCTACATGCCGACCTACCTGTCCGACGAGCTGCCGCCGGGCATCGGCGAGACCGAGTCGTCCGCGCTGCAGATCGTGGTGATGGCGGTGATGCTCGTGGTGATCACCTTCGTCGGCAGGCTCAGCGACCGGATCGGGCGCAGGCCGGTGGTCGCGGTCGGCTGCGGCGCGCTGGTGGTGCTCTCGGTGCCCTCGGTGATGCTGATCCAGCACCACACGCTGCCGACCGTCTTCGCCGGGCTGATGATCATGGGGCTGATGCTGGTGGTCTTCAGCGCCACCATGCCCTCGACGCTGCCCGCGCTGTTCCCGACCAGCATCCGTCAGGGCGGGCTGTCGATCTCGTTCAACATCTCGGTCTCGCTGTTCGGCGGGACCGTCGCCGCGGTGATGACCGCGCTGATCGCGGCCACCGGCGACCTGATGTGGCCGGGCTACTACCTGATCGCCGCGGGAGTGATCGGCGGGATCGGGATCTGGTTCACCGAGGAGTCCGCGCGCAGGCCCCTGCCGGGATCGGCGGCGACCGCGGCCGACGACGGTCGGGCGCGGGAGGGATCCGCGGCGTAGGCGCACCGGTCCTGCTGGGCGGTTCCGCCCGGCAGGGCCGATGTCTCAGGTGTCCCCGCGCAGGGTGAGGTCGAAGGTGTAGCGCGAGGCGCGGTAGACGTGCGTGCCGAACTCGACGACCTGACCGGTGTGGTCGTGGGTGGTCCGCTGCATGGTCAGCAGGGCCGCACCGGCGGGTTCGTCGAGCAGCTCGGCCTCCTCCTCGGTGGCCACGCGGGCGCCGATGGTCTGCTGGGCGGCGTGCAGGTGCACGCCCGCGGCGCGCATCAGCTGGTAGAGCCCGCGCTCGGCGAGCTGCTCGTCGGTCGGCCTGATCAGCCCGGCGGGCAGGTAGTTGCGCAGCCTGGCGATCGGTTCGCCGCGGGCGTAGCGGACCCGCTCCAGGTGCAGCACCTCGTCCTGCCCGGAGATGCCGAGCGCGCCTGCCGCCTCCTCGCCGGGCTGGCAGAGCTCGTTGACCAGCACCCGGGTGGTGGGCTGCTGGTCGATGCGGCTGAGGTCGTCGTAGAGGCTGCTGAGCTCCAGCGAGCGCTTGACGTGGTTGAACACCACCTGCGTGCCCGCGCCGCGCTTGCGCACCACGAGCCCCTTGTCGACCAGCGAGCCGATGGCCTGCCGGATGGTCGGCCGCGAGAGCCCGAGGCTGCTCGCCAGGTCGATCTCGTTGTCCAGGCGGGCGCCCACCGGCAGCGCGCCCGAGCCGATGGCCTCCTCGATCTGGCTGGCGACCTGGAAGTACAGCGGCACCGGGCTGTTGTGGTCGACCGAGATCTGGGTGGTCGGGTCCCAGGACGGTTCTTGGGGGCGGCGTTGCTGAGCGGTGGTCACCCCGCCACGATAACAAGACCACACGACGTAAATAAGTCCGCATGTCCTGACAAACTATTGACATGTCTCGGGTGCGCGCGTAGACAAGAGTTGTTCGTGCTCCGGCCGCCGCGGCGGCCGCGTCCCACCGGAGGGCTTCCCAGATGAGCGATCGGTTCGATGTGATCACGATGGGCCGGATCGGGGTGGACATCTACCCGCTGCAAACCGGGGTGCCGCTGCCGCAGGTCGAGTCCTTCGGCAAGTACCTCGGCGGAACCGCGACCAACGTCGCGGTGGCCGCCGCCCGGCTCGGTCACCGCAGCGCCGTGATCAGCCGGACCGGGGCCGACCCCTTCGGCGAGTACATCCACCAGGCCTTGCGCGGCTTCGACGTCGACGACCGGTGGGTGAGCTCCGTCGAGCAGTACCCGACCCCGGTCACCTTCTGCGAGCTGTTCCCGCCCGACGACTTCCCGCTGTACTTCTACCGCCGCCCGAAGGCGCCGGACCTGGAGATCCACGCCGACGAGCTGGACCTGGAGGCGATCGAGGCGGCCGGCATCTTCTGGATGACCGGCACCGGCCTGTCCGAGGAGCCCAGCCGGTCGGCGACCCTGGCCGCGCTGCGGCACCGCGCCAAGCGCGGCACCACGGTCTTCGACCTGGACTGGCGGCCGATGTTCTGGTCGGACCAGGAGCACGCCCGCGGCTTCTACCGGGAGGCCCTCCAGCACGTGACGGTGGCGGTCGGCAACCTCGACGAGGTGGAAACCGCGGTGGGCACCCGCGATCCGGACGAGGCCGCCGAGCGGTTGCTCGAGCTCGGCGTGCAGCTGGCGATCGTCAAGCAGGGCCCGGAGGGCGTGCTCGCCCGCACCCGCGACGAGGAGACCGTCGCGCCGCCGGTGCCGGTCGAGGTGATCAACGGCCTCGGCGCCGGGGACGCGTTCGGCGGGGCGCTGTGCCACGGGCTGCTGCACGGCTGGGGGCTGGAGCGCACCGCGCGGTTCGCCAACGCCGCCGGTGCGCTGGTGGCCGGTCGCCTGGCCTGCTCCTCGGCGATGCCCCACGAGCACGAGGTCGAAGCGGCGCTGACGACGGGTTCCGGCTCGGCGCGAAGCGCCTGAGCGCTCAGAAAGCGAGAACAGTGACCACCATGAGCATCACCGAACTGCTGGACGCGCGCGCGAGGCGTCCCGAGGCCATCGCCGAGGCCGCCGAGCGGCGAACCCGCAGGCCGCTGCTCGGCGAGTCCGGCCGCATGATGATCGTCGCGGCCGACCACCCGGCCCGCGGCGCCCTGGCCGCGGGCGGCGATCCGCTGGCGATGGGCAACCGCGCGGACCTGCTGGAGCGGCTGTGCACCGCGCTGCAGCGCCCCGGCGTGGACGGCGTGCTCGGCACCGCCGACGTGCTCGAGGACCTGCTGCTGCTCGGGGCGCTGGAGGGCAAGGTCGTCATCGGTTCGATGAACCGCGGCGGCCTGGCCGGCTCGGCCTTCGAGCTCGACGACCGGTTCACCGGTCACCGCGCCGAGGACATCGAGCGGATGCGCTTCGACGCGGGGAAGCTGCTGATGCGCCTGGACCTCTCGGACCCGGGCTCGTTGAACACCATGCAGGGCGCGGCCGAGGCCATCAACGAGCTCGCCGCGCGCGGGTTGACCGCCATGGTCGAGCCGTTCCTGTCGCACCGCGCGGACGGCAAGGTCCGCAACGACCTCTCGGCCGAGGCGGTGGCCCGCTCGATCACCATCGCCTCCGGGCTCGGCGGCACCTCGGCCTACACGTGGTTGAAGGTCCCGGTCGTCGACGAGCTCGACGAGATCGGCCCGGCGCTGGAGTCCACGACCCTGCCGACCGTGCTGCTCGGCGGCGAGGTCCCCGACGACCCGGAAGCGACCCAGGAGCGCTGGCACAAGGCGCTGCAGCTGCCCAACGTGCGCGGTCTGGTGGTCGGTCGCAGCCTGCTGTACCCGCACGACGGCGATGTGGCCGGCGCGGTGGACGCCGCGGTCGGACTGCTCTGAGGAGTGGAGGAGAGGCTTTGAGCGACAAGGGTTTCCACCTGGCCGCCGGGGACGCGGCGCGCGACGGGTACGCCACCTGCGTCGATCCGGACACGGCCGGCTGGGGGTACTCCTCGCTGCGGGTGCTGGAGCTGGGCGCGGGTGAGGTGCGCGAGCTGTCCACGGGCGACAGCGAGTGGATCGTGCTGCCGCTGTCCGGCGGGTGCTCGGTGTTCTGCGACGGCGAGCTCTTCGAACTCGCCGGCCGGGAGAGCGTCTTCGCGGGCGTGACCGACTTCGCCTACGTTCCGCGCGACGCGCAGGTGCGCATCTCCAGCAGCTCCGGAGGGCGCTTCGCGCTGACCGGCGCGCGCTGCGAGAACCGGCTGCCCGCCCGCTACGGACCGGCCTCCGGGGTACCGGTCGAGCTGCGCGGCGCCGGTCAGATGAGCAGGCAGGTCAACAACTTCGGCGCGGCGCACGTCTTCGAGGCCGACCGGCTGATCGCCGTCGAGGTGCTCACCCCGTCGGGCAACTGGTCGTCCTTCCCGCCGCACAAGCACGACGAGGACCGCGAGGGCGAGGCCGAGCTGGAGGAGATCTACTACTTCGAGATCGGCGACGGCGGCGGCAACCCCGGCGTGGGCTACCAGCGCGTCTACCCGTCCGGCCCGGACAGCGAGACCGACGTGCTCGCGGAGGTGCGCAGCGGCGACGTGGTGCTCATCCCGGACGGCTGGCACGGCCCGTCGATGGCCGTTCCCGGCTACGACATGTACTACCTCAACGTCATGGCCGGTCCCTCGCCGGACCGCGCCTGGCTGATCTGCGACGACCCGGCGCACGCATGGGTGCGCGGCACGTGGGAGCAGCAGCCGGTGGACCCGCGGCTGCCGCTGTACCGCGCGCCGCAGGAGAGCACGGAGGGACGATGACCACCCACAGGCTGACCGTGGCGCAGGCGCTGCTGCGCTTCCTGGCCAACCAGCACACCGAGCGCGACGGGGAGCGCCAGCGGCTGATCGCCGGTTGCTGGGGCATCTTCGGGCACGGCAACGTGGCCGGCGTCGGGCAGGCGCTGCTGGAGTCCGGCGAGCAGATGCCCTACCTGCAGGGCCGCAACGAGCAGTCGATGGTGCACGCGGCCGTCGGCTACGCCCGCCAGCGCAACCGGATGTCGACCTACGCGGTCACCACCTCGATCGGGCCGGGCGCGACCAACCTGGTCACCGGCGCCGCCCTGGCCACCATCAACCACCTGCCGGTCCTGCTGCTGCCGGGCGACGTGTTCGCCACCCGCCCGGCCGACCCGGTGCTGCAGCAGCTGGAGGTGCCGCACGCCAAGGACGTCACGGTCAACGACTGCCTGCGCCCGGTGTCGCGCTACTTCGACCGGATCTGGCGTCCCGAGGCGCTGATGTCCTCGGCGCTGGAGGCGATGCGGGTGCTCACCGACCCGGTGGAGACCGGCGCGGTGACCTTGGCGCTGCCGCAGGACGTGCAGGCCGAGGCCTTCGACTGGCCGGAGGAGTTCTTCGCCGAGCGCGTCTGGCGGGTGCACCGCCCGGTCGCCGACCCGCGGTCGGTGTCCGATGCCGCCGAGGCGATCCGCGGCGCGCAGCGCCCGCTGATCATCGCGGGCGGGGGAGTGCACCACAGCGGCGCCGAGCAGGAGCTGGCCGAGCTCGCCGAGCGCACCGGCATCCCGGTGGCCGAGACGCAGGCCGGGCGGGGCTCGCTGCGCTACGACCACCCGTGCGCGCTGGGCTCCATCGGCCACACCGGCACCGAGGTCTCCGACGAGCTGGCCCGGCGGGCCGACCTGGTGATCGGGGTGGGCACCCGCTACTCGGACTTCACCACCGCTTCGCGCACCTTGTTCGCCAACCCGCGGGTGCGCTTCGTCAACGTCAACATCGCCTCGATCGACGCGCACAAGCAGGCCGCGGCCCCGGTGGTCGGCGACGCCCGCAGCACCCTGCGCCAGCTGACCGAAGCGCTGGCGGACCACCGGATCGCGGAGTCCTACGTGGACGAGCACCGCGAGGGCGCGCGCCGCTGGGCCGAGGTCGTCGATCGCACCACGCGGGCGGCGAGCGGGGACGAGCGTCCCGGGCAGGCCGAGGTGCTGGGAGCGCTCGACGAGGTGCTCGACGACCGCGACGTGGTGATCAACGCCGCCGGTTCGATGCCCGAAGACCTCAACAAGCTCTGGCGCGCCAAGGATCCGGGGCAGTACCACGTCGAGTACGGCTACTCCTGCATGGGCTACGAGATCCCGGCGGCCATCGGCGCCCGGCTCGCCGATCCGTCCCGCGAGGTGTTCGCGCTGGTCGGCGACGGGACGTACCTGATGATGCCCACCGAGCTGGTCACCGCGGTGCAGGAGGGCATCAAGATCAACCTGGTGCTGGTGCAGAACCACGGCTACGCCTCGATCGGCGGGCTGTCGGACAAGGTCGGCGGCGAGCGCTTCGGCACCGCCTACCGCTTCCGCGACGACGACGGGACCTTCACCGGCCAACCGCTGCCGGTGGACCTGGCCGCCAACGCCGCGAGCCTGGGCGTGCGGGTGCTGCGCGCCGACACCGGTGACGAGCTTCGCGCCGCGCTGCGCGAGGCCCGCGACGACCCGTGGCCCGCGGCCGTCTACGTCGAGACCGATCCGACCAAGGTTCAGCTGCCGCCCGAAGCGTGGTGGGATGTGCCCGTCGCCGAGGTCTCCACCCGGGAGAGCACCCGGATGGCGCGCAAGGGCTACGAGGAGCAGGCCGCCGCTCGGAGGAACCACCTGTGACGAAACACGAGGGAACTCACGTGAACGACATCCAGCACTTCATCAACGGAGCGCCCGCCGCGGGCACCTCCGGCCGCTTCGGCTCGGTCACCGACCCGGCCACCGGCGCGGAGACCGCACGCGTTCCGCTCGCCTCGGTGCCCGAGGTGGACACCGCGGTCTCGGCCGCGGCCAAGGCCTTCCAGGCCTGGGGCGCCGCGTCGCTGGCCAAGCGCACCCAGGTGCTGTTCAACTACCGCGAGCTGGTCAACGCTCACCGCGACGAGATCGCCGAGCTGATCACCGCCAAGCACGGCAAGGTGCACTCCGACGCGCTCGGCGAGGTCGCCCGCGGGCTGGAGATCGTCGAGCTGGCCTGCGGCATCCCGCAGCTGCTCAAGGGCGAGTCCTCCACCCAGGTCTCCACCGGCGTCGACGTGGAGTCCATCCGCCAGCCGGTCGGCGTGGTCGCCGGGATCACCCCGTTCAACTTCCCGGCGATGGTGCCGATGTGGATGTTCCCGGTCGCCCTGGCCTGCGGGAACACCTTCGTGCTCAAGCCCAGCGAGAAGGACCCCTCGGCGACGCTGCGGCTGGTCGAGCTGGCCCACGAGGCGGGCCTGCCCGATGGCGCGCTCAACCTCGTGCACGGCGACAAGACCGCGGTGGACCGGCTGCTGGAGCACCCCGAGGTCGACGCGGTGAGCTTCGTCGGGTCCACCCCGATCGCCAAGCACGTGCACGACACCGCGAGCGCCACCGGCAAGCGGGTGCAGGCGCTGGGCGGGGCGAAGAACCACATGCTGGTGCTGCCCGACGCCGACCTGGACCAGGCAGCCGACGCCGCCGTCTCGGCCGCCTACGGCTCGGCGGGGGAGCGCTGCATGGCGGTCTCGGTGGTCGTCGCGGTGGACCCGATCGGCGAGGAGCTGGTCGGCAAGATCGCCGAGCGCGCCCGCGCCCTGACCATCGGCCCGGGCGACGACCCGTCCTCCGAGATGGGCCCGCTGATCACCGCCGAGCACCGGGACAAGGTCGCCTCCTACGTGCCCAGGGCCCGCGAGCAGGGCGCCGAGGTCGTCGTGGACGGCACCGGGCTGGTCGTGGAAGGCCGCGAGGGCGGGTTCTTCACCGGTGTGAGCCTGGTCGACAAGGTCACCCCGGAGATGGACGTGTACGCCGACGAGATCTTCGGCCCGGTGCTGGCCGTGGTGCGCGCGGAGAGCTACGAGGAGGCCATCGGGCTGATCAACAGCTCCCGCTGGGGCAACGGGACCGCGATCTTCACCCGCGACGGCGGTGCGGCGCGCCGGTTCCAGCTGGAGGTCCAGGCCGGGATGGTCGGGGTGAACGTGCCGATCCCGGTGCCGGTGGGCTACCACTCCTTCGGCGGTTGGAAGGACTCGCTGTTCGGCGACCACCACATCTACGGGAACGACGGCGTGCACTTCTACACCCGGGGCAAGGTCATCACCACCCGCTGGCCCGACCCCAGCGACGGCGGTGTGGACCTGGGCTTCCCCAGCAACGCCTGACGGTCACCGAGGTGGGGCGGTGCTGCCCCGGACCACGAGCCGGGGCTCCAGCACCACCTCACCGGGACGCCTCGCGGCGTCCTCCAGGCGGCCGACGGCCAGCCGCACCGCGTGCTCGGCCATCCGGTCGGCGTCCTGCCGGATGGTGGTGAGATCCACCGGGGCCAGGTGGGAGACGTGGCTGTCGTCGTACCCGACGACGGAGATCTCGTCGGGTACGACGACGCCCCCGCGCGCGAGCGCGCGGGTCAGGCCGACGGCGCACCGGTCGTTGCCCGCCAGCACGGCGGTGGGCCGGGCCGGTTCGTCGAGCAGCTGCTCGCCGGCCGCCACGCCAGCGTCCTCGGTGTGCGCGCCGGGCAGCACCCGCGCGCGCTCGCCGAGCCCGTGCGCTGCCATCGTGGTCAGGTAGGCCTCGCGCCGCTCGGCCGACCCGGGCCCGTCGCCGCCGTCGACGTGCAGGATCTCGCGGTGCCCCAGCTCGACGAGGTGCTCCACGGCCTGCCGCACGCCCGCTTCGTCGGCGGTGCTGACGCTGTCCACCCGCGCGTCCGGCGCGCGCCTGCTGACCAGCGTCACGACCGCCCGCCGGCTGAGCGCGTCCAGGTCGGCGGCCGCCGAGCGCGGGCCGAGCAGCAGCAACGCCTCGCAGCGGTGGCTCAGCAGCGCCTCCACCGCGCGCCGCTCGTCGCGCGAGGGCGCGGTGGCCGAGAGCAGCACCTCGTAGCCCAGCCGCTCGGCTTCCGGGTAGATCGCCTCCACCAGGTCGGCCTGGAAGGGCTGGTGCACGGTGAGCATCACGCCGAGGGTGCGGCTGCGCCTGCTGGCCAGCATCCGGGCGGCGGTGTCCGGGCGGTAGCCGAGCCGGTCGGCGGCCAGCAGCACCCGCTGCCGGGTGTCCTCGCCCGCGCCGGGCTGGTTGCGGAACACCAGCGACACCAGCGCGCGGGAGACCCCGGCCGCCCGCGCCACGTCGGCCATCGTCGGTCGGCGTCCCGCAGCGCCGTTCTGGCTCGCGGTTTCGTCGATCATCCTGCTGATCCTGCCTCATCGGCCCTGCCGAGAAGTTTGGCAGAACGTCTTGACATACTCATGTGACGGCCAACATAGTATTCGGGACTAGAGCGCGCTAGTCGGCGCGCACCAGCAAAACCTCTCGCCGCCACCGGCGATCGAGACGCACCCGTGGGCCGCCGCTCCGGCAGGCCCGTACCGCAGGAGGGTTCGATGACGACGACGAACGATGCCACCGTCCGGACCGTGGTGGGCAACCTCTGCCTGGGCTCCGCGCCGGATTCCTGGGGCGTGTGGTTCCCCGAGGACGAGCACCAGGTGCCCTACACGCGCTTCCTCGACGAGCTGGTCGAGGCCGGGTACCGCTGGCTGGAGCTGGGGCCGCCCGGATACCTGCCGCTGGACCCGCAGCGGTTGGCCGACGAGGTCGGCTCGCGGGGTCTGCAGGTCTCCGGCGGCACCACGTTCGGAGCGCTGCACCGCCCGGAGGCCTGGGACGCGATGGTCGCCGAGGTCCGCAAGGTCGCCGAGCTGACCGCGGCGGTCGGCGCCCACCACCTGGTGTTCATCCCGCCGATGTACCGCGACGAGAAGACCGGTGAGTTCACCGAGTCCCCGGAGCTCACCGCCGAGCAGTGGCGCCGCCTGGGCGGCGCGGCCGACGAGCTGGGCAAGATCCTGCTGGAGGACTACGACGTGCGGCTGTGCCTGCACCCGCACGCCGACAGCCACATCCAGACCCAGCCGGAGATCGAGCGCTTCCTCAACGAGTCCGACTCGCGCTACGCCAACCTGTGCCTGGACACCGGGCACGTGGCCTACGGCGGCGGGGACAACCTCGACCTCATCCGCCGCTACGCCGAGCGCATGGGCTACGTGCACATCAAGCAGATGGACCCCGAGGTGCTCGACCAGGTCTCGGCCGAGCAGCTGTCCTTCGGCGAAGCCGTCAAGCGCGGCGTGTGCGTCGAGCCCCCGGCCGGCGTGCCCAACCCCGCCGACATCGTGCAGGAGCTGTCCACGTTGGACGCCGAGCTCTTCGTGATCGTCGAGCAGGACCTCTACCCGTGCTCGCCGGAGGTGCCGCTGCCCATCGCCGTGCGGACCCGCGAGTACCTGGCCGAGTGCGGTCTGAGCGGAGTGCGTCGTCCGCGGGGACGGTGACCCGACACCCCTGGGGATCAGCGCCACGCCCGCCCGCGCGGGCGCTCCAACGAAGGAGACCCACACCCGATGTCCGAAGTGCACAGCGAAGTGCCGACTCCCGCGGCCGAACCCAGATCCGGGGCGCACAACCGCCGTCTGCGGGTCATCACCATCATCTCGACCTTCGGCGGTCTGCTGTTCGGCTACGACACCGGCGTCATCAACGGCGCCCTGCCGTACATGCAGACCGACCTGGGGCTCACGCCGCTGACCGAAGGTCTGGTGACCAGCTCACTGCTGTTCGGCGCCGCGATCGGCGCGTTCGTCGGCGGCAGGCTCTCCGACGCGCGCGGCCGGCGGCGCACCATCCTCTGGCTCGCCGCGATCTTCCTCGTCGGCGCGCTGGGCTGCACCTTCGCGCCCAGCGCGACGTTCATGGTCGGTGCCCGCTTCGTGCTGGGCCTGGCCGTCGGCGGCGCCTCGGTGACGGTGCCGACCTACCTCGCCGAGGTCTCCCCGGCCGAGCGGCGGGGCAGGCTGGTGACCCAGAACGAGCTGATGATCGTCACCGGTCAGCTGGCCGCCTTCACCTTCAACGCCGCGATCGCCGGCGCGCTCGGCGACTCCGCCCACGTCTGGCGGTACATGCTGGTCATCGCCTCGCTGCCCGCGGTGGTGCTGTGGTTGGGCATGCTGCTGGTGCCGGAGAGCCCGCGCTGGCTCGCCTCGCGGGGCCGCCTGGGCGAAGCGCTGGAGGTGCTGCGGCAGGTGCGCACCGCGCAGCGGGCCGAGACCGAGCTCGACGAGGTGCAGCACCTGGCCGAGGAGGACGAGCGCCAGCAGGCGGGCGGCTGGGCGGACCTGAAGGTGCCCTGGATCCGCCGGCTGCTGCTGGTGGGCTTCGGCATCGCGGTCGTGCAGCAGATCAGCGGCGTCAACACGATCATGTACTACGGCACGCAGATCCTGAAGACCTCCGGCTTCTCGGCCAACGGCGCCATCGTCGCCAACATCGCCAACGGCGTGATCTCGGTGCTGGCCACCTTCGTCGGCATCTACCTGCTGGGCCGGGTGAACCGCAGGCCGATGCTGCTGGCCGGGCAGATCGGGACGGCCTCGGCGCTGCTGCTGGTCGCGCTGGTGTCGATGACCGTGCCCGAAGGTCTCGCCCGCGGTGTGCTGGTGCTCGCGCTGACGGTGACCTTCCTGGCCTTCCAGCAGGGCGCGACCTCGCCGGTGACCTGGTTGATGCTCTCGGAGATCTTCCCGCTGAAGATGCGCGGGTTCGCCTTCGGCCTGGCCAGCCTGGTGCTGTGGGCGACGAACTTCGCGGTGGGCCTGAGCTTCCCGATCCTGGAGGCATCGCTGGGGCTGGCCAACACCTTCCTGGTCTTCGTCGCGGTCGGCGTGCTGGCCATCGCGTTCGTGGCCAAGTTCGTGCCGGAGACCAGGGGCAAATCGCTGGAGAACCTGGAGACCGAGCTGCGCGTCCGGTACGCGTAATTCGACCACCGTTGAGGACCGAATCCCATGAAGATCGCAATCGACCCGCACATGTTCCGCGCGCTCCCGATCCGGGAGATGGTGCGCACCGTCGCCGACATCGGCTACGAGCACATCGAGCTGTCCCCGCGCGATGACTTCATGCCGTTCTTCGTCCACCCCCGCGCGGACGACGACCGGGTCGCCGAGCTCAAGTCCGCGCTGGACGAGACCGGGGTGCGGCTGGCCAGCGTGCTGCCGCTGTACCGCTGGTCGGGTCCGGACGAGGACGAGCGCCAGGCCGCGGTGCGGTACTGGAAGCGGATGATCGAGGTCACCGCCGAGCTCGGGTGCACCCAGATGAACTCCGAGTTCAACGGCCGCCCGGAGCGCCCCGCCGAGAGCGAGGCGGCGTTCTGGCGGTCGATGGAGGAGCTGCTGCCGGTGTTCGAGCGCGAGGGCATCGCGCTGAACCTGGAAGCCCACCCGGACGACTTCTGCGAGGTCAACGCCCCGGCGGTGGACCTGGTCCGGGCGATCAACAAGCCGTGGGTGAACTACCTGTACTGCGCGCCGCACACGTTCCACCTCTCCGGGGAGGACACCGGGGCCGACATCCCCGCGATGCTGCAGTACGCCGGGGACAAGCTCGCCCACGTGCACATCGCCGACACGTTCAACCACAAGGCCTCGTCCGGGCTGCGCTACATCCTCAACCCGCCCGGCACGCCGGCCCGCATCCACCAGCACCTGGACATCGGCCAGGGCGAGGTGGACTGGGACGCGCTGTTCGGCTCGCTGCGCGAGACGAACTTCGACGGCATCGTCACGGCCTGCGTGTTCGCCTGGGAGGACCGGGCGGTGGAGTCCTCGAAGTTCATGCTCGAACGGATCACCAAGGAGCTCAGGCGCTGAGCTGGAAAGGAATTCCCGTGGGAGACAAGGACCTCCGGGTCGGCCTGATCGGGGCCGGCCGGATGGGCGCGGACCACGCGCTGCGCCTCGAGAAGCGGATCAGCGGGGTGCGCCTGGCCGCGGTCGCCGACCCCGACCTGGGTCGCGCCGAGGGGGTCGCCGAGGCGAGCGGAGCGCGCGCGGTGGCCGACCCGCTGGAGATCATCGGCGACTCCGCGGTGGACGCGCTGGTGATCGCCTCGCCGGGAGCGGTGCACGAGCCGCTGCTGCTGGCTGCGATCGACAACGACGTGCCGGTGCTGTGCGAGAAGCCGCTGACGCCGGACGCGAAGTCCTCGCTGCGCGTGGTCGAGGCCGAGGAGGCGCGCGGCAAGCGGTTGGTGCAGGTCGGTTTCATGCGCCGCTTCGACGCCGAGTACGCCGAGCTCAAGCGGCTGCTCGACTCCGGCGACCTGGGCTCGCCGCTGATGCTGCACTGCGCGCACCGCAACGCGGCGACGCCACCGGGCTTCACCAGCGAGATGATGATCTACGACTCGGTGGTGCACGAGTTCGACACCGCGCGCTGGCTGCTCGACAGCGAGATCTCGGCGGTCTCGGTGCGCGCTCCCCGGTCGAGCTCGGCGGCGCCGGAGGGGCTGCTGGACCCGCAGATGGTCACCATCGAGACCGCGCGCGGCGCGCTGGTCGACGTGGAGATCTTCGTCAACTGCGGGTTCGGCTACCAGGTCCGCTGCGAGGCGGTGGGCGAGCGCGGGACCGCGCTCATCGGAGCCGACGGCGGACCGCTGGTGCACCGCGAGGGCCGGTGGGGCGGAACGATCACCGAGGACTTCCGCGACCGCTTCGGCGCGGCCTTCGACCGCGAGTTCCAGCGCTGGGCCGACGCCGCGCGCCGCGGGGAGGTGGACCGCACCGCCGCGAGCACCTGGGACGGCTACGCCGCGGCGGCCGCCTGCGAGGCGGGCGTCCGAGCCCAGGCCGGCGACGGCCGCTCCGAAGTCGACCTGGTCGAGCGCCCGGCGTTCTACGGCAGGACCTGACCGGCCGAGCGCCGTTCTCTCGCGCGAGGAGCCCAGCGCGCAACTCCTGCTGGGCCCCTCGCGCGCTGCGGAGCACGGGCGGTCAGCGGACGTGAGGCCAGCCCCGATCCCAGCCGAGCAGGTTGATGCCCAGCTCGTGGGCGCCGCCCTCGTCGGCGTCGTAGTAGTGGTAGACGAGCAGATCGCCGTCGGAATCGCCCAGCACGCTCTGCCCGCCCGGGCCGACGACGTTGTCGTGGCTCGCGAGGACCTCGGTGCCGCCGCCCTCGGTCATCGGCGTGCCGCTCCGGTCCAGGTACGGCCCGGTGGGTTCGGTGGAACGACCGACCACGATCCGGTACGTGCTGTCCACGCCCTGGCAGCACCGGCCGAACGAGACGAACAGGTAGAACATCCCGTCGCGCTCGACGATCGCGGGCGCTTCGACGGCGTGCGGGTCCTGCGGTCGGGTGGCCAGGCGGTGCACGGTCTGATCGCCGGGCGCCCGCATGCCCGTGGCCGGATCGAGCCGGATCATCCGGATCCCGGTCCAGAACGAGCCGAACGACAACCACCAGCGCCCCTGCGAGTCCACCAGCAGGTTGGGGTCGATCGCGTTGTGGTCGTCGGCGGTCGTGGTGGCGTGCACGACGCCGCGGTCCTGCCAGCTCCCCGGCTGCCCGGTGGGGCTGGTGGCCAGGCCGATCGCGGAGTGGTTGGAGCCGAAGCTCGATGCCGAGTAGTACATCCAGTACTGCCCGTCGTGGAACGAGATGTCCGGCGCCCAGACGTCGCCGTCGGCGTTGTAGTCGAACACCCACGCCGGCACCGAGGCGAGGGCCGACCCGGCCCGGTCGAAGCGGGTGCGGTCGGGCGAGCTGCGCATCTCGATGCGGTCGTGCGTGGAGTAGAGCAGGTACCCGGAATCGGTGCGCACCATCGACGGGTCGTGCGCGGCGACGTCACCGGTCACGACACCGGGCATCGGGTAGTCGGCGGCGGAGGAGGGAACTGCGGAGGCGAGCGCGCTCACCGCGGTGACCAGCACGAGCAGACGACTTCGCACGTCGTTGTCTCCTCTCCGGCGGTTCGCGGCGGCGACCACGTCCCGGCACGAGTGGTTCCGGGGCGTACCGCCTCGGAAGCGGGGTGGAAGTGCGTGACGCGTGGGGAGATTCGGAACCGCGGGAAGTGAGCGCTAACATGTCGCGGCGGTTCTGAAGCGGACATTACGACTCCGGTGCCGGGTGGTCAAATCACGCCTCCCGGACTGGTGCTTCCGGTGAAACCTGCGCTGTCCTGCGTCGATTCAGCCTTGCGCAGGCCTGCCGGAGATGTGGTACCGCCAACGCCGGATTCCGGAGTCGGCGTGCGGAGGCCGAGCGGGGGAGTCCCGCGTCGGCGCGGAAGTTCGGCCGGGGCCGCGCGCCGGAGCGGCACCGCGACGGCCAGCGGGCGGGCGACGAAATCGGCTGGCACGTGCGGGTGCGCCGCTCTAGTCTCGCCGCCGTGATCTACGAGCACCCGTTGGCCTACCTGCTCGGCCTGGAAGGCATCGCCCTGTTGCGCGGGTTCGTCGGGGAATTCGACCGCGAGTTCACCGAGTCGCGGATCGCCGAGGTCCGCGGGCTGCTCCAGGACGAGTCCCTGGCCGGCGCCGCCGCGGACGTGCGGCGCGTGGACGCGGTCGAGGGCTACCGGGCGTGGGCGGACACCTACGACGAGCCGGGCAACGCGGCGTTCGAGATCGACGAGCCCGAGGTGAAGCGGATCGTCGACGCCTTGCCGCCGGGGGACGCGTTGGACGCGGCGTGCGGTACCGGCCGGTACGCGCAGTGGCTCGCCGAGCGCGGCCATCGAGTCATCGGCGTGGACAGCTCGCCCGACATGCTCGAGCGCGCCCGCGCGCGAGTGCCTAGCGGCGAGTTCCTGCTCGGCGATCTGCACCGCCTGCCGGTGGCCGACTCCGCAGTGGACCTGGTCGCGTGCGGCCTCGCGCTGACGCACCTGCCCGCGGTGCGACCGGCGATCGCCGAGTTCGCCAGGGCGCTGCGTCCGGGCGGGCACCTGATCATCGCCGACGTGCACCCGGAGGCGGTGGCGCGGGGCTCGATCCCACCGGTGCGCGACTCGGACGGGCGCCCGGGACGACTGGTCAGCCATCGTCACCTGGTCGGGGACTACCTGCGCGCCGCGCTGCCGGTGGGCTTGCAACTCCGGAGCTGCGAGGAGCCCCGCATGCCGACCGCGAACCGCTCCGAACCGGCGGAGCCCTCGACCCCCGCGACCACGGCGGGTTCCTGGCACACCTGGCCGTGGAGCTTGACCGGACTGATCCCCGAAGCAGCACGTGCCGCCACGGACACCCCGGCGATGATCATCTGGCACTTCCAGCTGGCCGAGTCGTGACGGCACCCGGTCGGCCCGGCGCAGCACATCGCTGACCAGGCGGCGCGGGTCGACCGGATGGGCGCGGTTTCCCGTGCTGGCGGGATCACCGCTTCACCAACGCTGAACGGGGTCGCATGATGGCCGCGGTGGACCGGGATCTTCCGAATCGGCGAGGAGGAGGCGGACGTGCGTGGTGCGCGCTGGGTGAATCGGCCGGAGGGGTCCAACTGGGGCGATTTCGGCCCGGACGACCGGCTGGGGCGGATCAACCTGCTGACCCCGGAGCGGGTGCGCGCCGCAGCGGCCGAGGTGATCGACGGGGTGCGGCACTGCCTGAGCCTGCCGCTGACCCTGCCGGGCGGCAGCGAGCTCAACCCCAACCGGCGGCCACCGGTGCTGCGGCCCACCCGCCGCCCCGGCGAGGTGAACTTCAACTTCGAGATGCGCCGGATCCAGGACGGGCGCACCGACGTGCTCAGCGACGACCTGGCCGTGCTGCACCTGCAGTACTCGACGCAGTGGGACTCGCTGGCGCACGCCGGGGCGCTGTTCGACGCCGACGGCGACGGCATCCCCGAACCGGTGTACTACAACGGCTACCGCGCGGGCGTCGACGTCCTCGGGCCCGAGGAGCTGACCGACTCGGGATTCGCCGACCTGGACGAGCGGACCACCTCGTCGGGCGGTCCGCTGGGCATCGAGCACCTCGCCCGAGCGGGGGCGCAGGGCCGCGGCGTGCTGATCGACCTGCGCCACCACCTCGGCGACGAGCGCACCCCGGTCGGCTACGACCTGCTCGCCGAGATCATGGCGGCCGACGGCGTCGAGGTCGGGGAGGGAGATCTGGTGTGCCTGCACACCGGATTCGGGCAGCGGCTGGTCGACATGGGCGGCGACCCGGATCCCGAGGTGCTGCACGGCGCCTGCGCCGCGCTCGACGGTCGCGACGAGCGGCTCAAGCGGTGGATCACCGAGACCGGGCTGGCCGCGCTCATCGCCGACAACTACGCCGTCGAGCAGCTCCCGGCGCGCCCGGCCGATCCGCCCGCGCCCGCCCTGCCGCTGCACGAGCACTGCCTGTTCAAGCTCGGCGTGCACCTCGGCGAGCTGTGGTACCTCACCCCGCTGGCCGCCGATCTGCGCGCGCGTGGTCGCTCCCGGTTCCTGCTGACCGCCCCGCCCCTGCACCTGCCCGGAGCGGTCGGCTCGCCCGCCAACCCGATCGCGACCCTGTGACTCGTTCGGCGAGGCCGGGATCCGGGCTCAGGCGAGCGCGACGGTGCACGCCGCGGCGACGAGCAGCAGCAGGTAGCCCCACGCGTGCACCGCTTCCGGGACCCGGGGCGGCCGCCTGCGCAGCAGCACGATGACCGGCATCGCCCCGGTGAGCAGGGCGAGCGCGGCGCGGACGTCCACCGCCCCCACGACGCCGGGAGCGCTCGCGTCCGCCGGCCCGAGCAGCACGACCGCGACCGCCGGCGCGACGATCGCCAGGGTGAGCGGGTTCGCCAAGGT
The DNA here is from genome assembly GCF_042665275.1 of Saccharopolyspora griseoalba. NCBI lineage: Bacteria > Bacillati > Actinomycetota > Actinomycetes > Pseudonocardiales > Pseudonocardiaceae > Saccharopolyspora > Saccharopolyspora griseoalba. The sequence goes on along the minus strand of NZ_JBHTCJ010000019.1, from coordinate 23,490 downwards.
CGTCGCCACCGCCATCGGGGCCCCGGACCGGCGCATCACCGGCACCGTCAGCACGCTGCCCCCGACGCCGAGGAACGCCGCGATCGCGCCGATCGGCAGCCCCAGCGCCGTGGGGACGCCGGTCGCGCCGGTGCGGTCGGGATCGGTGCGCCGGGATCCGCCGAAGAAGCCGGGGCGCACCAGCAGGTCGACCACGGTGGCGCCGACGTAGGCGACGAACCCCCAGCGGAGCGCGGCTTCCGGCGCACCGCCCGCGGCTGCGGCGCCCACCGCCCCGCCCGCCGCCAGCAACAGCAACAACCCGGTGCGGCCGCGGAGCGCGCGGAGCACCTCGGGTCGGGTCGACGCGGTGGCGACCGCCGCGTTCACCAGCATCACCAGCGCCGAGGTCGCGGCGGCCACCTGCGCTGCCCGATCGCCGAGGCCGGCGTCGGCCACGGTGATGATCGGCACGGTGACGAATCCACCGCCGAAGCCGAACAGCGCGGTGGTCAGACCGACGAGGACACCGACGAGGACGAGCAGCAGCGATTCCACGCCGCCGAGCACATCGCACGGGCGCCGGGGCCGGCAATCGATGCTCCGCCGAGGGTTTTCGAGACCTCGCCATATCCTGGAGGGCGTGCGCAACGCCCGCCTCGCCGACCACGACCACCTGCCGGTCGACGTCCTGCCGATCGGCACCCGCTACCCGCCCGACTTCCTGCTGGCCCGCCACCGGCACCGCCGGGCGCAGCTGCTCTACGGCGCGACCGGGGTCATGCTCGTGGAGACCGACGAGGGCTCGTGGACCGTTCCCGCCGACCGCGCGGTGCTCATCCCGGCGGGGGTCGAGCACGAGGTGCGCATGCTCGACGTCACGACGTGGAGCCTCTACGTCGAACCCGACGCGGTGCCGTGGTGGCCGACCAGGTGCACCGTGGTCGAGGTCGAGCCGCTGCTGCGCGAGCTGGTCCGGGCGGCGAACGAGCTCGAAGCCGACTACGACGTAGACGGCCGCGACGGCGCGCTGGTCCGGCTCGTACTGCACGAGCTGCAGCGGGTCTCGCCGCTCCCGCTGCGGATCTCGCTGCCGCCCGGCGCCCCGCTCCGCCCGCTGTGCCGCGCCTACCTCGCGGCGCCCGACGTCGCCGTGTCGAACGCGGACTGGGCGCGGGCGGCCGGGATGAGCGAGCGAACCCTCGATCGCAGCTTCCGGGCCGCGACGGGGATGAGCCCGGCGGCGTGGCGCGCCCGGGCGCGCGTGCTGGCGAGCCTCCCGCTGCTGCGCACGTGCACGGTCACCGAGACCGCCGGGCGCCTGGGCTACGCGTCGCCCGCCGCGTTCACCCGGGCCATCGGCCGGAACCCGTCGTCGTTCCGGGGAGCACCGGGCGACTGACGAGCGGGTGTGATGCGGGCCCGCCTAGCCTGGACCGGCGCGCGGCTCGCCGGAAGACTGCGGGCGCGGCTTTCCGGATCAGGTGGAGGTTGGTGTGCTCGTCGACATCGCGGAGTTCAACTTCGAGGTCGGAGGTCTGGTCGAGGGGATCTGGAGCTCCCGCCGGGACCACGACTTCTCCCGGCTGGTGGAGGCGATGGACGACGACTGGCCCGCGGTCCTGGTGCTCTGCGAGGGCGCGTTCTACGAGCACAACGGCAGCGCGGGAGCCTTCGGCGCGGCGGCGGCGATGCGGGAGGCCGGTGGCAGGCCCTACGTTCCGCTGCTGGGCACGCTGACCGGTGATCGCGGTCCGATGGCGCCGGTGGTGTTCGTCGACCCGCAGGTGATCACCGTGCACCACTGGTTCTCCGGGCGCGAGCCCGATCACCTCGCGCACCGGACGAACCTGCTGGTCGCGTCGCTGGCGGGAAGCAGCGAGAAGTGGCGGCTGGTGGCCGCGCACTGGGACGTCAACGACGAGCTCGCCCGGCTGCGCGACGCGCGCAACCTCCGCCCGTACGCCCGGCCGGACGTGCCGTGCGCGGTGGTGGGCGATTTCAACTCGCACCCCTCGGGGCCGCACTGGCGCGTGGACAACTTCGACCAGGCGCCCGCCTGGCGGCGCTACACGAAGACGCACTGGCCACCGGAGATCGGCCCGGACGGCACCCCGGTCGACGAACGCGCGACCGAGGCGCTGGACTTCCTGCTCGGTCGCTGGCACGAGCCGACCGGGCGGCGGCAGGGCGGTGCGGGATTCCACTGCGCCGCCGAGCTGTTCGACGACCGCACGCCCACGGTCAACGGGGGAGCGCCGGGGACCTTCGGGCCGATGACCCTGGACCGGGTGCTGGTCAACGACGGGTTCAAGGACCGCCTGACCGACTACCGGGTCCACCTCCCGAAGGATCCCGCCGACCCGCCGTCGGACCACCGCAGGATCACGGCGACGCTCGACATCTGATCCGCGCGAGCTGCGGTGCCTCCGCGCGAGGGGGCACCGCGCTCCGCGTCAGGGCTTGCGGGCCACCAGGGCCGCGATGCAGTGCTCGGCCTGGTTGAGCGGCCGCAGCCGGGGGCCGGTGGGCCACCAGCGGTCGCAGAGCTCGACATCGGCCGGGGCGTCCGGGCCGGGCGGCATGATCTCCATGCCGGGTACCAGCGCGCGGATCTCCGAGCGGGTGCGGAAGCGGCCCGAGCCCATCGGGCTGTGCAGGAACAGCTCCTCCATCCTGCGGGCCAGCTCGCTGTGCTCGGGCGTCTCCGGGTCGAAGAAGTGCGCGATGGCCACGAAGCTGCCCGGGGCGAGCGCGTCGATGAAGGCGCGCATCATCTCCGGGCCGTCCTCGCCCAGGTAGTGGTGCAGGGTGCCGACGTGCAGCAACCCCACCGGCTGGTCGAAGTCCAGCTGGCCGCGGACGGTCTCGTGGGCCAGCACCTCCTCCGGTTTGAAGATGTCGGCCGCCGCGAAGTGGGTGAACCCGTTCTCCTCCAGCAGCGCGCGCCCGTGCGCGAGCACCACCGGATCGTTGTCCACGTAGACCACCCGGGACTCGGTGTCCAGGCGCTGCACGATCTGGTGGGTGTTCTCCGCAGTGGGCAGGCCCGAGCCGCAGTCCAGGAACTGCTTGATCCCGCCCTGGTCGGCCAGGAACTGGCACGCGCGCTGCAGGAACTTGCGGTTGGACCACGCGAGGTCGTTGACCTCCGGAGCCGCCTGGGCGACCTGCTGCAGGACCAGCCGGTCGACCTCGAAGTTGTCCTTGCCGTTGAGCGCGGCGTCGTAGACCCTGGCGATGCTCGCGGTGGTGGTGTCGACCCCCACCGGTGCGGAACTGGGTGCTTTGGACGGTGTTTCGGACATGCCAGCTCCCCGCAGCTAGATCACGAATGCACGGACACGGTACCCGACGATTACCTCCGGGGAACCAACGAGGACCGTCGATCCGAGGATCGCGCAGGTCTCGGGGGAGTGAGGACGCTCACCGCCGCGCGTCGGGCCTGTCAGCCCCGCAGGTGACACCGAGACCCCGGCACGGGGGCTGACCAGACCTGCGGGCGGCGCGATGCGGCGTAGTTCGACGCCGGCCGCGTACGCCGATGTCGAGCGCGCGATCGCCGGCTTGCGGGCGATCAGCTCTCTGCCCCTGCTCGTCCAGGTGGCCGATGCTCTGCAGCTGCGGTTGCCGTAACTCCGGTGAGGTGCCCGATCGGGCATTGTCAATCGTTTACCGATGGCTGATCCTGCTCTCCGAAGCTTTGATCGTTCGAACCGGCACCGCCGCGCGGCCGGAGCGCAGCGCGGCGGCGACCAGAGGAGGATTCGTGCCGCACCGCAGACTCGGGCCCACCGCACTGGACCGCAGGCAGCTGTTCCGCATCGCCGGAGCCGCGGGAGCCGCTGCGGCGACGGGCATCGGCGTGCCCGTCGCCGCCGGCGCGGCCGGCGCGCCCCCGGGGCCGTTCGACCTCCACTTCGACACCGCGCACCAGCACCGCCCGTTCGACCTGCTCTCCCCGGGCTTCGTGCTGCACGAGAGCGGGCCCGCGCGGCTGCGCGAAGTGCTGCGCACCGAGCGCGAGCCGATCGCCCCCTACGCCACGCTCGTGCTGGAGGTGGCCGACGCCGGTTCCGGCGTGCGCGCCGGTCTGGCCACCGGTACCGACTCGGTGATGGCCGTGCACGACCCGGCCACCGGCGAGGTCTCGGTGCAGGTCACCCGGAACGGCAGCACCACCGTGGTGGGCACCGCGACCGCCGAGCTCGGCACGTCCCACACCTTCGCCTTCGTGCTCAACGAGAACTTCGTGACCGCGCTGGCCGACACCGGCGACGGTTGGCGGCCCCTGCTGCGCGAGCGGGTCAACGAGGTCGTCGACCTGCGCGACCCGGCGGTCCTGGTCGAGCACACCTTCGGCTACGGCCCGCGCGAGGACGGCGCCGCGCTGGAGATCGCCTCGGCGCGCGCCGGTTACTACGGCGCGGTGGGCGTGCGCGACCCCCACCTGGTCACCCACGCCGACGGGACGCCCTACATCCGCGCGGGCAAGGCCTACCTGACCATGACCAACGCGGGCCTGGGCTTCTTCCAGACCGCGCACTGGGGCGTGTGGGAGCTGGACCTGGCCGATCCCACCGTCCTCCGGCAGGTCGCGCACCTGTTCTTCCAGCGCGACGGCGCGGTGCTCGGCGACCACGCCGGGCACCTGGTCTTCGACGACCTCGCCGGCGAGTTCATCGTCACCGCCAGCGGCTGGGGCGACTTCGCCGGCGACGGCCTGCGCTGCCACATCGCGCGCACCCGCGAGGACGTGCTCTCCGGGGTGCACGTGCTGGAATCCCGGCCGATGGCCCTGCCCACCGAGGCCAGCGGCGCCTGGGACCCGGCCCTGGCCCGCATCGACGGCACCTGGCACGTCGCGTTCGTGGAAAGCCCGTCGCAGGACCCGTTCCAGTTCCACCCGGCCCTGGCCACCGGCGCGAGCCTGGACGAGCTCGCCCCGGTCGCCGCGGACACCTCGCTGGACCAGACCGAGGGCACCATCCTGCAGAAGATCGGCGGCACCTGGTACCTGCTGGCCAGCGACGGCGACGCCCGCAACTACCGGGTCTACGACCTGGGCATGGAGTTCCTGGGCACGCTCGACGCGCCGTACGGCACCAACATCCCGCACCCGATGATCATCCCGGTGCCGGAGCAGGGGGAGACCCGCTACCTCATGGTCACCTTCGACGGCGCGCAGTACGCCGAACCCGTCCTCGGCTACGGCACGCACGGCGACTTCTACGTCATGACCGCCCCGGAAACCCGCCCGGGATACGAGTTCCCGCCTCGCTGACGGTGCGGGTGCGCCCGCCGCGCCGGCGGGCGCACCCGCGCGAGCCTCAGCCGGTGGCGATCGAGAGCCGCCGCAGCGCCCGGTCGGCGGAAGCCGCCGCGTCGCCACCGGTGCGCCCTTCGCCCCAGGAGACCAGCGCGGCGAAGGCGGTCGCCTGGTAGCCGCTGGCGATCGCCTCGGCCTCGGCGGGGGAGAGCTCCGGTGCGCGCTGCCGGAGGAACCGGGCGAGCTCGTCGATCCACGGCCGGTAGGCCCCGGGCGCGGAGCCGGCGAGCTCCGGTTCCGAGGCGACCACGCGGATCCAGTCGGTCCCGGCGGGCGTCATCGGATCGTCCGAAATGGACTCGACGATCGCGCGCCGGGCCGCCACGTCCACCGGCACGTCGGCGGGGGTTTCGGCGAGCGCCGCGCGCAGTCGGCGAGTCGCACCGGGCACGCCGACCCAGGCGATGTCGGACTTGCGCGCGAAGTGGCGGACCAGGGTGCGCACGCTGACCCCGGTGGCCTCGGCGATGTCCCGCCATCCCACGGCCTGGTAGCCGTGCTCGCTCCACAGCCGGAAGGTCGCGGTGGCGATGGCGCCGCGGTCGAGCACGGTCGGCCTGCCGCGCTGCGCGCGGGCGTCGCTGGAGCTCACGTGCCCGACGATAGCGAACCCGACCTCCTCCCGCGCCGCTTTTTGGCTCGATTGGCCAAAAAGGTGCTAGGCTCGGGAACGGCAGTGCGGCGGGAGGAGGCGCTCGTGGGCACCTACGCGGTCACCGGATCGGCGTCCGGCATGGGCCGGGCCGCAGCCGACAAGCTCCGCGCCGCCGGGCACACCGTCATCGGAGTGGACCTCGCCGACGCGGAGGTGAACGCCGATCTCTCCGCGGGCGGGGGTCGCCGCGAGGCGGCCGAAGCGGTGCTCGCGGCCGCGGGCGACCACCTCGACGGTGCCGTCCTCGCGGCCGGGATCGGCCCCGTGTCGGGGCGCGAACGGGCGATCGCGCAGGTCAACTACCTCGGCGCGGTCGACCTGCTCCGAACTTGGCGACCCGCGCTGCGGGAGGGCAAGGTCGTGGTCTTCGCCAGCAACTCGACCACCGCCACCCCGCTGGTGCCGCGCCGGGCCGTGCGCGCCCTGCTGGCCGACGATCCCGACCGGGCCGTGCGCAGCGCGCGGATGTTCGGCCGAGCCGCCCCGCTGATGGTCTACGCCGCGACCAAGCTCGCCCTCACCCGCTGGGTGCGGCGCAACGCGGTGCGGCCGGAATGGGCGGGGGAGGGCATCCGGCTGAACGCGCTGGCCCCGGGAGCGGTGCGCACGCCGCTGCTGGAGCGCCAGCTGGCCGAACCCGTCGGGGCGAAGGCCTTCCGCTCCTTCCCGGTGCCCATCGGCGGGTTCGGAGATCCGGACCAGCTGGGCGACTGGGTGGTGTTCCTGCTCTCCGACGCGGCCGACTTCCTGGTCGGCAGCGTGCTCTTCGTCGACGGCGGATCGGACGCCTACCTGCGCCCGGACGCCTGGCCGCAACCGGTCCGGCTGCCGGGCCTGGTGGGCTACGTCCGCCGGATGCGGGAGTTCGCGCGGCGTCGAGCGGGGTGACCGGCGGAAGAGCACGACGGATCTCGACAGCGGAGGAGGTCTCGATGCCGGACGTGTTGGCCCCCGCGACCTTGGGCCCGGTGCGGTTGCGAAATCGGGTCATCAAGGCCGCCACCTACGAGAAGGCCGCCCGACGCGGGCAGGTCAGCGACGACCTGATCGACTTCCACCTGCGGCACGCCGAGGGCGGAGCGGGCATGACCACCCTCGCCCACTGCGCCGTCTCGCCGGAGGGCCGCACCGACGGTCACCAGCTCGTCTGGCGGCCCGAAGCGGCCCCCGGGCTGCGGCGGCTCACCGAGGCGGTGCACGCGCGGGGAGCGGCGATCTCCGCGCAGCTCGGCCACGCCGGACCGGTCGCCGACCCGACCAGGACAGGCCTGCCCGCGCTCGGGCCCAGCAGATCGCTGAACCCGCACTCCCTGCGCCAGGTCAGAACCGCGACCACCGCCGACCTCGACCGCGTGGTGCGCGCGCACGCCGACGCGGCGCGCATGGCGGTCGACACCGGCTTCGACGCCGTCGAGGTCCACCTGGGGCACAACTACCTGGCCAGCTCGTTCCTGAGCCCGAAGCTCAACAGGCGCACCGACGCCTACGGCGGTGGCCTGCGCAACCGCGCTCGCCTCGCGCTGCGCATCATGCGGGCCGTCCGCGACGCGGCGGGTGACCGGCTGGCGGTCCTGGCCAAGCTGAACATGGACGACGGTGTGCCCGGCGGCTTCCGGCTGGACGAGGCGATCGCGGTCGCGCGGTGGCTGGAGGCCGAGGGCACCGCGGACGCGCTGGAGATGACCGCGGGCAGCTCCCTGCGCAACCCGATGTACCTGTTCAGGGGCGACGCGCCGGTGCGCGAGTTCGCCGAGGTGATGCCCCGGCCCCTGCGCGCCGGGGTGAAGCTCGTCGGCGGCTGGTTCCTGCGCGAGTACCCCTACCGGGACGCCTACCTGCTCGACGACGCCCGCCGGGTCCGGGCGGCGGTCGACCTGCCGATGGTGCTGCTCGGCGGGGTGACCACCCGCGAGGTCATGGACACCGCGATGCGCGAGGGCTTCCAGTTCGTCGCGATGGCCCGGGCCCTGCTGCGGGAGCCCGACCTGATCAACCGCATCGCCGCCGACCCCGCGACGCGCTCCCTGTGCGACCACAACAACCGCTGCGTGCCCACCGTGTTCACCGGCACCCGCTGCGTCCTGCGCGAAGGCGGTCACGGCCCGCCGTGACCGGCGCAGGCCGAGCGTCGCGCGTCGTGCGTCGCAGTTTGGCCGATAGCTGCACCCCCAGAGGGGGTGCAGCTATCGGCCAAACTGCTGGAACCCTCGCTCTCCGTCAGGTTTGCGCCGGGGCGGGGGTGGTTTCGGTGAGGTTGCGCTTGTAGGTCTCGCTGAGCAGGTAGGTGCACACGAACGACGTCAGGCAGAGGACCACGACGTAGCCGGCGATGGACATCGAGGTGCCGGTGGCGCCGTAGAGGGCGGTGCAGATCATCGGGGCGATGCCGCCGCCGAGGATCGAGGCCAGCTGGTAGGACAGCGTGGCGCCGCTGTAGCGCAGCCGGGTGCTGAACAGCTCGGAGAAGAACGCCGACTGCGGTCCGTAGACCGCCGTGCGGCAGGCCTGCACGACGATGCCCGCCAGCAGGAACAGCCCGATCACACCGGTGTCGACCAGCATGATCCACGGGACGGCGAACAGCGCGAGAACCGCCATGCCGCCCAGGGACATGACGCGTCGTCCCACGCGGTCGGAGAGCAGCCCGAAGGCCATCATCAGCGGGATGTCGATCGCGGCCAGCAGCGCGTTGGCGCTGAGGATCGTGGTGCGGTCGTAGTCCAGCGACGTGGTCGTGTAGGAGACGATCCAGGTGGTGCCCACGTAGAAGGTGGCGTTGGTGGCGATGAACGAGCCCGCTGCGAGCAGGATCGTCCTCGGGTGGCGGCGCAGCACCTCGACCACCGGCATCCGCTCTGCGCGCTCCTGCTCCTTGCGGTCCATGGCCTCCTGGAAGACCGGGCTCTCGCTGATCTTGAGCCGGATGGCGAAGCCGACCACGATCAGCAGCGCGCTGCACAGGAACGGAATCCGCCAGCCCCACGTGAGGAAGGCCTGCTCGGACATGGTCGCCGACATCGCCGTGAAGGTCAGGTTGCCCAGCAGCAGACCGGCGGGCACGCCCACCTGCGGCCAGCTCCCGTAGAAGCCGCGGCGGTTCTTCGGCGCGTGCTCGACCGCCATCAGCGCGGCACCGCCCCACTCGCCGCCCACGCCGATGCCCTGGGCGAAGCGCAGCAAGGTCAGCAGGATCGGCGCCCAGACGCCGATGCTGGCGTAGGTCGGCAGAACACCCATCAGCAGGGTGGCCAGGCCCATCAGCATCAGCGAGGTGATCAGCATGGGCTTCCGGCCGTGCTTGTCGCCGAAGTGGGCGAACAGCACGCCGCCGATCGGCCGGGCGAGGAAGCCGACGGCGAAGGTCGCGAACGCCGCGACGGTGCCGACGACCGGGTCGAACTCGGGGAAGAACAGCTGGTTGAACACCAGCGCGGCGGCGGTGCCGTAGATGAAGAAGTCGTACCACTCGATGGTGGTGCCGATGAGGCTGGCGAGCGCTACTCGGCGTGCGCTGTTCGGGGTGGCGGCCATCTCGGTCGTCCTCCGGTCGCGGTCTGGAGCACTGTGGCGCAGATAACTAACGGTGTAAGTTTTAGGCACCGTAGCCATTGGGGCGAAACGCCACAAGGGGAGCCGGCGGGCGGATCGACGAGGGTCGTCGCGATTCCCGCGCGTCGGGAGCGCGGCGCGACCGAGCTTCCGGAGCGGCGGTAGTTCGTGCGTCGCGGTGAGCAGCGGAGGGTCGCCGGTCGTCGCCGCCGGGAGGCCTGCTCGGCCCGTCGGCGGGGCGTGCGAGGATGACCGGGCTGGGTGTGGTTCTTCGATCTGCGGGGGCGCGGGAGTGACGGCTCGGATTCCGGTGCTCGTGCTGGCGGGCTACCTGGGCTCGGGCAAGACGACGCTGCTCAACCACCTGCTGCGCAACAACGACGGGCGTCGGATCGGCGTGCTGGTCAACGACTTCGGCAGCATCAACATCGACGCGATGACCGTCGCCGGTCAGGTCGACGCGGCGATGTCGCTGGAGAACGGCTGCCTGTGCTGCGCGGTCGACGCCGACGGCGTCGACCCGATGCTGGAGCGGCTGGCCTACCCGGGCGCGCCGGTGGACGTCATCGTGATCGAGGCCAGCGGGATCGCGGAGCCGCGGCAGCTGGTCCGGATGGTGCTGTCCACGGAGAACCCGCACATCGAGTTCGGCGGCATGGTGGAGGTCGTCGACGCCGCCGAGTTCGACGACACCCGCGCGCGGCACCCCGAGCTCGACGACCACGTGCGCTTCGCCGACCTGGTGGTGGTCAACAAGACCGACCGCCTCGACGCGGCCGAGCGCGAGCGCGTGATCGGCTCGGTCCGCGAGATCGCCGATGGCGCCGTGCTGCCCGCCGAGCACGGCAGGATCTCCCCGGGGATCCTGTTCGACGATCCCGCTGTTCGCGAGTCCGCCGAAGTCGCGCGGCAGCTGTCCTTCGCCGACCTCGACCACGACGAGCACGGCTGCCGCGACGAGCACATGCACGCGGCCTACCAGTCCGTGGAGTTCGTCTCCGACCGCCCGCTGAACCCCTCGGCGTTCCTGCGCTTCCTCACCGAGCGCAGCCGCGGGGTGTACCGGATCAAGGGGCCGATCGACTTCGGCGCGTCCGGGGAGCAGCGGCGGTACGTGCTGCACACCGTCGGCGTGTACGCCAGGTTCGAGCGCTCCCGCTGGCCCGCGGGCCAGCGCCGGACCAGCCTGGTGCTCATCGGCACAGACCTGGACGCCGACGACCTCACCGGCAAGCTGGAGTCCTGCGTGGATCCCGATCCCGACACCGTCGACGAGTACGGCGCGCTCGGTCTCGCCCGCTTCGTGCAGGCCTGACGCCGGTGCGGCCGGCCAACGAGCCGGGGCGGCGACGCCGGGCGGGCCGAGGCCGGCGTCACGCCTCGTGCGGCCGGTGCGCGGCGGCGTCGGCGGCTGCGGCTAGGTTGTCCGGTCGTGGCGAAGCTGTATTTCCGGTACGGGGCGATGAACTCCGGCAAGTCGACTGCTCTGGTGCAGGTCGCGCACAACTACCGCGAGCGCGGTCAGCGCGTCCTGGTGGTCAAGCCGGCGCTGGACACCAAGAGCCCCGAGGTGCTCTCCAGGATCGGGGTGGCCCGCGAGGTGGACCTGGTGCTGGAGGACGACCTGCCGGTGCGCGACGTGGTGCTCGACTCCGGCGGCGCCGACTGCGTGCTGGTCGACGAAGCGCAGTTCCTCACCGCAGCTCAGGTCGAGGACCTGTTCCGGATCGCCGTGCTCGACGGCATCCCGGTGATCGCCTACGGCTTGCGCAGCGACTTCCGCACCCGCGGGTTCCCCGGGAGCCTGCGGCTGATGGAGCTCGCCCACTCCATCGAGGAGCTCAAGACGATCTGCCGCTGCGGCCGCAAGGCCACGTTCAACGCGCGCACGGTCGACGGCGACTTCACCCAGGACGGCAGTCAGGTCGCCATCGAGGGAGAGGTCGGCTACGAATCCATGTGCGGCACCTGCTACCTCACCAAGGTCGGCACGCTGGGGTGAGGCAGCGCGGCCGCGGGCCGACCGGTCGGGTCGCGGACGCCATGACCCTTTCGGCCGTTGACCCCCCGGTGTCGGCCGCTTACGTTGCCAGCAACGTTCGCTCGGATCGCGGGAGCTGGCATGCCGCACCTCGCTTCAGGATTCGTCGCCCGAGGGGTGTTCCAGCGGTGACCTGCCCGATCGGGGTCACCGGCGCCAGCGCATAGCTGCCGAGCAGGCAATTCTCGTCGGCACATCGTCCAGCTGCGACGCGGTCGCCATCTGGAACGAGACAGCGCGGGAGGAGGTACTGCGTGGTCGGGCTCTCTCGACGGCAGGTGCTCGGAGCCGGTCTCGGACTGGCCGGGCTCACCGCCTGCGGCGACATCAGCGCCCGGGAGCCGCAGCGGTTCATCCCGCCGGCTCGGCCGGGGCAGAAGGTGCACCTCACCTACTGGTCGTGGTTGAAGGACCTGCAGAAGGTCTGCGACATCTGGAACGAGCGCCATCCCGACGTCGAGGTCGAAGCGGTGTGGATCCCGGTCGGCAACGCGGGCGGGTACCAGCGGTTGTTCTCCAGCCTGGCCGCGGGCGGCGGCCCCGACCTGGCGCAGGTGGAGCTGCGGCAGATCCCGGCGTTCCTGCTCGTCGACGGGATGGTCGACCTGTCCCGGTACGGGGCCCGGCAGCACGCCCGCGAGTACGACGAGGCGGTGTGGAACCAGGTGGTCTTCGACCGCGGGATCTACGGCCTGCCGCAGGACTCCGGACCGTGCGGGTTCTTCTACCGCGCCGACGTCATGCGCGAGGTCGGCGGCGCGCCCCCGGCCACGTGGGCGGAGTGGGCCGAGCTGGCCCGCCGCTACCGCGAGGCCGACAAGTACCTTGAGGTGTTCTCGCTCGGCGACACCTCGCTGTTCGCCTCGCTGGCCGCGCAGGCCGGCGCGCGGTGGTTCCGGGTCGAGGACGACGGGTGGGTGGTAGACATGACCGACGAGGCCACCACGCGCGTGGCCGAGTTCTTCGACGCCGCCATCGACGACGACCTCGTCGACGTGTCCGTGGACGCGCTGTCGACCGGCTGGGTCGCCGCCGCGGCCAGCGGCAGGATCGGTGCGGTGACCAACGGCTCGTGGGCCGACGCGCTGCTGGCCGAGGTCGGCGGCACCGAGGGGTTGTGGCGCGTCGCCCCGATGCCGACCTGGGGTCCGGCCGGGTTCGGCTCCGCCCAGAACGGTGGGTCCTCGGTGTCGGTGCTGCGCAACTGCGAGCACCCGAAGGAAGCCGTGGACTTCGCGCTGTGGATGACCACGACCCGCGAGGGCATCGACGCGATGATCGAGCACTGCGGGATCGGGTGGTCGCCCGCGGCGGGCTACATCGGGCAGTCGCGGCGCGAACCCTCCGAGTTCTTCGGCGGGCAGCGCTACAACCAGGAGGTCTTCGCGCCCGCCGCGCAGCAGCAGAACGAGCGCTGGATCTGGTCGCCGACCACCCAGCAGACCTTCAACGTGCTCGGCGACGGCTTCCGCGAGAAGATCACCGGCGAGTCGTCCATCGTGGAGGCCTGCCGGGTGGCCCAGGACGAGACGGTTGCGATGCTGCGCAACGAGGGGTTGAAGGTGAGGGCGGCGTGAAGGCGCAGAAGTGGGCGCCGTGGATCCTGCTCGCCCCGTTCCTGGTGCTCTTCCTGGTCTCCTTCGCCATCCCCATCGGCTACGCCGGAGTGCAGTCGCTGACCCAGGTGCAGCGCGCCGGGCTCTTCGGGGAGGACGGCGTGACGACCTCCTTCGCCGGGCTGCGCAACTACGCGCTGGCCTGGGAGAACTCCGAGTTCGTCGGCTCGCTCGGCCGGGTGGTGCTGTTCGGCGCGGTGCAGGTGCCGGTGATGATCGCCTGCGCCACCGCGCTGGCGCTGCTGCTGGAATCCGCGTCGGCCCGCTGGCCGCGGATGTTCCGGGCGATCTACTTCATGCCCTACGGCGTGCCCGGCGCGATCGCCACCATCATGTGGTCCTTCCTCTACGTACCGGGGCTGAGCCCGATCATCGACGTGGCCGCGGTGATGGGCATCGAGCTGGACCTGCTGGGCCCGGGGTCGGTGCTGTGGTCGATCGCCAACATCGTGACCTGGACGTTCACCGGGTACAACATGCTGATCCTGGCCGCGCAGCTGAAGTCGATCCCCGGTGAGCTCTACGAGGCGGCCCGGATGGACGGTGCCGGGCCGCTGCGCATCGCGCTGCACGTCCAGCTGCCGCTGATCCGGCCCGCGCTCGTGCTGTGCACGGTCTTCTCCATCATCGGAACGCTGCAGCTGTTCGCCGAACCGCAAGTGCTGCAGTCGGTCTCGCCCGCCATCAGCAGCGACTACACACCGAACCTCTCGGCGTACAACTCCGCGTTCAACTACAACGACTACAACGTGGCCGCGGCCCAGTCGATCATCATCGCGATGACGGCCTTCGCGCTGTCGTTCGCGTTCCTGCGCCTGGTGAACCGGAAGGACCGCCGATGACCGCCGAACTCGACGAGCGGCCCCAGCAGGCGACCTCCCCGGCCGCCGGGGGCGAGGCCGAGCGGCGCGAGCTGGGCAGAGCAGCGCTGATCAACGGGATCCTGCTGGTCGCCGCGCTGTACTTCCTGGTGCCGATCTACTGGGTGATCGTCGCCGCCTCGAAGAGCACCGAGGACCTGTTCGGCACGCACGGCTTCTGGTTCGCGGGCGAGTTCGAGCTGTTCGACAACATCGCGCAGGTCTTCGCCTACGACGGCGGGGTCTTCCTGCGCTGGTTCGCCAACAGCGCGCTGTACTCGGTCGTGGGCGGCGCGGTGGCCACCTACCTGGCCGCGGCCGGGGGCTACGCGCTGGCCAAGTACGCCTTCCGCGGGCGGGAGGTGATCTTCGGCGTGCTGCTCGGCGGAGTGCTGGTGCCCATGACCGCGACCGCGCTGCCGCTGTTCCTGCTGTTCAGCCAGCTGGGGCTGACCGACACCTACTGGGGCGTGCTGATCCCCTCGATGGTCTCGCCGTTCGGCATCTTCCTGTGCCGCATCTACGCGGCCGCCTCGGTCTCCGACGCGGTGATCGAGGCCGCCCGCATCGACGGGGCCGGGGAACTGCGGATCTTCCACGCCGTCGGGCTGCGCGCGATGACCCCGGCGCTGGTGACGGTCTTCCTGTTCCAGCTGGTGAGCATCTGGAACAACTACTTCCTGCCGCTGGTCATGCTCTCGGACCCGAGCCTGTACCCCATCACGCTGGGGCTGAACAACTGGCGCGGCCAGGTGGACCGGCTCCCGGAGTTCTACGAGCTGACCACCGGTGGTGTGCTCGTGTCGATCGTTCCGCTGGCCGTCGCCGTGGTGGTGCTGCAGCGCTTCTGGCGGTCCGGCCTGACCGACGGCGCGGTGAAGTGAAGGGGAGTTCGGATGACGGAGTACTACCAGGACCACACCCCGGGTTCGGGGGCGCGCACCGCTCCGCGGTCGCGGTTGCGCACCGACGCCGCGGAGCTGGACCTGTGCGGGCAGTGGGCGTTCCGGTTGTGGCCGCACGCCCGCCCGACCGAGGCGGTCCGGGAACCGGAGCACGACGACTCCGACTGGGACCGGATGCCGG
Organism: Saccharopolyspora griseoalba; assembly: GCF_042665275.1. Taxonomy (NCBI): domain Bacteria; kingdom Bacillati; phylum Actinomycetota; class Actinomycetes; order Pseudonocardiales; family Pseudonocardiaceae; genus Saccharopolyspora; species Saccharopolyspora griseoalba. The sequence continues at coordinate 8,375 of NZ_JBHTCJ010000019.1, read as the reverse complement.
TTCCCGGGCACTGGGTGCTGCACGGGGACGGCGACCACGGCTCCCCGATCTACACCAACGTGGTCTACCCGTTCCCGGTCGACCCGCCGCACGTGCCCGACGACAACCCGACCGGCGACTACCGGCGCCGCTTCGCGGTGCCCGCGGACGCGGCGTGGTCGCAGGCCGAGCGAGTGCTGCTGCGCTTCGACGGGGTCGAGTCGACCTACCGGGTGTGGCTCAACGGCGCGGAGATCGGCGTCGGCAAGGGCAGCAGGCTGGTCCAGGAGTTCGACGTCACCGAGCAGCTGCACCCCGGCGACAACCTGCTGGTCGTGCGGGTGCACCAGTGGTCGTCGGCCAGCTACCTCGAGGACCAGGACCAGTGGTGGCTGCCCGGGATCTTCCGGGAGGTCGTGCTGCTCGCGCGCCCGCGAGGCGGGGTCGACGACGTCTGGCTCGACGCCGGCTACGACCACCGCACCGGCCGGGGCCGGCTGCGGGTGGAGCTGACCGCCGCGCCGGAGGCCTTCCCGGTCACCGTCGAGCTCCCGGAGCTGGGCGTGCGGCGCACCCTCGACGAGGCGGTGGCCGAGCTCGACGTCGGCGAGGTCGAACCGTGGAGCGCCGACGTACCGAACCTCTACGCCGCGAGCGTTCGCTCGACCGGCGAGCACGTCCGGGCGCGGGTGGGATTCCGCAGCGTGCGCATCGAGGGCGACCGGTTGCTGGTCAACGGGCGGGAGCTGACCTTCCGCGGCGTCAACCGGCACGAGACGCACCCCGACCGCGGCCGGGTCTTCGACCCCGAGCACGCGCGCGCCGACCTGCAGCTGATGAAGCGGCACAACGTCAACGCCATCCGCACGAGCCACTACCCGCCGCACCCCGGCGTGCTCGACCTGGCCGACGAGCTGGGCTTCTGGGTCGTCGACGAGTGCGACCTGGAGACCCACGGCTTCGAGCCGGTGGGCTGGCGGGACAACCCCAGCGACGACCCGCGGTGGCACGAGGCCTACCTGGACCGCATCCGGCGAACCGTGGAGCGCGACAAGAACCACCCGTGCGTGGTGATGTGGTCGCTGGGCAACGAGGCGGGAACCGGGTCGAACCTCGCTGCGATGTCGGCCTGGGTGCGCCAGCGGGACCCGGGCCGCCCGGTGCACTACGAGGGCGATCGCACCGGCGAGTACACCGACGTCTACTCCCGGATGTACCCGGATCTCGCCGAAGTGGCCGCCATCGGCGGGGATTCGGGAGAGATCGCCGGCTGCGACGAGGCGCGGGCCGAGCACCTGCGCACCAAGCCGTTCGTGATGTGCGAGTACGTGCACGCGATGGGCAACGGGCCCGGGCTGGTCGCCGAGTACCAGGAGCTGATCGACGCGCTGCCGCGGTTGGCCGGCGGGTTCGTCTGGGAGTGGCGCGACCACGGCCTGCGCTCCCGCACCCCGGATGGGGTCGAGTTCTTCGGCTACGGCGGTGATTTCGGCGAGCAGGTGCACGACGGGAACTTCGTCATGGACGGGCTGATCCGCTCCGACGACGTCCCCTCCCCGGGAGCCGCCGAGGTGGCGGCCGCGTTCGCCCCGGTGCGCGTCGCGCTGCGCGAGGACCGGGAGCTGGTCGTCGAGAACGACCAGCACGCGGCCGGTACGACGGGATTCCGGTTGGCGTGGCAGGTGGCGGTCGACGGCCGGACCAGCGCGGAGGGGACCGCCGCGCTGCCGCACGTCGCTCCGGGCCAGCGGGTGACCGCGCCGCTCCCGGAGGAGCTGGTGCTGTCGGCCGCGAAGGCCGGCGGAGCGGACGAGACCAGCGAGATCTGGCTGACGTTGCGCGTCGAGCTCGCCGCGGACACCGCGTGGGCGGCCGCGGGGCACTGCATCTCGGCGTCGCAGCACGACCTCGGCGAGTCGGCGCTGACCGGGGTCAACGGCAGCCCGCGTCGTCACCGCCCGGTCGCACCGCCTGCCGGTCGCGGCGCGGAACCGGTCGAGCGCGACGGCGGCTACCAGATCGGCCCGGCGTTCGTCGACGCCCGCACCGGCGACCTGCTGCGCGCGGGCGAGCTGGAGCTGTCGGGGCCTCAGCTCGAGCTGTGGCGGGCGAGCACGGACAACGACCGCGGCGACAGCCCGAGGCTGGCCGGCCGCCCCAGCGGGGGTCGCCTCGCGTGGGAACGCCCGCCGTCCTCGGCCGAGCAGTGGCGGGCGCGCGGGCTCGACCGGCTGCAGCACCGCCTGGTCGAGATCGGCCGCGACGGCGACGCCGTGCGCGTGCGCACGCGTTCGGTCGCGGCGGGCCAGCGCTGCGGAGCGGAGACCTGGATCCGCTACCGGGCGGTCGGCGACGAGCTGCTCGTGCGCGTCGACGTCATCCCGGATCGGGGATGGGACCGCACCTGGCCGAGGGTCGGTGTCCGCCTGGACCTCCCGAGCGCCTACGGCCGGGCGAGCTGGTTCGGCAGGGGTCCGAATCCGTCCTACCCGGACTCCCGGGCCGCCGCGCTGGTCGGCGTCCACGAGGCGAACGTCGACGACCTGGAGTTCCACTACTCGGTCCCGCAGGAGAACGGGCACCGCTCCGACCTCCGCTGGCTCCGCCTCACCGGTGCGGCCGGCGAGTTGGAGATCCGGACCTTCGCCGAGGCGGGCGGGCCCGGCTTCACCCTCTCCCGGTACACCGCCCAGCAGCTCGAAGCGGCCGACCACCCGCACCAGCTCCCACCCGGCGACGGGCTCCACCTCTACCTGGACGCCGCGCAGCACGCCCTGGGCACCAGGTCCTGCGGTCCCGACGTCCTGCCGCGGCACGCCCTCGAACCGCGCAGCACCAGCATCACCTTCGCTCTCCGGGCCAGGTAGCAGGCCGGGTTCGGCCGCCGGGCGCGGCCGAACCCGTCACGCGGTCGGCGGGTCGCCGAGATCGGGGACCTCCAGGCGCACCCCACCGCGCAGCGCGGACTCGTGCGCGGTGATCCCCGGCATGGTGAAGCGCGCGGCGACCCAGGCGTTGACCGGTGGCTGCGAGCCGGTGTTGACCGCGGTCGCGAAGTCGTCGGCCAGGAACTGGTGGCTGCCCTCGTGCCCGTTCGGGGCGCCGGTGAACTCCTCCGGCAGGTGGGAGCGGTCGTGCACCGGCGCCGAGCCGCTGGCGAAGCCCTCCCGGAGCGCGGGATCGACGTGCTGCGGGGACGGATCGTCCCCGACCGGCGCGTGCGCGGGCCGGAGGTGGTCCGTGACGTCCTCGACCCCGCTCTTGTCCTGCCAGTGGCTCACCGTGGCCAGCTGCTCGAAGCTGCCGCGCGTGCCGAAGAACCGGAAGCGCGACTCGCGGATGTGCGACGGGTAGCCGACCCGCCGGAACTCGTTGGTGCGGAACGAACCGCCCCCGGCGACCTCGAAGAGGGCGGTGGCGTTGGAGAAGTCGTTGCTGAACTGGCTGATCTCCTTGTCGAACACGCCGTCGTCCCGGTCGTCGACGACCCCGACGGCCGACACGCTCACCGCGCGCGTTCGCCAGGCGCCGAGCACGCCGCCGATGGAGTGGGTGGGGTACAGCAGCGGGGGATAGCTGGCGGTCGCCTTCCAGTTCGCTCCACCGCTGTACCGGTAGGCCTCGTAGAAGCCGAGGTCCATGTCGTGGACGTAATCGCCCTCGGCGTAGAACACCCGACCGAAATCGCCCTCCTCCAACCTGTTCCGCGCGTACACCACGGCCGGGTTGTAGTAGCTGGTCTCGCCCATCATGTAGGTCAGGCCGGTGTCGCGCACCGCTTCGACGATGTCGGTGATCTCCCGCTGGGTCACCGCCATCGGCACGGCCGAGTAGACGTGCTTGCCCGCGCGCAGCGCCCGCACGACCAGCGGTCCGTGCGTCCAGCGCTGGGTGAAGATGGCGACCGCGTCGACGTCGGAGTCGAGCACGGCCTCGAACGACGGCAGGGTTCCGGCGAGATCGTGGTCGCCGGCGAGCTTCTCGGCCCGCTCGGGCCGCAGGTCGGTCGCGAGGACGTCGCCGACGCCGGGATGGCGCCGCCAGAGCTCTGTGAACTGGCCGGCGAACTGCCCTGCGCCGACGATGCCGAGGGAGAACAAGGGACCACTCCTCACCGTGGACCGCGGAAGCGCCCGGTGCTCCGGCAGGTGCTGCCCCGGGCGTCGTCGTGGACTCCTGCGACGATAGGTGCCTACGATCTGCGAAGTCTTCGCCGAAGAGAGCGTGAGCTTCGTGGATTCTCAGGTGCTGCCGCAGGTCGAACCCCCGAACCTCGCCGCGTGGTCGGGCGAGCCAGTGCTCATGGGGACCGCGCACCAGCACGACGACCTGGAGCTCAACCTCGTCTCCGAGGGCGGTGCGATGCTCTACTTGTTCGGCGGGCAGTCCCTGGAGGTCGGTCCCGGGAGCGTCACCGCGTTCTGGGCGGGGGTGCCGCACCAGCTGGTGGCCAACGAGGCGACCCGAGCCCACTGGGTGCACGTTCCCTTCTCGGCGCTGCGGAGCTGGGGTCTGCCGGATGCCCTGGTCGGCCGGCTGCTCTCCGGGGCGCCGCTGGTCTCCCCGCCGTCCGGGTCGGTCGAGGCCGACGTCGCCCGCTTCGAGCAGTGGGCCCTCGACCTGGCCAGCGGTGCGCGGGAGCGGCGCGAGATCGCGACGCTCGAACTGGAGGCGAGGATCCGCAGGCTGGCGCTGAGCGCCCCGGGCGAACCCGGCGGCGGTCGCGCCCCGGTCGATCGCTCGTTGCAGCAGGTGATCGCCATGGTGCAGTACCTCGCGAGGAACTTCCGCGAACCCGTCGCGGTCGCCGACGTCGCCGAGGCCGCGCAGCTGCACCCGAACTACGCGATGACCCAGTTCCGCAAGGTCGTGCGGACCACGGTGGTCGACTACCTGACCAAGTGCAGGCTCGCCGAAGCCCGCCGCCTGCTGATCACCACCGACCTGCCGGTCAACGACGTGGGGCTGGCGGCCGGTTTCGGCTCCGTGAGCCGCTTCTACCGGGCCTTCACGTCGGCTTGCGGCACGCCGCCCGCCCGGTTCCGGCGCGAGTTCCGCGGGCGGGCGTGATGGCGCCGGCCGGTGCGCTCGGCGGGGACCGGGATCCGGACCTCCGGCACCGGAGCCGGGCCTCTGCGGGGCTGGACTCGCGGTCGGTCGGTGCGATACTTCGCGGATGTCCTCGCAGATCGGGGCGCGCCGGTGAGCCCGCGACCGCCGGCCGTCGAGCACGGTCACACCGCCACGACCGGGGACGTCGTCGAGCAGCTCGAAGTGGACCCGCACCGCGGGCTCCCCGATGCCGAGGTCGCGGCCCGGCTGGCCAGGTTCGGGCCGAACCGGCGGGAACGGCCGCGGCGGGTCACCTTCCGGGGCGTGCTCCGGGAGGAGAGCACCGAGCCGATGATCCTGCTGCTGCTGGCCGTGGCGGTGCTCTACGGCGTGTGGGGCGAGCTGGCGGACGCGGTGGCGATCGTGGTGGTCATCGCCGCGGTCGTACTGGTGGAGGTGTTCACCGAGTACCGCGCCAAGTCCGCCATCGCCTCGCTGAGCAGGTTGTCGGCGCCGACGGCGCCCGCGCTGCGCGGTGGCAAGGTGCGCGACGTGCCGACCGAGGGGCTGGTGCCCGGTGACGTGCTCGTGCTGCGCGCGGGGGAGCGGTTGGCCGCCGACGCGCGGCTGGTCGAGTCCGCCGGCCTGCGGGTCGACGAATCGGTGCTGACCGGCGAGTCCGCCCCGGTCGACAAGGACGCCGGGCGGGTGCTGGCCGCCGACGCACCGCTCGGCCAGCGCTCGAACCTGGTGTTCGCCGGGACCACGGTGGTCGCCGGGCGCGCCAGGGCGGTCGTGCTGGTCACCGGCACGAGCACCGAGCTCGGGCGGATCACCGGCCTGGTGGTCGAGGCCAGGCCGCCGCGCACCGCGCTGCAGCAGGCGATGCGCGACCTCGCCCGCTGGCTGGCCTGGTTGGCGCTGGCCTTCAGCGTGCTCGTCCCGCTGCTCGGCGTGCTCGGCGGGCAACCCTGGCGCGAGATGATCCTGACCGGGCTGACGCTGGCCTTCGCGACCATCCCGGAAGAGCTCCCGATCATCATCAGCATGGTGCTGGGCCTGGGCGCCTACCGGCTCTCCCACCGCCGCGTGCTGATCAAGCGGCTGCGGGCCGCGGAAGCTCTGGGCACCATCACGGTCATCGCCACCGACAAGACCGGCACCGTCACCGAGAACCGGATGAGCGTGTCGCACCTGGCCACCGACCGCGCCGAGCCGTTCACCGGCGATCCCGCTCCGGCGCAGCGCAGGTTGCTGGCGCTCGCGGCGGCCTGCACCGACGCGACCGTGGTGCACCAGGACGACACCGCGCGCGTGCTGGGCGAGCCCACCGACGTCGCGCTGCTGGAGACCGCCCACCGCCACGGCCTGCTGCCCGGGCAGCCCGGCGGCTCGGCGGGTGACCTCGTCGCCGAGCACCCCTTCGACAGCGATCGCAAGATGATGTCTGCGGTGCGCCTCGGCCGGGACGGCGAACTGCTGCTGATCGCCAAGGGCGCGCCCGAATCCGTGCTCGGCCGCTGCACCCACCGGCTCGTCGGCGGGAGCGAAGCGGCGCTGGACGGGAGCGGTCGCGGCGCGCTGCGCGAGCAGGTCGACGGCATGGCCGCGCAGGGCGTGCGGGTGATCGCCCTGGCGACCCGCGTGCTGCCGGATCGCGATCTCGGGCGCGAGGAGGCCGAGTCCGGGCTCACGCTGGTCGGATTCGCCGGCCTGGCCGATCCGGCGCGCCCCGGGGCGGCCGAGGCGGTGCGCGACCTGCGACGGGCGGGAATCCGGGTCGTCATGGTCACCGGCGATCACCCCGACACCGCAGGGGCGATCGCCGCGGACATCGGGCTCGACGGCACCGGTTCGCCGTTGAGCGGGCCGCAGCTCGACGAGCTCGACGACGACGCGCTGGCCGAAGCGGTGGCGGGATCCTCGGTGTTCGCCCGCACGACGCCGGAGCACAAGCTGCGGCTGGTGCGCGCGCTGCACGCGCGCGGCGAGATCGTCGCGGTCACCGGTGACGGGGTCAACGACACGCCGGCTCTGGCCCAGGCCGACGTGGGGATCGCGATGGGCGCGAGCGGCACCGACGTGGCCCGGGAGGTCGCCGACATGGTGCTCGCCGACGACGACTTCGCCACCACCACCCGTGCCGTGCGCGAGGGCAGGCAGCTGTTCGACAACCTGCGCAAGGGCGTCCGCTACTACCTGGCCTGCAAGGTGGCGCTCATCGCCACGGCCGCCAGCGGGGTCGCGCTGGGCCTGCCGGTCCCGTTCACCCCGATCCAGATCGTGGTGCTGGAGATGTTCATGGACATCGCGGGCAGCGCGACCTTCGCCGCGGAGCCCGCCGAATCCGACGCGATGCGCCGCCCGCCGCGCGATCCCCGACGCCCATTCCTGGACCGCTCGCTGGTCACGGCGATCTTCACCTGCGGGGCGACGCTGTTCGCGGCCGTCACCGCGATCTACCTCGGCGCGATCTGGACCGGTCTGCCGATCGCGACCGCGCAGACCCTGGCGTTCACCGGGTGGATGGTCGGTTACCTGGCGCTTGCCTGGGTGATGCGCTCCGAGCGGACCCCGCTGGTGCGGCTGGGCCTGCGCTCCAACGGGTTCTTGCCGCCGTGGACGGCGGTCACCGCGGCAGCGCTGGGGCTGATCACGGTGCTGCCCGCCGCGCGCGATGCGCTCGACCTGACCGCGCTGACCGCCGGGCAGTGGCTGGTCGCGGTGCTCGTCCCGGTGCTGGCCGTGACCTGGAACGACCTGGCGAAGTTCCGCACCGGCCGCTGATCTCGCGCGGCGCGCCTCAGATGTCCAGGGCCCGGCGCACGGCCGCGGCGTTGCGCCGCGAGACCGGGACCATCGTGCTCGCCTCGTCGTCCATGACCAGGAGCAGCTCGCCCTTGAAGCGGCGTTCGACCTCCCGGATCCGGCCGAGGTTGACCACGTACCGGCGGTGCACGCGCAGGAATCCGGCGCCGCCCTGCTCGTTCTCGAGCTTGTCGAGGCTTCCCGAGGCGGCGCGGAGGCGGCCCTGGTCGGTGGACAGCCACACGTCGTTGCCCTCGGACTCGGCGAAGGAGACCTCGGGCCGGCGCAGCAGGACCATGCGGTTCTCCCGGGTCGCCACGATCCGGGGAGTTCTGCCCTGCTGGTGGCCGGTGCCGCCGCCGCTGTCGGCGTGCGGGAGCTGTTCGCCTTCGGTGGCGCCGAAGGAGACGAGGGTGCCGACGAGGTTTCCGGACAGGAACACCGGTCGCATGCTGACCGGGGTGGGTTCGTCGGCGAGGTGGGTGAAGATCTGGGTGGTGCCGACCCAGGAGGGGTTGTGCGAGGCCTGCTTGGCG
>NZ_JBHTCJ010000018.1:0-94535 GCF_042665275.1 Saccharopolyspora griseoalba | reverse complement strand
GGACGGGTTCGCCGTGCGCACCGCGGTGGGAACCGGGCTGTTCGACTTCGGGCACGCCGACGACCGGCCGCAACCCCCGACCGGCCGCGCCCGCAGCGTCCGCCGCGCCCGCCGCGTTCAACGGCGAGCCGCCGCGCCGCCCGGAACCGCCGCGCACCAACGGCGCCGACCCCGAGGCCACCCGGATCAGCCAGGCGCTGACCACCGCCGACAGGCCCGCGCGCCGCAATCCCCGCCCGCCGGCGGGGGCGCCGGCGCCTGCCCGCCCGCCCGCAGCTCCCGCGGCCGATCCGGAGGCCACCACCCAGCACGCCCCGGTGCGCCCGCAGCAGGCCAAGCCGAAGCAGGCCGAGGAGACGGCCGCGTCCACCCGCGTGGTGGACCCGGAGGAAGCCGGGCCCGTCCCGGAGTCCCCCGCCGAGGCGACCGCCGTCGTCGCGCCGGCCGACGGCTACGCCGAGCTCGACGCCTTCGACGATGACGACGACGACTTCGGCGGCGAGGAGGTCGAGCGCGAGGAGCGCAACAACGACGTCCAGCAGATCGACGCCACCCTCGCCCGGTTCTCCGCGGTGCACGACGAGATCGCCGCCGAGGAGGCCAAGCGCCGCCGGTTCTTCGGCAAGCGCAAGGAACCGGAGCTCGGCACCGACATGCCCTTCGACTTCCACGACAGCGAGGGCCGCGACGGCAAGTCGCGCATGGAGTGGAAGAAGAACCAGCGCAAGCGGCGCACCAACCTGATCGTGCTCTCGGTGGCCATCGTCGCGTCCCTCACAGTCTTCCTGTCGCTCGGACTGATGTGGGGCTGACCTGCGCGAACACCGCGAAACCCGAGGCTGATCACGCCTCGTTCACCGCCGGTTCACCGCAGGTCATTCTGCCCGATTCCCTCCGGCAGTAGGCTGGAGCCATGCGTGAGGCCTACCAGGAACAGCTCGGCAAGCTCGCCGAAGAACTCGCCTCGATGTCGACGATGGTCGGCACGGCAATGGAGCGCGCCACGAGCGCGCTCCTGGAGACCGACCTCAGCCTGGCGGAGCAGGTCATCGACGAGGACTCCCAGGTCGACGAGGCGCGGGCGCGAGCCGAGGAGCACGCCTTCGGGCTGCTCGCGCTGCAGGCCCCGGTGGCAGGCGACCTGCGCACCGTGATCGCCACCATCCACGTCGCCGAGGACCTCGAGCGGATGGGCGACCTCGCGCTGCACGTGGCCAAGGCCGCCCGGCGGCGCCACCCGAACGCGGTGCTGCCGACCGACGTGCAGGCCTACTTCGCCGAGATGGGCCGGATCGCCGTCCGGCTCGCCCACAGCGTCAGCTCGGTCATCCGCTCGCAGGACGTGGAGACCGCCCGCGGCCTCGAGGAGGCCGACGACGAGATGGACGACCTGCACCGCCACCTGTTCACCGTGATGATGAGCCCCGAGTGGGGCCACGGGGTCGCGGCCGCGGTCGACGTGACGCTGCTGGGCCGGTTCTACGAGCGCTTCGCCGACCACGCGGTGGCCGTGGCGCGCCGGGTCGAGTTCATCGTCACCGGGAAGATGCCGACCACCTGATCTCGGGATCGGCGGTCACGGCCGGGTGATCGGGAGTATTAATAACCGATATCGGCACTCGGTCGTGCTGATCGTCTGTGCCATGCTCTTTCGGGTGAGAAGCTTCCGAACTCGTACCGGCGAGGTGCCGGTTGCGTAAGAGTCCGACCGTGCACCGACGTCGACTGGGCAGCGAGCTGCGGCGGCTCCGCGAGATCGCGGGCCGCACGCACCGCGAGGTCGCCGCGCACCTGGACTGCTCGCAGGGCAAGATCAGCCAGATCGAGCTCGGCCGGGTGCCCGTGCGCACCTCGGACGTGCGGCTGATGGCCGAGTTCTACGGCGCCACCGGCGGGCAGCTGGAGTCGTTGATCGACCTCGCCCAGGACTCCAAGCAGCGCGGCTGGTGGCAGCAGTACCCGAGCACCGCGCAGCGGCCGGGGCTGCAGACCTACCTCGGGCTGGAGACCTCGGCTAAGGCGGTCAGCTGCTACGGCACCGACCCGCTGCCCGAGCTGCTGCAGACCGCCGACTACACGCGCGCGCTGCTGACCACCGACGTCCGGGTGTTCACCGACGACGAGCTCGACGAGCGGCTGGCCGTCACCTCGACGCGCCAGCAGCGACTGCTCGGCGACAACCCGCTGGAGCTCTGGGCGGTGCTGGACGAGGCCGCGCTGCGGCGCACCGTCGGCGGACCGGGGGTGATGCGCGCGCAGCTGGAGCACCTGGTGCTGCTGGGCTACCGGCGGAACGTGACGATCCAGGTGCTGCCGTTCTCCGCGGGCGGGCACCCGCTCAGCGGGGACCGGGTGGCGGTGTTCTCCTTCCCGGACGACGCCGACCCGCAGGTGGTGCACCTGGGCGACTCGGCGAACTCCCGGTTCCTGGACAAGCCCGCGGACACGGCCGACTACCTGAAGGCCTTCGAGCAGGTGTGCACCGCTGCGCTGAGCCCGAAGGACTCCAGCGCCTTCGTCTCGGCCGTCGCCGACGAACTGGCGGGCTAGGCCGGGCGCCCTTCTCATCAGAAGTCCCCCGCGAGCCGAGCTCGCGGGGGACTTCTGATGAAGGCAGGCCGGCTCAGCCGAAGCGGCCCGAGATGTAGTCCTCGGTGGCCTTCTGCGAGGGGTTGGAGAAGATCTTGCCGGTCTCGTCGATCTCGACGAGCTGACCCGGCTCGCCCACCGCGCGCAGGTTGAAGAACGCGGTCTGGTCGCTGACCCGCGCGGCCTGCTGCATGTTGTGCGTGACGATGACGATCGTGTAGTCCTGCTTCAGCCGCGCGATCAGGTCCTCGATCGCCAGCGTGGAGATCGGGTCCAGCGCCGAGCAGGGCTCGTCCATCAGCAGCACGTCCGGCTGCACCGCGATCGCCCGCGCGATGCACAGCCGCTGCTGCTGACCACCGGAGAGGCCGCCACCGGGCTTGTTCAGCCGGTCCTTGACCTCCTCCCAGAGGTTCGCGCCGCGCAGCGCGCGCTCGGTGACCTCGTCGAGGTGCTTCTTGTTCTTCTCGCCCGCCAGCTTCAGGCCGGCCACCACGTTGTCCCGGATGGACATGGTGGGGAACGGGTTGGCGCGCTGGAAGACCATGCCGATGGTCTTGCGGACCTGCACCGGGTCGACCTCGTTGGCGTAGATGTCCTCGCCGTCGAGCATCACCTTGCCGTCGACCCGGGCGCCCGGGATGACCTCGTGCATCCGGTTCAGCGAGCGCAGCACGGTGGACTTGCCGCAACCGGACGGGCCGATGAAAGCGGTGACGCTGCGGGCCGGAACCTGCAGGGTCACGTCCTGCACGGCGTGGAACTTGCCGTAGTGCAGGTTCAGGTCTTTTACGTCGAGACGCTTGGCCATTGTTGGAGTCCCTACTTCGTCTTGATCGCGAAGACCCTGGACAGGCCGGTCGCGACAAGGTTGATCAGCATGATGACGAGCACGAGGGTCAGCGCAGCGCCCCACATGCGGTAGTCGCCGGCGTCGGTCCCGGTGCTCCGCTCCATGTAGATGGTCAGCGGCAGCGATGCCATCTCGCCGCTGAAGAGGTCGAAGTTGATCGAGGACGAATAGCCGACCAGGATCAGCAGCGGTGCCGTCTCACCGAGCACCCGGGCGAGGCCGAGCATGATGCCGGTGACGATGCCCGACAGCGCCGTCGGCAGCACGATCCGCACGATCGTCTTCCACTTGGGCAGGCCCAGCGCGTAGGCGGCCTCGCGCAGCTCGTCCGGGACGATCAGCAGCATCGTCTCGGTGACCCGCACGACCACCGGCAGCATCAGCAGCAGCAGCGCCAGCGTCACCGCGAAGCCGCTGCGGGTGAAGCCGAAGGTGGTGATCCACAGCGCGTAGATGAACAGACCGGCCACGATCGACGGCAGACCGCTGAGGATGTCCACCATGAAGGTGGCCACCTTGGCCAGCCGCGAGCTGCGCCCGTACTCGACCAGGTAGATGCCCACCATCACACCCAGCGGGACCGTGAACAGCAGGCACACCAGCCCTTGCTCCACCGTACCGACCAGGGCGTGGTAGACGCCGCCGCCGAAGTCGTTGGGCAGCAGCCCGTTGAACGAGTGCGTCCACCAGCTCGCGCTGAGCATCGGCTTGAGCCCCCGCGACAGCAGCGTCCACAGCACCCACAGCAGCGGGATCACCGCGAGCGCGAAGGCGACGGTGAACAGCACGGTCGCCAGGTTGTTCTTCAGCTTCCGCCCGAAGCCGACGCTCTGGAAGGCGGGCGGGGTGGCGAGCTGCTCCAGATCCGCAGCGTCGGTCCTCATGACTTCCCCTTAGCGCTGGCGGAGCTCTCGATCCAGCGGGCGATCGCGTTGACCGCGAAGGTCAGGATGAACAGCACGAGGCCGGCCGAGATGTAGGCGCCGACCTTCATGTTGTTGTTGAACTCGGCGGCGCCCAGCGCGATCTTCGAGGCGAAGGTCGCGCCGCCGTCGAAGATGCTGTACCCGGGCGGCGCGCTGGAAGCGCTGAGGATGATGGTCAGCGCCATCGTCTCGCCGAGCGCGCGGCCGAGGCCGAGCATCGAGCCGCCGATGAAGCCGTTGCGGCCGAAGGGCCACACGGTGGTGCGGATGACCTCCCAGCGGGTCGCACCCAGCGCCAGCGCGCCCTCGATCTGGGCGCTGGGGGTGCGCGCGAAGACCTCGCGGGTCACGCCGGTGATCGTCGGGATGATCATCACGGCGAGCACGATGCCCGCGGTGAACACGTCCGCGCCGGAGCCCTTCTGGTTGATGTTGCCGTCGCCGAAGATCGGGATCCAGCCGAGGTTCTCGTTGAGCCAGATGGCCAGCGGCGACAGGAACGGGCCCAGCACCATGAAGCCCCACAGGCCGTAGACCACCGAGGGCACGGCGGCCAGCAGGTCCACGAGGTAGGCGAAGGGCCGGGCCAGGGCGCGCGGCGCGTACCGGGTCAGGAACAGGGCGATGCCGCCGGACAGCGGCATCGCGATCACCAGGGCCACCAGGGAGCTGGCGACGGTGATCCACGCGAGGTCGAGGATGCCGAAGCGCAGGTGCTCGGCATCGCGCGTGTTCCACTCCCGCGAGAACAGGAAGTTCACCTCGTTGACCTGCAACGAGGGCACCGCGCGGATCAGCAGGAAGATGCCGATGGCGGCGATGAGCGCCACCACGAAGGCGCCGGAGGCCGTCGCCAGCGAGGAGAACACCTTGTCTCCCACGCGGAACTTCTTGCCCGCGGCGATCTCTGGAGCGGAAATGGGAGCCTCCGGTCCGGAACTGGGCGCCGAAGCGCCCCGCGGGGCACCGGCGTCGGTGTCCGCGGGGCGCGCATCGGCTCTCGTAGAGTCGGTCACTGCTGGATGCAGCCTCTCACTTCGTCCGTTCTACCTGGCGTGCGCCCGGTTCGAGCGCGAACCAGGTCACTGGATGGCGTTGACGGCGTCGAGGACCTTGCCCTTGAACCGCTCCGGCAGCGCCACGTAGCCGGCCTCCTCGAGCTGGGCCGGGTCCGCGTTGGCGGCGACCGTCAGGAACGCCTTGACGGACTTGGCGGTCTCCGGGTCGTAGCCCTTGGAGCAGACCAGCTCGTAGGTGTTCAGCACGATCGGGTAGACGCCGGCTTCCTTGTTGCCGTAGATCGACTTGAGGTCGACGCGCAGGTCGTTGCCCTCGCCCTCGATCTTGGCCTCCTCGATGGCCTTGCCCACGGTCTGCGGGTTCAGCTCGACCGGGCCGCTGCCGCTGTCGATCTTGGCGATGCCCAGGCCGAGGTTGCGCGGGTAGGACCACTCGACGTAGGTGATGCCGCCCTCGGTGGCCTCGACCGACTGCGCGACCTGGTCCGAGCCGTCGCGGCCCTGGCCGACGCCCGGGCCACCGCGGAAGGTCTTGCCCTCACCGGTGAACGCGCCGTTGGTGGCGGTGGAGAGGTACTTCTGGAAGTTCGAGGTGGTGCCCGACTCGTCGGAGCGGAAGAACGGCACGACCGGGATCGACGGCAGCTTGGCGTCCGGGTTCAGCGCCTTGATCGCCGGGTCGTCCCACTGCTTGATCTCACCCATGTAGATCTTGCGGATGAGGTCGGCGTTGAGCGCCAGGTTGTCCACGCCGGGCAGGTTGTAGGCCATGGCCACCGGGCCGAAGACCATCGGGATGTTCCAGGCCGGGTTGCCCTTGCAGCGCTCGGCGGCCTTGGCGACCTCGCCCTCCTCCGCGTCCAGCGGGGAGTCCGAGCCGCCGAAGTCGATCTGGCCCGCGGTGAAGCCCGCAACGCCCTTGCCGGAACCGGACTTGGTGTAGTTCACGGTCTGGCCGGGGCACTTGATGCTGTAGTCCCGGGAGAAGACGTCCATCGCGTTCTTCTGCGCCGAGGAGCCCTCCGCCGAGAGGCTCTTGGTGCCGCACTCGACCTGGAGCTTGTCCAGCGCCGGGTTGGCAGCGCCCTGCGGGACGTTCTGGTCCGTGCCGCAACCGGCGAGCACGAGCGCGCCCGCGGCGAGGACGGCGAACGCAGCATTGTGCCGCTTGATCTTCACTTCGTTCCTCCACTCAAGGAAACACATTGCGGGTGCGCGGCCTGAGCCGTGCGGGCTCGTGCTTGCCGCTGGACAAAACGTAAGCAGTGGGAGTGGACACGCACCCGCATCGAAGTGAACGAAAGGTGAACATGGCACGCTAAGTAAGCAGGAACACATTCCTTCGGGCGATAGGCGACCCGAAGATCAACTTCTTCGCTGACTCTGCGCAGTGGAGGATCAGCGTCCGAATTGCACGTCCGTGTCCCACTTGGCGAAGCCCAACCGCTGGTAGACCGTCACGGCGGCGAGGTTGTCGGCCTCCACGTAGAGCATGACCTGACTACGTCCAGTGTCCCGAAGGTACCGCAAACCGGCCACTGTGAGTGAGCGACCCAACCCGCCGCCCTGGCGGTCCGGATCCACCCCGACCACGTAGACCTCGCCGGTCCCGTCCGGGTGCACCTTCGTCCAGTGGAAGCCGAGCAGCTCGTCGCGCTCGTCGACGGCCAGGAAGAAGCCCCCCGGGTCGAACCAGTCCTCGCCCTCCTTGGCGCGCAGGTCCGCCTCGGTCATCTGGCCCTGCTCCGGGTGCCAGGAGAAGGCCTTGCCGTTGACCGCGACCACCGCGGCCTCGTCCCGCCCGGGCGCGAAGGTGCGGATCCGCACGCCCTGCGGGGGCCGGGTCTCCGGCAGCTCCGGTTCGGCCAGGTCGCGCCCCATCCGCCACAGCTCGCGCGGGCGGTGCAGGCCGTAGCGCTCGGCCAGCCGCAGCGCGCCGGGGTGCTCGCCGTGCGACCAGATGCGCAGCCGCCCGGTGTCCTCGGCCGGCTCGACGCCCAGCTCCGCGCGCTCCAGCAGCGCTTCGACCAGGCGGGCGCCCGCGCCCTGGCGCCGGTGCTCCGGGTGCACCGCCAGCTCCGCGACGAGCTGGCCCGCGGTGGCCTCGTGCTCGGTGTCCAGGTGCGCGTAGCCCACCAGCGCGCCGCCGGAGTCGCGCACCACGTAGTGCTCGGAGCGCACGTCGGCCTGCACCGGCTCGATCTGCCGGGTGAGGTCCCGATGCGCCTTGAGCCGCATGATCACGTGCTCCCCGACCGGAGCGACCCCGTCGGCCGCCTCGGTCGTGTCGAGCAACCGCATCACCTCGGCCGCCTCGCCGCCGTCCAGTCCGTTCCGCCAAGTCAGCTGCACGCCGTAGACGTTACCCACTTCCGGCGGGCCCGCGCGGAGCGCGGGGAGTGCGGGACGGGGTCGAGGAGTACGGAGAGTGCGGAGAATGCCTTTTTTGATGAAGGAGGCTCAGCTCGCACGCGGCTCGGACCACGCCGGGCTCGGGCTGCGCAAGGCGCGGGTCACGCGTCGACGGCCTCCGCCTGGTCCACGGCCTCGGCGAGGCGCGCCTCCTCGGCCGCCTCCGCGGCGATCGGCGAGGGAGCCGCGCTGTTGCGGCTGCTCGGGCGCACGAACTTGTAGCCCACGTTGCGCACGGTGCCGATCATGGCGTCGTGCTCCGGGCCGAGCTTGGAGCGCAGCCGCCGGACGTGCACGTCGACCGTGCGGGTGCCGCCGAAGAAGTCGTAGCCCCAGACCTCCTGCAGCAGCTGGGCGCGGGTGAACACCCGGCCCGCGTGGCCCGCGAGGAACTTCAGCAGCTCGAACTCCTTGTAGGTCAGCTCGAGCGCCCGCCCCTTGAGCCGCGCGGTGTAGGTCGCCTCCTCGATGGACAGGTCGCCGACGGTCAGCGAGCCGTCGCCGGAGGAGGCAGCGGTGCTGTGGCGGGCGACCAGCAGGCGCAGGCGGGCGTCGATCTCGGCCGGACCGGTGGTAGGCAGCAGGATGTCGTCCACGCCCCACTCGGCGTTGACGGTGACCAGACCGCCCTCGTTGACCAGCGCGATCACCGGGACGTCCCCGGAGGCCAGCAGCCGGCACAGGTTGCGGGCGCCGGCCAGGTCGGTGCGGGCGTCGACCACGACGGCGTCGTGGGTGCCGCCGGAGAGGATGGCACCGGGGTCGGCGGGCAGGACCCGGACGCGGTGCGGCAGCAGCGCGAGGCCGGGCAGCACGCTCTCGCAGTCGGTCTCGCCGGTCAGCAGCAGCAGCTCGGAGCTCATCTGAGGGCCTCCATCTCCAAGGCGTAGTCCGGCCGGAAGGAATCCGGTCGCCCGCGGTGCGCGGGCGACCCGGCGCCGTTGCCTTTGGATGGCTAGGAGAATAACCGAAACGAAGTGGAAAAACCCAGGTCCGACGGAGGGCATCACAATTGTGAACAGCGAGCGACCACTTGTTACGGGCATGTGTCGCGTCACACTGCGCGCCGCCGACGGCACCCGGATCGCCGGGCAGCTGCACCCCGGTCCGAAGGGCGCTCGGATCGGCTTCGCGCTCGCCCACGGGTTCACCAACCACATCCGCAAGCCCAGCGTGCGACGCGTCCTATCGCGACTCGCCGGGCACGGGGCGGTGCTGGCGGTCGATCTCCGCGGGCACGGCGGATCCGGTGGTCGAACCAGCGTCGGGCCGGACGAGGCGATGGACGTCGACGCCGCCGTGGCGCACCTGCGCGAGCTCGGGCACGAGCGCATCGTCACACTCGGCTTCTCGCTGGGCGGGAGCGTCGTGCTGCGCCAGGCCGCGCTCGGCACCCCGCCCGACGCGGTGGTGTCGGTGAGCAGCCCGGCCCGGTGGTTCGTCCGCGAGACCCCGGCGATGCGCCGGGTGCACTGGCTGCTGGAGCAGCCGCACGGCAGGCTCACCGCCCGCCTGCTGGGCGTGCGCCTGGCGGGCCCCTGGCCGGAGGTGCCGGTCTCGCCGATCGAGCTCGCCGCCCGCATCGAGGTGCCGCAGCTGATCGTGCACGGCACCGACGACCACTACTTCCCGCTGGCCGACGCGCGGGCGCTCAGCGAGGCGGGCGGCGGCGAGTTCTGGCCGATCGAGGGCATGCGGCACGCGGAGAGCTCGACCACCCCGCAACTGGTGGACCGGATCGCGAGGTGGGCGGCCGATACAGTGGAACCACTCGATCGTGGCCCGGCCACGACGCCGCACGGATCCGCCCCGACAGAACGGACCGAAGCGTGAAGAAGCTCGCGATCACCCTGGTCGTGGCCATCGCCCTGCTGGTCGCCGCCGACTTCGGTTCGGCCGCGGTCGCCGAGTACCAGGTGTCCAAGCGCGTCGCCGAGCGGCTCAAGCTCCAGGAGAACCCCGAGGTCTCCATCAACGGGTTCCCGTTCCTGACCCAGGTCGCCGCGGGCGACTACCGCGACGTGCGGATGAAGGCCGACGCGGTGCCGGTCGGGCCGTTCAACCAGCTCGGCATCGAGGCCGACCTGCACGGCGCGAAGGTCTCCACCGCGCAGGTCATCCAGGGGACCGCCGACGAGGTCACCGTCGACCAGCTGGTGGCGCGGGTGAAGCTGCGCGCCGCCGACGTCGCGCGGCTGATCGGCATCCAGGACCTGACCGTCGAGCCGGCCACCGCGGACGCGCTCAAGGACGAGAGGACCGGCGAGGTCGAGCCGGCCGACGCCGAGATCGCCGAGGGCGGCGACCCGACGAAGGCGCTGGTGCGGCTGTCCGGCACGGTCAACATCGCGGGCTCGGACAACAAGGTGCAGGTCGTCTCCGTGCTCTCGCTGGAGGGCGACAAGATGCGGATCACCCCGCGCGAGCTGGAGCTCAACAACAGCACCTTCGGCCAGATCGACCTGCCGCCGCTGTTCGAGCGCTCGGTGCTGGAGCAGTTCAAGACCACCCTGGACCCGGGGATGCTGCCCTTCGAGGTGCGACCGACCGGGGTGCGGGTCGAACGCGGCGCGCTGGTCGTCGAGGGCATCGCCCACGGCGTCGAGCTGACCAGCAACGGGGTTCGGACCGGATGAGCCAGGGGGTCTGGGCGCTGCTCGTGGTGGTACCGATCGCGCTGGTGATCGGGTTGATCTGGCGCGCCCGGCAGGGCGCGGTGCGCAGGAGCGAAGGGGAGGTAGCCGTGTCGAAGTTCCCGGACGGGCTCCGGCAGCAGCTGCCCGAGCCCGGCGCGGCGCGGGTGACGCTGCTGCAGCTGTCCACCACCTTCTGCGCCCCGTGCCGGCACACCCGGATCCTGCTGGGCGGCTACGCCGAGCGCACCGAGGGCGTGCAGCACGTCGAGGTCGACCTCACCGACCACCCCGAGTGGTCCACCCCGCTGCGCGTGCACACCACCCCGACCACCCTGGTGCTGGACTCCGCGGGCGAGGAGATCTTCCGGGTCGGCGGGGTGCCGAAGCCGCAGGTGCTCGACGAGGCGCTGGCCCCTTACCTGAACTGACGCGGCCGCGCACCGCACCGCCGAAGAACGTCTCACCTAGTGAACTCGCTTCCCGGTGATCGGTCTTCGCGGTAACCTCCGTGGCGTGCATGTACTGCTGACCCGTAGGCGCGCGGTGGATCTCTGCCGCGTGGGCAGCAGCCTGTGTTGCGGGCGCTGACCGGGCGGTAGCGCGCGCCCACTGCACCTCTCGTCGCGACACGGCGCGCTCACCGCCTGACGGACTCGGCAGCCGAAGTCCAGTCAGAAGTCAGGAAGGCTCCCCGCAATGTCTGTCTCGACGCTCGACACCAGAGGCGTGCGCTTCACCGCCGCGATCACCAGCGCGATCCTGGCCCTGGGCCTGGTCACCACGAGCTGGCGGGTGATGGCGGCGCAGATGGTGCTGTTCGGCCTGTGCGCGTTCATCGGTTTGCAGCTCAACCCGTGGGGCGTGCTCTACCGCAAGGCCGTGCGGCCGAAGCTGGCACCGCCCACCGAGGCGCAGCGCGAGGAGTCCGCACCAGTCCGCTTCTCGCAGGGCGTGGGCTTCGCCTTCACCCTGGTGGCCACCGTCGGGTACGCGGCGGGCTGGATCACGCTCGGCGTCGTGGCCAACGCCCTGGCCCTGGTGGCGGCACTGCTCAACGCGGTGTTCGGGTACTGCCTCGGCTGCCAGATGTACCTGCTGATCCGGCGGTTCGCCCCCGCCGCTTAAGACCCCAGCCGAACCATCCTTGAAGATCAACGAAGGAGTCGCTCGATGAGCCGCGCAGACGTCCTGGTCTCCGCCGAGTGGGCCGAAGAGAACCTGAACACCGACGGAGTGGTGTTCGCCGAGGTGGACGAGGACACCACCGCCTACGACGGCGGACACATCCCCGGGGCCATCAAGCTGGACTGGAAGAACGAACTGCAGGACCACGTCCGCCGCGACTTCGTCAGCCGCGAGGGCTTCGAGAAGCTGCTGTCCGCCAAGGGCATCAGCAACGACGACACCGTGGTGCTCTACGGCGGCAACAACAACTGGTTCGCCGCCTACGCCTACTGGTACTTCAAGCTCTACGGCCACGACGACGTCAAGCTGCTCGACGGCGGTCGCAAGAAGTGGGAGCTCGACGGCCGCGAGCTCACCAAGGAGGCGCCCAACCGGGCCACCACCTCCTACAAGGCCCAGGACCCGGACAACTCGATCCGCGCCTTCCGCGACGAGGTCGTCGACGCGATCGGCAACAAGAACCTGGTCGACGTGCGCTCGCCCGACGAGTTCGCCGGCAAGCTGCTCGCCCCGGCGCACCTGCCGCAGGAGTCGGCTCAGCGCGGCGGCCACATCCCGAGCGCGATCAACGTGCCGTGGAGCAAGGCCGCCAACGAGGACGGCACCTTCAAGTCCGACGACGAGCTCCGGGAGATCTACGGCGAGGCCGGCCTGGACACCTCCAAGGACACCATCGCCTACTGCCGCATCGGCGAGCGCTCCTCGCACACCTGGTTCGTGCTGCGCGAGCTGCTGGGCAACACCAACGTGAAGAACTACGACGGCTCCTGGACCGAGTACGGCTCCCTGGTGGGCGTGCCGGTCGAGAACCCGTCGGCCTGAGCCGGGCGAACCGATAGGGAGTTTTGTGATGGATGGATGCGGAGCGCCGCAGCAGTCGGCCGTCGCCGTCGACGAGGGCACCGACCAGGTCGTCGTGGCGGGCAAGGTTCGAGCCGGGCAAGAGCCGGTCGGCGGGGCTTTCGTCCGCCTGCTGGACTCCTCCGGTGAGTTCACCGCGGAGGTCGTGAGCTCCGAGGAGGGCGACTACCGGTTCTACGCGGCTCCGGGTGACTGGACCGTCCGCGCGCTGCACCGCAGCGGCAAGGGCGAGTCCGCGGTCACCACCGCGGGCCCGGGCGTGCACGCGGTGGACATCGAGGTCGCCTGACCTCGCCCCGACGCCCGACGAGGGGCCGGCACCTCGGTGCCGGCCCCTCGTCGCGTCCGCACCCCTCCCGGGCGGTCCGCGAAAACCCTTGAAATCCGCCGTCGAGATTCGAGCGTTCTTGGCGGGGGTCAGCGGGTGGAGCGGAGGAGGGCGAAGGCTCGTTGGTCCTTGTCCTGGTCGCGGGGGTTGGACGCCTCCTGGCAGCCGACCGCGGTGAAGTCGAGGACCTCCCAGCCGGTGCGGGCGAACAGGCGGCGCAGGCCGGCCTCGCTGAAGATCCAGAAGTTGGTGGCGTCGTCGTTCGCCTCCGCCGGGTCCAGCAGGTAGGCCACCGGCTGGCCGGCGATCTCGGTGCCGTCCGGGGTCTGCTGGGCGACGCGGGTGGACACGAAGCACAGCTCGGCCCGCTCGGAGAGCCGCTCCAGCACCAGGAACGGGTTCTTGAGGTGGTAGAGCAGCCCCAGGAACAGCACCGCCCCGTAGCGCTCGGCGGGCAGCGAGAACTGCGCGTCCAGGTCGATCTCGTGCACCTCGACCGGCAGGTCCAGCTCCGCGGCGAGCCTGCGCGCGCCGCGCAGCCCGTTGAAGTTGGTCGGCGCGTTGTCGATCACGTCGACCGCGCAGCCCAGCTCCTCGGCCAGGAAGAACCCGAAGTCGCCGTCGGCGGCGCCGATGTCGGCGATCCGGGTGCCCGCGATCTCGCCGAAGATCTCCCGCCGGTCGCCGCCGAGCAGCGCGTCCAGGTGGAAGACGTTGGCCATCGTGTCGTACGGGTACCAGCCGAAGTCGGCAGGCGCGATCTTCTCCTTGCGGGCCAGCAGGTCCTCCCGGTAGGCCAGCGCCCGGTCCCGAAACGTCTCGAAGTTCATGTGATCCCCGTCAACACTCCCGCCCGGCGGCGTGCTCCCGCCGGTGATCAGCGGCCCGGTGCCGCCGACCGCAGCAGATCATGCCGCACGCCACAGTCGCAGCGGGGCCCGTCGCGGTTATCCTTTGCGCGTGGAACTCCTGGACTTCATGCACTACGGCCTGGTCACCCTCGTCGGCATCGCCGCCATCGCGACGATCTGGTTCGCCGTCTACGTGGTGTACCGCCTCTACAACGACTGACGCCGGAGGGGCCGCGCGCCAGACTGGTGCGAGCGCGCCTTTCCGCAGGTTGTAGCCTTACTGGCGATGACCGAGACGCCGAATCAACCGCAGCCGGGCAGCGGGGACGCCGCTGTGGCCGCCGCCGCGGAACGAGCCAAGAGCACCGCGCACCGCAACGTGCCGGAGTTCGACGACCTGCCCGGCGAGGGCGACACCGCCAACCTGCGGATGGGCCCGTCGCTGGACGACGCCTGCCTGGCGCTGCTGCCGCTGGTCGGCGTGTGGCGCGGCGAGGGCGAGGCCAACCACCCCTCGCTGGACGAGAGCTACCGCTTCCTGCAGCAGATCACCATCGCGCACGACGGTCGCCCGTTCCTGACCTACGAGAGCCGCGCCTGGCGCCTCGACGGCGAGGGCGGCAACGTGGTCGGGCCCGCGTTCCGCGAGTACGGCTTCTGGCGGCCGCAGCCGGACGACAACGTCGAGCTGCTGATCACCCACGAGACCGGCAACGTCGAGATGTTCTTCGGCAAGCCGCAGGGGCAGACGACCTGGCAGTTCGGCACCGACGCGGTCATGCGCACCCCCACCGGCGCGGACGTCACCGCGGCCAGCAGGCTCTACGGCATCGTCGAGGGCGCCCTGGCCTACGTCGAGGAGCGCGCCACCTCCGAGCACGAGCTGCAGCCCCGGCTGTCCTGCAAGCTGGACCGCGTCGTCGGCTGACGGGCGTTCCGTCGGGGTTCGCCATTAACCTCCGGTAGCCGACCCGCTACCGGAGGGGGCCACCATGCCCGACGAACGAGCCGATCTGCTCGACGCGCTGCGCATCCACCGCGAGTTCCTGCGCTTCGCGGTGCGCGGGGTCGACGAGTCCCAGGCGCGGCTGGCGCCGACCACCAGCGAGCTGTGCCTGGGCGGCATCCTCAAGCACGTCTCGCGGACCGAGGAGAACTGGGTCCGCTTCCTCCTCGAGGGGCCGTCGGCGCTGGCCATGACCCCGGAGTCGATGGAGCGGCACGCCGCGGGCTTCCGGATGACCGACGAGGAGACCGTGGAGTCGCTGCTCGCCGAGTACGACCGGGTGTCCGCGCGCACCGACGAGCTCGTCGCGTCGCTGCCGGACCTGTCGGCGGCCCAGCCGCTGCCGGAGGCGCCCTGGTTCCCGCCGGGCGCCACCCGCTCGGCTCGCCGGGTGTTCATGCACATCGTCGCCGAGACCGCGCAGCACGCCGGTCACGCGGACATCATCCGCGAGACGATCGACGGGCAGCGGACGATGGGCTGAGAACCGCTCGGCGGGTTCGCCTCGCCGGTGGTGCCGCGCCCGGAGCAGGGGCGCGGCCGGTCCTAGTAGTTCGACTCGTAGAGCCCGACGATCTCCTCGTCGAGCGCGCCGTCGACCTTCACGGCCGTGCCGTCCACGGCGCGCACGCGGGTGATCCGGCGGATGCTGGAGGCCAGCCACACCCCGTCGGCCTCGAACAGCGCCGAGGTCGGGAAGTTGACCACTTCGGTCTGCCAGCCGGCCGCCTCGGCGGCGCGGAACAGCGCGCCCTGCGTGGTGCCCCGCAGCACGCCCGAGGCGGGCGGGGTGGTCAGCAGCTTGCGGCCCTCGGCGAGCACGACCGAGGAGGTCGGGCCCTCCAGCACGGTTCCCTCGGTCGAGGTGAAGACGACCTCGTCCGCACCGCGGGCCTCGGCCTCGCGCAGCGCGGCCATGTTCACCGCGTAGGACAGCGTCTTGGCCGACAGCAGCAGCCAGGGCGCGCGCTCCATCAGGTCGGTCGAGTAGCCCCGGTCGAGGGTGACCACCTCGACGCCCTCGGCGCGCTTGCGCCGGGTCTCCGGGCCGACCTCCTGGCCCATCGCGAACCCGCTCGGCGTGCCGTCGCCCTCGTCGATGCCCCGGGTGCACACCAGCTTGAGCCCCATCTCCGGGTGCTCGTCCCACGGCCAGGCGTCGATCACGGCCTGCGCCGCGCGCTCCCAGCTCGCGCGCTCGGGCAGCGTCATCTGCATCAGCCGCGCGGAGCGTTCGAGCCGGTCCAGGTGCGGCCCCATCTCCCGCGGCTGCCGCTGGACGACCAGGACCGTTTCGAAGATCCCGTCGCCCCGCAGCACTCCGAGGTCATCGGCCCGGAACAGCGGGGCCCGCGGGTCGACGACGATCCCGTCCAGGGTTGCCAGTACGCGCATGCCGGAAGCCTAGAACTCGAGCGCCGCCAGGTGCGGCCCCGGGGTCGTTCGCGGCGCGAAGAGCAGCCGCGCCCGCGCACGCGGCGACCGGCCAGGTACCCGCGCGGAGTTACGATCGTGGTGTCGACGAGCGCGGAGCACAGGAGCGGGCATTGAGCGACCGAGGATCGCTGCGCAGCACCTTGCACGAACGCGGTATGCGCATGACGCCGCAACGCCAGCTGGTGCTCGACGCGGTGCGCGAGCTGGGGCACGCGACCCCCGAGGAGATCTGCAAGAAGGTGCAGGGCACGGCACCGACGGTCAACATCACGACCGTCTACCGGGCGCTGGACCTGCTGGAGCAGCTCGGACTGGTGCGGCACACGCACCTGGGGCACGGGGCACCGACCTACTCCGCCGAGGAGCACGAGCACGTGCACCTCGCCTGCCACCGCTGCGGGCGGATCGACGAAGTGGCCATCGAGCTCCTCGACGACCTCGGCAAGCTGCTGCTGGCCGAGCGCGGCTTCGAGCTCGATCCCACGCACCTCGCGCTGTCCGGCACCTGCCGGACCTGCCGCGAGGCCGACTGAACGCGACGCGAAACTAGGAGCGCTCCAATGAGTTCACCCCTGCTGGACCTGCCCGGTGCGGTGCCCGCGCCGGAGGACGCGGTGGACGTCGGCGTTCCCTGGCACTTCGGCGACCCGTTCGCCGAGCAGCGGTCGGCCGCGCGGGGCGCGGTGCTGGTGGACCGCTCGCACCGCGAGGTCATCGCGGTGCCGGGCGAGGAACGGCTGAGCTGGCTGCACCTGGTGCTCTCCCAGCACCTCACCGAGCTGCCCGACGGGCAGGGCACCGAGGCCCTGGTGCTCGACAGCAGCGGGCGCGTGGACTGCCACATGCTGGTGGCGCACCACGAGGACGTGGTCTACCTGGACGCCGATCGCGGTGCGCAGGCCACCAGCCCGCTGCCCACGATCGGCGTGGACGGCAAGCAGAGCCTGTTCGACTACCTGGAGGGCATGCGCTTCTTCTCCAAGGTCGAGCCGCGCGAGGCGACCTCCGAGCTCGCGGTGCTGACCGCCGTCGGCCCGGACGCGGGCGGCGTGCTGGCCGGGTTCGCCGAGGTCCCGTCGGCTCCCTACGAGGTGCGCGGGCTGCCCGGTGGCGGGTTCGTGCGCAACGTGCCGTTCCGCTCGCTGCCCACCTACGACCTGCTGGTGCCGCGCGAGTCGCTGGTCGACTGGTGGCTCGCGCTCACCGACGCGGGCATCCGCCCGTCCGGCACGATGGCCTACGAGGCCCTGCGGGTGGAGGCGCTGCGCCCGCGCGTGGGGCTGGACACCGACGACCGCGCGATCCCGCACGAGCTGGGCTGGGTGCACACCGCCGCGCACGTGGCCAAGGGCTGCTACCGCGGTCAGGAGACGGTCGCCAAGGTGCACAACGTGGGCAAGCCGCCGCGGCGGATGATCCTGCTGCACCTGGACGGTTCGGTCGAGGTCACCCCGGAGCCCGGTGACCCGGTCCTGCAGGGCGAGCGCAGGGTCGGCCGGGTGGGCAGCGTGGTGCAGCACCACGAGCTCGGCCCGATCGCGCTGGCGCTGCTCAAGCGCTCGACCCCGGTGGAGGCCGAGCTGATGGCCGGCGATCCCGAGGAGGGGCGCGCGGTGGCCGCCGCGGTGGATCCGGACTCGGTCCCGCCGGACAGCGGTGAACCGCCCGGCCGGGTGGCCGCGGACCGGGTGCGGGGGCGCTGAACCACCCTCAGTTGACACGGCGGGTATTCATTGAAGCGCGCCCATCGCCCGATCGGGGACGTGCGGAACTCCGATCGCGGGCCTTGCGTCGCACCAGTGTCGTAACAACATCACCCGAAATGTTGGCGAGCTCGACCGAATTGCCGGAGGATGGCCACGTGATCGAAGTCCGCCCGGGTGGACGGCGCCGCATCGACAGGGTCCTGTCCCCGGACTACGCCAGCGAAATCGAGGGGCGCGCGCTGACCGACGTGCGCGACCTGCGGGACGAGGCGGCCCAGGAGGAGACCGACCTCTCCTACCTGCGCCGGGTGCTGCACGCGCGCATCGACATCGTGCGCGCCGAGCAGCGCCGCCGGGACGAGAACGGCTCGGCGACCGTGGTCGAGCAGCTGGTGGCCATCCTCAGCGACAACGCCGTCGGGCCCGCGACCGGATCCGGCCGGTACCAGACCACCGAGCCCTCCCGCGCAGAAGCGCACCGCAGGCACGTGGAGGCGCTGGTCTCGGACGTGGACCTCTCGGACGTGATGTCGCTGTCCGATGCGAAACTGGACCAGGCGTTGCGCGCGTACACCGCCGAGGAGGACTCCGTCTCGGCCCGCCGCCGCGAGGTGCAGCAGGTGGTGGACAAGCTCAACGCCGAGATCGCCCGCCGCTATCGGGAAGGCGCGGCATCGGTCGACCAGTTGCTTGCTGAGGAGCGGGACAAGCAGTGATCCATCCGGTACCCCTCGTGGAGATCGTTCGGAGCGGACTCCGGGAGGGGATGCACCACGGCGACGTGGTGGTGCTCGACCCCGACGGCTCGACCCGGCTGGCGCTGGGCGACGTCACCTCCCCGATGTACCCGCGCTCCGCGCTCAAGCCCGCGCAGGCCGCGGGCATGCTGCGCGCCGGGCTGGAGCTGCCCGAGGCCGATCTGGCCCTGGCCGCCTCCTCGCACAGCGGGGAGGAAGCCCACGTGGCCGCGGTGCGCGCGCTGCTGGAGCGCTTCGAGCTGACCCCGGACGCGCTGCGCTGCCCGCCGGACTGGCCGATGGACGAGGCCGCGCGGGACGCCAGGGACAGCAAGCTGCGGATCACCATGAACTGCTCCGGCAAGCACGCCGGGATGCTGGCCGCGTGCGCGCGCAACGGCTGGTCCACTTCGGACTACTTGGCGCCGGAGCACCCGCTGCAGAGCACGGTCTCGGCGACGGTGACCGAGATGGCGGGCGAGCCGATCGCCAACACCGCGGTGGACGGTTGCGGCGCGCCGCTGTTCGCGCTGTCGCTGACCGGGCTCGCCCGGGTGTTCCAGAACCTGGTGCTCAAGCACCGGCAGGTCGCCGACGCGATGCGCGCGCACCCGTGGCTGGTCTCCGGCACCGGCCGGGAGGACGCGCGGCTGATGCCCGCGGTGGACGGCCTGGTGTCCAAGATCGGCGCCGAGGGCGTGTTCGCGTTCGCGCTGCCCGACGGCCGGGCCGCGGCGATCAAGATCTCCGACGGCGCTTCCCGCGCCCGGCTCCCGGTGGCGGTGGGCGTGCTGCGCGCGCTCGGCGTCCCCGGGGATCTCGACGAGCTGGCCGAGGAGCCGGTGTTCGGCGGCGGCGAGCCGGTGGGCTCGGTGCGGCTGCTGCCCGGCGCCCTCGGATAAGTTCTCCGCCCTCCTTCTCGTCAGGAGTCCCCGTTCGCGCGGCGAGCGGGGACTCCTGATGGAAGACGCGCGCTTCTCAAGCACCGTCCGGACAGCTACGCTCAAAATCTGGTACGGATTTTCCACATATTGGGAAGGTCGGAGATGGGCGCGCAACCGGACACCTACACCCACGGGCACCACGAGAGCGTGCTGCGCTCGCACACCTGGCGGACCGCGCGGAACTCGGCCGCCTACCTGCTCGACGATCTCGAACCGGGCGTCCGCGTGCTGGACATCGGCTGCGGCCCGGGCACCATCACGCTCGACTTCGCCGAGCTCGTCGCCCCCGGTCCGGTGCTCGGAGTGGACAACGCCGCCGACCCGCTGGAGATCGCCCGCGCGAACGCGGCCGAGCGGGGCGTGCGCAACGCGGAGTTCGCCGAGGCGGACGTCTACGCGCTGCCGCACGCCGACGACTCCTTCGACGTCGTGCACGCCCACCAGGTGCTGCAGCACCTCACCGACCCGGTTGCCGCGCTGCGCGAGATGCGCCGGGTCTGCAGGCCGGGCGGCGTGGTGGCCGCCCGCGACGCCGACTACGGCGGCATGCGCTGGTCCCCGGACATCCCCGGCCTGGACCGGTGGCTGGAGCTCTACCGGTCGGTGGCGCGGGCGAACCGGGCCTTCCCGGACGGCGGCAAGCACCTCAAGGGCTGGGCGATGCGGGCGGGCTTCGCCGAGGTCTCCTGCACCGGCTCGGCGTGGACCTTCGCCACGCCCGAGGAGCGCGCGTGGTGGGGCGACCTGTGGGCCGACCGGATCCGCGAGTCCGCCTTTGCCGAGCAGGCCGTCTCCTACGGGTTGACCACCCCGGAGGAGCTGGCGGAGCTCGCCACCGCCTGGCACGCCTGGCGGGACGCGCCCGACGGCTGGTTCGGCGTCCTCAACGCCGAGATCCGCTGCCGCCCCTGACC
This sequence comes from Saccharopolyspora griseoalba, assembly GCF_042665275.1. Classification (NCBI taxonomy): domain Bacteria; kingdom Bacillati; phylum Actinomycetota; class Actinomycetes; order Pseudonocardiales; family Pseudonocardiaceae; genus Saccharopolyspora; species Saccharopolyspora griseoalba. The sequence continues at coordinate 74,131 of NZ_JBHTCJ010000018.1, read as the reverse complement.
GGCCCCGGGGAGGTGCCCGGTCAGTTGTGCCGCTCGCGCGAGGCGAACTCCGCCCAGAAGTCGCGGAGCTGCTCGTAGCGCTCGCCGACCTCCTCGGCGTCGCCCGCCTCCATGGCGTCGACGATGGCGTGCACGTCCTCGGCCGAGGTGTCCACGTCGAGGTCGGACTCGGTCATCAGCTTGACCAGCCCGCCGTAGTCCAGCTCGACCGCGCTGTGCGGGTGGAACCGCTCCAGCCACTTGCCGGTCTCGTCGAGGATCTTGGTCGGCCCCTCGTCCCCGAGGGACTGCTGGGCGACCGAGTGGGCGCGCGCGACCCTGCGCCGCGCGTCGGCCATCGCCACCCGCCAGCACACCCGGCGGCGACCCGGCTCGGAGAACACGCAGCGCTCCTCCGGGTCGACCACCACGAACCACGGCAGCGGGACGGTCCAGGTCGACGAGAGCACGTGCACCGCGCTGTCCGCGGTCTCGGTGATGACCTTGCTCGCGCGGCTCTTGGCGGTCTCCGCGGGCACCTGCAGCGCCGCGGTGCGCAGCGGGACGTCGGAGTCGCCGAGGAAGCCGACGAGCGCGGCGGCGGCGCGCCCGCGCACGTCCAGCGGGCACACCAGCGGCCCCGGGCCGACGGAGGCGGCCGGGCCGGTGGGCACCTCCTCGGGATCGAGCGCGAGCACGCCGACGGCGCGCTTCTCCTCGCCGTCCGCGGTCTCGCCGGGCAGCAGCCGGGGCGGCGCGGCGAGCTGGCTGCGCAGCCACTGGTCCTGCTCCCAGCGCCCCGCCTCGAAGGGGTCCACCGGCCCCTCCTCCAGCGCGGCGCTCAGCTCGTCCCGCAACGGCTGCTCGAACGACGACAGCGGCTCATACACCCGCAGGTAGGCGACGAAGGACTCTGGCACAGCGAGCATGGTGTCATGTCGACCACGCGGTGAAGAGCCCGACTCGCGAACCCGCCGAACCGCCTCCGCCCCTGCTCCGGGAGGACGAGTGCCACGTCACCCAAGACACGACGCACAACTGCGGGCACCACGTCGCGTTCAACCGCCTCGGCACGGTACGGTAGTTACAGGAAACGTTGTCGAGATCATGCGGGGCCGACTTTCCCCTGTCCGCCCCGCACACCCTGTGCGAGGGGGTCGAGCCATGGGGCGCGGCCGGGCTAAGGCCAAGCAGACGAAGGTGGCCCGCGAGCTTAAGTACAGTTCCCCGGACATGGACATCGAGGCGTTGCAGCGCGAGCTGTCGTCCTCGGAGTCCGGCGAGTGGTCCGACCAGGACCGCGACGACTCGTACGACGACGGGTACGACGACTACGACTACGGTCGGCGCTGACGCACTCCTCCACCGAGATCGGCGGTTCGAGCTGTCCGCTCGATGGCAAGGTGCGTCCGCAAGTCGTTCGTTCACCCGATATGTGAGCGGCCAGAGCATGACACGAGTGGCGTTGCCGACCGGCAACGCCACTCGTGTGTGTTCGCGTCTCCGAGCGCGGAAACCCGCCGCAGCGCGAGGGAAGGCGACGGCCGAGCGCGAGCGGCGAAGCCGCGAGGGGAGAACCACCCCGGTGACCGGGCATCGCCGCGGGTTCTCGAAAGCCGCGGGCGAGAACGCGCACGACGCCGCGGGGACTGAGCGAGATCCGCGATTCCGCCGTCCGCGGGCCGAGCGGGTCGAGTCCGCGAAGACGTCAAAGCCGGCGCTGTGCGGGCCGCCTCTCGGCGGGTGGCGCTGCTGGGCTCCAGCCGAGCGGTATTCCCAGCAGGCGATAGTTGGAGCCCGGGGGCACGCGCACAACGCCGGCACCCGGAACAACGAGTCAGGGGCGGGAAGGATTCCCGCCCCTGATCACTCGATCGTGTCGATCACTCAGAACCGCGGGTGATCGCCGCGCAGCACGACGCGCTCCTCCTCGGAGCCCTCCTCGCCCGAGGACTTGGCGACCTCGCCGAGGACCCACGCGGGCACGTGCCGGGCGGTCAGCACCGCCAGGGCGCGGTCCACGTCCTCGGCGGTGACCACCGCGACCATGCCGACGCCCATGTTGAAGGTCTTCTCCATCTCGGCGACCTCGACCCGGCCGCGCTGGGCGATCAGCCGGAACACCGGGTCCGGGGTCCAGGTGCCGCGGTCCAGCTCGGCGATGAGCCCGGCCGGGATGACCCGGGACAGGTTCTGCGCGAGCCCGCCGCCGGTGACGTGCGCGAAGGTCCGCACCTCGGTCTCGGCGGCCAGCGCGAGGCAGTCCTTGGCGTAGATCCGGGTGGGTTCCAGCAGCTCCTCGCCCAGGGTCCGGCCGAACTCCTCGACGTGGCCGTCCAGCGGCATCCTGGCGATGTCCAGCAGCACGTGGCGGGCCAGCGAGTAGCCGTTGGAGTGCAGGCCGGAGGCACCCATCGCGATCACCACGTCGCCGGCGCGGACCTTGTCCGGCCCGAGCATCGCGTCGGCCTCGACGACGCCGACGCCGGTGGCGGAGATGTCGTACTCGCCGGGCGCCATCATGCCCGGGTGCTCGGCGGTCTCCCCGCCCAGCAGCGCGCAGCCGGCCTGCACGCACCCCTCGGAGACGCCCTTGACCAGGTCGGCGATCCGGTCCGGCTCGACCTTGCCGACGGCGATGTAGTCCTGCAGGAACATCGGCTCGGCACCGGCCACCACGAGGTCGTCCACGACCATGGCGACCAGGTCGATGCCGACGGTGTCGTGCTTGTCCACCGCCTGCGCGACGGCGAGCTTGGTGCCGACCCCGTCGGTGGAGGAGGCCAGCACGGGCTCCTTCCAGCGGTCCAGCTTGAGCTGGAACAACCCGGCGAACCCGCCGAGGGAGCCGAGCACCTCGGGCCGGGTCGCGCGCTCGGCCCACGGGCGGATCTTGTCGACCGCTTCGTCACCGGCCTCGATGCTCACGCCCGCTTCGGCGTAGGTGGCCTTCGGGGTCTCGGTCTGGTCAGACCCTGCGAGCAGGTCTTCGGACACGACTGGGCTCCACATCTGATGCGTTGGTCGGTTTGGCCGGGCGGCGCTGCCGGCGGGATGGGTGGTCAGGGCCGCTGCAGCGCGTCCGCCGCACCATAGCCGCTGGGCAGCACCGGCTCGGCGGGGCCGGCCACACCGGCTTCGACGCCTTCCAGCAGGTACTTGCCCAGCCGCTCCTCCTCGGGCAGCGGGATGGGGTACTCGCCGTCGAAGCACGCCGCGCACAGCCGCGAGCTCGGCTGCTCGGTGGCGGCGATCAGGCCGTCCAGGGACACGTGGCCGAGGCTGTCGGCGCCCACCGAGCGGCGGACCCCGTCGGAGTCCAGCCCGTTGGCGATCAGCTCGGCGCGGGAGGCGAAGTCGATGCCGTAGAAGCACGGCCACTTCACCGGCGGCGAGGCGATGCGCACGTGCACCTCGACCGCACCCGCCTCGCGCAGCATCCGCACCAGGGCCCGCTGGGTGTTGCCGCGCACGATCGAGTCGTCGACGACGACCAGCCGCTTGCCCCGGATGACCTCGCGCAGCGGGTTGAGCTTGAGCCGGATGCCCAGCTGGCGGATGGTCTGCGAGGGCTGGATGAAGGTGCGGCCCACGTAGGAGTTCTTCACCAGGCCGTTGCCGTACGGGATGCCGGAGGCCTGGGCGTAGCCGATCGCGGCCGGGGTGCCCGACTCCGGCACCGGGATGACCAGGTCGGCGTCCACCGGGTGCTCCTTGGCCAGCCTGCGCCCGATCTCGACGCGGGTGCTGTGCACCGAGCGGCCGGAGATCGTGGTGTCCGGGCGGGCCAGGTAGACGTACTCGAACACGCAGCCCTTGGGCTTGGGGCTGGCGAAGGGCTGGGAGCGCAGCCCTTCGGCGTCGATGGCCAGCAGCTCGCCGGGCTCGACCTCGCGCACGAAGCTCGCGCCGACGATGTCCAGGCCCGCGGTCTCGCTGGCCACGACCCAGCCGCGCTCCAGGCGGCCGAGCACCAGCGGCCGCACGCCCTGCGGGTCGCGCACCGCGTAGAGGGTGTCCTCGTCGCAGAAGACCATGGAGAACCCGCCGCGCACGGTCGGGAAGAGCTCCATCGCGGCCTCTTCCACGCTCTTGTCCACGGCCTTGGCCGCCAGCAGCGCGGTGACCAGGTCGGAGTCGTTGGTGGCGCGGTCGCAGCCGTCGGCGGGGGCGGAGGCGTTGGCCAGCCTGCCCTCCTGCTCGTTCACCCGCTCGGCGAGCTCGGTGACGTTGACCAGGTTGCCGTTGTGGCCCACGGCCAACCCGCGGCCCGCGTCGTTGGTGCGGAAGGTCGGCTGGGCGTTCTCCCAGGTCCCGCCGCCGGTGGTGGAGTAGCGGCAGTGCCCGATGGCGACGTGGCCGCGCAACGAGGCCAGCGTCTGCTCGCTGAACACCTGGTTGACCAGGCCGAGGTCCTTGTAGACCAGCACCTGGGAGCTGTCGCCGACGGCGATCCCGGCGGCTTCCTGGCCGCGGTGCTGGAGCGCGTAGAGCCCGTAGAAGGTCAGCTTGGCGACTTCTTCACCTGGCGCCCAGACGCCGAACACCCCGCACTCCTCTCGCGGGACGTCGCGTTCGAGGGCGTCTGCTTGAGCGCCCACGGTGGGGAAGGGCAGATCCGTGGTCGTGCCGGGGTCAGCCGGCCGGTCGGTGAGCACCGAGAACTCCCTGAAGGACGGAGCCGGAGTTACACCTCAGTGTAAGACGCGCGAAACCTGCGGGGACCAGGGCCGCAGCGTGTCGGCCATCTCATCACCGGCGGTGCGGAGCACGTCACACCCGGACCAGCGGCAGCCACTGCGAGACGTCGGCGCGGCTCCCGGAGGCGGTGAGCACCCCGGCCGCAACGGCGTCGTCCCAGGTGGTCCTGCCGGTGGCCAGCAGCAGCCAGGTGCGCGGATCGGTCTCCACCACGTTCGGCGGGGTGCCGCGGGTGTGCCGCGGGCCCTCGACGCACTGCACGGCGGCGAACGGCGGCACCCGCACCTCGACGCTGCTGCCGGGGGCCACCTGCTCCAGGGTGCGCAGGCTCAGCCGCACCGCGGCGGCCAGCTCGCGGCGCCCGGGCTTCGGCCCGTCGTCGAGCCACTCGCGCACCGCGCTCACCGCGGCGCGCACCTCAGCGGGATCAACAGCACGGCGGGAGCTCATGCGCACAGCCTACGAAGGCGCGCTCGGGAGGTGCGGCGGCCGTGCGCTTCCGGGGCGCGCTCGCCGGGCTCCTGATGAGCGAAGCGCGCCTCAGAGCCAGCCGAGCTTGACGGCCTGCATCCCCGCTTGGAAGCGGGTTTCCACGCCGAGGCGGGAGATGAGCTCGCGGACGCGGCGGTGCGCGGTGCGGGCGCTGAAGCCCATCAGCCTGCCGATGGTGTCGTCGGTCGCCCCGGAGGCCAGCAGCGACAGGATCCACCGCTCCTCCTCGGTGGGCCCCAGCTCGTTGCCGTCCAGGTCCTGGTTGGCGGTGAACGGCGCGGCGTAGCGCCACAGGTCGTCGAAGATGCGGGCGACGGCGGCCAGCATCGCCGAGCTGCGCACGACCACCGCGCTCTCCACCGAGGTCTCGGTGACCGTCAGCGGCAGCAGCGCGATCTCGTTGTCCACCATGATCAGCTTCGTCGGCGCCACGTGGATCACCCTGGCCTGCTCGCCCATCGCGACGAGCTTGGTGGTGATGTCCAGCTGCGGCGGCCTGGCCAGCGCCGACCGGTCGTAGAGCACCTGGTAGCGCACGCCTTCGGCGAGCTTGCGCGATTCCAGGGAGTCCAGCGTTCCGGTCTGCACGTACGGCGGTTTGGCCACGCCCTGCACCAGGTGCGTGGCGCTGGCCTGCAGCTCGTATGCCGCCCAGCCCACGCGCTTGGCGCCGTGCACGACCTGCAGCACGCCGCCGTCGCCCGCCCGCGCGGCGCGCGCGACGGAGGCGACCTGCGCCTGCACCGCCCGCTGGCCGACCGACTCGGCGACGGGCGCTTCTCCCGGCTCGGGGACCTCCGGCGCCGACTGGGTCAGTTCCTCGGTGTATCCGGGCATCACGGCACACCCCTCCTCGATGTGCCCCGGCGGAACCGAATCGGTTCCGCGGTGGACACGGGACTCCCCCTGTTTGTTGGCAACGTATCCACCGGAGTCGACCGCAGGAACAGCCTTTCGCGGGACGAGGCGCCTCCGCTTTCCGATTGCGCCCGTTCGGCCGAGTCCGGTTTCCCCCGTTCGCAGCAGTCGAGAAGCGTCGCGGGCCCTCCCCAGGTCGGGAAGGGCCCGCGATCACGATTCCCGATCAGTCGATCAGAGGTCGCCGATCTGCAGCAGGTCGGCGATGGTGCCCTGCGGCGCGTTGGTGATCACGCCGGTGGACGCCTGGCCCTGCAGCGCGGAGATCACGTCCGCCGGGGCGGCGTCCGGGTTGGCGGCCAGGTGCAGCGCGCCGACGCCGGCCACGTGCGGGCTGGCCATCGAGGTGCCGCTCATCGCCTCGCTGCCACCGCCGGGAACGGTGGAGACGATGTCCACGCCGGGCGCGTAGCCCTCGACGGTCTCGCCGAAGTTGGTGAACGAGGCCGACCCGTCGTTCTGGTCCGACGCGGCCGTGGTGAACACGCCCTCGGCGCTGGCCGGGGAGACGTTGGCCGCGTCCTGGCCCTCGTTGCCCGCGGCCACGGCGAGGAAGACGCCGCTGTTGACCAGGCTGGTCGCGGCCTCGTCGATGGCCGGGTCCTTCGGACCGCCCAGCGACATGTTGGCCACCGACGGGCCCTGGTGGTTCTGCGCGACCCAGTCGATGCCGCCGACGACCTGCTCGGTGGTGCCGCTGCCCTGGTCGTCGAGCACGCGGACGCCGACCAGGTTCGCCTGCTTGGCGACGCCGTAGGTCTTGGAGCCGATGGTGCCCGCGACGTGGGTGCCGTGACCGTGCTTGTCGATGCCGTCGCCACCGGTGGCGTCGAAGCCGACCTTCGCGCGGCCCTCGAAGTCCGGGTGCGACGGGTCGATGCCGGTGTCGATGACGTACGCGGTCACGCCCTGACCGGTGCCCGCGGGCGAGTAGCTGTCGTCCAGCGGCAGCTGCGGCTGGTCCAGCCGGTCCAGCCCCCACGAACCGGCGGCCGACGGCTTGGCGCCCGGCTCGACCTCGACGTGGTAGGTCTGCGAGACGTTCTCGACCTTGTCGCTCTCGCGGACCGATTCGAGCTGGTCGGCGTTCAGCTTCGCGGAGAAGCCGTTGATCGAGGCGGTGTAGGTGTGCCGGGCCTGCACGCCCAGCTCCTCGGCGACGCCCTTCGGGGCGATGCCGTCCTTGAGGTTGACGATGTAGACGTCCTGCGTCCCCGCGGTGGACGCACCCTCCGGGTGCATGGCCAGCGGGGCCAGGTTCTCCTGCGGTTGCGCGCCGGCGGGAGCTCCGGCGAGCACGAGCGCGGCTGCGGCGACCCCTGCCCCGGTGCCGAAGAGCAGCTTCCTCATGCGTTCCCCTCCTTCAACGGTTCCGCTCGGGTGGGGCCGAGCGGAGATTCCGGAGCGGAACGTAACCAGTGAGCCCACTCTTCTGGGCGACGTTGGCGATTTTGCGCCAACCAATCGGACATCGGGGTGAACGCGTTCCCAATTAACCCCGAGCTACCGGTAATGAGCAGCTAAAACAGGGGGTCGCGCAAGCCCCCGGCCGGACCCCGCGGAACCAGTTTTCCCAGACCTGGCGGGGCTCGGAGACAGTAACGGAACGTGCTTGGGCGGACTACGACCTATCGGGTGGCGGCGACCCAGCGCCGCAACCGCAGCCGCACCGATTCGACGTACTCGGACTCGTCGGCACCATCGGCGGGGCCGTCCGCCGCGCCGTGCGTCATGCCGTAGTAGCGGTAGAGCGCGCGCTCGCCCTCCAGCGGCAGGTCGCCCTGCTCGAGATCGATCCGCGGCGCCTGGCGCACCGCGTCCTTGCCGACCGCGACGGTCAGCGTGTCGCCGTCGAAGGCGGCGCCGTCCAGCGGGACGAAGCTCTCGTTGGTGCCGAACAGTCCTGTTTGGACGGTTATCCAGGCCGGTTGGTCGGTGTCGTCGTCGAGGAACAGCTGACCGACCATTCCCACCCGATGCCCCGCCGGGTCGAACACCTCGCACCCGAACATCCGCAACGCTTCCCGCTGACCGATCATCGGTGCTCCCCTCCCCGACGGTCGAAGCTCCAGTCTCCCCCGGACTCGCCGAAAACGGCACCTCGGAAAGTGGGTGCGTGTCGCGCAGTTCACCGCCGGATCGGCCCGGTCGGCGATCCGTGGGATCCTCTCCGGACGCGCCCGGCCGGACGGCCGCGCGCCCGCGACGAAAGCAGACGGAGCCCGAACCGCATGGCACAGCCCGACCCCGCCCCGCCGATCACCGAGCAGATGCGCGAGCACGCCCGGCAGAACCCGAACAGCTGGCTCTACATCGCCGATCCGGGTTATGCGGCCGAGGACGGCGACGTCCCCCCGGAGGGCATCGTGGGCGCCTACCGCATCGACGCCGACGGCGAGATCGACGAGGACTTCCAGCGCAACGACCAGTACGTGCCCTCGGAGATGACGGCGAACCCGCTCGAACCGACCAACCAGCTGGAGCGGGTGCTCGTCGAGATCGCCGCGGGCCAGCGCGCCGAGGACGACCTGCCGCCCGCGGTCCTCGACGCCGAGCTGCTGCTCTACGCCCCCGAGGAGGACGACCGGATGGTCTACTCCGCGGAGATGTCCGACGGCAGCAGGCTGGTGCCCGCGTGCACCTCGGAGCAGCGGGTGCCGGAGGACTGGCCGGGCTTCCGCCGCGTGCCGGGCAACTGGCTGCCCGACGTCCTGGACGGGCTGGACCTGGGGCTCAACCTCCACGAGGCGATCCAGGCGGTCATCCCGAACGCGGTGCTCGCCCGAACCGCCCGAGACCGGGGCTGATCGCTACCGGTCCGTTTCGCGAACCCGCCCCGAACGGCTCCCGGCACTGGGCGGCGGGCGGCCGCGGAGCCTAGGGTCGGCCCCGTGGCGAGCAAGATCGAGGACTACGCGCTGCTGTCCGATCTGCGGACGGCCGCACTGGTCGGCCGGGACGGGTCGATCGACTGGTTGTGCCTGCCCCGGTTCGACTCGGCCTCCTGCTTCTCCCGGCTGCTGGGCGACGGCGAGGACGGGCACTGGAAGATCGCCCCGGCCGGCGCGCACGAGGTGCGCCGCCGGTACCGGGACGGGTCGATGGTGCTGGAGACCGACTTCCACACCGAGCACGGCGTGCTGCGGCTGACCGATTTCATGCCGCCGCACGAGATCAACCAGGACGACCAGCCGTGCGTGGTGCGCGTCGCCGAGTGCCTCAAGGGCGAGGTCGAGCTGGAGATGCGCTGGGTGGTGCGGTTCGCCTACGCCGACTCGGTGCCGTGGGTGCGCCGGGTGCGCGCCGACGAGCCGGTGCTCGACGAGTTCATCCTGGCCATCGCCGGTCCGCACACCATCGTGCTGCGCGGCGACGAGCTGCCGCACCGCAGCCCGAACGAGCGGGCGCACGAGCTGACCGCCCACCTGTCGGCCGGGCAGCGGATGTCCTGGGTCATGCAGTGGGCCAGCGACCCCGACGACCTGCCCCGGCCGATGGCCCCGCTGCAGGAGCTGCGGGAGTGCGAGGACTACTGGCTGGACTGGTCCGGCAAGATCGACTACGAGGGCCCGCACGCGCCCGCGGTCCGCCGCTCGCTGACCACGCTCAAGGCGCTGATCTACTCGCCCACCGGCGGGATCGTCGCCGCGCCCACCACCTCGCTGCCCGAGGCGATCCCGGGCGACCGCAACTGGGACTACCGGTACTGCTGGCTGCGCGACGCCACCCTCGTGCTGCTCGCGCTGGACGACTTCGGCTGCACCTCGGAGGCCGTGGCCTGGCGCCGCTGGCTGCTGCGCGCGGTGGCCGGGGACCCCGCCGACCTGCAGATCATGTACGGCGTGGGCGGCGAGCGTCACCTGGTCGAGTGGGAGGTCGACTGGCTGGCCGGGTACCGGGACAACGGCCCGGTGCGCGTCGGCAACGCCGCCTACCGGCAGACCCAGCTCGACGTCTACGGGGAGGTGATGGACGCCCTGCACCTGGCCAGGGAGCGCGGGCTGCCGGAGAGCGAGGACTCCTGGGCGCTGCAGCGCGGGATGCTGCGCCACCTGGAGCGGATCTGGCAGCAGCCCGACCGCGGGCTCTGGGAGGTGCGCGGCCCGGACCGGCACTTCACCCACTCCCGGGTGATGGTCTGGGTGGCCTTCGACCGCGCGGTGCGCGCCGCCGAGGAGGACGGCCTGCCCGGTCCGGTGGAGCGCTGGCGCGAGCTGCGCGAGGCGGTGCACGCGGAGGTCCTGGAGCACGCCTGGAACCCGGAGATCGGCGCGTTCACCCAGTTCTACGGCGGCGAGGCGCTGGACGCGGCCACCCTGCTGCTGCCCGCGGTCGGCTTCCTGCCCGGCGAGGACGAGCGGGTGCGCAGCACCGTCGAGGTGATCGAGCGCGAGCTGCAGCGCGGGGTCCTGGTGGACCGCTACAGCACGAGCGAGTCGACGCACTCGGTCGACGGCCTCGCCGGCCGCGAGGGGGCGTTCCTGGCCTGCTCGTTCTGGATGGTCGACGCGCTGGCCTACGCCGGGCGCCGGGACGAGGCGGAGCGGATGTTCGCCGAGCTGGTCGAGCTGGCCAACGACGTGGGCCTGCTCGCCGAGGAGTACGACGCCGAGCTCGGGAGCTTCACCGGCAACTTCCCGCAGGCCTTCAGCCACCTCGCCCTGGTCAACTCGGCCGCGGTGCTCTACGGCGGCAGGACCAGGGAGCAGAAGTCGCGACGCGGCCGATGACCGCCCTCCGGTTTCCCGGACTCAGTCGAGGTGCTGGGCGATGTAGTCGGTGGCGGCTTCCGGGCTCCCGGGGCGGGCGTAGAGGTAGCCCTGACCGGTCTCGCAGCCGAGCTCGGCGACGCGGCGCGCCTGGGCGTGGGTCTCCACGCCCTCGGCGGTGACGGTCAGCCCGAGGGTGTGCGCGAGGTCGACCAGCGTGCGGACGATCCGGGAGTCCACCGGGTCGGCCTGGTCGGGATCCCGCAGCCCCTCCATGAACGAGCCGGCCACCTTGAGCTCGTGCACCGGAAGGTGCCGCAGGTAGGCGAGGTTGGAGTACCCGGTGCCGAAGTCGTCGATGGCGATGCGCACGCCCATCCGCCACAGCGCGCGCAGCGCGGCCAGCGGTTCGTCCGCGGTGTCCATGATCGCGCTCTCGGTGAGCTCCAGCTGCAGCCGGTGCGGTTCCAGACCCGTCTCCGCCAGGATCGCGGCCACGTCGGAGACCAGGTTCGGGTCCCGGGACTGGCGCACCGCCAGGTTCACGCTGACGAACGGGGCCGCGTCGCCGAACCGGTCCTGCCACCGCCGGGCCTGCTGGCAGGCGCGGCGCAGCACCCACCGGCCCAGCGGAACGATCAGCCCGGTCTCCTCGGCCAGCCCGATGAACTTGTCCGGCCCGAGCCTGCCGAGCTCGGGGTGCCACCAGCGCACCAGCGCCTCGGCACCGACCACCCGGTCGTCCCGCAGCCCGATCAGAGGCTGGTAGTCCACGTAGAACTCGTCGTGCTCCAGCGCGGCGGCCATGCCCGCCGACAGGTGCATCCGGGCAACCTCGGAGGCGTTGCGCTCCGGGTCGAACAGCGCCCAGTGCCCCTTGCCGCCCGCCTTGGCCCAGTACAGCGTCACGTCGGCGTCGCGCATGAGCTCCGCCGCGGTCTGGCCGGCGACCGGCCGCTCGACGATGCCGACGCTGGCTCCGACGGTCAGCTCGTGCCCGTCGACCCGGACCGGGTCGGACATCGCGGCCAGCACCTTGTCCGCGACCTCGACGGCCTGCTCGGTGCCCTGCGAGTGCTCCAGCAGGATGACGAACTCGTCGCCGCCCATCCGGGCGACGAGCCGGTCGTCGCCGTGCACGACGGCGGCCAGCCGCTCGGCGACCGCGGCCAGCAGGCCGTCGCCCACGTGGTGCCCGAGGCTGTCGTTGATGACCTTGAACCCGTCGAGGTCCATGTAGCACAGCGCGATCCGCTCGTCGGGGCACTGCCGCTCCAGCACGGCGGAGAGCCGCTCCAGGAACAGCGCCCGGTTGGGCAGCGTGGTCAGCGGATCGTGCATCGCCTGGTGGCGGAGGCGCTCCTGCAGCTCGCGGCGGTCGGTGACGTCCTCGATCAGCGCCACCTGGTACAGCGGCCTGCCGTCCTCGTCGCGGATCAGCGAGACGAACAGCTCGGTCCACACGGTCTGACCGCTGGGCTGCAGGTACTGCTTCTCCACCCGGAAGTGGTCGCGCTCGCCGCGGATCAGCTCCTCGTAGAGCTGCCAGGTCGAGTCCGGGTCGTCCGGGTGCATCATGTCGCCGACCTGCATCCGCCGGAGCTCCTCGGCGGGTCGGCCCATGATCCGGCTCAGCGACTCGTTGACCTCCAGGATCCGGCCGCCCATGTCGCCGATGCCGATGCCGATGGCCGCTTCCGCGAAGATCGCGCGGAACCGGGCCTCGCTGGTGCGCAGGGCCTGCTCGGCGGCGTCCCTGGCGTCCAGCACGGCCTGCCGGATCGCCTCCTGCTCGTCGAGGGTGCGCTTGCGGGAGGCCTGCACGAACCCGGAGCACAGCGCGCCCTGCAGGGCGGCCACCCGGCCGCGCCACACCGGATCGTCGGCCAGGTGCAGCACGTCGAGGATCTCGTCGCCGATCATCTCGACGGTGCGGGCGAGGGATTCGGCGCTGGTGAAGTGCACGCCCACCAGGTCCACGCCGACCGAGCGGGCGGGGGAGGCGTCGAAGGGCTCGCCGAGGAGCGCGTCGACGAGGCGGTCGGTGTACCCGCAGAGCTTGCCCTCGACCTCGGCGCTGGTCATCGGGACGTAACTGGTGCCCATCAGGGCCTGCGCCCACACCGCGGCGAAGCGCCGGCGGTCTGCTTGGCTCACCTCGGCGGTCACCGCGTGCGCGCTGGACACCGGCGCGGTCCAGCCAGTCATGCCAGAGCGCCCTCCACTCGTCTGTCGCACTAGTACGTCGTTCGCCAGGGGCCGTCGACTCGGAGCATACGACCGGATGACTCCTTCGGTCGAACATCAACTGCGGCACCCGGAGGAATGTTCAGCGAACCGTGACGGCCGACGGGGTTACCCGCACCGGGAGCGCGCTACCGTCCGCGCTCCCGAAACGCCCCCGCGGATGCTGGACGCCCACCCCTCCCCCAGAGGTTGCGCGATCTCGCGAATCGGCGCGATACCGCTTTCACCAGCGAAAGCGACCGATCGTTCGATCCGCTCAGAAGTTAACACGGCAACGCCACGTACCGGTCAAATGCGACCACCCTTTCGGGGTAAATCGGGTCGTTATTCAGCACACAACGCGATCGAGTTCGGTGGATGGGCCCCAAATTCGCGTCCCCGAGAGCGGGTGCGCGTCCCACCAGAGCACCCGCGGACGCGAAAGGGCGCCGCCGACCGGTCGGTCGACGGCGCCCCGGGATCCTCGGTTCAGCCGAACAGCGCGGGCAGGGTGCCTTCCCAGGCCTCCCCGAGCTCGGCCAGCGGGATCTCGGCGACGTCCTGGATGTCCAGGGCGTCCGAGCCCGCGTCGGCCACGCCGACCTTGGCCCACGGCAGACCGCGAGCGCTGCACATGTCGGTGAACCGCAGCTCCTCGCTGCGCGGCACCGCCACCAGCACGCGACCGGCCGACTCGGAGAACAGCGCCACGAACGGGTCCGCGCCCTCGGGCAGCACGACGCGGGCGCCGCACTCGCCGATCAGGGCCGTCTCCACCAGCGCCTGCGCCAGGCCGCCCTCGGAGAGGTCGTGCGCGGCGGAGATCATGCCGTCGCGCGAACCGGCCAGGATCACCTCGGCCAGCAGCTTCTCCCGGGCCAGGTCCACCTGCGGCGGCGTGCCGCCGAGGTGGTCGTGCACCACGCGGGACCACTCCGAGCCGCCGAACTCCTCGCGGGTCTCGCCCAGCAGGATCAGCGTCTCGCCCTCCTCGCCGCCGATGCCGGTGGGGATGCGGCGGGTGACGTCGTCGATGGTGCCCAGCACGCCCACGACCGGGGTCGGCAGGATCGCCTGGCTGCCGGTCTGGTTGTAGAAGCTGACGTTGCCGCCGGTGACCGGGATGCCCAGCTCGGCGCACCCGTCGGCCAGGCCGCGCACCGCCTGCTGGAACTGCCACATCACGCCCGGGTCCTCCGGCGAGCCGAAGTTCAGGCAGTTGGTGACCGCCATCGGCGAGGCGCCCGTGGTGGCCACGTTGCGGTAGGCCTCGGCCAGCGCCAGCTGCGCACCGGTGTAGGGGTCCAGCCTGGCGTAGCGGGCGTTGCAGTCGGTGGAGACCGCGATGCCGCGCCCGGTCTCCTCGTCGATGCGCAGCACGCCGCCGTCGGAGGGCTGGGCCAGCACGGTGTTGCCCCGCACGTAGCGGTCGTACTGGTCGGTCACCCAGGCGCGGGAGGCCAGGTTCGGCGAGGCCGCCATCTTCAGCACGGTCTCCCGCAGCTCGTCCGGGGTGGACGGGCGGGGCAGGGTGTTCGCGTTGTCCGCGGCCACCAGGTCCTGCTCGGCGGGCCGCTCGACCGGCCGCTCGTAGACCGGGCCGTGGTGGGCCACGGTGCGCGGCGGCACGTCGACGACCAGCTCGTCGGACCAGTAGATCTCCAGGTTGTCGCCGTCGGTGACCTCACCGATCACGCTGGCCTCGACGTCCCACTTGCGGCAGACCCGCATGAAGTCGTCGACCTTGGACGGCTCCACCACGGCGCACATCCGCTCCTGCGACTCGCTGGAGAGGATCTCCGCGGCGTTCATGCCGGTGGCGCGCAGCGGCACCCGGTCCAGGTTCACCCGCATGCCGCCGTCGCCGGCCGCGGCCAGCTCGGAGGTGGCGCAGGACAGGCCCGCTCCGCCCAGGTCCTGGATGCCCACGACCAGGCCGGAGTGGTACAGGTCCAGGCAGCACTCGATGAGCACCTTCTCGGCGAACGGGTCGCCGACCTGGACGCTGGGCAGCTTCTTGCGCCCCGCGCCGGACTCCTCGCCGTCGAAGGTCTCCGAGGCCAGCACGGACACGCCGCCGATGCCGTCCAGACCGGTGCGGGCGCCGAACAGGATGATCTTGTTCCCGGCGCCGGAGGCGTGCGCGAGGTGCAGGTCGTCGGCCTTCATCACGCCCACGCACATCGCGTTGACCAGCGGGTTGCCCGCGTAGGTCTCGTCGAAGACGACCTCGCCGCCGATGTTCGGCAGGCCCAGGCAGTTGCCGTAGCTGCCCACGCCTTCCACCACGCCGGGCAGCACCCGCTTGGTGTCCGGAGCGTCGGCCGGGCCGAAGCGCAGCGGGTCGGCGACCGCGACCGGGCGGGCGCCCATGGCCATGATGTCGCGGACGATGCCGCCGACACCGGTGGCCGCGCCCTGGTGCGGCTCGACGTAGGACGGGTGGTTGTGGCTCTCCAGCTTGAAGGTCACCGCCCAGCCGTCGCCGATGTCGACCACACCGGCGTTCTCGCCGATGCCCGCCAGCATCTTGGACTGCATCTCCTCGGTGGTGGTCTCCCCGAAGTACTTCAGGTGCACCTTGGAGGACTTGTAGGAGCAGTGCTCGCTCCACATCACCGAGTACATGGCCAGCTCGGCCTCGGTGGGCCTGCGCCCCAGGATCTCCCGGATGCGCTGGTACTCGTCGTCCTTGAGCCCGAGCTCGGCGTAGGGCTGGTCGAGCTCCGGCGTGGACTTCGCCGTCTCGACGCTGTCGATCTTGTCGGTCACGCTGCCACCAGTGCATCCAGAGCGGACAGGAACATGCCGAGGCCGTCGTCGGTGGGCCCGGTCAGCGGGTCGATCGCGTGCTCCGGGTGCGGCATCATGCCCGCGACCCGGCCCTTCGCGTCGGTGATGCCCGCGATGTCGCGCTGCGACCCGTTCGGGTTCTCGCCCGCGTAGCGGAACAGCACGCGGCCCTCGCCCTCCAGCTCGTCGAGGACCGCCGCGTCGGCCATGTAGTTGCCCTCGCCGTGCTTGATCGGGATGAGCAGCTCGGCCCCGGCGTCGTAGCGGGTGGTCCAGGCGCTGGTGTTGTTCTCCACCTTCAGCCACTGGTCCCGGCACACGTAGTGCAGCCCGGCGTTGCGGGTCAGCACGCCCGGCAGCAGGCCGGACTCGCACAGGATCTGGAAGCCGTTGCACACGCCGAGCACCGGCATGCCCTTGCCCGCGGCCGTGATGACCTCGGTCATCACCGGGGCGAACTTGGCGATCGCGCCGCAGCGCAGGTAGTCGCCGTAGGAGAAGCCGCCCGGGACGATCACCGCGTCCACGCCCTTGAGGTCGTGGTCGGCGTGCCAGAGGGCGACCGCCTCGCCGCCGGACCGCCGCACGGCGCGCGCGGCGTCGACGTCGTCGAGGGTTCCGGGGAAGGTGATGATTCCGATCTTGGCGCTCATGCGTCCACCCGGCGCACGGCGAAGTCCTCGATCACGGGGTTGGCCAGCAGGGTCTCGGCGATGCGTTCGAGCGTCGCGTCGTCGACGTCGTCGCCGACCTCCAACTCGAACCGCTTCCCCTGGCGGACTTCGGTGATGCCGTCGAACCCGAGTCGAGGCAGGGCGTTGGCCACCGCCTGACCCTGCGGGTCGAGGATCTCCTGCTTCGGCATGACGTCGACTACGACTCGGGCCACGGGCGCTGCTCCCGGATTCCGTGCAGATCCGCCGGTCCCCGGCGGATGGCCAGCAGTACCCGCGAAGCGTAACTGAGCTGCGCGTTCGTCCTCCGCGGCAGGGGCCGCAGGTGCGGTGTGGCTCACCCACGATTCAGTGACGCCGGTCACCCACAGCGCAGGGGTGCGGACCTCCCGACCCCCGGAGCGTCTCGCGGAGCGCGGGAGGGCGGCAGCGCCCAACACCGCGGAACTGCGGGGATTTCGACATGCGCAGCTCCACCGACGCGCTCGCCGGCGCCGCCATCGCCGGGCTGGCCCTGACCGGCATCGCCGCACCGGCCGCCGTCGCCACCGCACCGGCTCCGGCCACCATCGCCGACGTGCCGCCCGGGCAGTACGAGATCCGCGCCAGGATCGGGGGCGGCACCCCGCAGCCGATCGCGACCGCGGTCCGGTTGAGCTGACCGGGGAACCAGGAGGGGTGGCGCGGGCCCGCCGCCGCTCGGGTTCGGTGGCAGGGTGGTCGGGGACGCTCATCAGGGAGGGACCGCCGTGCAGATCACCCACTTCGGACATTCGTGCGTGCTGCTGGAGACCGGATCGGCCAGGCTGCTGCTCGATCCCGGCGGCTTCGCCAGCGGTTTCGAGGACGTGCGCGACCTCGACGCCGTGCTGATCACCCACCAGCACTTCGACCACCTCGACCTGGACCGGCTGCCCGCGCTGCTGGAGAACAACCCCGGCGCGCAGCTGGTCGTCGATCCCGGCTCGGCCGCCGACGTGGCCGAGCGGGGGCTGACCGCGACCACGGCCAACCCCGGCGACGCCCTCGAGCTGGGCGGCGCGGCGGTCAACGTGGTCGGCGGGGCGCACGAGGTCATCCACCCGGACATCCCGGTGGTCGACAACCTCGGCTACGTCGTCGAGCACGGCGCCTTCTACCACCCCGGCGACTCGTTCTACGTGCCCGACCAGCAGATCGACGTGCTCGGCCTGCCCACCGGGGCGCCGTGGCTCAAGCTCTCCGAGGCCGTCGACTTCCTGCGCGCGGTCTCGCCCCGCGCGGCGGTGCCGATCCACGAAGCGGTGCTGTCCGTGCCCCAGCTGCACTACCGGATGTTCGACCAGCTCAAGCCGCGGGACACCGCGGTCGAGGTGCTCACCCCGGGGTCGCCCGCTTCGGTCTAGGAGCCGCAGCGCTCGGTCAGTGCGCCTCCGGGGGGATCCGGGGCGCCGGGATCCGCTCCGGGCGAGGACGGGCGAAGGCGGCGTAGGTCGCCGGTTCGGCGCCGTTGTCCCTGGCCAGGTCGATGGCGTCCAGGATCGCCCTGCGCGCGGCCGGCTTGGCCAGCAGCTCGGCGTCGACCGCCAGGCGGACCGCCCGGCCGCGGCGAGCGGCGCGCCCGGCCCCGGTGACCAGGGCCCGGCACCACCAGGGCTCGGCGACCTCGCCGGGGCCCAGCACCCGGATCCGGGAGCGGTGCACCTCGCCGGTGCTCAGCTCGCGCACCGCCATCGCGTCGGCGCACACCGCGAAGCCGCGGCGCTGCGCGGCCTGCACCGTTCCCGGCGAGGCCAGCCAGCGCGGCGGCACGAAGGTCTCGGCGCGCAACCCTGCCTGCTCCAGCACCGCCGAGGCCGCGACCAGGCGCAGCCCGGCTTCGTGCGCGGGCAGCCCGGAGGCGGGCGCCAGCCGCGAGCGGAGGCCGGGCGAGTGGCGCACGAAGCCGTGCAGGCTCACCGAGTCCCGTCCGCTCAGCCGGTCGGCGACCCAGCTCAGCACCGGCGAGCGCCGGGCGCGCTCGTCGAGGTCGCCGGCGCGCGGCGCGATCAGCAGCGAGAGCGGGACGCCGCGGCCGTCCAGCTCGGCCGCGAAGTCCGCGCAGCGGTCCAGGACCGGGTTCCGCAGACCGGACAACGAGACCACCAGCGGAGTGCTCACGTCGCCTCATTGGGACTGATCAGGATGACCGACACCTGACCGCCAGGTGTCCCGCGAACGCAATCCGGTCGAATCTCCACGCCCCAACCCTCCGGAACCCGGAGGATCAGCGCATCCCGGACACGCCGCCCCGTGCCCCGATGTGGTGGGTGGCGGCCCGGCCGACCTGCCCGCTCAGCCGGGCCAGGCGGCGAAGTCGCGGCCGGTGATGCGCTCGTAGGCCTCGACGTAGCGGTCCCGGGTGGCCCGCACGATCTCGTCCGGCAACGCGGGCGGCGGGGCGTCGGAAGCGCGGTCCCAGCCGGACTCCGGCGAGGTCAGCCAGTTGCGGACGAACTGCTTGTCGAAGCTCGGCTGCACCTCGCCCTCCCGGTGCTGGTCGGCGGGCCAGTAGCGCGAGGAGTCCGGGGTGAGCACCTCGTCGGCCAGCACCAGCGAACCGTCCGAGCCCAGGCCGAACTCGAACTTGGTGTCGGCCAGGATCACGCCGCGCTCGCGGGCGTGCTCGGCCGCGCGGGCGTAGATCCGCAGCGTGAGGTCGCGCAGCTCGGCGGCCCGCTCCTGCCCCTCCTGGGCGGCCACGGCCTCGAAGCTCACGTTCTCGTCGTGCTCGCCGATGGCGGCCTTGGTGGCCGGGGTGAAGATCGGCTCGGGCAGGCGGGAGGCCTCGACCAGGCCGTCCGGCAGCGCCACCCCGCAGACCGCGCCGGTGCGCTGGTAGTCCAGCAGCCCGGAACCGGTCAGGTAGCCGCGCGCGACGCACTCGACCTGCACCATCTCCAGCCGCTTCACCAGCAGCGCGCGACCCCGGACCTCGTCGGGGATGCGCGGGTCGTCGTGCGCGACCAGGTGGTTGGGCAGCAGGTCCGCCAGCAGCTCGAACCAGAACACGCTCATCGCGGTGAGCACGCGCCCCTTGTCCGGGATGGGCGTGTCCAGCACGTGGTCGTAGGCCGAGATGCGGTCGGACGCCACCAGCAGCAGGTGTTCGTCGTCCACGGCGTGCAGCTGGCGGACCTTGCCTGCCGCGATCTGGGGGTAATCCGAGAGTGCAACCACGTGCCGGATTCTCTCCCACCGCCGATCGGGCGGGCGCACGTGGTGGGATGGGGCCGCCCGTCGAGGAGGAGGACACGTGGCAGCGACACCCCCGGATAGCTTCAGCGATCAGCTCCGCGAGCGGAGCGAACCCGACTGGACCGCCGTCGTGCGGCACCCGTTCACCGACGCCCTGTTCGACGGGTCGATCCCCGACGAGCGGATGCGCTCCTACCTGGTGCAGGACTACCAGTTCGTGGACGACTTCCTGGCGCTGCTCGGCGCCGCCGTGGCCGGGGCCGACCGCTACGCGTCGCGTCTGGCGCTGGCGGGCAGCATCGCGGTGGTCACCAGCGAGGAGAACACCTACTTCCAGCGGTCCTTCGACGCGCTGGGAGTCGCCGAGGCCGACCGGGTCGACCCGGTGCTGGACCCGGCGACGGTCGCCTTCCGCGACCTGATGCGCGAGACGCGGGACGGCGGCAGCTACGCCGAGATCCTCACCGTGCTCACCGTGGCCGAGTGGACCTACCTGGACTGGGCCAAGCGCGCCCCGTCGAAGCCGGGGAGCTTCGTGCACGCCGAGTGGATCGAGCTGCACGCCAACCCCGACTTCGAGGAGTGGGTCGGTTGGCTGCGCGCCGAGCTCGACCGCGTCGGGGCGGACCTCGACGAGCAGGAGCGGGCCCGCTGCCTGCGCCTGTTCCAGCGGGCCACCAGGTGCGAGGTCGACTTCTTCGACGCCCACTGGGGCTGAGGGCCGCTCCGGCACCTCGCCCGGCGGGGCCCGCAGCGGAACCCGAGGTGGTCCTCCCGCTCCGGGCCCCGACCGGCGGCGTCAGAGGATGTCGCTGGGCGCGTAGGCCGCGGCCTCCGGGTAGCGGGCGGCGACCTCCTCCACCGCGGCGACCACGTCGCCGACCTGCGCGGACGCCGCGCCGGTGAAGGCCAGCCGGTCGGCCAGCAGCTCGTCGAGCTGCGCGCGGGTCAGCGGGAGCCGCTCGTCGGCGGCCAGCCGGTCCAGCAGGTCGTTGCGCTCGATGCCCTTCTCCCGCATGTCCAGCGCGACGGCGACCGCGTTCTCCTTGATCGCCTCGTGCGCGACCTCGCGGCCCACGCCCGCGCGCACCGCGGCCATCAGCACCTTGGTGGTGGCCAGGAACGGCAGGTAGCGGTCCAGCTCCTTGTCCACGACCGCCGGGAAGGCGCCGAACTCGTCGAGCACGGTCAGGAAGGTCTCCAGCAGCCCGTCGAAGGCGAAGAACGCGTCCGGCAGCGCCACCCGGCGGACCACCGAGCAGGACACGTCGCCCTCGTTCCACTGGTCGCCGGCCAGCTCGCCGCTCATCGACAGGTAGCCGCGCAGCACCACCGCCAGGCCGTTGACCCGCTCGCACGACCGGGTGTTCATCTTGTGCGGCATGGCGCTGGAGCCGACCTGGCCGGGTTTGAAGCCCTCGGTGACCAGCTCGTGCCCGGCCATCAGCCGGATCGTCTTGGCCACGCTGGACGGGGCGGCGGCCAGCTGGGACAGCAGGCCGAGCACCTCGAAGTCCAGCGAGCGCGGGTAGACCTGGCCGACGCTGGTCAGCGTCCTGCCGAAGCCGAGGTGACCGGCCACCCGGCGCTCCAGCTCGGCGAGCTGGCCGGTGTCGCCGCCAAGCAGGTCCAGCATGTCCTGCCCGGTGCCGACCGGGCCCTTGATGCCCCGCAGCGGGTAGCGGGTGATCAGCTCCTCCAGGCGCTGGAAGGCGACCAGCAGCTCGTCGGCTGCGGTCGCGAAGCGCTTGCCCAGCGTGGTGGCCTGCGCCGCGACGTTGTGCGAGCGGCCGGCCATCACCAGCTCGGAGTTCTCCCCGGCGAGCTTGCCCAGCCGCACCAGCACCGCCACGGTGCGGTCGCGGACGTGCTCCAGGCTGCGGCGGACCTGCAGCTGCTCGACGTTCTCGGTCAGGTCGCGCGAGGTCATGCCCTTGTGGATCTGCTCGTGCCCGGCCAGCGCGTTGAACTCCTCGATGCGGGCCTTCACGTCGTGCCGGGTGACCCGCTCGCGCGCGGCGATGGAGTCGAGGTCGACCTGCTCCAGCACCCGCTCGTAGTCGGCCAGGGCCTGCTCGGGGACCTCGATGCCGAGGTCCGCCTGGGCGCGCAGCACGGCCAGCCACAACCGCCGCTCCAGGACGATCTTGTGCTGCGGCGACCACAGCTCGACCAGCTCGGGGGAGGCGTACCGACCGGCGAGAACATTCGGGATGCTGGGCTTGTCACTCACGGCCCCAGGATACGGGGGCCGGTCGGCGCGCCCGCTCCAGGAGCGGCCCGGGAACCGGGCTCGGGCGAGGCGGCGCCGATGGCGGGCCTCAGCACCCGCACCCCCGGTGCCGCGGTCAGAGCCCGTCCCGCCAGGCGGGCGAGTCGGCGGGCAAGCGCGGCGGGTCCGCCGGAGCGAAGTCCGGGTACTTCTGGCCCGCTCCGGTGTTGAACAGCACGACCCGGTCGGCACCGCTGACCTCGCCCGAAGCGCGCAGCCGGTGCAGCGCGGCGAGCGTCGCCGCCCCTTCCGGGGCCGGGTGGACGCCCTCGACCCGGGCCATCTCGCCGGTCGCCGCCCGCATCTCGTCCTCGGTGACCGACAGCGCGGTCCCGCCGGAGGCGCGCACCGCGTCCAGGATCATGTAGTCGCCGACGGCCGCGGGCACCCGCAGCCCGCTGGCGCCGGTGGCCGCGTCCGGCCAGCGCTGCGCGTGCCGCTGGCCCTCGTCGTGCGCGCGCACGATCGGCGCGCAGCCCGCGGCCTGCACCACGACCATCCGCGGCCGCTCCGCGCCGATCCAGCCGAGCTCGGTCATCTCGGCGAAGGCCTTCCACATGCCGACCAACCCGGTGCCGCCGCCGGTCGGGTAGATCACCACGTCCGGCAGCTCCCAGCCCAGCTGCTCGGCGAGCTCGTAGCCGAGGGTCTTCTTGCCCTCCACCCGGTAGGGCTCCTTGAGCGTGGACAGGTCGAACCAGCCGCGCCCCGCGGCGCTGGTGGCCACCAGCCGGCCCGCGTCGTCGATCAGCCCCTCGACCAGCCAGGTGTCGGCCCCCGCGAGCACGGCCTCGACCTGGTTGATCCGCGGGCAGTCCTCGGGCATCACCACGCCGGCGGTCATCCCCGCCCGCGCCGCGTAGGCCGCCAGGGCGCCGCCCGCGTTGCCCGCCGACGGCGCGGCCACCGCGGTCGCGCCCAGCTCGCGCGCCCGGGAGACCGCCGCGGACATGCCGCGCGCCTTGAAGCTGCCGGTCGGGTTCTGCCCCTCGTCCTTGATCCGCAGGTCGGCGACGTCCAGCGCGGCGCCCAGCCGGGGCGCCGTCAGCAGCGGGGTGAACCCCTCGCCGAGGCTGATCACGTGCTCGGCGTCGCGAACCGGCAGCACCTCCCGGTACCGCCACATCGAGGGCTCGCGAGCGGCGAGGTCGGCGGGCTCCAGGCGGACCCGCGCGAGGTCGTAGCGGGGGTGCAGCACCTTCTGGCAGTCCGGGCACAGCCGGTGCAGCTCCTCGGCGTCGTGGGTTCGCCCGCAGTGGGTGCATTCCAGGTGGGACAGCGCGCTGCCGGTCGGGTTGGCCATGATCGCATCGTCGGTCCCCGCACCGGCCCGGTCCAGCCCGCGGGCGGGGCGCAGCGCGTCCGGCGAAAGAATTAATCCTCCGCCGGATTCTGGACTGCGATCGGCGATTTCCATACCGTTGGTCTTCACGCTCGGCTTTTCTCGCCGCAGGGGGATGCGCGATGGGCACCGAGATGTCCCACGAAGAACTGCAGGACCTGTTCTGGATCGTCGGGGCCGGCCAGACGGTCCGGCACGCCACGACACGCCGACCGGGAGCCGTTTACGCTGGTCAGAGGATCCAAGCGTTGTGCGACGGGCAGATGAAGGTGCCGCAGCCGACGCCGCTGGGACGGGAACCGCTGACCAAGTCGATCACCGGTAAATGCGCGGATTGCGAGCGAAAGGCGCAGGGCCGTTTCGCGGAAACGAACTGGGACTTCTAGCGAACGAGAAATCGCCGCCCGTTCGCCTGGCGACCACCCGCGCGTTCTAGCGCAACTGCGCGGTCAGCATTCGGCGCGCCGCCGAGCGCGGATCCGGGTCGGATTCGATCAGCGCGTTGACCACCGCGCCGTCGACCAGGGCGATCAGCTCCAGCAGCCGCTCCCTGCCCACCCGCATCCCGCTGCGCTCGAAGATCTCGGCCAGCAGCTCCTGCAGCTCGGCGGACATCTGGCGCATCAGCGGAGCGAGGTAGGGGCGCCGCGGCGAGCCCACCAGGCGCTCGTAGCGCAGCAGCACCGGCTCCGCGCCGCCATCCCGGGACGCCACGCCCAGCAGCAGGTCCAGCAGCAGCTCGATGACCGCGTCGGTGCTCCTCGGCTGCTCGGCGAGCTCGTCCAGGCGCGCGCGCCCGGCGGCGAGCTCCTGCCTGCCGTCGTGCTCCACGGCCGCGCTGATCAGGTCGTCCAGCGAGGAGAAGTAGTAGGTGGTGGAGGCCAGCGGCAGCCCGGCGCGCTCGGCCACCGCCCGGTGGCGCACCGCCTCGAAGCCGCCCTCGGACAGCAGCTCCGCGGCGGCGGCGACCAGCGCCTGCCGCCTGCGCTCGCCCTTGGGAGTACTGGCCGCCGTCATGCCGACAGATCCTAAGCGCCCGAGCCCGCCGAGACGGCCCGGGCGTCGTGCTGCCGCCTCGCGCGAGAGCCCCCGGCGCCCGGTGGTCCCGCGCGACGAGGCATCAGAACTTCGCCGCCAGGTCGCCCGCGAGGGGCGCGACGCGGGCACCGAAGGGCGGGGCGGGCGAGGAGGGCGCCGGGTCGCTGACCACGACGACGACCTTGCCGCTGCGCGCCTTGCGCACCGACTGCTGCGCGCCGTCGGGCAATCGCACATCACCCGGCGCGGCCTGCTGCGGGGAGACCGCGCCGACCGGGCTGACCAGCACGGTCACCTGGCCGGCAGCCCGTCCGTCGTGCAGCTCGAAGGCGGCCGCCCTGGCCCCCGCCGGGCAGCTCGCGGGCGCGCTGGGCCTGCTGCCCGCGGCGGCGGGCAGCTCCGCGGTGACCGCCCGGATCAGCTGCGCGTCCGGCGCGCAGCCCGCGGAGCGCTCCTGGAGCACGGTCGGTCCGCCGTCGGCGCGCGGCGCCGGGGCGGCGGGCTGCTGCGCGGGCGGCGGGCTGGCCACGTGGTCCCCGGACGGCGCGATCAGCTGGGACCCGACGCCGACACCTCCCGCCAGCACCGCGGCGGCCGCGACGGTGCCGCCGAGCGCGACCCGCCTGCGGCGCACCGCGACCTCGCGCGACCGCCGGGCCACGTCGTTCTCGTCGAACGTCGCGGGCGGAACCGTTCGCACGGTGTCACGGAACAGCTCCTCGAGCTTGCGCTCGTCCACCACGCACCCCCTTCACGCGGACCTCAGGTCCCCGAGCTCGTCGCCCATCGCCTCCCGCAGCGCCGCCAGCCCGCGCGCGGACTGGCTCTTGACGGTCCCCTCGCTGCACTTCATGACCGCGGCCACCCCCGCCACGTCCAGCCCTTCGAGGAACCGCAGCACCAGCACGGCGCGCTGCTTCGGCGGCACCTGCTGCAAGCCCTCCAGGAGCGCCTGCCTGGTCGCCACCGAGTCGTCCATGTCCGGCGCGTCCGCCGGGGAGTCGGGCAGGGTCTCGGCGGCCTTCTCCCGTCTCCAGGGCCGCCGGGACTCGTCGATCACCGCGCGGGTCAGCGTGCGGCGGACGTAGGCGTCCAGGGCGCCCTTGTCCCGCACCTTCCGCCAGTGCCGGTGCAGCGCGATGAACGCGGTCTGGGCGAGATCGTCCGCGCGGTGCCAGTCACCGCACATCATGTACGCCATCCGACGCACCGCCTCCCGCCGAGCCACGAAGTACTCCGCGAACTCCTGCTCCTCGCGCTGGTCCACGCGGAACTCTCCGCTCGTTCGTCGCCTGCACTCGATAGGACGGGATCTCCGGGGTCTTCCGTTGCACGCCCGGTTCCAGCCCCCAATCCTCCCCGTGATTGATACCTCACTCACCCCCGGTGGCTCGAAGGCCCATTGCCCTACCCCCGTACGGGTGTGATGTGATCTGTTCGTGACCAATTCGGCACCCATCGATCTCCGCTCCGACACGGTGACCCGCCCCGACGACCGGATGCGGGCGGCGATGGCCGCCGCCGAGGTCGGCGACGACGTGCTCGACCGCGATCCGACGATGCGGGCGCTGGAGGAGCGCGTCGCCGACCTGCTGGGCACGGCCTCCGCGCTGTGGGTGCCCAGCGGCACGATGGGCAACCTGATCGCGCTGATGCTGCACCTCCAGCGGGGCGATCGGTTCCTCGCACCGCACGGCGCGCACGTGCTCAACCACGAGCTCGGCTCGGCCGCCTGGCTCGCGGGCGGCATGCCCGACCCGCTCGACTGGGACGCGGGCCCCGGGCGCCCCACCGCGGAGGCGGTGCGCGCGCAGGCGCGGATCACCACCGCCTACGACGCGCTGCACACCACGCTGCTGTGCCTGGAGAACACGCACAACGGAGCGGGCGGCGCGATCGTGCCCCCGCACGAGCACGCGCAGCTGGCCGCGGCCGCGAAGGAGCTCGGGCTGAAGGTTCACCTGGACGGAGCACGGCTGTGGAACGCCTCGGCCGCGCTGGGCGTGCCGCCGAAGGCGCTGACCGTCGGGGTGGACAGCGTGCAGGTCTGCCTGAGCAAGGGCCTCGGCGCGCCGGTCGGCTCGGTGCTGGCGGGCGAGGCCGAGTTCATCACCGCAGGTCGACGCGTGCGCAAGATGCTCGGCGGCGGGGTCCGGCAGGGCGGCGTGGTGGCCGCGGCCGGGCTGGCCGCGCTGGACCGGATCGACTCGCTCGGCGAGGATCACGACAACGCCCGGTTGCTGGCCGACGGCCTCGCCGAGCGGGGCTGGCAGGTCGCGACGCCGCAGACGAACATGCTCCTGGCGGCGGTTCCGGACGTGCAGCTGACGCTGCAGCGCCTGACCTCGGTCGGGGTCCTGGCGGTGCCGATGAGCGGCCAGGTGCGGTTCGTGCTGCACCGGGACGTCAGCGAGGCCGACGTGGAGGAGGCCCTGCGCCGGATCGGGCAGGCCGGCATCTAGGGCGTGCCTCGAGGTCGTTCCGCGCGGCGGAGCGGGCGGGAGGGCCTCGGGCGGTGCGAGCTGCTCGCCCGCTCGCGGAAGGAGGAGGTGGCTCCGCCACCTCGACGCACAGACCCCGGGAGGTGCGCGTGGTCCGCTGGGTGGTTTTCGACTACGGCGAGGTGATCAGCCTGCGGACTCCGGAGCTGCCCTCCCTGGCCGCGCTGCTGGAGACCGGTGAGGCCGACTTCGAGCGCGCCTACTGGGCCGAGCGGGATCGCTACGACTCGGGAGCCTCGGACGTCGAGTACTGGCGGGCGGTCGCCGCGCGGCTCGGCAAGACGGCCGACGACGCGCTGGTCGCGCGGCTGACCGCGCTGGACGTGGCGGGCTGGCTGAACACCGACCCGGCGGCGCTGGAGCTGGTCGAGGAGCTGCACCGGCGGGACGTGCCGCTGGCCATGCTGTCGAACGCCTCCTCGACCTTCGGCCGCGCGGTGGAGCGCAAGTCCTGGGCGCGGCGGTTCAAGCACCTGCTGTTCTCCGGCGACCTGGGCGTGGCCAAGCCGGACCCGCGGATCTACCGGGTCCTCACCGAGACGCTCCGCGCCGCCCCCGAGGAATGCGCGTTCTTCGACGACCGCCAGGACAACGTCGACGCCGCCCGCCGAGCCGGCCTGGTCGCCCACCGCTGGAGCGGCGCCGACGCGGCGCGGCGCAGCTTGGCCTGAGCCACCCGGGCGGCGAGCTCAGGCCGAGCTGCCGCGCCTCACGGCTTGATCTGCTTGCGGTCCTTGGCCCAACCGACCGCCGCGGTGGCGACGAAGAGAACCCCGCCGATCACGGCCAGCCAGAACAGCCCCTTGATCACCCAACCGGCCACCGACAGCACGAGCCACACCGCCAGCAGCCCGCCGATCACCTTCCACCACATCGCAACCGCCTAAGAACGCCGGACCTGTGCTTCCAGCGTGCCACGCCGACGGGCGAGAACGGCCGCTCGACGGCGGGGACCGGGGAAAACTCGGGGTTCCCCGAGGAGCCCCCGCTCGGCAGCATCGAGGAGCCGCGCGCCGAGGCGCTCGGGTTCCGCTACTGGCACCGCCCAGCGAAGCGATTCATGAACGGCCCTCAGGCGGCGCCGAGCCAGGACTTCAGCCGGGCGAGGGCCTCGGCGATGTCCTCCGGGCTGCCGGCGAAGGACAGGCGCAGGTACTCGTTGCCCCGCTGCGGGTCGAAGTCGACGCCGGGGACGGCGGCGACGCCGGTGACGTCGAGCAGCCTGCGGCAGAAGCCCTTGGCGTCGTCGGTGAGGTGGCCGACGTTCGCCCACGCGTAGAACGCGCCATCGGCCGGGGCGACCTCGATGCCCAGCTCGGCCAGGCCGTCGAGCAGCACCTCGCGGTTCTCCCGGTAGCGGTCCACGTGGCCGCGGACCTCGTCGTAGGCCTCCGGGGCGAAGGCGGCCACGGCCGCTCGCTGCGAGAGCGCCGGCGGGCACAGGGTGAAGTTGCCGGTCAGGGTGTCCACCGCGCGCAGCAGCCGCGGCGGGACCAGCATCCAGCCCAGCCGCCACCCGGTCATCGACCAGAACTTGGAGAAGGAGTTCACCACGATCGCCTCGGCGGAGAACTCCCGCGCGGTGTGCAGCGGCTCGCCGTAGGACAGGCCGTGGTAGATCTCGTCGCTGACCAGCTGCACGCCGTTCGACTCGCACCAGCCCGCGAGCTCGGCCAGCTCGTCGCGGGAGAGCACGGTGCCGGTCGGGTTGGCCGGGCTGGCCACGATCAGGCCGGCCACCGGCGCGTCCAGCGCGTCGAGCACGTCCACCGTCGGCTGGAACCGGGTGGAGGCGTCGCACTGCAGCTCCACGACCTCGCAGCCCAGCGCGGACAGGATGTTGCGGTAGGCCGGGTAGCCCGGCGAGGCAAGCGCGACCCGGTCGCCCGCTTCGAAGGCGCTGAGGAAGGCCAGCAGGAACGCTCCGGAGGCGCCGGTGGTCACCACGACCTCACCGGTGTCCACGACCCGGCCGTAGGTGCGGTGGTAGTGCCCGGCGATGGCCTCGCGCAGCTCGCGGATGCCCAGCTGCTCGGTGTAGCCGAGGGCGTTCTCGTCGAGGGCCCGCGCGGCCGCGTCGCGGACCGCCTTGGGCGCCGGGGTGGAGGGCTGGCCCGCGGCCAGCGACACCACGTCACCCTTGCTGCGCTGCCGCTCCGCTGCCGCGGAGAGGACCTCCATGACCTGGAACGGGTCGACGTCGGCGCGGGAGGCCACGCCGAGCCCGGGGTGCTGACTCGCCATGCGCACAGCCTGCCAGTTCACGCGCTCGGGAGGCTGATCTCGCCCTCGACGGCGCGCTTGGCGATGTCGGTGCGCCAGTGCGCGCCGGGCAGGTGCACGCCCGCCACGCGCCGGTACGCGCCCTCGCGCGCGGCCGCCAGGTCCTCGCCGGTGGCCACCACCGACAGCACCCGGCCGCCCGCCGAGACCACCGCGCCGTCCTCGCGGCGGCGGGTGCCGGAGTGCAGCACTCCCTCGGCCTCGCCGCCCTGGATGACGTCGTCGACGCGCGGCCTGCCCGGGTAGCCCTCGGCGGCCAGCACGACGGTGACCGCCGCGCCCGGCTCCCACTCCAGCGGCGGGTGCTCGGCCAGCGTCCCCTCGGCGACCGCCTTGAACAGCCCGGCGAGCGGGGTCCGCAGCAGGGCCAGCACGGCCTGGGTCTCCGGGTCGCCGAAGCGGCAGTTGAACTCGATGACCTGCGGGCCGTTGGAGGTCAGGGCCAGTCCCGCGTAGAGCAGGCCGGAGAACGGCGTGCCTCGCCCGGCCAGCTCGTCGACGGTCGGCTGCACGACGTCGCGGACCACGGTCTCGACCAGATCTTCCGGGGCCCAGGGCAGCGGCGCGTAGGCGCCCATCCCGCCGGTGTTCGGGCCCGCGTCCTCGTCGCCGACGCGCTTGAAGTCCTGCGCGGGCAGCAGCGGGACCACGGTGGTGCCGTCGACAAGGCAGAACAGCGAAGCCTCCGGGCCGTCCAGGAAGGACTCCAGCAGCACCGGGTGCCCGCCGTCGAGCAGCGTGATGGCGTGCGCCCGGGCGGCGTCGAAGTCGCTGGTGACCAGCACGCCCTTGCCCGCGGCCAGCCCGTCGTCCTTGACCACCCAGGTCGGGCCGTAACCGGCCAGCGCGGCGTCCAGCTTGGCCGGGTTGTCCACGATCTCGCTGGTCGCGGTCGGAACACCGGCGGTGTCCATGACGTCCTTGGCGAAGGCCTTGGAGCCCTCGATGCGCGCGGCCGCCTTGGAGGGGCCGAAGCAGGGGATGCCCGCGGCGCGCACCGCGTCGGAGGCACCGGCGACCAGCGGGGTCTCCGGGCCGAACACGACGAGGTCGGCCTTCCACTCGGTGGCCGCCCGGACCACGTCTTCCGGCTTGGCGACGTCGGCCGCCAGCGTTTCGGCCAGGGAGGCGGTGCCCGCGTTGCCCGGCGCGCAGGCCAGCGCCGTCACGGACGGGTCGTGGGAGAGCGCGAGCAGGATCGCGTGCTCCCGGCCACCGCCACCGATCACGAGGATTCGCACGAGGCCGAAGCGTAGAGCGTGCGCCGGGCCACGTGCGCGCTGCCCCCGGGTCCGAGCGGATTCGCAGGTCGCACCGCCGTCGTCGCCCGTTCACCCGGGAGTCGATCGAAAGTGCCCGATTGGTCGATTCCGCGCGGAATGGTTTGGCCGAGGATGCGGCACGTCCGCAGCACCCGAGGAGCAGGAGAGCAGATGAGCATCAGGGGACGGTTGACCGCGCTGTCGCTGACCGGTCTGGCCGCGCTGGGCGTGGTCACCGCGACCGCGCAGCCCGCGTCCGCCCAGCCCGCGCCGGAGTCCGCCGAGGTCGAGGTCTACGGCCACCGCGGCGCCTCCGGATACCGCCCCGAGCACACCCTGGCCTCCTACGAGCTGGCCGCGCAGATGGGCGCCGACTACATCGAGCCGGACCTGGTGCCCACCAAGGACGGCGTGCTGGTCGCCCGGCACGAGAACGACATCACCGGCACCACCGACGTCGCCGAGCGCCCGGAGTTCGCCGACCGCAAGACCACCAAGGTCATCGACGGCACCGAGCACACCGGCTGGTTCACCGAGGACTTCACCCTCGCCGAGCTCAAGACGCTGCGCGCCAAGGAGCGGCTGCCGGAGATCCGCCAGCAGAACACCGTCTACGACGGCCGCTACCAGGTGCCGACGCTGCAGGAGGTCATCGAGCTGCGCGATCGGCTGTCCGCCGAGCTGGGCCGCGAGATCGGGATCGCGCCGGAGACCAAGCACCCCAGCTACTTCCGCTCGATCGGGCTACCGCTGGAGCCCCGGCTGGTCGACCAGCTCGACGGCGCCGGGCTCAACGAGCCGGGCTCGAAGGTCGCGGTGCAGTCGTTCGAGGTCGGCAACCTCCAGCAGCTCAACGCCGAGCTGGAGGTGCCGCTGGTGCAGCTGATCAGCAGCTCCGGCGCGCCGCAGGACTTCGTCGAGTCCGGCGACCCGCGCACCTACCAGGACATGGTCACCCCGAAGGGCCTGCGCGACATCGCCGAGTACGCCGACGTGATCGGCCCGGACACCGAGGTGATCCTGCCGGTCGACGAGCAGGGCTTCCTCACCGAGCCCACGCGGGTGGTCGACGACGCGCACCGCGCCGGGCTGCAGGTCGTGCCCTACACCGTCCGGGCGGAGAACACCTTCCTGCCCGCGGACTTCCGCTCCTCCGAGGACCCGGCCGCCTACGGCGACGCGTTCGGCTTCTTCCGCGCGCTGTACGCCACCGGCATCGACGGCATCTTCAGCGACAACCCGGACATCGCCGTGGCCGCCCGCGACGAGGGCTGAGACCTGGGCGGGCCGTCGCCACCCCTGCACCGCCCGCCCATGTGAAAGGGCCGCCGCCCCCGGGATCCGGGGGCGGCGGCTTCACGCCGTTCAGCCGATCTCGTGACGCACGATCGTCTCGTCGCGGCCGGGGCCGACTCCGATGGCCGACACGCGGGCACCGGAGAGCTCCTCGATGCGCTCGACGTAGGCGCGCGCGTTGGCGGGCAGCTCCTCGAAGCTGCGGGCCTTGCTGAGGTCCTCGGACCAGCCCGGCATCTCCTCGTAGACCGGCACCGCGTGGTGCACGCCGGTCTGAGTCATCGGCATCTCCTCGACCCGCTCGCCGTCGACGTCGTAGGCCACGCAGATCGGGATCGTCTCCAGGCCGGAGAGCACGTCGAGCTTGGTCAGGAAGTAGTCGGTGATGCCGTTGACGCGGGTCGCGTAGCGGGCGATGACCGCGTCGAACCAGCCGGTGCGCCGGGAGCGGCCGGTGGTGACGCCGAACTCGCCGCCCTGCTTGCGCAGGTCCTCGCCGGCCTCGTCGGTCAGCTCGGTCGGGAACGGGCCCGCGCCCACCCGGGTGGTGTAGGCCTTGAGGATGCCCACCACGCTGCTGATCTTGGTCGGGCCGATGCCGGAACCGGCGCTGGCCCCGCCCGAGGTCGGGTTCGAGGAGGTCACGAACGGGTAGGTGCCGTGGTCGACGTCGAGCAGGGTGCCCTGCGAGCCCTCCAGCAGCACGGTTTCACCGCGCTCCACGGCCTGGTTGATCTGCAGCTTGGTGTCGGCGATGCGGCTCGCGAACTTCTCGGCCTGGCCCAGCACGGTGTCCACGACCTCCTCGGGGTCCATGGCCCGCCGGTTGTAGACCTTGACCAGGATCTGGTTCTTGAAGTCCAGCGCGGCCTCGACCTTCTGCCGCAGGATCTTCTCGTCCAGCAGGTCCTGGGCCCGCACGCCGACGCGAGCGATCTTGTCCTGGTAGCAGGGCCCGATCCCGCGACCGGTGGTGCCGATCTGCTTCTTGCCGAGGTAGCGCTCGGTGACCCTGTCGATGGCCACGTGGTACGGCATGATCAGGTGCGCGTCGGCCGACAGCAGCAGCCGCGAGGTGTCCACGCCGCGCTCCTCCAGCCCGGCGAGCTCCTCCAGCAGCACGCCGGGGTCGACGACCACGCCGTTGCCGATCACGTTCGTCACGCCGGGGGTGAGGATCCCCGACGGGATGAGGTGCAGCGCGAAGTCCTGCCCGTCGGGCAGCACCACGGTGTGACCCGCGTTGTTGCCGCCCTGGTAGCGGACGACCCACTGCGCCCGCTCGCCGAGCAGGTCCGTCGCCTTACCCTTGCCTTCGTCGCCCCACTGGGCGCCGATCAGCACGATCGCCGGCATGTGAAACTCCAACCTGGACTGGGTGGTCGCCAGCGTGACCGCACGCTTCGCCCGCTCCCACCACGGGAAGTGCCGATCGATCAGGGTAAACCAGGAGCGAAACGTGAGTACCACCGCATTGTCCTGCGGAAACGTCGACCGCGCAGCGCGTCCGGACGACGACGGTGCGCAGTGGCACGACCTGCCGGGAACGCCGGGCCGCGCCGAGGTGGACCCGCTGCTGGCCGGGGCGACCGACCGGATCGTGGTGCACGGCACCGACGCCGACCTGTCCGCCGTGGTGCTGCGGCTGCTGCGCAAGGAGCGGCTGGGCGACCTCGCGGTGGGCTACGTGCCGGTGGCCGACTCGCCGGTCGCCCGGCTGTGGGGCCTGGGCGTCGGCGACTTCGCCAGGGCGCTGCGCGGCCCGTCCCGCCCGACCCCGCTGCTGCGCGACGACGCGGGCGGGATCCTGCTCGGCGAGGGCCGCATCGAACCGATCACCGGACAGGGCTACTGCGACGACCGGATGGTGCTGCGGGGCTCGGCGCTGAGCCTGGTGGCCTCGCCGGACCCCGACGCCGCGCCACTGCCGGAATCCACCGCGCACCCGCTGAGCACCACCCTCGACCCGGCCTTCGACGGCGTGCGGGTCACCACCACCCGCCGCGCGCTGCTGCGCAAGCGCACCGAGACTGCCCGGGGGCGCGCGCTGCAGCTGGCCTTCGACCCGGCCACGGTCGTGCGCGACGGCGTCGCGCACCCGCGGCCCGCGGAGAAGTGGGTCTGGTACCGGCACACCGAGGACCTCCACCTCGCCTGACCGCGGTTCCGCCACCTCCGGCGGCTCCGCCGCGCCCCGACCGAGGCGCGTTACCCGTGGTGGCGAGTTCGCGCCAGGTCACCGGTTGGTCACCCTCCGGCATTGCTCAGGACATCCGGCTCGGCGATGGTCAGCAACGTCCGACGACGAACCGGAGGTGGCCATGATCGGCAGCCGCACCCTGCGCACCACCCTGACCGCCCTACCGCTGGCCGGGGCGCTCGGCCTCAGCCTGGCCGCGCCGGCCTCGGCCGAACCGCCCGGAATCCCGGACCCGGCGACGGCGCAGGCCGAGCTGGGCGAGCTGACCGTCGCGCCGGAGGGCTCGATGGACGGCTACGACCGCGAGAAGTTCCCGCACTGGAGCAACGGCGCGGACAACTGCAACACCCGCGAGTCGGTGCTCAAGCGCGACGGCGAGGGCGTCGAGGTCGGCTCGGACTGCTACCCGACCGCGGGCAGCTGGTACAGCCCGTACGACGGGGACACCTGGAGCCAGGCCTCCGACGTGGACATCGACCACGTCGTCCCGCTCGCCGCCGCCTGGCGCTCCGGTGCCGCCGAGTGGACCCAGGAGCAGCGGGAGGCCTTCGCCAACGACCTGGAGGGGCCGCAGCTGATCGCGGTGACCGACAACGTCAACCAGGAGAAGGGCGACCAGACGCCGGACGAGTGGATGCCCTCGCTCACCGACTACCACTGCACCTACGCCTCGATGTGGATCGGCACGAAGCACGAGTACGACCTGACCGTCACCGAGGCGGAGAAGACCGCGCTGCAGGACGCGCTGGGCACCTGCTGACCGCGGTGGGCGGTTCCGCTGCGGGACCGCCCACCCCCGCGGGACCATGGCGGCGACCGAACCCGGGGAGGACCCGTGCCCGAGCTGCGCACCACCGTGACCGCCCCGCCCGGCGGCGTGCTGACCGACGAGGTCGGCGTCATCACCGGCGACCTGGAACTTGCCACCACCTGCGAGGACGGCGCGGTGCGGGTCGCGGTCCGCTACGCGGGCGCGAACGAGTGGTACCGGCTGTCGGCCGCCGACTGCGCGCTGCACGACCCGCGCGACCACGAGCCGCTGCACGACGCGCTGGCCGCGGTGCTCGACCGGCCCTGAGCACGGCTCTCCTAGTCCTCGGGGTGCAGCGGCGGCAGGGCCGCGTTGGCCTCGTCCCGGCTCAGCCCCGTGGCCTGCAGCAGGTCCACCGCGATGGAGCGCACCTGCAGCACCACGACCTGCATGGAGAAGTCGCCCTCGGCCAGCATCTCCACCGTGGAGCGCCGGGCCACCGAGCGCGCGGCCTCCCTGGCCTGCAGCGGATCGGTGCCGCTGGCCAGCTCGTCGCGCAGCAGCACCACGGTGCCCGCGAGCTCCTCGAGCATGCCGGGCAGCGGTCTGGGCACGGGTTCGCCGTCGCGCAGCGCCGCGAGCGCGCGGCGCGCCAGCACCCGGGTGTTGCGCAGCGCGCGGTCGATCGGGGGCGCGGCGTTCTCGTAGCGGTCCAGGTCTCGGCGACGGCGCCAGCGGATCGGCGCGACGCGGGCGATCTCGCGGCCGCCCTCCAGCGCGACCCGCAGCTCCTCCACGGACTTCTGGCTCTTGCGCGCCTGCGCCAGCACGTCCGCGGCGGCCTCGACGTCGGCGTGCGCGACCGCGCTGGCGACCCCGCGCAGCGCGTCGGCCAGCGCGCCCAGCACGACGCGGCCGTTGCGGTGCGCCACCGCCAGCGGGTTGGCGGGCAGCAGCGCGGCCACCGCGAACCCGACCAGGCCGCCGATGGCGGCGTCGATCATCCGGTTCGGGCCGCCCGCCGACGCCGGCGGCAGCAGCGTCGCGACCAGCACCGAGGAGGACGCGGCCTGCAGCACGATCACGCCGCCGGAGTCCAGCAGCACCGCGGTGCTCATCGCCAGCGCCACCACGAGCGTGATCTGCCAGGCGCCGCTGCCGATGTAGGCGATCAGCAGGTCGCCGACCCCGACGCCGATGCTGACGCCGACCACCAGCTCCAGCGCCCGGCGCATCCGCTGGCCCAGCGACACGCCGAGCGAGACCACGGCCGCGATCGGCGCGAAGAACGGCGTGGCGTGCCCGACGACGCGGTGCGCCAGGAACCACGCCAGACCCGCGGCCACCGCGCACTGCACGATCGGCACCCCGGTGCGCAACAACCGCCGGAACCGCCGGCTCAACTCCTCGCGAAACCGCCCCACACCGGACATCATCGCCCACCGGACCTGCGGGCTCTCGGTGGTGGTTGCCTTTTCTCATCAGAAGTCCCCGGGGCGCTCCGCGTCCTGGGGACTTCTGATGAGAGAGGGCTCGGGCTCAGGCCAGTCCGGTCGCCTCCAGGGAGGCCGGGTCGCTGTCCTCCAGCAGCTGGCGGCAGCGGTCGTGCTCCTCGGTCTCGCCGATGCCCCGAGCGGCCTTGGCCAGCGAGGCGATCGAGCGCAGCACGCCGCGGTTGGGCTCGTGCGACCACGGCACCGGGCCGAACCCCTTCCAACCGGCCTTGCGCAGGGCGTCCAGCCCGCGGTGGTAACCGGTCCGGGCGTAGGCGTAGGCGGCGATGTACTCACCGGAGTCGAGCGCCCGCTGCGCCAGCGCCGCCCACGCGGCGCTGAAGGCGGGGTGCTGCGCGGCGACCTCGGCGGGATCGGTGCCCGCGTCCAGCGCGCTCTGCGCCTCGGGGTTCTCCGGCAGCTGCGTTTCCGGCGGTTCCAACAGGTTCCTCGACATGTCCACCATGCTTCCAGGTCTCGGGCTCGGGCGTCGCGGTGCCCGCGACGCGAGGAGTCCCCGGCGCTCGGTGCGCGCCGGGGACTCCTGGCGAACGGGCGCGGGGTCAGCTCAGAGCTTCTTGCCCTCGCTCTTGAGCACCTGGCAGCCCTGGACGACGCGCTCGGCCATGGCCTGCTCGGCGACCTTGAGGTAGCTGCGCGGGTCGTAGGTCTTCTTGTTGCCGACCTCGCCGTCGACCTTCAGCACGCCGTCGTAGTTGCGCATCATGTGGTCCGCGATGGGCCGGGTGAACGCGTACTGCGTGTCGGTGTCGATGTTCATCTTGATCACGCCGTAGGAGACCGCCTCGTGGATCTCCTCCAGCAGCGAGCCCGAACCGCCGTGGAAGACCAGGTCGAAGGGCTTTGACCCGGAGGGCAGGCCCAGCTTCTCGGTGACGACCTCCTGGCCCTGCTTGAGGATCTCCGGGCGCAGCTTGACGTTGCCCGGCTTGTACACGCCGTGCACGTTGCCGAAGGTCGCGGCCAGCAGGTAGCGGCCCTTCTCGCCGGTGCCCAGCGCGTCCACCGTCTTGATGTAGTCGCCCGGGGCGGTGTAGAGCTTCTCGTTGATGTCGTTGGCGACGCCGTCCTCCTCGCCGCCGACCACGCCGACCTCCAGCTCCAGGATGATCTTGGCCTTGGCCGAGGCCGCCAGCAGCTCCTGGGCGATCTGCAGGTTCTCGTCCAGGTCGATGGCCGAGCCGTCCCACATGTGCGACTGGAACAGCGGGTTCTGCCCCTTGTTCACCCGCTCCTGGCTGATCTCCAGCAGCGGCCGGACGAAGCCGTCCAGCTTGTCCTTCGGGCAGTGGTCGGTGTGCAGCGCGATGTTCACCGGGTACTTGTCCGCGACCACGTGCGCGTACTCGGCGAGGGCGGTGGCCCCGGTGACCATGTCCTTGACCTTGGTGCCCGAGGCGAACTCGGACCCACCGGTCGAGACCTGGATGATGCCGTCGCTCTCGGCCTCGGCGAACCCGCGCAGCGCCGCGTTGAGCGTCTCCGACGAGGTCACGTTGATTGCCGGGTAGGCGAATTCGTCCTTCTTCGCCCGGTCCAGCATCTCCGCGTAGACCTCGGGGGTCGCGATGGGCATCGATCATCCTCCTCAGATGGAGTTCGGTCTTCGTTGACGCGAGTCGCGCAGCATCCTAGGTGCCCGATTCCCCCGGACAGCGGGTTTTTCGGCGGGCACCACTCTTTCGCGTCACACTGCCCGAGGCGGGTGTCGCGAACAAGCTCGCGAAAGGATTCAGAAATCGATCCTGTGCACAGCCTCACACGCCAGCGCCCCGGACGCCAGGGCAGTTCGGGGGCGCGGCGGTGAGCGCCGGCGCGGAGCGCGTCACGCGCCCTGCGGCCAGGACCCGGTGACGATCTCCCACTGGCGGATGGAGGTCGAGGCCAGCACGCCCTCCTTGGTGTAGGGGTCGTTGGCGACGAGCTCCCGCACCTCGGCCTCGTCGGCGGCCTCGTAGACGATCTGCGCGCCCTTGCCGTCGGTGAACGGCCCGCCCGCGAGGAGCTTGCCCTGCTCCGCCAACCCCTTGGCGTACTCCCGGTGGGCGGGACGCACGGCCAGCCGCCGCTCCTCGTCGTCGCCGTAGACCATGTCGAAAACGAACCTGGGCATGAGTCGCTCTTCCTCCACAACTCGATCACTGATCGGTATCGACGCTACCCGGCCGCACACCGCGCGACCCCCGACAGCCGGTAGGTTGCACGATCATGGGCGAGGATTCCCGGGGGGTCGAGCGCAGCGTGGAGCAGACGCTGGGGACGCTGCGCAAGCTCGACGGCGCGAGCCGCACCGCCCCGCAGCCGCTGAACCTGGAGGACATCTACAAGCAGCAGCGGATGCGGATGGTCCGGTTGGCCATCCTGCTGGTGGACGACCCGAGCACCGCCGAGGACGTCGTCCAGGAGGCGTTCACCGGCCTGTACCGCAACTGGTCCGGGCTGCGCGACGCGAGCGCGGCGGTCGCCTACCTGCGCACCGCGGTGGTCAACGGCAGCCGCTCGGTGCTGCGGCGGCGCAAGACCGCCCGCGAGTACGAGCCCCCGCACCAGGCGAACGCGCGCTCCGCGGAGTCGCTGGCGATGCTCACCGCCGAGCACCAGGCCGTGGTCAACGCGCTGGGCCAGCTGCCGCGGCGGCAGCGCGAGGTGCTGGTCCTGCGCTACTACGGCAACCTCTCCGAGGCCGAGATCGCCGAGGCGACCGGCCTGTCGAAGGGCACGGTCAAGTCCACGGCCAGCCGCGCGCTGACCGCGCTGCAGAAGCTGATGGGCAACTGAGCCCGGTGCGCGGTTCGCCCGGTCCAGCGTCCCCGGATTGAGCAAGAACACGGCGTTTTGGTGTAGACCACTGCGGTTCGGTGGCGGAGGATCGCAGGTGTGAACACTGCCGAACTGTTCCTCACCGGCGCGCGCGTGGTCACCCCCGAGGGCGTGCTCGACCCCGGCTGGGTGCGGGTGTCGGACGGCAAGATCGCCGAGGTCGGCGGCGGGGCGGCCCCCGGCGGTCCGGCGCGGGACATCGACGGGTGCTGGCTGGTGCCCGGGTTCGTCGACATCCACTGCCACGGCGGCGGCGGGGGCTCGTTCACCGCGCTGGAGCCCGCCCAGACCCGCGCGGCCGTGGACTTCCACCGCGCGCACGGCACCACCACGATGCTGGGCAGCCTCGTCAGCGCTCCGCTGCCGGAGCTGGTCAAGCAGATCGGCAACCTCGCCGACCTGGTCGGCGAGGGCCTGCTGGCGGGCATCCACCTGGAGGGGCCCTTCCTGTCGCACGCGCGCTGCGGCGCGCACGACCCCGGCGCGCTGGCCGCGCCGGACGCGGATTCGGTGGCCCAGCTGCTGGAGGCCGGGCGGGGCGCGGTGCGGATGGTCACGCTCGCTCCCGAGCTGCCCGGTTCCCGCGAGGCCGTGCGGCAGCTGACCGCGGCCGGGGTGATCGCCGCGGTCGGGCACACCGACGCGGTCGCCGACCAGGTCGCCGCCGCGGTGGAGGCGGGCGCCACCGTGGCCACCCACCTGTTCAACGGGATGCGGCCGCTGCACCACCGGGAACCGGGACCGGTCGGGGAGCTGCTGGACGACGAGCGGGTCAGCGTGGAGCTGATCTGCGACCTGGTGCACCTGCACCCCACGGTGGCCCGGCTGGCCGCCGAGCACGCCGGCATCGACCGGACGCTGCTGGTCACCGACGCGATCAGCGCGACCGGCGCGGGTGACGGCACCTACGAGCTCGGCGCGCTGCCGGTCACGGTCGCCGACGGCGAGCCGCGGCTGTCCGACGGGTCGCTGGCGGGCAGCACGCTGACCATGGACGCCGCGTTCGCCAACCTGGTCCGCAGCTGCGGGCTCTCGGTGCCCGCCGCCGCGGCGGCCACCGCCACCAACCCGGCCCGCCTGCTCG
The DNA here is from genome assembly GCF_042665275.1 of Saccharopolyspora griseoalba. Lineage (NCBI taxonomy): Bacteria > Bacillati > Actinomycetota > Actinomycetes > Pseudonocardiales > Pseudonocardiaceae > Saccharopolyspora > Saccharopolyspora griseoalba. Next base: position 34,060 of record NZ_JBHTCJ010000018.1, on the reverse strand, counting down.
GCCTGTCCGACCAGGTGGGCGCGATCCGCCCCGGCGCCACCGCCGACCTGGTCGTCCTGGACGAGGACCTCGATCTCCGCGAAGTCCTCCGCGCGGGCGCACCGCTGCCCTGACCGGGCGGAGCGCCGCCCGGCCCGCCGGGGACTCGTTGGGGTGAAAGCGCGGCCGTCGAAGATCATCGCTGGTTAGGGTCGGGGGATGGAGCGTGACCCCGAGGCCGTGCTGCACGCCGCGCTGCGGGCGCGGGCCGGGGGACGGTCCGGCACCCAGCGCTTCGCGGCCCCGCGGGGACCCGGGCCGGCCTCGTGGCTGGCGCTCGCCGCGCTGCTCGGGCTGCTGGCCGGGGCGACCGCGGCGGGTGTCACCGTGCTCTACCCGTTGGGCTGAACCCGACCCCCGGATCGAGTGGTCGCCACGCCCCGTGGACGCCCGGCGTTCGCCGCCGGGTGATCACTCCTGTGCGCAGCGCGATCACCCAGGTGGTCGCCCGGAGGTCGCGGCCCGCTCGGCTTCGGTACCGTTGGCAACCGTGACGACCCAATTGACCGCGATGGCGAACACCGCGGCCCCTGCGCTCGCTCTGCTGCCCAAGTGGCTGGACCCGGAGCACATCGTTACCTCCCTGGGCCCGTTCGCGATGATCGGCGTCAGCCTGATCATCTTCGCCGAGTGCGGCCTGCTCATCGGCTTCTTCCTGCCCGGTGACTCGCTGCTGTTCGTGACCGGCCTGATGATCGCCTCCGGCGCGATCGACACGCCGGTCTGGGCGGCCTGCCTGATCCTCACGATCTGCGCGTTCGTCGGCAACGTGACCGGCTACTGGATCGGGCGCAAGGCAGGACCGGCGCTGTTCAACAAACCGGACTCGAAGGTGTTCAAGAAGGAGCACGTGGACAAGACCCACGAGTTCTTCGAGCGCTACGGCGCGCGGGCGATCATCCTGGCCCGCTTCGTGCCGATCGTGCGCACCTTCATCACGGCGGTGGCCGGCGTCGGGCAGATGGATCAGAGGAAGTTCTTCAGCTACTCGCTCATCGGCGGCATCGCCTGGATCTGCAGCATGACGCTGATGGGCTTCTTCCTCGGCAACATCCCGTGGATCAAGAACAACATCGAGGCGATGGCGATCGTCATCGTGATCGTCTCGGTGATCCCGATCGTGATCGAGTACGTCAAGGGACGCCGCGCGAAGGCCCGCGAAGCGGCCTGACCCGACGGACCACCGAAGGCCGGCGCACCGCAGGAGCGCCGGCCTTCGTCGTGCCGGGGCGCAGTTCGACCGAGACCGTCACCAGGCGTTGGCGAGGTCGGCGTGCTGCTGGACCCAGGTGTGCATGACGATGCCCGCCGCGACGCCGGCGTTGATGCTCCGGGTGCTGCCGAACTGCGCGATGGAGACCACCTGGTCGGCGCCGCCGCGCGAGTCGTCGCTGATGCCCGGCCCCTCCTGGCCGAACAGCAGCACGCAGCGCGGCGGCAGCGCGGCCCGCTCCACGGGCTCGGCGCCGGGGGTGTTGTCCACCGCCACGACGGCCAGCCCCTCCGCGCGCGCCCAGGCCACCAGCGACTCGACGTCCGGGTGGTGGTGCACGTGCTGGTAGCGGTCGGTGACCATGGCGCCGCGCCGGTTCCAGCGCCGCCGCCCGACGATGTGCACGCCGCGGGCCGCGAAGGCGTTCGCGGTGCGCACCACGGTGCCGATGTTGTGGTCGTGCTGGAAGTTCTCGATGGCGACGTGGAAGTCGTGCCGCCGGGTGTCCAGGTCGGCCACGATCGCCTCGCGCCGCCAGTACCGGTAGTGGTCGACCACGTTGCGCCGGTCGCCGTGCTCGAGCAGCTCCGGGTCGTAGCGCTCATCGGTCGGCCAGGCGCCCTCCCACGGGCCGACGCCGACGCTGGTGCCCCACTCGGTGGGCCCGACGTCGTCGCTCATCCCAGGCCGAGGTCGGCCAGCCCGAGCAGGGACCGGTAGGCCAGCCCCTCGGCCTCGATGGCCTCGCGCGCCCCGGTGTCCCGGTCGACCACGGTGGCCACGCCCGCGACCTCGGCACCGGCCTCGCGCAGCGCCTCGACGGCGGTGAGCACGCTGCCGCCGGTCGTCGAGGTGTCCTCCACGGCCAGCACCCGGCGGCCGGTGACGTCCGGCCCCTCGATCTGGCGCTGCATGCCGTGCGCCTTGGCCGACTTGCGGACCACGAAGCTGTCCAGCGGGGATCCCGCCGCGTGCAGCATCGCGGCGGCGACCGGGTCGGCGCCCAGGGTCAGCCCGCCGACGGCGGTGTAGTCCCAGTCGGCGGTGAGCTGCCGCAGCAGCGCGCCGATCAGCGGTGCGGCCTCGTGGTGCAGGGTCGCCCGGCGCAGATCGACGTAGTAGTCGGCCTCCTTGCCGGAGGACAGGGTGACCCGGCCGTGCACCACGGCCAGCTCGGTCACCAGGCCGGCGAGCTTCAAGCGCTGCTGTTCGTCCACGAGGTTCGAGGATACTTCCCGCTCAGGTGCGGCCCGGCACCGTCCGGGTGACGATGGCGCGCTGGAGCGACTTGGGCACCAGCCTGCCGAGCGCGACCAGCGCCTTGTACTGCACGCCGGGGACCGACACCGCCTTGCCCGCGCGCAGGTCGGCCAGAGACTCGTGCACGACCTGGTCGGCCTGCAGCCAGAACGCGCGCGGCAGCTTGCCCATCTCCAGCCCGGCGCGCTGGTGGAACTCGGTCTGGGTGAAGCCGGGGCACAGCGCCATGACCCGCACGCCGGAGCCGTGCAGCGTGGTGTTGAGCCCCTCGGACAGCGCGGTCACGTAGGCCTTGGTCGCCGAGTAGGTGGAGCCGGAGACGGAGAAGAACCCGGCGACGCTGGAGACGTTGAGCACGTCCCCGCGCCCGCGCTCGCGCATCCCGGGCACCGCCGCGCGGGTCAGCGCCAGCACCGCGGCGACGTTGACGTCGAGCTGCTGCTGCAGCTCCTCGGCGGGCAGCTCCCAGAACGGCCGGTTGGTGCCGAAGCCGGCGTTGTTGATCAGCACGTCCACCGGGTTGTCCGCGTCGGCGACGCGCCGCTCGACCCGCGCCCGCTGCTCCGGGTCGGCCAGGTCGGCGGCCAGCACCTCGGTCCGCACGTTGTGCCGGGTCTGCAGCCGGTCGGCGAGCTCGGCGAGCCGCTCGGAGTCGCGGGCGACCAGGACCACGTCGTGGCCCTCGGCGGCAAGGCGGCGCGCGAAGGCGCGGCCGATGCCCGCCGTGGCGCCGGTTACGAGTGCGGTAGGCATGGTCCGAACCTACCTCGCGCCCGCTGGGCGGGGCCGACGGCCGGGCTTCAGCTGAGCCGCTCCGAGGAGTGCTCGGCTTCCACGTCGGTCTCGATCTCGTCCGGTGCGCCCGCCCCGTCCCGGGGCTCGTTGGGGTCGGAGTCGAAGGGGTCGATCAGGTCGGCGAGGTCGCCGAGGTCGCGCAGCAGCCGCTCCAGGCGCGCCGGGTCGGCGTCGGCGGGGTGCAGCGCGGCGAGCACCCAGTCGTTCTCCAGCCACACCACGGTGATGTCCTCGCCGATCTCCTCGACGGCGTCGACCAGATCGGGGGACACCAGCGGGCGCGCGGCGGCGACCTCGCTGACGAAGGCGTACCGGGAGCCGACCGGGCCGAGCAGGTCGAGCTGGGAGTCCTGCGGCACCGGCACGTCCGGCAGCCACAGCTCGACGGTGGCCGGCGCGGTGCGACGGCAGCGGATGCCGACCAGGACCGCGGCGGACTTGCCGCTCGCGTCGAGGTCGAGCACGTAGACCTGACGGCGGCCGTCGGCGGTGAAGGTCGAACCGGCCACCACGTCGGTCGCGGTGACGCCGCCGAACTGGGCGAGCACGCCGTGCTCCCAGCGCGTCGGCAGCACGCGGTCGACCTCGGCGAACTGCCAGCCGCGCAGCGACGCCCACCGTCGTCGCTCCCGGTTGTTGGAGGTGCGCTGCGACTTGTCGACGATCAGCAGCGCCACGCCCGCACCGATGGCGACGACCGCGACGAGGAACCAGAGCCACGCAGGTATGCCCACACAGCGCAGGGTAGTCCGAAGATCCCGGACTTCGAAGATCGGCCACCGATCTCAATCGGTTGACCTTGCCTCGCGAGCGCCCGCCGCCGCGCGCACGCCCGCCGACTAGCCGGGTTTGTCCGACCGGCCGCGCCCCGGCGGTGAGCCCGACCACTGCGCGCGCGGGCGGCGGAATGGTTCGTATGGCTAAGCGGTTCGAGTGGGCAGACTCCGGAACCCGAGGCTTGAGGAAGCATGACCACCCAACTGGTTCGCCCCCGAACTCCGCTGCGCTCGCGAAGCCTGTCCCGGACGACCTCGTTCTGGGTCATCGGCGGTCTCTACGCCCTGTTCCTGATGGCCTCCACCGCGCCGTCCCCGATGTACTCGCTGTACCAGCAGCGCTGGGGCTTCTCCAACACGGTGCTCACCGAGGTCTTCGCCATCTACTCGGTGGCGATCCTGGCCGCGCTGCTGCTGGTGGGCTCGCTGTCCGATCACATCGGCAGGCGACCGGTGCTGCTGGTCTCGCTGGTCGTCCAGCTGGCCGCCGTGCTCGTGCTGGCCTTCGCCCCGGGCACGGCCTGGCTGTTCGTCGGCCGCGCGCTCCAGGGCATCGCCACCGGCGCGGCGACCGGCGCGTTCAGCGGCGCGCTGCTGGACTTCCAGCGACCGGGCTCGACGCTCGGTTCGCTGGTCAACGGCATGGCCGCCTCGCTGGGCCTGTCCGGTGGATCGCTGCTGGCCGGGGTCCTGGTCCAGTTCGTGCCCGGCCCGACGCTGACCAGCTACCTGCTGCTGGCGGCGGCGTTCGTGGTGGCGCTGCCGCTGGTGGCGCTGATGCCCGAGCCGGTGGCCGAGATCCGGCCGCTGGGCGAGGCGCTGCGCCCGAAGCGCCCGGTCGTCCCGGAGGGGCACGGGGTGCGGTTCGCGCTGCTGGCCACCACGCTGACCGCCTCCTGGACGGTCGGCGGCATGTTCATGTCGCTGGCGCCCTCGGTGGCCCGCGGCATGGTCTCGGCGATGCCGAACCTCGTCGGCGGGCTGCCGATCGCGGTCGTGGCCGGGGTCGGCGGCGTCGCGCAGGGCCTGCTGTCCGGCTGGTCAGGGCAGCGCGCGGTGCGGGTGGCCTCGGCGCTGATGATCGTCTCGCTGGTCGGCGTGGCGCTCTCGGTGCCGGGTGGCAGCGCCGGGCTGTTCTTCGGCTCCTCGGCGCTGCTGGGCCTGGGCTGGGGCCTGATGTTCATGGGCGGCTTCCGGATGCTCACCTCGCTGGCCGCCCCGCACCAGCGGGCGGGCACCGCGGCGATGATCTACGTGGTGGCCTACCTGTCGGCCTCGGTGCCCGCGATCGCGCTCGGCGTGCTGAGCACGCTGACCGACCTGACCACGGCCACGGTGACGTTCGCGATCGCCGCTGCCGCGTTCGCGGCGGTCGCGGGTCTGGCCACGCTCAGAACTCGGTGAAATCCGATCCTTTTCGGTGCTGATTTTCGAACCGGACTGCTGTATTCTCTCCGGTTCGACGTTCCTTCCTGAAACTAATTTTCGGTGCGGCGGGCATCTGCGAGAGAAGATGCCCGCCGCACCATTCCGTAAATGGAACGACTCAGCCGGCCCCGACGATCAGACCGTCGTTTTCGTCGTTGACGTCGACGGTGACCTTGTCGCCTTCCCGGATCTCCCCGCCGAGGAGTTCGCGCGCGAGCTGGTCGCCGATGGCCGACTGCACCAACCGCCGCAGCGGCCGGGCGCCGTAGACCGGGTCGAAGCCGTTGAGCGCGAGCCAGTCGCGGGCGGCGGGCCGCACGTCGAGGGTCAGCCGCCGCTGCGCCAGGCGCTGCGCCAGCCGGTCGACCTGGATGTCCACGATCGAGGTCAGCTCCTCGGTGCTGAGCTGGCCGAAGACCACCACGTCGTCGAGCCGGTTGAGGAACTCCGGCTTGAAGTGCCCGCGCACCACCGCCATGACCGCGTCCTCCCTGCCCCGCTCGTCCAGCGCCGGGTCGGCCATCGCCTGCGAGCCGAGGTTGGAGGTCAGCACCAGGATGGTGTTGCGGAAGTCCACCGTGCGGCCCTGGCCGTCGGTGAGCCGCCCGTCGTCGAGGACCTGCAGCAGCACGTCGAAGACGTCGGCGTGCGCCTTCTCCACCTCGTCGAGGAGCACCACGGAGTAGGGCCGCCTGCGCACCGACTCGGTGAGCTGACCGCCCTGGTCGTGGCCGATGTAGCCGGGCGGCGCGCCGACCAGGCGGGCCACCGAGTGCTTCTCGGAGTACTCGCTCATGTCGATGCGGATCATCGCCCGCTCGTCGTCGAACAGGAACTCCGCCAGCGCCTTGGCCAGCTCGGTCTTGCCCACACCGGTCGGCCCCAGGAACAGGAACGACCCGGTCGGCCGGTCGGGGTCGGCGATCCCGGCGCGGGTGCGGCGCACGGCGTCGGAGACCGACCGCACCGCCTCGCCCTGACCGACCACCCGCGCGCCGAGCTCGTCCTCCATGCGCAGCAGCTTCTGCGTCTCGCCCTCCATCAGGCGACCCGCCGGGATGCCGGTCCAGGAGCTGACCACGTCGGCCACGTCGTCGGCGGTGACCTCCTCCTGCAGCATCGCCTTGCGCTCGGCCTGCGCCTCGGTGGCGCTGGCCAGCTCCTTCTCCAGCGCCGGGATGCGCCCGTAGCGCAGCTCGGCGGCCTTGCCCAGATCGCCGTCCCGCTCGGCCCGGTCGGATTCGCCGCGCAGCTGTTCGAGCTGGGTCTTGAGGTCGCGGACGGCGTCGATGGAGGTCTTCTCCCGCTGCCAGCGCGCGGTGAGCTCGGAGAGCCGCTCGCGCTTGTCGGCGAGCTCGGCGCGCAGCGCGGCCAGCCGCTCGGCCGAGGCCGGGTCGGACTCCTTGGCCAGCGCCATCTCCTCGATCTCCAGGCGGCGCACCGCGCGCTCCACCTCGTCGATCTCCACCGGGCGGGAGTCGATCTCCATGCGCAGCCGGGAGGCCGCCTCGTCGACCAGGTCGATCGCCTTGTCCGGCAGGAACCGGGCCGTGATGTAGCGGTCCGACAGCGTCGCCGCGGCCACCAGGGCGCCGTCGGTGATGCGCACGCCGTGGTGCACCTCGTAGCGCTCCTTGAGCCCGCGCAGGATCGCCACCGCGTCCTCGGTGGAGGGCTCGCCGACCAGGACCTGCTGGAACCGGCGCTCCAGCGCGGCGTCGGTCTCGATGTGCTCGCGGTACTCGTCGAGCGTGGTCGCGCCGACCATGCGCAGCTCACCGCGGGCGAGCATCGGCTTGATCATGTTGCCGGCGTCCATCGCGCCCTCGCCGGTGGCGCCCGCGCCCACGATGGTGTGCAGCTCGTCGATGAAGGTGATGACCTCGCCCGCGGAGTCGGTGATCTCCTTGAGCACGGCCTTGAGCCGCTCCTCGAACTCGCCGCGGTACTTCGCCCCGGCCACCATCGAGCCCAGGTCCAGCGCGATCACGCGCTTGCCGCGCAGCGAGTCGGGCACGTCACCGGCCACGACGCGCTGCGCGAGGCCCTCCACGATGGCGGTCTTGCCCACGCCGGGCTCGCCGATGAGCACCGGGTTGTTCTTGGTGCGCCGGGACAGCACCTGCACCACGCGCCGGATCTCGGTGTCCCGGCCGATCACCGGGTCGAGCTCGCCGGAGCGGGCCCGCTCGGTGAGGTCCTGCCCGTACTTCTGCAGCGCTTGGTAGGTGCCCTCCGGGTCCGGGCTGGACACCCGCGCGGACCCGCGCACCTGCGCGAACGCCTCCTGCAGGGCCTCCGGCGTCGCACCGTGCTTGCGCAGCAGGTCGGCGACCCGGCCGCCCTCGGTCGCCAGGCCGACCAGCAGGTGTTCGGTGGAGACGTAGTCATCGCCCATCTCGGTGGCCAGCTGCTGGCCTCGGGTGAGCGCCCGCACCGCCTCGCGGGACAGCTGCGGGCTGCTCACGGTGGATCCGGTTGCCGCGGGCAGCACGTTGGCCAGGGATTCCACCTCGCGCCGCACCTCGGCGGGCTCGGCGCCGACGGCGCCGAGCAGCGGCGCGGTCAGGCCGTCGCCCTGCGCGAGCAGCGCGCCGAGCAGGTGCGCGGGGCCGACGTCGGGGTTGCCCGCCATGGTCGCGGCCTGCACCGCGGACGAGATCGCCTGCTGGGTCTTCGTGGTCGGGTTGAACGCGTCCATTCCTCACCTCGTGCCGTGGGCGGTGCCACCCCATCCTCTCCCAGGGCACCGCTTCCTACCCACCCAACGACAGGAAAGTTGAGCTTGTTCCGCTCAACTTGGAGGAGTCGAGCTTTCACCGTATTCACACGGAACCAATACACGAGGTAACGAATCGGGCGGCCCTTTTACCAATTGTTACGCGTACAGCTTGTGTTCACCTCGGGCACTCGTTTTAGCTATTGCGTTATGAACACCGCCATCCTCGCAAACGCCTCACCGCCCGACGGGCAAATCGTCCTGGCGGCTGAAGGTGGGGTTTTCGGCACCATCGAGAACTCCATCAACATCTTCTTCGATCCGATCACGACTTGGGTCAACGAAGTCGTCTTCGCCGAGATCAGCATCGCTGGCGTGTCGTTCCCCTGGATCGTGGCCTGGCTGGTGCTCGCCGCCACCGTCTTCACCGTGGTCTTCGGCTTCGTCCAGTTCCGGAACTTCAAGCTCTCCGTCGACCTGGTTCGCGGGAAGTACACCGACAGCTCCGAACCCGGCGAGATCAACCACTTCCAAGCGCTGTCCTCGGCGCTTTCCGGCACCGTCGGTCTGGGCAACATCGCCGGTGTCGGCGTGGCCGTGACCATCGGTGGCGCAGGTGCCACGTTCTGGATGATCCTGTGCGGCCTGCTCGGCATGGCCACCAAGTTCGTCGAGTGCACCCTCGGCGTGAAGTACCGGCACATCGACGAGGGCGGCGTCGTGCACGGCGGCCCGATGCACTACCTGCGGACCGGCATCCCGGACGTGCTCAACAACGCCTTCGGCCGGGGCCTGGGCAAGACCCTGGCGGTGCTGTCGGCGATCACCATTCTGCTGTTCGGCATCGGCGGCGGGAACATGTTCCAGGCCAACCAGGCCTTCGCGCAGCTGCGCGACGTCACCGGCGGCGACAACGGCCTGCTCGGCTCCGACGGCGCGGCGCTGGGCTTCGGCATCGTGCTGGCCATCATCGTCGGCCTGGTCGTCTTCGGCGGCATCAAGTCCATCGGCAAGGTCACCAGCCGCCTGGTCCCCGCGATGGCGGTCATCTACATCCTGGCCTGCCTGTTCGTGATCCTCGCCAACGTCACCGCCGTGCCGGACGCGGTGAGCACGATCATCAGCGGCGCCTTCACCCCGGAGGCCGGCTTCGGCGGTCTGGTCGGCGTGCTGATCATCGGGTTCCAGCGCGCGGTGTTCTCCAACGAGGCGGGCCTGGGTTCGGCGCCGATCGCGCACTCGGCGGTGCGCACCAACCACCCGGCCACCGAGGGCCTGGTCGCCCTGCTCGAGCCGTTCATCGACACCGTCGTGGTCTGCACCATGACCGCGCTGACCATCGTCATCGCGCGGCCGCAGATCTGGGTGCAGGGCCAGCAGACGGTGATCGGCGGCGGTGAGGAGCCGGACGGCGTGACCGTCACCTCGGACGCGTTCTCCACCGCGCTGCCCTGGTTCCCCTACGTGCTGACCGTGGCCGTGGTGCTGTTCGCGATCTCCACGCTGATCACATGGGGCTACTACGGCCAGCGCGCCTGGCTGTTCCTCTTCGGCAACAGCAAGGCGAGCTTCCAGATCTACAACCTGGTGTTCTGCCTGTTCGTCATCGTCGGCTCGGTGCTGACCATGACCTCGGTGTTCGACTTCACCAGCGCGGTGATGTTCCTGCTGGCCCTGTTCAACATCATCGGGCTCTACATCATGATCCCGAAGGTCAAGGAGGAGCTGGCCTCGTACAAGGCGAAGCTGCGCAGCGGCGAGGTGCAGAAGGTCGACAAGAGCTGACCGCTGCGACCGGAACGCGGACGAGCCGTGCGCACCCCCGACGGTGCGCACGGCTCGTCGTCTTCCGGGCCCGCTCGCCGGGCGAGGCCCCCGTCAGTCCTGGCGGACGGCCTGGATGTCGATGGCGACCTTCAACGTGGTGCCGACCGCGGCGATGCCGGTCTGCAGGGCCTGGTTGAAGGTCATCGCGAAGTCGTCGCGGCGCAGCTGCGCGGTGGCCGCGGCCGAAGCGCGGGTGCCGCCCCACGGGTCCGGCCCCACCCCGCCGAACTGGGTGTCCAGCACGACCGGCCTGGTGACTCCGCACAGCGCGAGGTCGCCGGAGAGGTCCCAGCGGTCGCCGCCCCGGCTGCGCAGACCGGTGGAGCGGAAGGTGATCTCCGGGTGCTGCTCGACGTCGAGGAAGTCGGCGGCGCGCAGGTGGTCATCGCGCATCGAGTTCCCGGTGTCCACGCTGGACGCCACGATCCGCGCTTCGACCTGCGAGGACTCCACCGGGTTGGCGATGCGGACCTCGCCGGAGAAGTCGTTGAACCGGCCGTGGACGCTGCTGATGCCCAGGTGCTTGGCGGTCACCTGGATCGAGGAGTGCACCGGGTCGATGCGCCACAGCCCCGGCGCGGGCAGGTCCGCCCCGCCGACGCGCCGCAGCTCGACCTCGCCGAGGTCGGCCGCGGAGCCGTCGCGCACCACCGCGGTGCGCGCCAGCGGCTCGTGGCCGACCGCGGTCACGATCGCGGTGTACGCGCCGCCCCGCAGCCCGGTGGCCGCGATCGACCCGCTGCCGTCCCCCTGGGCCCGGGCCGCCTGCGCCCCGCCGGCGTCGATGAGCGTCAGCACCGCCTCGGCCACCGGCCAACCGTCCGCACCCCGCACCACCGCGGTCACGGCCCCGGTCCCGACCTGCACACCCGCCCCCTGTGAATCCATCTGAAGAAACTCCTTGTCCCGTCTTCGACCACGCGGAAGCGAGATCCCGATCTCCGCGCTCTGCGAGAGGCGAGACCGAGACCCGAACCGCGACGAACCCGAACGACCCGCAACGGCGAAGGCGTCAGCCCACCCCAGCAACCGGCACCGCCGCCGTTCTGAGGCGCCGCGTGGCGAGGACGGCCGCGACGCCGCGCGCAGGTGAACTGCTCAAGGAGCGGATCCCGCAGCCGCGCGGCGCCTCAGGTTCCGCCACCCGCACGCCGATCCAGGCGAGTTCGGACTCGTACTACACCTCCGGGTAGCCGAGTTCTACGTCTTGGGTGTTCTCCTGCCCCGCCAGCCGCAGGGACGTGGCGACCGGCGGGTAGCCGGTGGCGATCACGGTGAACTCGCCGTCGGGCAGGTCGGTGAAGTGGTACCGGCCGTCGACGTCGGTGGTGGCCGCGCCGACCACGGCACCCGTGGCGTCCAGCAGCGTCACCCGCGCGTCGGGCACCGCCACGCCGAGGTTGGCCGAGCGGATCACGCCGGAGAGCTCGGCCCCCGCCTGCAGGGCCACGTCCAGCTCGACCTGCTCGCCGTCGGTGACGGTCACCGGGGTGGCCACCGGTCGGTAGCCGTTGGCGGTGACGGTCAGCGCGTAGGAGCCGCCGACCAGGTCGGCGAAGGAGTACTCGCCGTGGGTGCCGCTGGCCTCGGTGGCCACCACCTCGCCGCGCACGTCGGTGAGCACCACCATCGCGCCGACGATCCCGGTGCCGTTGTTGTGCACCCGGCCGGCGAGCTGTCCGGCCCCGAGCAGCTGCACGTCGTGGCGCACCGGCCCGTCGCCGACCGCGACCATCGAGGCGGTCGGCTGGTAGCTGCCGCCGGAGGCGATGAGCACGTAGCTGCCGCCGTCGGCGACCGCCACCCGGTAGGCGCCGTCGGAGTCGGTGCGGGCGCGCTCGACCTGGCGCCCCCTGGCGTCGGTGAGCGTGAGCACGACTCCCGGCACCGGGGTGCCCACCGAGTCCCGCACGACGCCGTGCACCACGCGACCGCCGCCGGGCTCGCCGAGGTCGCCCACGATCCGGCCGTTGACCGGCGGGAGCTGTTCGATCGGCGCGCCCGGCACCGGGGCGCCGTTGACCTCGGCCGGTTCCCCGGCCGGGGAGTTCGTCGATTCCTCGCGCGCGGCCACGCCCGCCTCCTCCAGTTCCTCGTTGCTCTCCACGGTCGTGCGCAGCGGGCTCTCCCGGATGAACAGCGCCGTGATCAGGGTGACCACCGCGACGCACGCCGAGATGAAGAAGATGTCGCCGATCGCGTCTCCGTAGGCCCCGCGCACGATCGTCTGGATCGGGCCGGGCAGGGCGCCGACGTCGAGGTCGCTCGTCCCGCCGCCGGAGCTCATCGCCTGCGCGGCGCCCGGGATGCCCGCCAGGCCCTCCTTGACGTACTCCTCGACCCGCATGGCCAGCACCGCGCCGAGCACCGACACGCCGGAGGAGCCGCCGAGGGTGCGGAAGAAGGTGACCACCGAGGTGGTCGCGCCCATGTTCTTCGACGACGAGGCGTTCTGCACCGCCAGCACGAGGTTCTGCATCAGCATGCCGACGCCGCTGCCCATCAGGAACAGGTAGATCCCGACCAGCACGAGGTCCGTGTCGTGGTCGATGGTGCTCAGCAGCCCCATGCCGGCGAGCATCACGACCGAGCCCAGCAGCAGGAACGGCTTGATCTTGCCGGTGACCCTGGAGATGATCTGCCCCGAGATCGTCGAGGACAGGAACAACCCGGTGACCATCGGCAGGGTCATCAGGCCCGCGTGGGTGGGCGTGAAGCCGCGCGCGATCTGGAAGTACTGGCCCAGGAAGACCGCGCCGCCGAACATCGCGGTGCCGACCGAGACGGTGCCGATGGTGGCCATCGTGACCGTCGGGTTGGCGAACATCCGCAGCGGGACGATCGGTTCGGGGTGCTTGGACTCGATGATCACCGCGATCAGCAGCGCCAGCACGCCGCCGCCGACGAACATGCCGGTCTCCGGCGAGAGCCAGTCGAAGCTCTTGCCCGCCAGCGAGACCCAGATCAGCAGCAGGCTCACGCCGCCGACGAGGAACAGCGCGCCGAACCAGTCGATCTTGATGTCGCGCTTGACCACCGGCAGCTTGAGCACGCGGCCGAGCACGATGAACGCGATCACCGCGATGGGCACGGTGACCCAGAAGCACCAGCGCCAGCCGAGCCACGGGGTGTCCACGATGACGCCGCCGACCAGCGGGCCCGAGACGGTGGCCACCGCGAAGGTCGCGCCGATGTAGCCGCTGTAGCGGCCGCGCTCGCGCGGCGAGACCATCGCGGCGATCACGACCTGGATCAGCGCCTGCAGACCGCCCATGCCGATGCCCTGCAGGGCGCGGAAGCCGATCAGGGCCTCCATCGACTGGGCGAAACCGCCGAGCACCGAGCCGACGGTGAAGATGGTGATCGCCAGCTGGTACAGCACCTTCTTGCTGAACAGGTCGGCGAGCTTGCCCCACAGCGGCGTGGTGGCCGTGGAGGTCAGCAGCATCGCCGTGACCACCCACGTGTACTGGCCCTGGGAGCCGTGCAGGTCGGCGATGATGCGCGGGAGCGCGTTGGACACGATGGTCGAGCTGAGGATGGCGACCAACAGCGCCAGCATCAGGCCGGACATCGCCTCGAGGATCTGCCGGTGCGACATCTTCGGCTCTGCGCTCGACTCGTGCGGCGCGCTCGGGCGAGCCGACGCCCGCGGCATCGTCTCCGTCGAGCTGGTCATCGAGTTCCTTCCCCCTTAGCGGGGTCTGGGCAGACCCCGTCGTGGATCGTGCGACGGCGGATGTCGTTCATCGCGCTGTCGAGCAACCGAGCGAGCTCGCGCACCTCGGCGTCCTCCCAGTCCTGCAGCGCTTCGCCGATCCACTCGGCCTTGCGCCGCTCGAGATCGCTGACGGCTCGCTCGCCCTCGGCGGTGGCGCGCAGCAGCGAGACGCGCTTGTCGGCGGGATCCGGGCGCCTGGTGATCAGCCCGGCGGATTCCAGCTGCCCCACCTGCCTGCTCACCACCGACGCGTCGACGATGCGGTGGTGGGCGAGGTCCGACGCGCGGCTCTCGCCGCGGTGGACGAGCTCGGTGAGCAGGCCGGATGCCGCGTAGGGCACGTTGTCGGCCTCGAGCCGCTTCTGCAGTGCGACCTGCTTGAGCCCCAGCAGCGCGCGGAGCGGCTGGAGCAGCTCGCCGCAGGTCTCCGGTGTCGGTCCCATGAGCGCCCATTCCTTTAGTTGCTGAACGCAACCTTATCCCCGTTTGGTTGCAGCACGCAACTTCATGTGGGGTGAGCACCGGCACACGTCCGGGGAGGCCCGGCCGGAGGCCGTCCGGGCCGAACCGGCGCGATCACCCGGCAGCTCCGGCGGAGCCGCGCGTCAGCCCAGGTCGTTGAGCTTGCCCAGCAGGCGCGCGAGATCGGCCAGGTCCTCGGTGCTCCAGGTCGCGAACTGGCCGCTGAGGTGCTTGCGGCGCTCCCCCCTGACCTGGTCCAGGCGCTCGGCGCCGAGATCGGAGAGCTGGATGAGGCGGGCCCGGCCGTCATCGGGATCGGGAACCCGCTCCAGCAGCGCCAGGTCCACCAGCGTCGCGATCTGCCGGGACACGGTGGACTTGTCCAACCTGGTGCGCTCGACCAGGTCCATGGCGCGCAGCGGGCCGTCGGCGGCGACCATCAGCAGCAAGGTGTAGGAGGCCGGGTCGAGGTCCGGGTGCACCAGGGCGGCGACCTGGGTCGAGAGGTTCCGCGCGTTGCGGAACATCATCACCAGCTCGCGTTCGACCTGCTCGGCGGCCTCCCGACGCTCCGGGTCGCCGGAGTCGAAGGGGCCGCTCGTGTTGTCCTGCTCGCTCAAAGAACTCTCCGCCGCCCGGTCCGTTTCACCCCACTCTAGGCAGCGGTGCGCCGATCCGGAGCGGCAGGAGCCCGTCAGGAGGACGAGGCGGTCACCTCGTGCCACGGGCGGGGCTGCCCCTTGGCGCCGAAGTAGTCGCCGCCCTTGCGCTTGGTGTCGTCGGTGCCCCAGTTGCGCTGGCGCAGCACCGGGACCATCCGCGGGATGTGCTTGCGGCAGTGGATGTAGGCCTCCTCGACCTGGACCACCACCCAGCGCTCCGGGGTCCGGCCGCGGTCGAACTCCGAGGGCAGCGCCGGGTAGATCTGCCGCAGGTCGCCGTCCTCGACGATCCGGGCCTTGCCGTTGACGTGCAGGCCGATCAGGTCGGTGACGAAGTCGACCATCAGGATCCCGACGTGCGGGTTCTCGCTGATGTTGCCGAGGCTGGCCATCACGCCGTTGCCCCGGTACTCGGGGTAGCACAGGTGCTGCTCGTCGAGGACCTCGATGAAGCCGGGCGGCCCGGCCCGCAGGCTCGCGTCGCACTCGCCGTGCTTGTCGGAGGTGGCCACGAAGGCCATCTCCATGCGCGCGACGAACTCGCGCATCTCGTCGTTGAGCCGGTCCAGCACCTGGTCGTCGTAGAAGCGACGGGCGCGCTTCTCGGTGCCGTAGGCGGCTTGGAGGAGGTGTTCGCCAGCCGACCCGGGTAGGGCGGGTCGGCGTCCGGCGAACGGGTCGTGCGGCGTTTCGGGGGCGCCGGCTGTCGTGCCGCTCCGTAACGGGCTGATCGCCTTCGGCGATTCCGACGGTTCGGCCATTTCCAGATCGAGCATGGCGGCTGGCGCCACACCTGTCGGGGTTGTGTGATCGGGGGTCACGGCGGAACACAGTGTCATGTCCCCGTCTGTCGTAACAGCGATAGGTACTAGGTTCCCCCGAGAGACTGATGGATTATCTACGTGAAGTAGTTAGAAAACACTCAAACGTGCCATCAAGGCAGACGTCCTGCAAGACTCGGGTTAGGGTCCACCCGTGTCGGGGGACGTTTGCAGGTAGCGGTGCACCACACCCGAAGTGCTTCCGCCAACGTGGAGAAGACTGCGCCCGAACATGACGAACGCCGTACTGAGCCCAGGCCCGCCCCCGAACGAGCCCAACGACTCCGGCTCCGCCGCCGACGACGGCGTGAGCAAGATGGTTCGCCTGATCCGCGAGAGCTTCGCCGTGGTCGAGCCGCACGCCGACGAGGTGGCGAAGTTCTTCTACGGCACGCTGTTCAGCATCGCGCCGCAGACGCGCGACCTGTTCGCGGCGAACATGGAAGTGCAGCGCAGCCGCCTGCTCCGGGCGCTGGTGCACGTCATCCAGATGGTCGACAAGCCCGACGAGCTGCTGCCGTTCCTGCACCAGCTCGGCCGTGACCACCGCAAGTTCGGGGTGGTCAACCAGCACTACGAGGCGGTGGGCACCGCGCTGCTCGCCTCGATCAAGAAGTACGCCGGGGACGCCTGGACCGACCAGGTCGAGCGCGCCTGGGCGGAGTGCTACACGGTGATGGCCTCGGCGATGACCGAAGCGGCCGCCGCCGACGACGGCCCCGCCTGGTACACCGCCGACGTCATCCAGCACGAGCGGCTGAGCTGGGACGTCGCGGTGATCCGGGTGCAGACCGATCACCCGGTGCCCTACGAGGCCGGCCAGTACGTGAGCGTCGAGGTGCCGCAGCGGCCGCGGCTGTGGCGCTACCTCTCGCCGGCCAACGCGCCGAACGAGGACGGGTACATGGAGTTCCACGTCCGATCGGTCGAGGGCGGCTGGGTCAGCCGCGCCATGGTCGGGCACGCCCGCCCCGGCGACCAGTGGCGCATCGGCGCCCCGATGGGCAGGCTGACCGTCGACCGGGAGAACTCCTCCGAGGTGCTCATGGTCGCCGGCGGCACCGGCATCACCCCGATGCGCGCCATCCTCGACGAGCTGGCCCAGTACGGCGAGAACCCGCGGGTCCAGCTGTTCTACGGCGGCCGCACCCGCGAGGACCTCTACGACCTGGAGCACCTGCAGCGGCTCGCCTCGCACAACCCGTGGCTGACGATCACCCCGGTCCTGGAGGAGGACCCGGAGGCCGACGGGGTGGAGCACGGCACGCTGGCCGACGTGGTCTCCCGCTACGGCGCCTGGGAGGACTGGGACGTGCTCATCTCCGGGTCGCCGAACATGATCCGGGCCACCGTGAGCAAGATGCTCGTCGCGGGCACCTCGCTGGACCGGATCCGCTACGACCCGTTCACCCTGGACTAGACGCCCGCCAACGAGACGTCCCCCTGCGCGCCGAGTGCGCGCAGGGGGACGTCTCGTTGAGGAGGAGCTGGAGCTCAGCGCCGCTTGCGGTCGGGTTTCCAGACGACCAGGGCCGTCTCCTGGCGGACCGGGACGAGGTCGCGCCGGTAGGAGGCGTGCACCTGGGCGGCGGCCGCCTCCGCGGCGGCGTGCGCGGCGGCCAGTTCCTCGGTGAGCTCCTGGACCTTGCCGCGCAGCGCGTCGACCTGGTTCTCCAGGTCGATGATGCGCTTGATGCCCGCCAGGTTGACGCCCTCCTCCTGGGAGAGCCGCTGGACCTCGCGCAGCAGCGCGATGTCCCGCAGCGAGTAGCGCCTGCCGCCGGCCTGGGTTCGCCCGGGCGAGACCAGACCGAGCCGGTCGTAGCTGCGCAGCGTCTGCGCGTGCAGCCCGGACAGCTGCGCGGCCACCGAGATCACGAACATCGGCGTTTCCTCGTTGGCACCGGGCGGGAACGTCATCCCCATCCCGGCGTCGGCCGGTCGGCGCACCATCCCTTACCTCCCGAGCAGCTCGTTGAGCTCGCGGCGCGGATCGTGGCCGGCCGTGGCCGCCCGGTAGGCCTCCAGCGCCTCGGCCGCCGCGTCGTCCAACTTGGACGGCACCGCGACCTGCACCGTGACCCGGAGGTCCCCGCTGCCGCTCTTCCTCGCCACGCCCTTGCCGCGCACCCGGAAGGTCCGCCCGCTGGCGGTGCCCGCGGGCACCTTCAGCGAGACCTTCCCGTCCAGGGTCGGCACGGTCAACGTAGTTCCCAGGGCGAGCTCGGGGAAGGTGACCGGCACCGCGATCGTCAGATCATCACCGGATCGTCCGAACACCTGGTGGCCGTTGACGTGCACCACGACGAACAGGTCACCGGCGGGCGCTCCGTTCTTGCCGGGCTCGCCCTGACCGGCCAACCGGATCCGCTGGCCGTCGTCGACCCCGGCGGGCACCCGCACGGTCAGCGTGCGGCTGCGGGTGGCCACGCCCTCGCCCGCGCAGTCCGCGCACGGGCTGTCGATCAGCTTGCCGCTGCCCCGGCAGTCCGGGCAGGGCTCGCTGAACGCGAAGGCGCCCTGGTTGCGGGTGACCAGCCCACCGCCACCGCAGGTGCTGCAGGTGCGCGGCCGGGTGCCCGGCTTGGCGCCGGAACCCTGGCAGGTCTGGCAGGTGGCCGGGCTGGACAGCCGCAGCGGCACCGTGGCCCCGCGCACCGCTTCGGTGAAGTCGATGCGCACCTCGGTCTCCACGTCGGCGCCGCGCCGCGGCCGGTTGGCCGTGGTCGCGCCACCCGCGCCGCCGGGGCGCCGGTTGCCGAACAACCCGCCGAACAGGTCGCCCAGACCGCCGGCTCCGCCGGGCTGCTGCGCACCGCCGAACAGGTCGCCGATGTCGAACCCGCCGGACCCGGGACCGCCGAACCCGCCGCCGCCGAAGCCGCCCTGGCCGCCGCCGAACCCGCCGGAGCCGAACAGCCGACGGGCCTCGTCGTACTGCTTGCGCTTCTCCGAGTCCGACAGCACTCCGTACGCTTCCGAGACGGCCTTGAACTTGGCCTCGGCCTTGGTGTCACCGGGGTTGGCGTCGGGATGGTTCTCCCTGGCCAGCTTCCGGTAGGCCTTCTTGATCTCGTCGCTCGAAGCATCGGAGGAGACGCCCAGCTCGGCGTAGAAATCCTTGTCAAGCCATTCCCTGGCGCTCACCGGACGCTCCTCCTTCCGCCGCCGATCACTCTTGTTCGGTGGACTCGCCGGACTCCGACTCACCGGACTGGGCCTCGCCGGCCGGCTCGTGGTCGGTCACCGCCACCATCGCCGGGCGCAGCACGCGCTCGCCGAAGCGATAACCGCGACGCAGCACCGCGGTCACCGTCGGTCCGGAGACCTCCGGGGAGGTGCTGTGCTGCACCGCCTCGTGCACCGACGGGTCGAACTCGTCGCCCTCGGCGCCGAAGTGCTCCAGGCCTGCCGAGTTCAACGCGCCGACCAGCTTGTCGGCGACCGCCTTGAACGCCCCGGTGAGGTCCCCGTGGGACTCGGCGCGCTCCAGGTCGTCGAGCACCGTCAGCAGCTCGCCGGCGACCGAGGCCTTCGCCGAAGCGATCACCGATTCCCGGTCGCGCTCGACCCGCTTGCGGTAGTTCGCGTACTCCGCGGTCACCCGCTTGAGGTCGGCGGTGAGGTCGTCGACCTGCTTCTGCAGATCGCTCCGCTCGTCCTCCGCCGCGGGCTGTTCGGGCTGCTCGGCCTGCTCGACGCTGTCCTCGTCGAGCGTGCCGGACATGCTTTCGGCCACCTGCGCCTCATCTCCGTTCGGAGCGGGAGTCCGGGGCTGGCCGGTCTCGGGGTCGATGCGCCGCCGATCCCGGACAACCACCGGTTCTTCCTGCTGCTCGCCTTCGTTGCGCGACATCTCGGGCCCGCCCGCGGTCACTTCTTCTTCTCGTCCTCGTCGTCGACGATCTCGGCGTCGACCACGTCGTCGTCCTTGGACTCACCGGCGCCCGCGGCACCGGCGGCGTCCTCACCGGCACCCGCACCGGCAGCGGCGGCACCGGCGTCGGCGTAGAGCGCCTGACCCAGGGCCTGCGACTCGGTGGCCAGCTTCTCGACGGCCGCGGAGATGGCGGACACGTCCTCGCCCTTGAGCGCCTCGTTGACCTCGTCGATCGCGCCGCGGACCTTGTCCTTGGTCTCCTGCGGCAGCTGCTCGTCGTTCTCCTTGAGGACCTTCTCGGTCTGGTAGACCAGCGACTCGGCCTGGTTGCGGGCCTCGGCCTCCTCGCGGCGCTTCTTGTCCTCCTCGGCGTGCGCCTCGGCGTCGGAGACCATCCGGTCGATGTCCTCCTTCGGCAGCGCGGAGCCGCCGGTGATGGTCATCGACTGCTCCTTGCCGGTGCCCTGGTCCTTGGCGTTGACGTGCACGATGCCGTTGGCGTCGATGTCGAAGGTGACCTCGATCTGCGGCACGCCGCGCGGGGCCGGCGGCAGGCCGGTCAGCTCGAACATGCCGAGCTTCTTGTTGTGCGCGGCGATCTCGCGCTCGCCCTGGAAGACCTGGATCTGCACCGAGGGCTGGTTGTCGTCGGCCGTGGTGAAGGTCTCCGAGCGCTTGGTCGGGATCGTGGTGTTGCGCTCGATCAGCTTGGTCATGATGCCGCCCTTGGTCTCGATGCCCAGGGACAGCGGGGTGACGTCGAGCAGCAGGACGTCCTTGACCTCGCCGCGCAGCACGCCGGCCTGCAGCGAGGCGCCGACCGCGACGACCTCGTCGGGGTTGACGCCCTTGTTCGGCTCCTTGCCGCCGGTCAGGTCCTTGACCAGGTCCGACACGGCCGGCATGCGGGTGGAACCGCCGACCATCACCACGTGGTCGATCTCGGACACCTTGATGCCCGCGTCGCGGATGACCGCCTCGAACGGCTTCTTGCAGCGCTCCAGCAGGTCGGAGGTGATCCGCTGGAACTCGGCCCGGGACAGCGTCTCGTCCAGGAACAGCGGGTTCTTGTCCGCGTCCACGGTGATGTAGGGCAGGTTGATGTTGGCCTGCGAGGAGCTGGACAGCTCGATCTTGGCCTTCTCCGCGGCTTCCTTGATCCGCTGCATGGCCATGCGGTCCTTGGTCAGGTCGATGCCCGAGGAGGACTTGAACTTCTCGACCAGCCACTCGACGATGCGCTCGTCCCAGTCGTCACCACCGAGGTGGTTGTCACCGGAGGTGGCGCGGACCTCGACGACGCCCTCGCCGATCTCCAGCAGCGAGACGTCGAAGGTGCCGCCGCCGAGGTCGAAGACCAGGATCGTCTGCTCGGCCTCGCCCTTGTCCAGGCCGTAGGCCAGCGCGGCCGCGGTCGGCTCGTTGACGATGCGCAGCACGTCGAGGCCGGCGATCTGACCGGCCTCCTTGGTGGCCTGCCGCTGCGCGTCCTCGAAGTAGGCCGGCACGGTGATGACCGCGTCGGTGACCTCCTCGCCCAGGTAGGCCTCGGCGTCGCGCTTCAGCTTCATCAGGACCCGCGCGGAGATCTCCTGCGGCGTGTAGTCCTTCTCGTCGATGCCGACCTTCCAGTCGGTGCCCATGTGGCGCTTGACCGACCGGATCGTCCGGTCGACGTTGGTGACCGCCTGGTTCTTGGCGGGCTGACCGGTGAGGATCTCGCCGTTCTTCGCGAAGGCGACGATGGACGGCGTGGTCCGCGAGCCCTCGGAGTTGGCGATCACCGTCGACTCACCGCCCTCCAGGACGGAAACGACAGAGTTGGTCGTCCCCAGGTCGATACCGACCGCTCGCGCCATTGGTGATTCCTCCAGTACTCGATCCATCCGCTCAACGCCGGTTCGGGCGATTGAGCCTTGCTCGCTCAAGTTTTACCCACTGCGGCCACGCACCGTCAAACGGCCTTGAGCGAGATCCACTCAAGCTTTCTGCCAGGTCAACGCCTGACCAGCGAAGATGGTTCCCGCCTGTGGTGCGGGAGACACCTCGCCCTTTTTCATCAGGAGTCCCCGAGCGCTGCGCTCGGGGACTCCTGATGAAAAAGGGCCTCAGCCCTCGTCCGCGGCGACCCGGATGCCCCCGCTGCCGGTGGAGAGCTCGAGCCGCCGGTCGGCGTCCGGGTCCCTGACGACGCCGATGTCGACGTCGCGGCTGCCGGTCTCGGAGTCCACCCGGTAGCGGTCCGGCGGCACGGTCACCTCGATCCGGCCCGACCCGGTGGACAGCTCCGCCTCGCGCGGCCCGGTCAGCCCCAGGTCGACCCCGCCGGAGCTGCTGCGCGCGCGGACCCGCTCCCCGGCGATGTCGTCGCCGCGGATCTGCCCGCTGCCGGTGCGCGCCCGCAGGTCACCGCCGATCGACGCCAGCTCGATCTGCCCGGATCCGCTGCGCACCTGCACCGGCCCGCGCGCGTCGCGCACCGCGATCGAGCCGGAGCCGGTGCGCGCGTCCACCGAGCGCTGGACGCCGGTGGCCTCGATCCCGCCGGAGCCGACCTCGACCCGCACCGAGCGCATGCCGGTCACGTGCACGTCCCCCGACCCGACGTGCCCGTCGACCGGCACGGCCGCGGGCAGCACCACGTCGTACTCCACGCTGCACCACCAGCCGCAGTCGCCGTCGAGCACCAGCGTCCCGCCGTCGACCCGGTGCTCGGGCGCCTCCCGGCCGAACAACCCCCAGCGGCGCACGGTCTGCTCCACGTCACCGGTGCCGCCCGGCTCGTGGCGGATGCGCACGTCGCCGGAGCGGCCGTCGATGCGCACCCGCTCCACCCCGGTCACCGGCGTGGAGCGCCCCTCGGCGGAGTCCGGCGTCCCCCAGGTCAGCACCGCACCCCCGATCAGCACCAGGGCGGCTCCGCCGACCGCCAACGCCACGCGACTCATCGCTGCCCCCAATGAAGTCCGCCAACAGCACCTCGAGCGTATGCCCGGCGCCGCGGCGCCCCATCGGGGAAAACCCCCGACGAGTCCCGGACTCACCCCCTGGGCGGAGCCGTCCCGAGGTGGTCGTGCGGGCGCATCAGGAACCGCAGCACCGGTTCCAGCTCGTCGGCGCGGGGCGGCTCGTCGGCGATCAGCGCCTGCAGGAACAGCCCGTCCAGGCCGGCCAGGAAGGCGCGCGCGACGGGATCCTCACCGGCCCGCCCCTCGCTGACATCGCCGCGCAGCACCTCCAGCCAGCGGCGCGCGGCCGGGCGCAGCGCCGGGCGCCGGGCCGCGAGCAGGTAGAGCTCGTACTCGGCCAGGGTGCGCTCGCGGTGGTCCCGCACGGTTTCGGCGATCATCTCGGCGACCGCGCGCGGCCACTGCGAGCTCTCCCGGACCCGCTCGCGGGTCTCGTCGAGCTTGGCCAGCAGCAGCTCGCAGCTGTCCAGCAGGCTGGCCACCAGCAGGTCGTCGATGCCGTTGAAGTAGTAGGCGATGGAGGCGGGGGGCACCTCGGCCTCGCGGGCGACGTTGCGGTGGCTGACCGCTCCGATGCCCTCGCGGGCGATCACCCGCAGCGTCGCGTCGAGGATCGCCCGGCGGCGGCGTTCGCCCTTGAGCCGGCGGCCGTCGGTGATCTCCTCCGCAGCGGTCAATGCGCACTCCCCATTTCCAGCGCCACCACGCCGCCGATGATGAGCGCGAGCCCCACCACCTGCACGACGCTGAAGGACTCGCCCAGGAAAACAGCCCCGATGATGGCCACCAGCGCCACCCCCGCGCCGGACCAGATCGCGTAGACCACCCCGACCGGCAGGCCGAGCTTGAGCACCCACGACAGCGCCACGAACGCGGCGCCGTAGCCCACCACGACCAGCGCCGAGGGCAGCGGCCTGGAGAAGCCCTCGGAGAGCTTGAGCGACACGGTCCCCAGCACCTCGCTGCAGATCGCCCCGGCCAGCAGCAGGAAGACCACCACGCACCTCCAAGAAAGTTGAACGTTCGCCCTAGTTCTCGCCCGGACGAGTTCCCGGGTCGCCCGGGAACGGATTCCGGCTAGTCCTGCTTGCCGCAGCCGCCGATCATGCCGGCGACGTTGACGGCGGCCCAGATGCCCATCGGGATGATCGGCCAGAAGAACAGCGGCCCGCCGCTGGCGATCGAGGTGACGATCCAGATCGCGACCAGGACGAACGACACGCCCGCCCAGGACCGCCACTCCTTGGCCAACTTCTCCTCGCGCTCGGCGACCTCCGGCGGCGTCGCCGGCGCCGGCGCGGGCAGATCAGCGGTCAGCGGACCGAGCTCCCCGACGGTAGTCGCGGCGTAGGCCTGCCGCAGCCGGTCGTCGTACTCGGCCAGGTTCAGCCGGCCCTCGTCCAGCGCGCCCCGCAGCCGCTCGGCGACCCGCTCCCGGTCGGCATCGGAGGCCCGCATCGCCCCCTCGTCCAGCTCGGCCATGTGCCCACCCCCAAGTGCGCGAGACCGGAGACGCCCGCTCCGATCAGCGGAGTGGCGAAAATCGCACCCCTTCTAGTCAGTTTGCCCGGCCCGCCGCCGCGACAACAGCACTTCGGCCGAATCGCCCACGCCTTCAGCAGCGACGATCCGGACAGCCCGAGCTCGACGCCCCCTGCGCGACGCGCTCGCCGCGAACCCGACGGTACCCGAAACATGAACGATTGCCCAACTAGTTTTTCGCTCAGCGGTCTCGCAGAATCACCGACTGTTCCCGACACGCCCCGGCCCCCATGGTTACCAGTGGGTAACAGGGCGTACGCTCCCCAAACGGACAACACCCGAAACAGGAGGCCGCGAGCATGGGTGCTGTACAGATCACGCTCGGCACGATCTCGGTCGTGCTGGGCGTCGTCGCGTGGGGCATGTTCGCCAAGACGATCGCCCAATTCGTGCGGATCATCCGCCTGGGACAGCCGGACGGCACCCGGAACGGCCCGGTGCTGGACCGCTTGGCCACGCTGGTCAAGGAGTTCGCCGCGCACACCCGCATGAACAAGTTCCGCCACGTCGGGGTGTGGCACTGGCTGGTGATGTGGGGCTTCCTGCTCGGCTCGCTCGCCCTGTTCGAGGCCTACGGCGAGGTGTTCGTCCCGACCTGGGGCTGGCCGATCCTCGACCACCTGGCGATCTACCACCTGCTGATGGAGATCCTGGGCGTCGGCACGGTGGTCGGCATCCTCGTGCTGATGGCGATCCGCCAGGCCAACCACCCGCGCCGCGCGGGCCGGGTCTCCCGGTTCCAGGGCTCGAACATGGCCTGGGCCTACTTCATCGAGCTCGTGGTGCTCATCGAGGGCGTCGGCATCATCGGCGTCCGCGCGGGCAAGGCCGCGCTGGGCGTGCACGACATGCCGCTGTGGGCCGAGTTCGCCTCCGCGCCGCTGGGCGCCCTGCTGCCCGCCAGCCCGAACCTGGTGTCGGTGTTCGCGTTCGTCAAGCTGATGAGCGCCACCGTCTGGCTGATCGTGGTCGCCCGCACCATGACGATGGGCGTTGCCTGGCACCGCTTCAGCGCGTTCTTCAACATCTACTTCAAGCGCGAGGACGACGGCGACGTCGCCCTCGGCGCGGTCAAGCCGATGATGTCCGGCGGCAAGCCGCTGGACTTCGAGGAGGCCGACCCGGACGAGGACGTCTTCGGCGCGGGCAAGGTCGAGGACTTCTCCTGGAAGGGCTGGCTGGACTTCACCACCTGCACCGAGTGCGGTCGCTGCCAGTCGCAGTGCCCGGCCTGGAACACCGGCAAGCCGCTGTCGCCGAAGCTGATGATCACCCAGCTGCGCGACCACGCCTACGCCAAGGCCCCGTACCTGCTGGCCGGCGGCCAGAAGGACATGGCCGGCGACGAGGTCGGCATCACCGGCGACGGCGCCGAGGAGAAGCTCGCCAAGATCGACGCGCTGGCGCTGGCCGAGGCCGAGCGCCCGCTGGTCGGCGGCCCGGAGGAGATGGGCGTCATCGACCCCGAGGTCCTGTGGGCCTGCACCTCCTGCGGCGCCTGCGTCGAGCAGTGCCCGGTGGACATCGAGCACGTCGACCACATCGTCGACATGCGCCGCTACCAGGTCATGATCGAGTCGAACTTCCCGACCGAGCTCGGCGGGATGTTCAAGAACCTGGAGAACAAGGGCAACCCCTGGGGCCAGAACGCCAAGGACCGGCTGGCCTGGACCGAGGAGCTGGACTTCGAGGTCCCGGTCTTCGACGGCGAGCTCGCCGAGGACGACGAGTACCTGTTCTGGGTCGGCTGCGCCGGCGCCTTCGAGGACCGCGCCAAGAAGACCACCCAGGCCGTCGCCGAACTGCTGCACATGGCCGGCGTGAAGTACAAGGTGCTCGGCCCGGAGGAGTCCTGCACCGGTGACCCGGCCCGCCGCGCGGGCAACGAGTTCATCTTCCAGATGATGGCCCAGCAGAACGTCGAGGTGCTCAACTCGGTGTTCGAGGACCGCGAGCCCGGCAAGCGCAAGATCGTCGCGACCTGCGCGCACTGCTTCAACAGCCTCGCCAACGAGTACTCCGAGCTCGGCGGTGACTACGAGGTCGTGCACCACACCCAGCTGCTGAACAAGCTGGTCCGGGAGAAGCGCCTGACCCCGGTCGCCCCGGTCGCCGAGGACGTGACCTACCACGACCCCTGCTACCTGGGCCGGCACAACAAGGTCTACACCCCGCCGCGCGACCTGGTCGGCGCCGCGGGCGCGACCTTCCGGGAGATGCCGCGGCACGAGGAGCGCTCCATGTGCTGCGGCGCCGGTGGCGCCCGGATGTGGATGGAGGAGCGCATCGGCAAGCGGGTCAACCTGGAGCGCACCGACGAGGCACTCGGCACGGCCCCGTCGAAGATCGCCACCGGTTGCCCGTTCTGCAAGGTGATGCTCTCCGACGGCGTGACCACGCGGAAGAGCGAGAAGGCCGCCAGCGAGGACGTCGAGGTCGTCGACGTCGCCCAGCTGCTGCTCAACGCGGTCAAGCGCGGCGACGGCAACAACCAGCAGGCCGAGGCCGAGGAAACCACCCCGGCCTGACCCGGCCCCGACCCGACGCGAAGGGCGCCTCCCCACCCGGGGAGGCGCCCTTCGCGCGTCCACACCCCCAAACCCCCGAATCACCTCCCAATCGGGGCCCGGAATGGGAGGCAAATCCGTGTCGTGGTTCCGACGGTTTTCGGAGGAGGAGCGGGTCGGGTGTCGTTCGCCCGGGCGAACCGCCGGGGAGTCGTGCGGGTTCCGCCAGGGGTGAGGTGGTCATGGGGCGAAGGCGATGGCGGTGGGCTGATGCCGGGCGGTGGGCTGATGCCGCCGGAGGTGATTGCGCCGTTGAGGATGCCGGTGGGGCGGTGGGAGTGCGGTGTTGCGGGCGGGAAGCAGACGAGGGCGCCTCCGCGGTGCGGGGGCGCCCTCGTCGGTGCGGGGAGCGGGTCAGCTGCCCATCTCCTCCAGGGAGCGGCCGTTGGTCTCCTTCAGGTACTTGACCACGAACACCACCGAGAGCGCGGCGAACGCGGCGTAGATGAAGTACGTGACCGGCAGGTTCCAGTCCCGCATGCTCGGGAAGCTCACCGTCACCAGCCAGTTCGCCACCCAGTTGGTCGCGGTGCCCACCGCGAGCGCGGCGGCCCGGATGCGCGCCGGGAACATCTCGCCCAGCAGCACCCACATCACCACGCCCCAGGAGGCGGCGAAGAACAGCACGAAGGCGCTCGCCGAGATCAGCGCGACCACGCCCCACTGGAAGGGCAGCTGCGCGTCCTCGCCGACGACCTCGGCGAAGCTGAAGGCCCAGCCGGTCACCGCCAGCGACACCGTCATGCCGACCGAACCGATCACCAGCAGCGGCTTGCGCCCGATCTTGTCCACCAGCGCGATGGCCACGAAGGTGCCGATGATGTTCACGATCGAGGTGAACAGGCTCAGCAGCAGCGAGCTGCTCTCGTCGATGCCGACCGAGTGCCACAGCGACGACGAGTAGTAGAAGATCACGTTGATCCCGACGAACTGCTGCAGCGCCGCGATCGCCATGCCGACCCACACGATCGGCAGCATCCCGAACTTGCCCTTGAGGTCGCTGAGCTTCGGCTTGCGCTCGCCGAGCGCCTCCTGGATCTCGGCGACCTTGGCCGCCGGGTCACCCGAGTCGACCTGCGCGAGCACCTCGCGCGCCCGTTCGAGCCTGCCCGCCGCGACCAGGTAGCGCGGCGATTCCGGGATCGACGAGGCGACCACCAGGTAGATCACGGCCGGGACCGCGGCCACGCCCAGCATCCACTGCCAGGCCTGGAGCGGCCCCAGCATCCCGGAGGCGCTGCCCCCGGCGGACGCCGCCAGCGCGTAGTTGACCAGCTGCGAAACGGCGATGCCGAGCACGATCGCCAACTGCTGCAACGAGGCGAGCCGACCGCGGTAGGCCGCGGGCGCGACTTCGGCGATGTAGGCAGGGGCGATCACCGAGGCGATGCCGATCGCGACGCCGCCGACGACGCGCCAGATCGCCAGGTCCCAGATCGCGAACGGCAGGGCCGAGGCGACGGCGCTGATGATGAACAGCACGGCCGCCAGCTGCATGACGCGGATCCGGCCGACCCGGTCGGCCAACCAGCCCGCGATGCCGGCGCCGATCGCCGAGCCCAGCAGCGCCGAGGAGACGGTCAACCCGATCAGCGCCGAACCGACGCCGAAGTGCTGCTGGATCGCATCCACACCGCCGTTGATCACGGAGGTGTCGTAGCCGAACAGGAATCCGCCGAGAGCCGCAGCCCCGGCGATCATCACCACGTGCCCGAGGTGCTCGGTGGGGGCTCCCGAGGCACGCGACTGCAATGCGGACATCGAATTCTCCCGCTGCCCGCGCGCCGATCCGCCCCGTTGCGGGATCGTTCCAGAGCGCCGGGCGCAGGGATCGTAAGTTCTTAACCCACCACTTGCCTTGCACGATTCAGGGTGAGCTGCCTCACCGTTCGGTGAAACCCCTGGAAACGGCCTTCACCTGGTAAAACGTCACATTCACGGGGAACGCGCAACGTCATCGGGCGGATGCGGAACGAAAGCATCCGCGGGCGGAAAGACCCCTTCGGGATAGATGCTCCGCTTTGCCCGGAACGGCTAGCGGCGCGTGTCGGTGGTCTTGAAGTTGCGGTGCGCGCGCGAGGGCGTCGGACCGCGCTGACCCTGGTAGCGCGAACCGGCCTCCTTGGACCCGTACGGGAAGTCGGCCGGGCTGGAGAGCCGGAACAGGCACAGCTGCCCGATCTTCATCCCGGGCCACAGCGTGATCGGCAGGTTCGCCACGTTGGACAGCTCGAGCGTGATGTGCCCGCTGAAGCCCGGGTCGATGAACCCGGCGGTCGAGTGCGTCAGCAACCCGAGCCGCCCCAGCGAGGACTTGCCCTCCAGCCGACCGGCCAGGTCGTCCGGCAGGTTCACCGCCTCGAAGGTCGACCCCAGCACGAACTCGCCCGGGTGCAGCACGAACGGGTACTCGTTGGGGACCTCGACCAGCGAGGTCAGCTCGTCCTGCTGCTCCGACGGGTCGATGTGGGTGTACCGGGTGTTGTCGAAGACCCGGAAGAAGCGGTCCAGCCGCACGTCGATGCTCGACGGCTGGATCATCGACGCGTCGAACGGATCCAGTTCGAGGCGGCCGTCGTCCAGCTCTTTACGCAGGTCCCGATCACTCAGCAGCACAGGACAAGGGTATCGGCCGGGGGCCTCGCGATCTTCGTCGCCCACCGTGTTAAGCTACCGCCGTCGATCGCCACAGGTCGACGCTGCGGATGTAGTTCAATGGTAGAACATCAGCTTCCCAAGCTGAGAACGCGGGTTCGATTCCCGTCATCCGCTCAGAACACGAAGGCCCAGGTCAGGAGCTTGATCCGCTCCGCCTGGGCCTTCGTCGCGTCCGGGGCGCTCAGCGGGACCAACAACACGGGGTGCTCATCCCTCGCCCTCCGGCGGCTCCCGGTGGTGCGCCGCACCACGCGATCGAGCACCCGACGGGTTCGCCACCCGCGCGAACCCGTCGTGCACCCCGCGCTCGTCGTCCCGGCTCAGCTCACCACCGCAGCGAGTGCAGCACCGGCGACGCCGTCCACGCGAACAACTCGGTCGCCGGCGGCCCGGGTGTCGTTCTCTCCGCGCCCTCGGCGCCGTCCCGTCATCATGGGCCCGTACCTGCGGGGAACGGAGCGAAGCATGACCGGGACCGAGTACTCGCTGGGGCACGACGACCCCGAAGTCCGGCGCCTGCTGCTGCAGGGTCGGCTCTACGCCGAGCACACCGACCGCGCGCTGCGGCTCGCCGGAATCGCGCCCGGCATGCGCGTGCTCGACGTCGGCTGCGGGCCGGGCGACGTCTCGCTGGCCGCCGCGCGCGTCGTCGGGCCGACCGGCTCGGTCACCGGCGTCGACGCGACCCCCGGCATCCTCGACGTCGCCGAGCGCCGGGCCGCCGAGCACGACCTGCCCAACGTCGAGTTCCGCAGCGAGAACATCGCCGAGCTCAGCGCCGACCGCCCCTACGACGCGGTCGCCGGACGGCTCATCCTGATGCACCTGCCGGACCCGGCCACCACCGTCGAGCACCTCGCCGGGCTCGTGCGCACCGGCGGCGTGGTGACCTTCCAGGAGTTCGAGCTCACCGCCTCGCGCACCGCCCCGCCGATGCCGCTGATCGACCGCATCGGCGACCTCACCCGGCAGAGCTTCCGGGCCCTCGGCGTCAGCACGGAGATGGGTACCTCGCTGCACCGGGTGTTCCGCCGCGCGGGCCTCGCCGATCCGCGGATGAACCTGAGCGGCCCGCTCGGCGCCGCCACCGCGCCGGAGCTCACCGAGTTCGTGGCGGACCTCTGGCGGACGGTGCTGCCCATCGCGCAGCGCCTCGGCCTCGACGTCGACGGGCTCACCGACCCCGATGCGATCCCCGAACGGATGCGCGCCGAAGCCGGACCGGACACCGTCGTCGTGCTGCCCCCGCTGATCAGCGCCTGGTCGACGGTGCGGGGCACTAGCCTGCGCGCGTGATCGATCACCGCACCGTGAGCTCCTACGACGTCATCGCCGACGACTACGCCGAGAGCTTCGCCGCCGAACTAGCCGAAAAGCCCGTCTGGCGAGCGATGCTGCACGTCCTCGCCGAGACCACCACCGGCCCCGTCGCCGACATCGGCTGCGGGACCGGGCACAGCACCGCGTTCCTGCACCGGCTCGGCGCGGAGGTCTCCGGCATCGACCCCTCCACCGGGATGCTCGACACCGCCCGCCGCCTGCACCCCGGCCTGCGCTTCGAGCTCGGCTCGATGACCGCGCTGGACCTGCCGGAGCGGTCGCTGGGCGGGATCCTGGCCGGCTACTCGATCATCCACCTCGAACCCGCCGACCTGCCCGCCGCGTTCGCCGAGTTCCACCGCGTGCTGCTCCCCGGCGGGAACCTGCTGCTGGCCTTCCAGATCGGGGAACGGCCCCTGCACCTCACCGAAGCCTTCGGCCACGACGTCGACCTCACCTTCCACCGGCACAGCCCGCGGCACGTCGAGGCGCTGCTCGCCGACGCCGGGATGGAGGTGGTCGCCGCGCTCGAACGCGCAGCCGACCCGGGCGAACGCACCCCGCACGCGCACCTGCTGGCCCGCAAACCCCGCTGAAAAGAGGTACCGCCGCGCACGCGGTCGTGCTTGCATCGCTCGGGTGGACACCGTCGTCATCGCGCAGCGCGAGATCGCCGCCGCGAGCTCGCGGATCTTCGAGCTCATCGCCGACCCCGCGCAGCAACCCCGCTGGGACGGCAACGACAACCTCGGAGAAGCCCAGCCCGGCCAGCGGGTCCGCGCGGTCGGCGAGGTCTTCACCACGACCCTGACCCGCGGAAGCCTCCGGGAGAACCACGTGGTCGAGTTCGAGGAGGGACGCCGGATCGCCTGGCGCCCCTCCGAACCCGACCGCCCGCAACCCGGGCACCTGTGGCGCTGGGAGCTGGAACCCGTCGACGCGACCCGCACCCTGGACACGCACACCTACGACTGGTCCCGGCTCACCGACGAGAACCGGCTGCCGCGCGCTCGCGCGACGACCGCGCGCAACCTGCGGGCCTCGCTGGACCGCCTCGCCCAGCTCGTCGAGGGCTGAGCTCGTCGGGAGGCGCGGCGTCGACCCCCGTCGCAGGTGCGGGCTCGGCGGTCAGAAGTCGAAGACCGCCCCGGTCCGGGTCTCCAGCACGCACGGGTTCTCGTAGGTCTGGGTGAACTCGACCTTCCGGCCCTTCCAGGTGCCCGTCATCGTCGCCTTCACCGGGCGGTACTCCAAGGTGCAGGCGCGCATCGGGGCGCTGATCGCCTGGACGTTGCCGTGCGCCTTCTCCAGGTCGGCGCAGGCGCGGACGGCGTTCCGGTGCGGGCCGCCCGCCGGGTGGCAGTTGAGCACGGTCTGCTGGTGCTTTCCGATGTTTCCGGTCTCGGTCGACAGGTGCAGCACGCTGGGGCCCTGCGGCGCGGCGCCGACCGCCGAGGCGCCGGCCAG
This sequence comes from Saccharopolyspora griseoalba, assembly GCF_042665275.1. NCBI lineage: Bacteria > Bacillati > Actinomycetota > Actinomycetes > Pseudonocardiales > Pseudonocardiaceae > Saccharopolyspora > Saccharopolyspora griseoalba. Next base: position 1,934 of record NZ_JBHTCJ010000018.1, on the reverse strand, counting down.
CAGGCTTCCGGCGACGAGGGCGGACGAGAGCAGGGCACGACCGGTGAGATGAGCGAACACGGGTCTCGATCCTTTCGAGAGGATTCAACTCGGGGAAGCGGCCTCGCGGAACGCACCTTTCCGCAGGGGAAGGGAATCCGCAGCGCAGGAGTAGCCCATCCGGGAACCACTCGATCTCCCCCGCGCGGTGATCACGCCACACGCTAATCGGTCACCCGCAGTGGAATCGCTTAGCCCAAAAGGGTTTGGGGCGCACCAGGAACCTCATTCGGAAGGGTGAAGGATCAGGCCTTCTTGCACGGGACGTCCCCGAAATCGCCGCGTGCTGGGTTTCTTCGAACGAGTTCAGCCCTGCTCCGCGTCGTCCGGTTCGGGCAGCAGGGGGAACAGCCGGGCGATGAGAGCCACCGGCCGAGCGTCGTCGGGTCGGGCCAACGGGCGTTGCTCGCGGTCCCGATAGGGCGCGAGCACCGCGCGGATCGCCTCCGCTACCCGCTCCACTTCGTCCGGTGTCAGGTGGGCGACCGCGCTGAAGGCCTCGTCGCGGCGCCACGTCTCGGGGACCTGGTCGCGCCGGGCCAGCCAACGCCGCCAGCTCTCGTCCTCCAGACCTCGGGCCAGGTCGCCGAAGTCCTCGCCGGTCGGCGCGTCCTCGACCGGGTGCTCGCGCCGCAGGCGCCACGGCCGAGCGCGCCCGCCGGCGCGCGGGGCTTCCTCGATGCGCCCGAACCGCGCCAGCTGCCGCAGGTGGAACGAGCAGAGCCCGGAGCTGTAGCCGAGCCGTGCGGCGGCCTCGGTGGCGGTGGCGGTGCCGACCTCGGCCAGCAGGTCCAGCAGGGCCGTGCGGACCTCGTGCTCGCGCAGTTCGACCGGTCCTGGCGTCCGCCCGCCCGGGGCATCGAGCTCGTCCTCCGTCACTTTGCAAAGTTTGCTAGTTTGCAAAGTACTTGGCAAGCGGTGGCCCGCGCTGCGGTGACCTCCGCGACATCTGCGGCGCGAGAAGAGGAGGCCGCCATGCCCGTTCGCCGCGAACCGCTCGGCTTCACCGACCGACGCGTCCGGTTGCGAGGCCGCCCCGTCGACGGCCATCCCGCGCTCCCGCCCGAGGCGGAGCGGGGCTCGGTTCGCCGGATCACCGTGGTCGGCGAGGAGGTGCTGAGCCGCCCGTGCCGGGAGGTGGCCGAGTTCGGGACCGCGGAGCTGTCCGCGCTGATCGACGACATGTTCCTGACCATGCACGTGGCCGACGGCGCCGGTCTGGCCGCCAACCAGGTGGGCGTGGACCTGCAGCTGTTCGTGTACGACTGCCCGGACGACCGCGGGATCCGGCACGTCGGCCACCTCGTCAACCCGGTCCTGGAGCTCCCCGGTCCGGGCGAGCGCCGACTGCTCGAGGACTTCGAGGGCTGCCTGTCCGTTCCCGGCGCGAGCACGACGGTCCCCCGCACGGATCGCGCCGTCGCCCGCGGTTTCGACAAGGACGGCAACCCGCTGGTCATCGAAGGAACGGGCTACTTCGCGCGGTGCCTGCAGCACGAGACCGACCACGTCCTCGGACGCACCTACCTCGACCGGCTCCCCGCGCGGGACCGGAAGGAGGTGCTGCGGCAGATGGAGCACAACCGCGAGGACGTCTTCGCCCGCCGCGCGGCCAAAGCCGCCCACCTGGGTCGGTGACCCTCGCGGTTCCCCGGTCAGGAGGGGGAGGGCCTCACTCCTGGGCCATGTCGACGAAGCGGCTGTAGTGCAGCTGGTGGGCGACCGTGACCGTGGAGGTGGGGCCGGCTCGGTGCTTGGCCAGCATCAGGTCGGCCTCGCCCATGCGGGGGTCGTCGCGCTCGAAGGCGTCCGGGCGGTGGATCAGGATGACCATGTCGGCGTCCTGCTCCAGGGAGCCGGACTCGCGGAGGTCGGACAGCTGCGGCTTCTTGTCG
>NZ_JBHTCJ010000017.1:93547-95351 GCF_042665275.1 Saccharopolyspora griseoalba | reverse complement strand
CGCTTGCCGGAGGTCATCAGCTGCATGTAGTCCACCACGATCAGCTGGATGTCGTGGCGCTGCTTGAGCCGCCGGGCCTTGGCCCGGATCTCCATCATGGTCAGGTTCGGCGAGTCGTCGATGAACAACGGCGCCTCGCTGATGCTGCTCATGCGCCGCTCGATGCGAACCCAGTCGTCGTCGGACATGCGGCCGGCACGCATGTTGTCCAGCCGCACGCTGGCTTCCGCGGACAGGACGCGTTGCATGATCTCGCTGCGACCCATCTCCAGCGAGAAAATCACCGCGCCGAGACCATGCTTGATGGCCGCGGACCGGGCGAAATCCACGCCCACCGTGGATTTCCCCACCCCGGGTCGCGCCGCCACGATGACCATCTGCCCGGGGTGCAGGCCGAGGGTGAGCGCGTCGAGATCGGTGTAGCCAGTCGGCACCCCGGTCGAAGGGCCGCCGTTGCGCTGGATATCACCAAGCTCTTCGATGGTCTTCTCCAACAGGGGAGCGGCCTCGACAACCTCGTTGCTGTCTCGGTTGGTGATCGATGAAAGCGCATTGGTAGCGCTTTCGAGGATGTCTTCAGAGTCCGTCGAGTCGCTGGTGGCCAGGCTGTGCATGCGCTGCGCGGTTTCCACGATTGTGCGCAGTACGGATTTCTCGCGGACCTGGTGCGCGTAGAAGCTCACGTTGGCTGCAATGGGAGTGGCCTGCAGCAAGTCGTTGAGATACGCCGGTCCACCCACTCGAAGGATGGCGCCGCGGCGGGTGAGTTCATCTCCGACGATTTGTTCGTCCAGGCGGCCGCCAGGTGGGCAGCGGTTGTCCAGGTAGCAGGTGGTGATGGCGTCGTAGATCTCGCGGTGCGCCGGACGATAGAAGTCTTCGGGCCCGTCGAGGGTGTCGACGACTTCGGCGATGGCCTCCATCGACATCATCATGGCGCCGAGCGTGGTCTGCTCAGCGGCAAGATCACACGGGATCCCGAGGGCGTTGGGGTCCTCGCGGGCGCTGTCGTGTTCGTCGGCGTTATTGATCGCTCGCAGATTCGGCACGATGCCGCCTTTCAAAACAGGTCAAACAAGGCAAGGGGCAGAGACGGGTGCTCAGGCTGTGCGTGGTGGCGCCTCGACGTGCTCCGGCAGTGACTCGGCAGCGCTTGGACCGCCAGTTGCGCGCGCGGCTGCGGCGCGACCGGACTTGGTCAGCTTGAGTCGACCCAGTACCCGACTCATCGCTTCATCGCTGGCCTGCGCCGCAGCAGGGTCAGCTTCGGGGCCCGGTTGCTCGGGCTCGTCCGGCCGGTCGTTGGCCTCGTCACTGGCAGGCGACTCAAGTGGAGTGTGAGTCGATTCCGCGGCGCGGTGCCTGCCTGGGCCGGGACGGGTTGCTGGCTCATCGGCGTCGGGTCGCCACACGTCCGGCGGTGGGGCCAGCGGCACGTTGCCATCGTTGAATCCACCTGCAACGAAGCTGACCGCGTTTTTGTCTGCACCAGCGATCTTGCGGGCGCCGTGCCGAAGGACGGCCTCGTCGGAGAGGTCGTTGACCTTGATGGCCCTAGCCAGCACCGGGACCAGCTGTTCCCAGATCTGCTTACGGACCTCAGGGGTTCGGCCGCGAGGGGAGTCCTCCCAAGGCATCCGCCATGCGAGCGCGAAAGCACGTTGAGCCAGGTCTGGATCCACGTCGTCGTGTCGAGCGGAGTCGGCCGCCTGCGGCGTGCCGACCTCCGGTCGTCCCTCGATCGGGAGAGAGCTCTCCGAAGGAGAGCTCTCTCCCTCCTTTCCTTTCTCTCTAGGAACGGCCG
>NZ_JBHTCJ010000017.1:0-93449 GCF_042665275.1 Saccharopolyspora griseoalba | reverse complement strand
CGTCGTGGCGGCCCTAGATCCTGACCTGGGGTTTTGTGGTCTACCGCCGTCGTGACGGCCATAGAGTTCGGTGCCCTGATTTTCTAGGGCCGTCGTGGCGGCCCTAGATCCTGACCTGGGGTTTTGTGGTCTACCGCCGTCGTGACGGCCATAGAGTTCGGTGCCCTGATTTTCTAGGGCCGTCGTGGCGGCCCTAGATCCTGACCTGGGGTTTTGTGCATCGGCCTTAGCCGGCGTCGCGAACAGGGAACGGGGCCTGTCCGCCTGGTCGAGCAAGAGGGTGTGAATCCACTCCGCGTACGTGCGCGGCCCGACGTAGTTCTGCGGGGGTTCGGTGGACACCGTGAACGTGTCGTACATCCGCCCGCGGCGGCCTTCGGGGTAGTGCGAGCGGACCTTCAAGAACCCGATGCTCTCCAGCCACTGCAGGACCGGGCGGACCTGCTTGGCGTTAGCGCGCCCCGCGACCACGGCAAGCCGGTCACGGTTGAGCTCAACTTCGATCTCCGGCGAAACGCGCAGCCGAGCGCTCAGCAGCGCCATGACCACTTTCAGCGCGACCGTGACGTCAACGGGCTTGCCGGTCTTCTTCGAGACCGGCGGGGCGAAATCAACGCAAGCGAGTACCCAGTACGGGATCAGCTCACTCGTGGGCGAGTCATCCGCAACCGCGTGCACCGCGGTCGAACCATCCTGGGTGGGTGTGTCGTGCGTCTCTTCGGGCGAAGAGGGTGGCGTCTCCACGGTTCCTCCTGGTCAAACCCAAGAGAGTGATCCGTGACTCACCGATCTAGCGCGTCGCCGGGGAGCCAGGCTTGAAGCGCCAGTCCCCGTATCGCATACTAGGCTCTACAACACAGCGCCTTCATGTGCGGGGCGGCACAGAGGCTATGTGACCGAGCGATGAGCGATCATCTCTTGGTTGTTGGTTCGAAGAGGACCCCGGAACTTGGTTGGGAGACCACCCGGGGTCCTCTTTATGTCTATGCCGCGTTGGACGAGATGTCCTCGGGAGCCAAGTCCTGGCGCAGCAGGTCCTGCACCTTCAGCTCGCCGGAGCGCAGCGCATCGCACAGCGCCTTGTACTGCTCAGGTCCAAGTTCCTCATAGAACCGCCGACCCACGGCGACCCAGCTGCGCAGCGCGGCTTGGCGGCTACCGAGATGCCGCTTGCCGTCTTGCGTCGCAACCTCTTCGTCGTCTTCGAAAATCTGGATGATGAGCCGGTTCTTAGACATCCCCTCGACCGGGGGGCGTCCTGGTCGTCCCATGTAGACCTCCCTGGACAAGTTTCAGGCATCGTATTTCGACCGATCATCAGGGCGCAAGCAACAGAACCGTGTCGGTGTGTCGCGCCGAAAACCCCTGGTCACAGTCCATTCAGGCCCTGCTCGTCACCGAGCCTTGACGCGCAGCTCGAAGATATGTCCGAAATTCGCGAAATCCGCAGTGGGGGTGGGCCCGGGAGGCTGATCACGTCCGGCCTGCTGTACATGAGGGCGGCTCCGAAATCCAGCAAAGCGCGCCGCTGCGGCTAGGCAGGCCTACTTTGGGTGCGGCAGGGCTCCAGCTCGGCTTTACGTCGGGCGCGTTGACTCAGCACTGTTACCTCGGCGAGGCCATGCAGCGAGTCGCGCGCGTGTCCGGTTCCCCAGCAGGCCGGGTATGTCGACGAGCAATCGGCTGAGTCTGCTGATGCCGCTGGATGAGTGGAAAGCTGAAGGCTTCTCTCGTTGTGCCCGCGGGGCGACCGCGCCCGGCCACGCACGACCGCCCTGGCTGGCCGATATCGATGGTTTGCGCGGATTGTGGGTGGTCGACGCCAAGCCGGTCGTGACTACAGGACGTACTCAGCGCCAGGTTGTGCCATTCGGGCAAGACTGAGCCGGCGGACTCCCACTCAAGATGGCTGTTCGCGCGTGCGCGCGCGCACGCGCGAAGCAATGTTGATCGTAACCCATGGCCAAGCGTGTGGGCAGGTGTGCCATGGCACGCATGGCACAAACTTCGACCCCGATTCGGTCACGGAAAGTAGCTGCCAGGCGGTAGCGGCGACCGGGGGTCGTCATGGCTGCAAGGCCCTCTAACTGCCAGCGCCCGGGGCAACAAGGCCACTTGGCTGCGTGATCGGCCAGAACCACGGATGACTTCGCCGACCGTTCCACGAGCCCGCTCAGTCGCATTGGCATTAGTCCCGGGACGCATCGTTACGGCCGTCGGGAGCCGCTAGAGATCCCCACGAGAGCTGTCGGATTGCAGGGCGAGTCGATTCCACCGAGCGCTGTGTCGAACGAGAGCCACCCCCGAGCTAGTTCAGAGCTCGAAGCGAACCGGTGCAGAGCTTGGAGTCTCGCAGGCGGAGCTACCGATAGATCTCTTCCGGGCGCACCGCATCCACAGTGAGGCGCTCATACCCCTTCGGGAGCCGCCCCAGAGCCCGGCTAGAGCCACGCTAGAGAACGTCAGATGAAGCGACGCGGAGGGCGCGAAGGGGCACATGAGCCCACCACAGCAAGTACCCGCACGGCGCATTTACCAGCAACGATGGTCCAAGTTCTGCAAGCTCTGAGGCGGCTCCTGCCCCTCATCCATGATCGATCCTCGGTCGGGATCCAGGCCACACGTAGGCGGCTAGCGACTGGGCTTTTTCGTACGGAGCTCCGGCCTGGCTCTGTCGAGCTCCCGCCTGGCTCTGTGCTGGCTCTGGAGGGTGAAACGGGTAGCTCCGGTGGCTCTGTCGGGCTTCACGGCGACAGCAGCTGGGGTCGAACCCGCTCCTGGGGTGGCTCCGAGTCGGCTCCGGGCGGTTCTGGCGTAGCTCGCTCATCAACGGCGACGCTCTGCCGCCCCTTGGGCGCGGCTCCATACGCACGAACCGAGATCGCACATAGCTCTCCGGGCCACGTCTTGCCACTGCGTACCGGCGCTGAGCCAGTAAGCGGCTCTCTGGACCCACCATCGGCTCGGCCGCCAGCAAGCACCGGGGCTTGGCATGGGCAAGGCGGGTGCAACGAAAACGCGCCGCGGGACGCAGTGTGTTGGCGACTGCGTCCCGCGGCGCGTTGGTTGGCTTCCCGCGACGAGATTGTGGTGCTGAGGGCGACTAGCCGGCCACGTGGGCTTGGTCGGTGTGCACGGTGAGGTTGGTCCACCACTCGGTGGGGTCCATGCGCATCGCTTCGTCTGCAAGCGCCCGCCCAGACGAGGTGCGAAGCGCTTCGTAGGCATCGCTCATCCAGTGATGTACAGCCTGGTTGCCGCTTTGTGCGTATTCCCGCGCCTGCAGAAGGCAATCGAGCTTGTCGGCATCCCGAGAGCATCGGGCGGCCAGAGTCCCACCGGTCTTGGCGGACTCGTGCTCACTCACCAAGCTCTGGTAATGCCGCGCCACACTCGCCGGCAAACGAGCGGTCTGATCCTGCGTGATCGTTGCCGGATCAGCCAACGATGCATACGGCTTTGCCACCGGCCCGACGTCGCCAATCCGTGATTCGGGGAGGTCATGGGCATTGCCGAGCGCCATCGCATGTTCAGCCCCCGCTGCGTCCATGCCTTCCATATGCGCAAGGACCATCGCGATGCACCCCACACGCCAGCTATGCGCAGCAACGCTTTCGGGATTCGCGACGCCCGCGCGGTGCCATCCGGCCCGTGGCAGACGCTTGAGCTGACCCAGTTCGTAGCAAAACCGGGTGATGTCGGCGGGAGTGTTCAACGGAGGCTCCTCACGAGGTAGTGCGTCTGCTGCAGTGCATCGCGGGCTGATGGTGCAAGCGCGCCATCGTGGTTGGCATCGAGACTGTGCGTCAGTGTCTCGGCCAAGCGTTCACGGTGCGCGTGGACAAGATGTGGTTTCCGTTCTAGCAGGGTGTTCAAGGTGTGTGCGCACAGATCCCGATACGGGGCATGGACGAGCCCGTCGAGAAGCGTGGACAACAGCTTGTCGCCCGGCCAGCTTTCGACCGGGGTGGTGACCATTTGCGCGTCGGACCGCCACACGTGCGGGATTTCCCCGCACCAATAGGCCCAGTAGGTCAGGTTCGCGCTCTTGGCTTGCTCGCTGACCAGGCTGGTGTCGACGAACTGGTGCAAGGCGTCCACATCGCCGGCAGATGCAGCGGCGATCGCCCGTGAGCGTTGCACTGGCCACTCCGGCAACCACGAGTCCGCGACGGCCACCGGCCGGCGCGGCATTGGAGGGGTCCAGCCGGCCATCGTGGGTTCGGAGGCAGCCAAGTAGGCCGCTTGTCGACGCAACATCGCACCTTGCTCGGTGTTGCCGTCTGCGGACTCCGCGGTAATAGCAAGGGCATGCGCAAGATCCTTGCGGTCGCCGGCCGGAAGCTGAGCCCGTTCACCGTTAACGAGCCCGCGCAGCACACGCGGAGGGACACCGCTGATTGGCCAGGCCAGCAGCTCGGTCAGTGTGCGGCCAGGAACGATCGCTGCCAATGGATGTGGCCCTAGAACGTGAGCGTCATCGGCGCCGGGAACGTTAGCGAGAATGACGTCGGCGCGGATGGCCTCGGAAAGCACACTGACCAGCTCCGCGGGCGCGCCCGCGGCCAGGATCACGTGCTCATGACGCCAGAGGTCTTCGGCGCTGACCCGGGTGAGTGGACGCCGGCCGGTTTCCCATCCCTTAACGAGATCGACGCTGACCTCGAGGCGCTCTGCCATCGATGGCTGGGAGAGCCCGAGGTGCTTGCGGATGGCGCTGAACACCGCGCCAGCAGTACGCGGCTGTGGGGCAGGTGTACTACCGGTACACGGTTGTGCCGAATGGTGGCTGCGCATAGCTCATTCCTCGCGGAAAGGTGTACATACAGTACCTTAACAAGGCTCTGACCTGCGCATACGGTAATTTTCCGTGAGGTCAGAAGACGTTCTCCGTGCGACAATCCCGCGCGGCGCCGACAGTGTCGGTGGCGCCGTGGGGGAGCGGTCAAGACACCGGGATTTCGTAGGTGAGCTCGTAGCTGACGAGCATGGTCATCTGGGTGTGCTCGAGCACGCGACCGTGCGCGTCGGTCTGGAGCCGGGTGATCCGGACAACCGGGTCGCCGGTTTTGATGTTGAGTGCGTCCTCAGAGGACTCGGTGGAGCGTGCGGTTCCGAAGGTGACGCGTTCAATGGGATTGGCCAGGGTGAAGCCTGCTTCCTCCAGTTGGGTAAGCAGCTCGTCGGCGTCGGTGTCGACCTTCTCGATTCGCGTTCCGCGGGTGATGTCTCGCGGCAGTCGGCTTGTGGCCAGCTTGGTCGGTACCCCGTTGAGGCTCATGACGCGGCTGCGAACGGTGATCTCGTCACCGGGTTCGAGTCCCATCTCCGTGGCCAGGGCCTCGGTGACGGGCTCGAAGTACACACGGGTGTGCACGGTCGCATCTCCGTCGTGCAGGTGGGCACCGCGGTTGGCTTCTCGCTCATCGTGCGCCAGGCGTGCGGGGCTATAGCGCCGAATGTGTTTCGGTGGTTGGTTCGCTGTGTCGGCAACGAAGGTGCCGACCCCCTGCTCGGAGAGCACGAGGCCATCGGCGCGCAAGGCCTGGATCGCCCAGCGGACGGTGTCGCGCGACACGTTGTAGGTGCCCGCGAGGTGATCCTCGGTCGGGAGTCGGGCTCCCGGCTCGAGCTCACCGTTGGTGATGGCTCCGCGCAGGTCAGCTGCGATCTGTTCTCGCTTCGATGCCACGTTGCTGAACCCTTCTGTGCACCCTAGTTGTCCTGGTCGTACGACTTATACGTACGAATTCTTGCACTCTAGCTCGCCGCGGGGTTGACACAACGCCGATGACCCCACATGCTTTACTTGTACGTACGAGGCAGACAACAGCGATGAGCGTACAACTCGGTGCCAGTACCGGGGGAGCGCCGGAACCAACCGGGTCCGACGTTTCCCAGGCCGCTGGAGCCTCCGGCTTCTGCAGCCGGGATGTTTGACAACACCAATACAGCGGGACCACGCCCTGCGTCCCTGTCCAAATCAAACGCCCAGGCCCGACGCCACTGCGCGCGTCGGGGACCAGGCGGGGCAGGAGGGATCGGACCGCGAAGGGCACGCAAGGTCGGCTCGCCTGCCGCGCAAACGCGCGGAGGCTTGCGTACCGATGCCATGAGGTTCCTCAACAGAGGGGCGTCCACTGAAGGACGTCACCACAACCTCACAAGCCGACCGCACCACCGCACGTTGCGGCGTGCCGGTTGGCCACCTCGATCCACCACAAAGCCATCTAACAGGTTGAACGGGATCGAGGGTGGCCTTCCGGGGTGCCGTACCTCATTGCGGCTAGAAGCGCGCTTTGCCTACGCCGTCTGGGACTCGAAAGCCCCGGACGGCAGGGAAGGAACAACGCAGGACAAAAGCAAGTCTTGCTGCTCCCAATGGCTTCGACCCCAGTCGTTGGAGGTCTTCATGAAAAGCCCTGTCATGTACCGGACAGCGATCTGCCTCATCTTCATCGCGGGCGCCCTCGCCATGGGGTCGCTGTTGATCTGGCTGCACCTGACGCAGCCTGCGAACTATCTGCTCGTGCAGCGCAACACCACGTTGGGCTTCATCAGCCTGGTCATCGTCACGTTGCTTGCACTGAACCACCCCTCGTCTCGTGATCTGGAAGGAGAGTCATGACCGCCTCCCTGAAGCGCGGCGCCGACGCGGATGCCCTGGCTCCAGGGAGGGGGCCGGGCTGCAGCACCGAAGTAGTCGTGCCCCTGCCACAGCAAGGCAAGGCCACGCCGACGGAGTTGCCGGGTCCGGCCGCCGGCCTCGCACCGCAAGCAGAAAACCCAGGGCCGGTCGAAGTCACGCTCGACGACCAGGACACCGAAGTTGCCGCCCCCGCCGCAGCGGACGTTGAGCCCGAGCCGCGGCTGCGTGATGTGTTCTTGAGTCGTATCCGCAAGCGGATGCTGCGCAAGCTGGATACGGGCGAGGCCGAGGTCAAGGAACCACCAGAGAAGCCGATTCTCTGGATCATCGGCTTCCTGGCGGTCAGCGCAGTCACCGCCGCCTTCGTGGTGAGCTACTTCTTCCTGCACCTGGTGGCAGAGGGAATGGGAATCCCCGGTGGTGTTAGCTACATCTTCGCGCTGTTTCCCGACCTGATGGCCCTGGCAGCCGCAGCGATGCTGGTGTTCCGAACGGAACGAGCCCTCGGCTGGGGGCTACTGGTGAGCTTTACCGGCGTCTCCGTTGCCGGAAACCTCGCTGGGCACGCCATCCAAGTCGCCCGCGGAACAACCCCCTTTATGCTCCCGAAGGGATGGGAATGGGTCGGGGACTTGATGGCCGTAGCCATCCCCACCGGCATGGCGCTCGTTCTGCATGTCTTTCTGAAGAAGCTCGCCGACTTCCTGGCCTTCAAGAAGGCCGAAAAGAAGCGCAATGAGGCAGAGAAATTCGAGGCCAAGCAGCAGCAGGAAGCTGCCGAGCGCAAGCGAAAGCAGGAGGAAGCCCAGGCCGCTCAGGAAGCTGCACGGCGCAAGGAAGCCCAGGACCGGCTTCCCCAGGCTCCTACCCCAGGCGCCACCCCGACCGGGCAGGTGGCTGTGCAGTTCGCGATCGCCTACGGGATCCCCAACTGCGACATGAGTGTCACCGAGATGGCCCACGCACTGGGCGACAAGCTCAGCGGGAAGGGCTGGGACTCTGGCGGCTTCTCCAGCCGTAAGAAGTGGATCAAGCAGGCGACCGACGAAATTGTAGCCGTCGCTGCCTAAGGACCCGCCCCGCACACACGGCCGCCCGCTCCGCTCCCAATACGGAGCGGGCGGCCCGACTCGCACCCAAGGAGGGCCTTTGGCTGGTCAGCCGAAGGTAAACAGCCGCACCCCGATACCGCCTCTGCAGCGGCTGAATCGCGTAAATGGTCAGTGGCGTCAGTTCCGTGAGCGTTGGGGCAAAGCACGGTCGTCCCGCGCTCGGCTGGTGGAGTCAGCACAAGCAATCGCGGCACTCACCACAGACCAGCAGCCAGACCATGACGAGGTCGTCCGAATCGTCGAAAAGCATGCCCAGGCAATCAAGGACGACCTCGTTGAGATCTACAAACGCCGGACCAATCAGGCGAAATCCCGTAGCGGACTGAAGCCACCGTGGGCAGCGCGGTCGTGAGTACGTCGGGTTCGCCACAAACATGACAAGGAGGAAGAGGCGATGCCCGACGACGCAGCGACCGCGACCGAGCCTCAGGCCGAACCGGTGGGCGAGGAGCTCACGGTCGATCTCGATGCCGGTGAACGTCCCGAGAAGGCAGGCCCGGATACGAGACCGGACCCAATGGAACTGGCCAAGCAGCTGTGGCAGGTGGTGATCGAAGACTTCAAGACCTGGCCACAGGCGGTGCGCAGCCCTGCGGAGATGACGAAGCACGCCAACGAAGGCGAGTACACCACCGTGAAGCAGGGGCACCCTTCGCTGTTGCGGAAAATCAACAAGACCTGGACAGCGATCATGAAGTGGCCTACTGCTTTGGCTCTGATCATCGTTGGGTCGTGGCAGTCCGCAGCACGCTTTCTGGTCTTCTGGCCGACGGTCCTTGTGGTCATGACCGGATTGGCACACGTTCCACTGATCGGAGCGTTGGTGCCGGACTCGCTCAACATCGCCGCGTGGCTAGGGATGTGATCGGCCATGGGTTTTGTGGTACTAGCGCTCGTGTTGGCTGCGCTGATAGTCAGACCGCCGGTGATCGAAGCGTTCACCGAATTGCGTGGGAACGAGTCCGGGGCGAGTCAGCGCCGACACGAAGAGCGCATGGCCAAGATGCGCTACGAGCACGAACGCTGGCAAGAGAAGGTCCGCGAGCGCAGGGTTCGTCGCCAGCGCGGCGACAAGACCATCGGACAAGCGCTGCAAAACAGGCTGGCTCGATGGATCGAGGGCTACGACGAAAAGATCGCCTCGCTCGATGACCTGCTCGACGCCGACGGCAATCCAAATGCGGGTTTCTTCGGCCGATACGGTGCAGCGTTCACGACAGCCTGGCGCCGGCGACGGCAGCGTCGTCACGCCCGCTTCCGTAGTTGGGCAACGTGGGCTGAGGAACGTCTGCAACAGCGCTTCGAGCGCAACGCAACCGGTGGCGACACCACCGGCCCAGTCGATGATTCGACCAGCGTCCACGATGCATACGGGGGCACGTACTCGGCAAAAGGCGGCGCGTCCTCGACGGACGATACGTCACCTGAAGGTGAAGACCTCGGCGTGCAGTGGGCTGAGGCCACCCGCCTCGACCGAGAGAACGCCGACGAGCCCGAACAAGACGCTGCACCACCGCTTGCCTTACCGCCCGGCCTCGTTGCCCGGGAACCTTTGAGCGCGCCGACTTGCCAACGGTGCGGCAGCAAGGGGCCCGACGTCACACTCCGGCTGTTCACACAGTCCCGGATGTACGAAACAACGTCCTACCTGTGCGACTCCTGCCAGAAGTTGGTCGAGCAGCGACAAGAAGAACTCACCGCGGTGATGCCCGATGAAGGTATCGAGGATGCCGTGGTCGAACAAGACAATGATCAACATTCGAAGGAGGACGTTGGAGCCAACCTGGATTCAACTGACCCCAACCACGACGGAAACGTGATCGAACTCTTTCCCAAGGAAGGTAGAAACATGAGTGCTCCTACGGCGGACAGCAGCAACGCAATTCATGTCGAGTCCGGTCAGATCATCGGACCGACCACCGGTAAGGGATTCACTTCCTCGGTCTCGGGGTTGCTGGTGCAGCTCAACCAGCAGGTCCAGCTGGCTGCCGAGCAGATGAAGTCCGCGGAGATCGACCCGGAGCAGGTCGCCCAAATGGAGAAGGTGTTTGCCCTCATCGAAGAGGCCCGCGGCACCCTCGATGCTCAGACCGAGGCGTTCAACCAGCACATCGCGGCCCGCGACGTGGTCAAGGCCGCGGGTGCCGGTACCAACAACAACTACCTCGCCGGCGAGTAAGCCAACCGACTGAGCATGGACCCCTGCTTGCGTGGCAAACCATGCAAGCAGGGGCCACCCCATCGCTTGACAGTGGCTAAAACGAACACAAACCGTCCATCCGGGAGGAGGACTCATGGGCCGAAACAGCCTGAACGGCGCTACCGACGAGGAAACGCAGTCCTCCTTCGGGAAGAGTGCCAGCAGATTTGCGCGCACTACCGCGGAAAAAGCCAGAGACTACCGACGTAGGAAGCTTGCCGAAAAGCGCGCGTGGGGCCCTCGTGAGATCGAAATCCGCCGGTGGCAGAGGGCTGCCATTACCCCGCCGGCGACGGCATTGGCCACGCTTGGCGCCGGCCAGTGCGCCCACTTCATGGCCATGCAGGCGGCAACCTCGACGGGAGGCGCGGCCGCACTGGCAGGACTCAGCGTGGCGGGAGTCGCCTTCGTGGTCCGTGTCGCTGGAAAGACGATCTTCCTTCCGCGGTGGGAGAGCCTGTACTGGTCTGTGGCAGGCATAGTCACGGTCTGGATGGCCGCGACGACCGCCCTTGGGCTTTCCTGGATCTCGACCGCACTCCTGGTGGCGTTCACGGCCGTGTTCGCCCGCCCTTGGATGCGGGGCCACCCGCAGCCCGACTACGAGCAGGCAGCGATTCCGGCTGTGGAGACGCTGGAGCTCGAGCCCGCGTCCGATGAGAACGAGGAGCTCGTCGAGGAGATCCTCGAGCGGTTCGATGCCTTCATCGCTGCCCGAGGCAAAAAGCTCGAGGGCGCGATGTTGACCAACATGGAATCGCTGGCTACCGGCTGGCGATTCGACGTTGAAGTCGACGTCGATAAGCACACCACCAAGGACGTCCTTGATCTCCAGGAAAAGATCGCTGCAGTCATGGGTGACCTGGGCATGGGCGTCGACGACATCATCCCCGAACCGCACCCGACGGGTCACCGCGGCAAGGCCCAGCTGACCTTCACCACGACCAATCCCCTGAAGAGGGGTGTCCCGTATCAGGGGCCGCGCTACAACAACGGTGAAATCGCTGTTGGCCCCTGGCGTGACGGTGAGGGCTGGGGCTCAATCGTGCTCACCGACCACAAGAACAGCGTGTACAACGGCCTCGTCACGGGTGATCCGGGCATGGGTAAGTCAGTGTTCCTGGAAAACCTCGGGATGTCGGCCCTGTCCTCTGGCTGCTGGCAGGTGTTCTACACCGACGGTTCAGAGGACGCAGACTCCTCAGCCCTACTGAACAAGTACATGACCTGGTCGGAAGCCGGTCTCAAGGGTGCGCGCCGGCAGCTTGCTGCCGTCAAGAACTACCTCGAGATGCGCGGCGTGGAAAACAACGCCACCGGAACTCGGGGCGTCAACCCCTCACCGGAGCGTGTCGGACTCCTCTGGATCATCGATGAGCTGCATCGATTGGCCACCGCGGATCCGGAGTTCGCCGCTGAGCTTGCTCAGGTCGTCCGGCTTGGCCGTAAGAAGGGCGTGTCCGTATGGGGAGCCACACAGGGCACCGACCTCAAGGAAGACTTCGGAAGCGTCACTGCGCTCCGGGACATCCTCACTTCCCGCAACGTGGCCGCGTGCTACTCGTCCAGCAAGTACGGGCATTCACTGATCTCCGGTGCCGCTTTGGCACCGAACACGCTGCCCAACGACGGTGGCTACATGTACCTGAAAACCCCTGGTATGTCCCGATACGCGATGCTGCGTACCGACTATGCCGAGGACATGACGAGGTGGGCCGCTGCGATCCCCGAGTGTCCGTGGGACGAGAACGGCTACCTGTCTGTCAAGAAGCACTTGGAGGAAAACCAGACTGACGAGTCCGCGAAGCGCGACAAGGCACGACGGCGCCTCGAAGCGCTGAAGACGCGACTGAAGCACGGTATCGATCTGACCGAGTCCGACAATAATGCGGATGACAGCGTGTCCTCTGCGGCAACATCGGTGACGGCTCCGATCGACAACCTGATTGCGATGATTCCTCGTCTGGATCAAGGCCCTTCGCAGCAACCAAGCCCTGATCAGGAGGACGAGCTCGACCGGGTTCACCACGCGATCCTTGGCCTCGTGCGCGAAGGCGTGGCAGCTACCGGCGAGATCGTCGAACGGATGCGTGCCCGGGATGTTTCCGAGCGGACCACCAAGCGCAAGCTCGCCGAACTGGTCAAGCAGGGACACCTGGCAACGGGAATCAAACAAGGCATCTACGAACTCCCAGCGGCCTAACTCAAGTCCATTGCCTGTGACGAGGCGGTCGCGGGACTGATTCTGAACCGCACTCCAGCCGGCCCCGCGGCTGTGTGTGCTGGCTGGGCAGTTCAGCTCAGCTCGTGCCAATCGTTCCCCATCACTGGAGGTTTGCATGCGGACCGACGCCTACAAGGCCTCGCGTTACGAGAACGGGAAGATCGCCATTGACGGGCACTCGATCGAGCTCGTTGGCAACACGGGACGTGTGTTCAACGGCTTGGTGACCGGGTATCCAGGAACAGGCAAGACCATGTTTCTGGAAACCCTCGGTATGGCAGCGCTCGCCTCGGGATCTTGGAAGGTGCTCTACACATACGGCGTTGATGGAGCCCGCCCGGGGTTCAGTAACACCCCAGTCCGGTGGGGATCCGGAACTGAGGCTGCCTGGCAGCACCTCGCCGCAGCGAAGAACCACATTGAGTGGAGCAGTGCGGAGAACGCTACCGCCGGTCTTCGAGGACTCATCCCGTCTCCGGCACGGCAGAGTTTGCTGTGGATCATCGACGAGTTGGACCGGCTGTGCGCCGTGGACCCGGCCTTTGGTGCCGAGCTCACCCGAATCACTCATGCCGGCGGTAGGAACGGCATGGCCGTGTGGGCCTCCGCCATGCGGGCCTCTGGGGGTAACTTCCTGAGCTTTGTCCCCAGCTCAAACGTTGTCGCCCTCTAGGTAGCAGCGGCTACGCACACACGCTGGATAGCCAGTTGGTTCTGAACCGCACTCCAGCACACACCACCCCACGGCTGTGTGTGTTGGCTGGGCAGTTCAGCCCATCACATCTCAACTACTGGAGGTACGTCATGTTCTCGTGGGCGCTGGTGACCGGAATCGGCGTGGCCGTCCTACTGTTCGGCTTCAGCTACGCTTCGAAAAGGCTCTTGTCCGTGAACCGGATTCCTGACTTCGTGAAGAAATTCCTGACAAAGTTGTGGTTCCTCGAGCCGGTCCTCTTCTGGGCCGGAATTTGCACCGTGTCGTTTCTGCCGTTCTACGACGTCCCGTTGGCAGCCTGGATCGCGCGTTTCCTGCACTGGATCGCCGGGTTCTTTAACGCGAGCTCTGCCCTTGGGTATTTCGCGGGCATTGCCCTCGTGTTGTTGCTGACCTTCGCGGTGATCGACCTTCTGGACCGCGAAGCCAATAAGGTCGCGAGGACCTTCTTTATTCTGAGTCCGTTCCTGTGCTTCATCGCCGCGGGAATCGTGGCTGGAGGAATCGAGTCGGCCGTGGGAGGCGTAAACGCATTCACCACGACAACGCTGCCGGGGATCGCTGGACGCTAAGAGGGCTGCCTGGCAGTTCCGCGTCAATTAGCTGGCTGCAACAAAGGAAAGGCAGGGCATGGCAGGAATCGGATCCTGGTACCGCAGGTTGACCCACCGCGCGAGCCTCAAGGAGGTCCTGGACAGCGGCGCTACTCCACCGCTGTCCAGGACCTCCGTTCGGCACATCACTGAGCAGCTCCGCGAGCACGCGTCCGCCGAACCTCATCAATACTGGAAACAGTATTCCCATCAGGCGGCACACATCGCTGGTCGGCTCTGGAAGGCGCTGCCAGCCGCCGAGCAACGTGAGGTGATGCCGATTGCCCACCGCGTCTGGTCCACGTTGTTCGCCGAGCTCCGTGCAGTCTGGGCATTCCAACACTTCGGTGACACCCAAAACGACATTGGGTTCACCGACACCAAGGGATGGCTAGACCACCTCGAGCTGGTCCTCACAGACCACGACAACCAAGACCCGTAGAACACACGAGGTGCACATGTCCCTGGACCGCACCAACAACAGTGCAACTGCGGTCCGGGATGACGCGATCGCAATTGCACTGGCACTCTGCCCTCTCACACACCGCGACAACCCGGGGCGACTCGGGGAGGTCCTGGAGCAGGTCAACCGGATCGAGCCCCACCTCTGGCACCCGCGCCGCAACAACCTCCTCGATACCGACTTGCTCCAACTCCTCGACCTCGTTCGTAGCGACCCGAGCTACACCGCTTCCCCGCAGGAGGCCGCCACACTTATGGCGCTCCTGAAACAGGAGGAGTTGGCATGAGCACGAGTCTTGCCGCACCCAACACAACGCCAAGTGCGCAGCCCGGGACGCGTCCATTGGAATCGCCCGCGCTCAACGGCACGATTCCTGTCTCTGAACGCGAGCTTGGTCACGCGCGCGAGCACGTCGATGTGGCACCGCCTCCGTGCTTACGGTTGCCGTACGGCAGGTGCCTGGTCGTGCTCGCCGGTGTGCCAGGAGCTGGGAAAACGACCCTGCTTCACCAGGTCACGGCCGATGTGCCGACGATCTGTTTGGACTCCGAGCAAGTCACCGACCGCCTGCGGACCTACTTACCGCGTGTGCGATACCCGCGGCTCCGGCCGCTGGTGCACCTTCTGCACTTCGGCCGAATCGTCACCCACTCCCTGAGCGGGAGGGCAAGCGTGCTCGCTCACGCGCCGGCCACCAGTAGAGCCAAGCGTCTTGCACTGCTCGGGATAGCGACCATAACCGGGCGCACGCCCGTGCTGGTGTGGCTGCACGCCACACCCGAAGACGCACTGCGAGGACAGCACGACCGGGGCCGCACGCTGCCTGCGAGCTCGTTTCGCCGCCACAGCCACCGCGGTCGGCGGATTACACGACGCCTACAGCAGGGCCAGCCGCCACGCGGCTGGACTGCTCATTTGCTCACCCGAGGACAGGTCACCCGCGGCCTGCACCTCACCACGACCTGATCCACGCACCCCTGGCCACCGTGAGCTCGACCCGATCCGGCTCTGGGGCAGGCACGCGCCGTACGCGCGCGGTTGCGGGGCGTCTTCAGCACACCAGCACGACCTAGCGTCGTGCGTTTCGCACGAAGGGTTCCAACATGCTTTACACGGTGATTCCAGATCTCGCCGAGCTCGCGACCGCGATCGATGCACACCCTGAAGGGGGAAACGGCTGGAAACTCGAGGGCCTGTGCGCGGAGATCGATGGTGAGCAGTTCTTCCCGGAGAAGGGCTGCAGCACCAAGTCAGCGAAGAAGGTCTGCGCTGGGTGTCCCGTGCGTATGCAGTGTGCTGTCTATGCCTTCGCGGGCAACGAACGCTACGGCGTTTGGGGCGGACTCTCTGAAGCGGATCGGGACAAGATCCGCGGCGACCGGGCACGCCTTGAAGCCTTCATCGCCGACTGCGCTAACAAGGCCGGCCTTGACGAGTTCACAACCATCACCGTCGGCACGCCTGACTCGGACACCAGCGCCTCCACCACTGCGCACACCGCGGCCTAACCGAGCTGAGCACACCGGAGGGGAGATCATGCCGAACCCGATTCCACGGCACGCCGAGTCGCGTGCCGATGCGGCCGTGCCGCTGGCGGCCCGGTTCGTCGGGGCCGTCCGCGACCTCGACGCCACCGAAATCCAGCAGATTCGCGACGAGATCACCGATCCCGACGCGGTGATGTTCATCCTCGCCGCGATGGTGCCCGACGACCGAACACCGGCCGAACTCCTTACCTGGCTCCACCGCCCCGACGAGTATCGACGCCTCCGCCAGAACGGAGTCACCAGCAGCGTGGCCGAGGCCCTACTCGCCCGGCCCACCGCCACGAACCAGGCGGCTTAACCCACCCCGCTCAGCGTCGTTTCGGAGGAAGACATGCACCTTAAGCACGTGATCGAGCGCAAGGCCGACATCCCTGAGCTCGACAGTCCGGAGAGTTTGCTCGCGGTACACCGCGAGTTCTGTGTGCTGCTCGGCGAGAACTACCTCGACCGTGCAGACAACTGGGACAGGATTGCCAACCAGCTCTCCTGGCTGCACGCCCTCTACATCAACCCGGCTTGTCGGTCCACCGAGCAGCACGACAGCGTCCAGTTCGCTTTCCACTCGCTGATTGCGGCGAGCCGCGAGGAAGACCTCAACCGGTCGAAGAACTTCAAGCAGGCCAAGACGTGGCTCGATCAACTTGCCATGCAGAACCAGCAGCAGCGGCGCACCAGCAGCCGCATGTGAAACCCCTGATCAAGGAGGACGAAAAAGATGGCTGGTCCCGGAATGAACCCCGACCGCTTCTACAGTCTCCGCGAGGCCCTCAGGGCAGCCAACCTCAGATTCGCCGAGATCAGCGCCCCGAGTAACAACGTGGCCCGTGTCCGGATCGACCCGGACACGCTGACTCACGACGAGCAGCTCAACCGAATCGCCGCGGCAGTAGCCGATGTCGACGACTTCAACTATTCACAGCCGGACACCTTGGTCATCCGCTTCAGAGGTTGACGGAGCCGCTCAAGCACGCCCCGAACGGGCCGCACCATCTCGTCAGCGACACAACAACGAAAACCAGCAGGAGTGCAGATGCAGCGAGTCGTCACGGTGAAACACCACGTCTACATACTCGACAACCCCCGGATCCCGCGAGTCGCAACCGAGGAACGACTCATTGACCTGTCGCAGATTCCGGAGGCCGCGCTCGAACTCGAGTCGTGCGGTGGCTGCGGGGTTCAACCGGGCGAAGCGCATGCCCAGGTCAACCCGGGTGACTGCGACTGGGCCCACTGCCCAGATTGCGGCGAGCAGCTGCTGCTGCACGACTGCGAGCACTGGGACGAGGACGCCGACGGCCCGGACCGGCCTTCAATCTGGCACGGCGTACGACCGGACACCGACGCCGCCGTCAAGGCCGGCTACTTCTTCTGGCATCCCGCGCCGGACATCAACCGCTACGTACCCGACGAGGGGATGGCCAGGGCCCGGCTGGAGTGGAACCCGGAAACCCAGAAGTACCGCGTTTGAACGAGCACCACGATTCACGCGGCTGAAGGGGCCGGCGCCACACCGCGGGCTCCGCGTGCGCCCCAGTCGTTAACCCGCGCTCCCGCGACTCTTCACGCGGGAGCGCTTCTCTTCTGAGGAGGACCCTATGAGCGTCACCGTGACGAAACAGGCCGGAGTGGAGACCTGCTTCGATCATGATGTTCAGGACGAAGCGCGGCTTCACGCGTACCACATCACCAGGACCTGCCACGGCGCCCACGACGCCCTCAGTGACGCGGTCGACGACCTCGATGACCTGCGGAAGTCCTACGCGCTGGACGAGCTGCAGACCATCTACGGACACAGCCGCGGCGAGAGCGTCGCGCGCGAAATCGATCGGGCCGTAGAGCTGCTGCGGGACACCCTGCACAAGCTCCGGGACGAGGAGGGCACCGTATGACCACCACACCTCAGGTCGTCGAGCGCACCCTCACCTTCACCGTCTACTCCCTGCCGGAAGGAAAGATCAAGGTCCCTGCAACCTGCAGTTTCAACCTCGACCGGCCCTGGCAGGTCGACCTGACCTTCATAGCAAAGGCAAGACAGCGGATCATCTGGGAGATCGACCGCAGGGTCTTCGATGACCCGGAGTTCGTCCTGCCCGGCAGGGACGTGCAGGCCGAATGGTCCAGCACCGAGCTCACCCTGACCCTGTCGAGCCCGGACGGGACCGTCGCGCTGAACATCGACATCGACGACCCCAACCTCAACGAGTTCGTCTCCACGATGCGCCGAGCCATCGAGGCGCTCCGGCAGCAGCACAACGGTAAGCCACTCGATCAGATCGAGACCGAGCTGATCCTCAACGACGCCCTGGACGACGACATCACGAAATTCCTCACCGCGGCAGCGGAAGTCGACAACACCCAGGGCGATGCGTGAACGAGACGGCGGTAGCGACCGGCTCACACCAGCCAACCCTGGGGCGCATCAACGAGAGCGAGGTGCCGCGATGAGCGCAACCACATTCACGGTTCAGTTCCGCGCAAGCGAGTTCGGCTACGACATCGACGACCTCGTGCGGGCAGTCGATGACCCCGACCTGCTCGCGACGGAGATTGAAAACCACCTCGCTGCCTTCGGTCGTCACGATCAGCACCAGCTCCGCGTCGTCGTGACGCCCTGGCACGAGGCCATCGTGTACTCGTTCGACGACGAGATCGGACGAGCAGACATCCTCATCTGATCATGCCCCACGGGCAGCAACCAGCCCGTGGGGCGCGAACTACTCACCAGCGGCCAGCCACTTGGCCAGAACCGGAGGGAGCCTGATGACGATCGAGGAAATGATGGCCGCCAGCGCAGCCGGCATCGTTCCACTGCCGCGGCAGATCGAGCCGCGCCTTCGGGAGTGGTACGACAGCGAACGAATCTTTGTCCGCGACGGAGACGTTGCACTGCTCGCTGACACGATCGCCCAGGACCTCGAAGGCGTGACCGGCGAGGACCTGATCAGGCAGACGGTCAAAACGTCCTGCTACGAGCAGTACGAAGAGGGCCTGCTGTGGGATCCGGAGATCCACACCGAGATCGCCGAGATCGTCCTCGCGCGCCAGTGACCCGCGGAGCGCCAGCGAGCCTCCCTGGCCTTGCCGCATTCGTCTTGACCCATCGCTGAGTCGCACTCGGCACGGCAGCTCGCCTGTCGTGCCTGTGGGCTGCTCAGCAGCCTGCCGGACGGGGACGCCTCCACCTGATCAGAGCCGAGACGTCCCCATTCCGGCCCAATCCCTCATCAGGAAAGGGGTGTTCAGTGTAATGGACTGGCGGCACGAAGCCGTATGCCGGGAAGAGGACCCCGAGCTGTTCTTCCCCGTGGGAAACAGCGGACCCGCGGTCCTGCAGATCGCCGACGCCAAGGCGGTGTGCCACCGCTGCCCGGTGGCCTCCGAGTGCCTGGCCTGGGCGCTGGACAGCGGACAGGACGCCGGCGTGTGGGGCGGCATGAGTGAGGACGAGCGGCGCGCCCTCAAGCGCCGCACCGCCCGCCCGCATGCCCGCCCCTGACGTGCTGCACCCCCAGGAACGCAACTCGCGCCTAGGGGGTGCAGCACACGACGTCCCATACCAGTGAGCCGACTGGAAGACGCGCACTCCCTCCAAGTGGGTGCGCGCCTCCCAGCCAGCTCAACTGCTGGCCAACCAATCGCGAGAAAAGGTGAACGCATCAGTGACGACCTGGATGTTCAAGCAAACCGAGCCGGAACTGTGGACGGTCGGCTTCTACACGCCCTCCGGTGAGTGGGAAGCCGCAAGCGACCACGGCAGTCAGGACGAGGCTGCCGAACGGGTCCACTACCTCAACGGTGGATGCGCCCGAACCACGTGCTCGACGAGCACGGGCCCGAACTGACGAGGGAGGTAACCATGGGATGGGCTGTTGGATGGGAGCCGGAACATCGCCGCTTCCGCGGATACGGTGTCCCGGCCTATTGCGACGCGGTTGGCTGCGGTGCGGAGATCACCCGCGGAATGGGTGACGTCTGTGAGTGCTCGACTCACGAAGACGACGACCCGATCGACCAGGTCCTGTTCGTGTGCGGCGTGCACACCTGCGCCGATGTCGACGAGACGCGGTTGCCGCGCGAACACACCCACTGGGTGCGGCATCTGCTCACCGACGCGTCGTGGTCGGAATGGCGCGACGACAACCCGCACGAAGTTGCTGAACTCCGAGCCCTCGCAACCACGCTCTGAGCGTTCGCCTTGTGGCGACGTCTGCGGAGCGACAAGGAGTACCGCATGGGAGAGATCGTCCAAATCACGCTTCAAAAGCGTTCGGGGGAAACGGAGACGTTCGGTGCACCGCAAGAAACGGCGGAATCGATGCAAGCCCGCGTCGGTGGGCCATACATCTTCGAACTCGAAGGGCCGGCTGGAGAAAAGCTGATCAACATGGAAAAGGTTGAAAAAGTCACCTGGCGGCCATCCCAGTGATGCGCGCCTGCCCGACGTGCGCTGGTTGCAGGGTGTCCCGCTTTTCCTGAAGCCGCCGGTGGCGGAGGGCTGCCCCGCGCACGCGCCTCCGCCACCGGCCGGCCATCACACCCCACCTCTTAAGCCCAAAAGGAGAGTGCATGAACGACAACAACACGTGGGCTGCCCTCGCTCACCTCCGCGAGCGCCGCGCTCGTGTGGTCGGCTCGTGGCTGGCCACCATCAGCACCACCGCCGCCGCAGGGACCCTGCTCGAGCTCAACCTCGTGCGCGGACCTCGCCGCGCCGGAACCGTCCTGCTCGCCGCGGCCCCCGTGTTGAGCATCCTCGCGGTCGCCCAGGCCGGAGTGCTCGACACCCAAATCCACGAAACCCAGCGAGCCGCACTACTGGCTGCCGAGACAGAAAGGCACAACTAGATGCACGCGAACACGCTCACCTTCCTCGCCGGCGACCACTCCCGATCGCTGGATGGAGTCAAGGCGGTCAAAGACACCCAACAGCGCGTGTGGATCCTCGACGGCGACGGCCAGGCGCACACGCTGGACCACCGACATGTCGCGTCGGTCGTCGAACTACGACGCAGCCGCGACCTTGTCGCCGTCGACCCGGCCGACGAACCCCCCAGCCCTGTCGGTCGATAGCGAAACGCTCGCACCCCAAGCTGAACGCGCCAGAAGGAGGGGAGAACCCATGGACCTACGTCAGGTCTTAAAGGGCCTGAAGTACCGAAAATCGATCGGATTTAGACCCGTTGCCTTCAACTTCGGCAAGCGCGGCCTGAATTCGGTCAGCCTGCGCCACGGCCGCTGGTCGTGGAACTCCCGAACCAGGCGACACACGATCAATCTGCCCGTAGACGGGGTGTCCTGGCAGTCGCCAGCCACGCCGAAGAAGGGGCAGAACAGGAAGAACCGGTAAACGGTAGCGCCGGCCGCTAGAGCCACCACGCTTCACGCGTCGAGCCCCAGCCCGGCCTAGCGGCCTAAACCACCAACTCTCGCCACGCCCGTGGCTTGCCCGCACGCGTCACCGCCGGGCGCTCGCAGCCCTCTACCCACGACCCGCGAGCCCACGCAGAGCCCCTTAGAGGCCGCGTGCAGCGCGGCGCGGAAATCTGCCCCAGTCCCGCCGGGCGCATCACCAATCGCCGCCCCGCATTGGCGCCCGCGGCTGGGCATGTGCACGCCGATTGCGGTGGTGCACACACACCAGGCCAGAAACTCGAGCATCGCCCTCACCACCACAGATCCGGCGAGCTCGAGCTTCTGGCCTGGCTGTTTTCAACACCCGCCCATTGAACGGGAGAGACCCCATTATGGCACTAGAACAAGTCCTCGCGCCCTTGCTGGTTGCCGGCGGCGCGACAAACCCCACCATGCCCCTCGAGGAAGTCCTCGAGCAGCCCCCGGCGGTAGTCGCGCCGGTCGAGAACACACCGAACGTGCCCGGCTTCGAGCGCGATCAGATCGACACCGCCGCCACCATCATCCAGGTCGGACACAAGCAGGGCGTCCCCGACCAGGGGATCGTCATCGCGATCGCCACTGCCATCCAGGAAAGCAACCTTGGTGCCATAACCTGCTGCGATCACGACAGCGTTGGCGTCTTCCAACAGCGACCCTCCATGGGCTGGGGCGACCCGGCTTACCTGGACGACCCGGCCAACGCGGCCGGCGCGTTCTACACCGCGCTGCTGCAGGTCGACGGCTGGCAGCAGATGCAGGTCACCGACGCCGCCCAAGAAGTACAGCGCTCCGCGCACCCGGTGGCCTACGCCGACCACGAAGACCAGGCCCGCGCCATCGCCCGCGCCTTCGGCATCCAGACCTAAAAACAAAGGCCGGCCAGTACGCCCCTGAGGCACTGGCGGGCCTCTCGATCCGGCAACGGCCAGCATCAAGCTCGCTCGAGAAGGACTACACGATGAAGTTACGAGGAACCGTAGGACCAACGACTGTGATCGTGGCAGCCACCGCGGCAGCACTATCGGGATGCACCCCCTCCGGGCCTGAGTACGTCGCGGTCTGCGCGGACACCCACACCCACACCCGGACCATCGACCGCGACTGCCGCCAGAACGGCTCGGGCAGCTTCCAGTGGTACTACCTCAACGCCGACCGCAACAACGCACCCCGCGTGGGCTCGCGCGTCACCGGCGGCTCCTTCGCCACTCCGAAAGCCAAACCCGGCGGGCCCGCACCGACGATCTCGCGCGGTGGAAGCGTCGCCCCCAACGGGAAGGTCACCCGCGGCGGCTTCGGCAGCAGCTCCAGCGGCAAGACCAGCGGCAGCTAAACCAGCACCGCAGAGCTGCTCCTCACTTGGCGGCACTTTCGACGCGCACCTCGCCCGCTGCAGCGATATCAGTGGCCCCTTTACCTGCATAAATGGAGCACACCATGGCAAAGAAGGTCGTTGTTACCGACGCCAACGGTCAGGTCACCACGACCACCGTCTCCGACGATGCGACCGCTCGCGAATTCGAAGAGCTGCCGTTCGAGACCGACCACATCACCAGCGTGACCATCACTGACGACTGACCAATCCCTCGACGAACAGAACGGAGCAACACCTTGGAGACCAAGACCTACACCGACAGCAACGGCGATCAGGTCACAGAAGAGATCAACGACCGCGGCGAGGTCGTCAACCGCACCGTCGTAGGCAATGGGCGGACTGTCGGCATCGTCGGCGGCGAGGTCACCAACTGCACGGTCATCGTCAACGGACGCTGACACCCCAGGTGGGCCAAAGCGCTGCGCGGCACCCGCAGCTCGCCATCAACTCACCGAGCACCGGCCGGACGCCCGAACCATGGTCACCGGCCGGGTGCCGCATGGAGTTCCCCGGGCCGGTGACCGGATACCCATGAAAGGAGACCTCGTGCGCAAACGCATCCAGCATGCGTCTTTACGCTGCATACACCGTGTCGGCCCGGACTGGATCGCCGCGGCCCCCGCCGGCGGAGGAGACCTGACCTTCCACAACCCGGAGCACGTCGAGGTCACCTCCGCAGAGCTCGACGACATCGAGAACGACCCGTCCGAGGCGGCGGCCAAGTTCCGCAAAGCCTGGATTGCCCAGCCCCAGGGCACCAGTTCCGTCTACCACTTCACCCGTCGCGAGAACGCGGACCGGACATGAACACGCCCGCAGACGCACATCGCCTGGGTACTGCGTGCTGGCGCGTGCACCACTGAACGTTTTCGGGCCAGAGCGCTGCAAGAAAAGGTCACGAACGTGAGCCGGCAGATCGGCGCACGGCCCGGTCAGGCCGCGCGCCCTCCTATCAACTCAACTGACCAACCATGCGAACGAACCGACAGGGAGGGGCCTGTGGCCATCACCGATATCGAGTCCGCGCGGGCAGTCAACACGCTGCTGAACTACTACACCGACAAGCCCTCGGTGTACAGCGCCCCGAGCCACACGGTGGCATTGGCAGCTTGGGAGACGCTGACCAGCGCGGCACACGACAAGCTCGGCGCTGGGTGGCGAGCGCTCGACGCCACCAAGTTCTTCGAACCGAAGAACACCATACTCACCCGCTGGTCCTACGACGCCGAAGACTGCGAAGCCTGTCACTACACCGACGATTCGTGCCCTTATCACTGCGGCCTGGCTGACGGGATGGCGCAGGCACGCAACATCCTCAATGCAGTGCTCGATGAGCCCGACCTGGCTAACGGGGTGCTCGCCGACTACGCGCGGGACCAGCAGCAGAACGAGCACCCGGCCGCCACCGACAGCGAGCCGGACTTCGTGTACGGGGCTTGGCACCCGGAGACCTACACCGTTCCGGTCCGAACGCTCGACCTCGCCCAGGAAATGCGCGCCCGCATGCCTAACGGCGCACAGGTTGCAGTCTGCCTCATCGACGACGACCAGTGGCTGCGCTACTCCGACGGCACACCCCTCGGTGCGCGTGACATGCCACTTCCCACCCTCTGCGCCCAGCACGACCGGACCTAACCCCTGACGCGCCTCCAGCAGAGTCCCACCGAGCCAACACAGGGAGGAACCTTGCGTGAAGCCCCCGAACTGCGACTGACCACCGATGCGCGCTACCTGCTGATGCGCATCCACGACCACTACGGGCAAGCCCCCGCCAGCAGCCCAATCGCAAAGCATGAGAACGAGCTTCTCGAGGACGGCTACGTGGAACTCCACGAGCAGACGCTGCACATCACCACCACCGGCCGCGCCGCCGCCGGACTTATCCGCCGGCACTACGACAGGCTCCGGGAACTCAACGAACAGTAAAACCGCCCACATAGGCCGACCCGTGCGAACACCAGGAGACGAACTGTCGGTCGTCTCGAGCGCGGGTGAGCCAGCCCCACGAAAGAAAGGAAGCGTCATGTACGCAGAACTCATCGCCGGCTACAAGAGCTCTACTCTCTGGATCAAGGACCGCGACGGTACTGAGCGCCTTCACCTCAAGGACCTCCCTCCTCGAATGACCCGAGACAACGCGAAGGCCCTGCTGCAACCTGACTGGATTACCGGGGACTGGGAGCTCAAGCCCGAAACGAACAGCGGCGAGATGCGCTGGGTGTGCTTCAACGTCGAATACAACGAGCAAACCTGACACGCGCTCTCCGCTGGTCAACGCCAGTTTGTTTGGCACGGCACGGGCAGCTCGCCGCCACCTCCCACCCTTCACGACCTACGCAGCGGCAGACACCGATGCGTTTTCTCCACGCTCTGCGCGGCGACGTGTTCGGCCGCCCCCGGCCAGGCTCCGGTACGGACGCGACGACCGTCTGCAGCCCGGCACGTCGCCGCACGCATGAGCACGTTCCCTTGCGCTCGACCTGTGAGTCCCCGTACCGCAGGTCGACCCTTGACGGCCTGACTGAGCCGGCAACCCCTCCGCCGCAGCCAGTCAGGCCTGGGTCGCCTCGCTCCCGCCCCTCGCACCACCCGGGGAGCGAGGCGACCCACCTCCGATGGCCTCCACAAAAGAAAGGAACCGGCATGCGCCAGATCACGCGCGCCACGCTGGCCGCGGCCCTGACCGCCGGGATCGCGACCGGGTGCAAGCCCACCGACCCCGATTCCTCCCTGCCGAACCCTCAGCCGGCAGTCCCCGCAGCCCCCGCCCCTGACTCCCCGTCGGTCACCAACGGTGCCAGCTGCGGGAATAACGGAGAAGTCCACGACTACTGGCCGCGCACCGACGCAGGCCTGCGCCACGCACAGGACATGTGCGCCGATCTTTCCGGACTCAAGAACGGAATCGAAACCGAACTCCAGCAGCAAGGCTGGTGAGCCCACCGAGTGAACTGCCACGGCGGACCTGCACTGCACCGCGGTTTCGGCGCATGCTTCCTCGCAGCTGATCTCACCGATCAGCTCGCCAAGGAGCTCGGCCAGCGAATGATCGTCGCAGTCGAGGTCGAAGCCCCGGTGCCCCCATGCGGAGCTCCGCAGTCGCACACACCAGCGATAACGCTGACCCGCCGCCGACCCCGCCATCACAGCACCGCTGCGTCCCGACGAGCTCGCAGCACACCGCGTCCACACCACACATCCATGAAGTCGGTGTGCTGCGGGGTCCGCCCGGACCGTAAGAAAAATGCCGAGACCAGGGGACTTAGTGCTTGCCGGCCGCCCCTGGCCTCGGCCCCACCGCAGAACAGTGGAGACACCAGCATGGCAGACGACTTCTGGGACAAGTTCGCCGACAAGCTCGGCACCGACGAAATGCAGGACGCGATCAACCGGCGGGGTGACCAGACCGCCGACGACCGGAAGTAGCACGCAGCGCACGATGGCGCCCGGTGACGTCCGGGCGCCATCGCCTTATCTGGCCTCGATCGAACCTCCACCCTGCCCGGGTTCACTCCAGCAAGCATGAGGAGGAGACACCGTGTCTGAGATCTGCCCCGTCCACAAGAAACGCCACCTTCCCTACGAGCCCGACGATATGTGCTGGGACGGCAAGCACAAACACCCTGCCCCCGTCTCGTCCGACCCCGGCGTGCGCACCGAGCACGACGAGGAGGGCAACCCGGTTGACCCGTCAGTGGGCTGGAACCTGTCGGCCGGATGCAACCTGTCGGTCGGGTTCGCCGGCGAGGAGTTGGCCGTCACCGTCAGCACCTCGGACGCTGATCAGCGGGACGGCATCACGCACCGCGCCGTGACCCGCGATCAGGTCATCAATCACGCGCGTCACCTACTCACGCTCGTCGGGGAAACACCGCTACTCGGCCGCGACACGCAGGTCACGCTGTACACCCCCGGCACGTACGAGGGCGACGCCCAGGTCACGGCCATCGGAGACGCCATCGAGCAGATGCGAGACACGGCCGACAGCGTCGACATCGCACACGCGGCCATCACAATGCTGCGCGGCGAAACCACGCGGTACGCGGAGGAACGCGTCGAGCGGGCTGGTAATTCGGCCATCGATGATCTGGCGTACCGTACCCTGCTGCGACAGCGGGACGAGGCTATCGCCCGCGCCAACGACGCGGCGGCCGAGCGGGCCGAACTGATCGGGATCGTCTGCGATGGCTCGTCCACATGCCCGTCTCCGCGGCACGTTGACGGATGCTTCCGCAGCGCGCCCGAGACCGATGCGGAAACGGTCGACTTCGACGGCCTCGCGATTCCTGACCTCACCGAGGGCGATGCTCGCTCGTTCGATGCTGCGCTCGCCGAGATACGGCCGTCGGCCAACGCGTCCCGGTGCAGCGAGAGCGAATGCCGCCGCGGGGAGTGCTGCCACGCCAGGCAGGCCGCCATCCAGATTGATCAGCTGCGTGCACCGTCCGCCGAGTGTTCGTGCGAACAGCCACACACCAACCTGTACGACGGTGGAATCACCGACCTGAGCTGCCCGGTGCACGGCAGAGACGCTGATCGCGTCGAGAACACTGATCCGACGCCTGACCTTGATTCCCGGTTCCGGGAGCCCCTGTCCCTCGGCCACAACGACACGGTCCGTGAGGAGGCGCTGGCCGGGGCGATCGCCGCCGTGCTGGACCTGTGTTTCGTTATGGACGGGCAGGTGACCGGAGAAGGCGACGCCGAACACCCTGTAGCGAAGGCGGTCCGTGAGCGAATCGCCCGCAAGCTGGGGGTGCAGTCGTGACCGACCACAACCGTGTCGCAGTCGTCGTGTTCGTCGAGACCGACGAGGACGACCTCCTCAACTCCACGCACGTGGCCGAGCGCGCCGTGTTCGACGCGCTCGCGTCCAACGGCACCGACACTGGCGACGGCATCGCCTTAACAACTCGGTTCGGCGGCAGCGGCATCGAGCGGCCGGTCACCGTCCGCGTGGTGCGCGAGCTCGGCATGGCGATGCGCAACGGCTATGTGTGGGCGTTGCCGACCTGCCAGCCGTACCCGCGATCGGAGGACGACCAGTGACCGCTGAGCTGGAAACCCACGGTGCGAGTGCGGGCCGCGCGCTCCCGGTCCAGACGTCTGCAGGCAATACCCGAACGAATCGGTGGCGTCATGACGCGCCCGACATCGACAGCGTCCTGAACGCTGCTGCTCTGGTGGCCGCGGCGAGATTCCAGCAAGACGACACGTACCGGAAGCTGAAGGAACGGAAAACATGACCAACCCTCGGAAGCGTTCCCGCCGCTCGG
The DNA here is from genome assembly GCF_042665275.1 of Saccharopolyspora griseoalba. Lineage (NCBI taxonomy): Bacteria > Bacillati > Actinomycetota > Actinomycetes > Pseudonocardiales > Pseudonocardiaceae > Saccharopolyspora > Saccharopolyspora griseoalba. The sequence goes on along the minus strand of NZ_JBHTCJ010000017.1, from coordinate 65,904 downwards.
CCAAGTCCGCCGGCGCCCGCTTCGAACGCGCCATCGCCGACTACCTCGCCGAACACTACGACGACCGCGTCGACCGGCGGCCCAAGACCGGAGCGAAGGACCGCGGGGACATCGGCGGCATCCGCCTGTCGCAGGCCCTCCGCGGCGGCCGGATCGTCATCGAGTGCAAGGACACCACCCGCACTGAGCTCGGCGCCGGTCGGCCGAGGCCGAGACCGAGCGCGGCAACGACGACGCCGTCGCCGGGATCGTCGTCCACAAACGCCGCGGGGTCGCCGATCCCGGCCAGCAGTGGGTGACCTGCACCGTGAAAGACCTGGTCGCGCTGCTCACCGGCGAACGCCCACAGGACGACGCAATCAGAGAAACAGCATGACTCACGTCGTGTGCCTCTGCGGCTCGATGCGGTTCGAAGCACAGCCACAATCGACGTCCGTCATCACCCGCACACCTCTGGGAGGCAACACCGTGACCAGCCTCGATCTGGCTGCGTCCGCGAAACGCGCCATCCTCGAACTCACACCGAAGCCCCGTCCCGTTCGACCTGATACTAGGGAGCCCGCCGTGACCGAACCGAAATGCGCACAGCAACAACAGATGGACGCATCCGAGCGCGCCCGCCGTGTCGGCGATCGAGAGTGCTACCGATGCGGATACACCGCCCGGCACTGCTATGAGTGCGGATCATGCCCAGGCCTCCACGACGTTCGGTGTTCGTGGGCGTTTCGCCAGCCTGGAGTCCCTGACCCGAACCCACACATGTCCGATCGCGAGGGGGAAACTGATGCCCAAACCGGTACCCCTGCCTGAGCTCTACCGCACGATGTTCGAGCGCTTCGCCGAGCACTTGGCCGAACTCGCCGCGACGGTCAGTGTCCACACCCACCCCTACAAGTCGCGCGTGATCGGTTACAAGACCGATCGCCCGTGGATTTGCTCGAAGAGTTAGGAGTAACGATGTCGGACAAGCACGTGAAACTGGTAGAGGAACTGAAGAAGGTAGACATGGATCCCGTGGCCTACACCTTCGAGGAACATCCCACCGCCCTGGTGGTCAAGTGTCCCGACTGGCGTCCCTTGACTCCGCCGCTGCTGGAGAGCATCGAGAACCTCCCTGGAGTGCACCGAGTGGAGGGAACTGCCTGGGATGAGCGTGGGGTCATCATGATCCACCTGTGCTGACTCGGATGGCAGGTGAGCCTCCGCGTTCGCCGACCAGAGACATACGACGGTGGAAGGTACTGAGGTCCAGATCACCTGGCGAGTCGGGTTTGGTGCCGCTAGCCGGATCCTGGACCGTCTGCGTGAGTTGTCGATTGTCGGACCACCTGCCGGTTCCCAAGGGCGAGAAGTCTGGACGCGACGAGACGAAAGCGACGAGGCCATCGCCAAGGTTCGGGACTACGTCAATACCCACTCAACTCGTTAGCGCAAGGTCAACGAACTCCAGTGGCTTCAGGTGCGTGAAGCGCGCGCCTGGGCTACTGCAACCACGTAAAGTGAGGACTGTTGCCTCAGAAAAAGTTCCATGTCGCTGATCTAGTCTCGATTACCTCCGGGCGCGTGGTGTCACCACGCCACATCCAGGCGTTCTACGACGTTGTTGACTTCGTCTCCGGTCAGAAACACTGGACCCACCAGCTTGGTCGAGCCGCAGAGGAAGTAGTGAAGCCTGAGCTGCTTCGGCAGCTGCCCTGGCTCGCAAACATCGAACCTCCTGCTCTCAAGAGCGAGAAGGACGTCAACGAGTGGGCAGAAAGTGTCGCCAAGCAATACGGAGAGATGCACGCGGTTGTGCAGATGTCGACCGGCGCTTACGTCAACCGCGATCCGGTTGCCGAGCTGATCGAGATGCAGGGGCCGGTGGAGGGACGATGATCGTGGAGACATCGTGAACCCGCTTGACCGGGCACGGGTCGGCGAGCGTCAGCGTTCGCTGAGGAGGGCACGCATACGCCGGGTGCGAGCTAATTGAGGAAGCCGCCTTCGCCGGGCTCCGGCGGAGGCGGCTTTTTTATGTCCCAAACCAGTTGGGGCGCAGGCGTGCACTGCATGCCCAAGGGGGCACGTGGTGTCGCGAGCATGCTTGTCGGTGTGGCGCGGCATCCTCAGACGCGATGAGGTCCGAGGCAATCCAGGGGAGGTGTGGGGATTGGGCCGCTGGGGAAAGGCGGGTGTGCGGCTTACGGAGGCCGAGGCCCGCAGGAACGCGTTCGAAGCCGCCCGGCGTCGACGTGACCGGGAGGTGCGGCGCGAGGAGGCGTATCAGGATTGGGTGGCGGGACGCGTTGTGCCGCATCGCATCACCCTCAGCCTGGATTTCCGCGGTCTGCAGGGACCGGAGGTTGACGCGGCGTGCAAGGCCCGCGAACCCGAGGTCGACCAGTGGGAAGCCGGCATCGTGTATCCCCGGTGGGATCAGCTCGTGGCGCTGGCAGAACTGACCGGCTGCGAACCAGGATGGTTCAGCCAGCCGGTCAGGCCCGAGGATCTGGTTGAGCTGCACGAAACATCGCTGTGGTTCCACTTGAGCGACGCCGAGCGGCAGTTGTACCTCCGCGACGACACCCAGCCGGTGTTGGCATTTCCCGCCGAGGTGGTCGATGCGCGCATGCGCGGTGAACCGTCTCCGTTGGTGCCGCAGCATCACGGTCAGCTCGAGCTGTTCTAAACCCCCACCCCACGACTCGCACGGTTGGAGAGCGGGGTGGGGTGGGGGTGTCAGTGGTCGAATTCGGTGCGGGTGTGCAGGTAGTTCGCCAGCAGCGGCGGGGTGCGGTAGCACTCGGCGCTGGTGTGCACCAGGTGCTCGGTGGCGGCTTCTGCCAGGCACGCGCGTGTGAGCGTGTGGGTGAACCCGGTGTGGTGTGCCGCGTCGGCAAGCGTGAATTCGTGCCCGCGGTAGGTGGCGGCCTGCAGGACCCGCTGGGTGCGGGGCCCGAGGGTGCGGAGGCTGGTGCTGTAGCCGATGGCCAGGCTGGTGTGCGTGTGCCCACCGGCGGCCAGGTGCAGATGCTGGATGCGGTGTTGGCCGGTGAGATCGTCGGCCAGGCTTGCCATGTCCTGGTCGCGGTGGGTGAGGATGTGGCGTGCCGCGGCGTGCACGGCCAACGGTGTGCCGTCGCAGGCCTCGATGATGCGCGCGATCTCGGCGGCGTGCGCTTCGGCACGGCGGCCGACGATGGTGGTCAGCAGGTGGGTGGCCGTGTCCGGGTCCATGGGCGGGATGGTGACCGCCCGCGCGTGTTCGATGCCCAGCGTCAACCCGGGAAGTTCGTTGCGGCTGGTGACCAGTGTGGTCACACCGGGGATGCCGAGCATCGGGGAGATCTGCTCGATGCTGCCGGCATCGTCGATGACCAGCAGCAGCCGGCGATAGTTCAGCCTCTCGCGCAGCTCGTCGGCGAGCGCGTCGACGTCGTAGCCGCGGCGGCTGGGGCGGCTGGAGAGCCGGTCGAGGGCCTGGTGCAGCAGTTCGGCGGCCGTGCGCGGTGGGGTGGTGGCGCGGCCACGTGCGTGTAGCAGCAGGATCCCGTCCGGGTGCGCGTCTTGCTGCTGGTGTGCCCAGCGCAGCGCGAGGGCGGTCTTGCCGGCGCCGGGGCCGCCGGTGAGGATGACGGGTGCGCCGGTGTCGGCGGCGGTGGTGATGTCGTCGAGTGTGCTGGTGGCGCCGACCAGCTGCGGTGGGGCGGGCAGTAGGCGGGGTCGGCGGGTGTTGTGGGCGATGTGGGTGTGGGGTGCGGGTGCGCGCTTGTCGAATACCGTGAGCAGGGCGCCATTTGCGTTGAGTGCGATGTCGCAGTCACGGGCGGCATCTCGGCTGGGGCGCTTCGAGTCACGTTCCCAGTGGCGGATTGCCGAGTCACTCTTTCCGATGAGCTGGGCCAGTTCGACCGTGGTGAGACCGACGTGGCCGTCGGGTCGCTGGTAGGACTCGCGGTACTGCTGCAGCAGGGTACCGAAGGTCGTGATGGTGCGGGCGTCGTCGTGGCGGATCGGTGTGTCGCTGGCGGTGGGGGCGGTGCGTGGAGTGTCGGCCTCGAGGGTGGGCATGGGTATCGTCCTCTGGTGTCGCAGGGAATGGAGTGACTGGTGCCGGGTGGTGGTTGGGTCACCACCCGGCACCAGCGGTGTGTCGCAACGCTGGCGTTGTGCCTGGGAGAGTGCGGTGCGGCACACCGGCCCATCTCGCCCGCGCGGGTAGCGCGGGGCGGCGTCTTAGTTGTGCCGGCGGGCGAGGTGGGTTGCTACACGGCCGGCATACGGGCCGCTGAGGATCTGATGCGGGTCGTGGGTGGCCATCAGGTCGTCGGTGCTGTCGGTGGTGGGGGCGTCGTCGGGCGTGACGGGATCGCTGCCGATCGGGTAGACCGTGCCGCCCAGGGTGTGGAGATGGTCGACCCAGCGGCGTGCACGCCCCATACGCGGAGGTAGCCACTGCTCAGCCGGGGTGTCGTTGCTGGTCTCTAGCAGCACGCCCCACAGCACGACCAGTTCGTTGGGGTCGCCGGTGGGTTCGGGCAGATGCAGGCCGGGCCGCGCGAACGCGGTGCGCTTGTGCGGGAACATCAGTCCCTGGCTCAGTGGGGTGCCGTAGTCGGTCTCGTCGAGCTCGGCGGCAGTGCGATCGCACCACTGCGCGAGCTCGCTTTCGGGCAGGAAATAGCAGGACCAGGCCTTGGGGCGCGCGGCCCACTCGGGCATGATCGTGTCGTAGAGGGCGTCGTGCCGGATGGCGTGCGCGCCCCAGGTTTCGTCGGTGACCTCAGCGGGCTCGCGGTGCAGGTCCTGCAGCAGCACCTGTGGGTCAGGCTCGGGTCCTGTGTAGTAGGAGCTGACGTGCATCCGGTAGGTGGTGTGGTCGACCTGCTCGTCACGCAGCCACTGCACCCACAGCTCGTCGACCTCGCCGCGGTCGGCCAGCATGCGCATGTCGGCCAGCATCACGCGGGTCTGCTCAGGGTCTTGGGTGTAGTGCAGGGTCCAGGTGCGCACACGGCTGGGTGCGTGGGTGAGTGCCAGGCGCACGCGGGTGATGATCCCGCCGCGCCCGCCGCCGGCCAGGGCGGCGTTGAACAGCTCTGCGTTGTCCTCGGCGGTGCAGGTGTGGATCTCTCCGGCGGCGGTGACCACCTCGAGCTCCTCCACGGAGTCGATCAGTGCGCCGGTGCGGTAGGTGCTGGTGATGCCGCCGGCGCTGCACACCCCACCGACGGTCAACCGGGTGTAGCCCGTGGAGCCGGAAATGGTGCGCAGTCCGCGGGCGGAGGCGGCTTCGGTGATCTGGCGCAGGGTCGTTCCGGCGCCCACGGTGATGTGGTCGTCCTGCAGGTCGTAGATCTCGGACAGGGATCGGGTGTCGATGATCAGTCCGCCTTCGCCGGGCGAGGCCTGCCCGCCCATCTGGTGGCGGGTGCCGGCCGCCGAGGCGGGCACGCCGCGCAGGGAGGCCCAGGACAACAGGTGGGCTATGTCGCGGCCCCCGGCGGGGCGAAGTACGGCTCCGGGCAGTGCGTGCACGATGCCGCCGAGGTCGCGTGCGGCCTCGCGGCGTGTTGGCAGATCACGGTAGAGCACCCCGCCATCGGGCCGGGGCGCGCTGTGCCAGTCCAGGGCCAGGTCCGGGTCCAGGTCCTGCTGCATGTGACGTCCTCCCACATCGATGTCGACAGGGACGAGCGTCGCGGTATCTACCGGTAGGCATGCAAGGCGATGGGGGTAGGTATATCGCAGCCGGAGGGTGGTATTCCGGATATCTACCCGGGGGACGGATTGCTCCAAACGAGTGCCTACCCCCGTATCTACCCGGTAGATACGGGGGTAGATAGATGGGTGATCCCGGGGTCAGTCCGCGGGAGGCGCCCAGATCAACGGCAGCTGATCGAGACCGGAGAGCTGACCGAAGGTGCGCCGCGGCGCGGACACAGCCGGATCCACCGCGAACGCCGGGAGGATCTCCAGCGTGGCGCCCAGGATGGACGCGATCGTGGTCTGGGCGATGTGCTGGCCCAGGCACCGGTGTGCGCCCGCGCCCCACCCGCTGTGGTCCCGGGGGCGACGATCCAGCCGGATCTGGTTGGCCTCGGGGTGACGTGCCGGATCCGCACCGGCGGCATACCAGCACACCAGGACCTGCTCACCGGCGGCGAGCTCGAGGTCGCCGAGGCGGGTGGGGCTGGTGACGGTGCGTCCGCTGGTGGCCACCGCACCCCGCAGACGCGCCGCCTCATCCACCAGCGCGGGCAAACGGTCGGGGTGGCTGCGCATCTGCTGCTGCAACTCGTGGTCACACGCCAGCCAGTGCAGCAGCGTGGCCAGACTGTCCCCACTGGTCAGGGTCCCGGCCGCGGAAAACAGCACCGCGAACTCCAGCGCCTGCTGCTCGCTGGCGCCGGCCGCGAGCACGATCGACACGGCATCCTGACCGGGCTGGTCCCGGCGCAACGCGAGCACCTCACGCAGGTACCGGTACAACGCCGCGTGGTCGCACTCGCTGGCATCGTCGGCGAAAAACCGGGTGGCCAGGGTGCGGTAGCGCGGCCGGTCGCGCCGCGGCACCCCCAGCAACGCCCCAGCGATGTAGGCCGGGATCCAATGCGCCAGCTCGCGCACCGCCTCGCACTGCCCACGCCCGACGAGCTCACGGGCCCGCATCCGCGCCAACGTCGCGGCATACACCCGCCAGGACCTGCTCGCCCGCGGCGTGAACAACGGCTGGAGCCGCCGCCGCAGCTCAACCTGATCAACCAGGGGATCCCCACTGGACAGGTGGGGATCCTGCCCGAACAGGGGAGCGCAGTTGGGATCGGACTGGTTACCGATCCCGGCGGCGTTGCTGGCACCGATCCCGCTGCGCGCCGAAAAACGGGTGTGGTCACGGCCGACCTCACGCGCGAGGGCGTCACTGGTGACCAGCACATACTCCCCGTGCTGGCCAGAGTGGGCGCGTACCGCCGGGCAATGCTGCCGCGCTGCGGCCAACAGATCGTCAAGGCCGTCGTCGGTGTGCTCGGTGGTGGCGGTGGCCGGGTCGAACGCGGCCATCCGCTCCCACAGATCGGGCAGGTCCTGTGTGCTCACGGCGTCCCCCAGGGTGCGCGGCGATGATCAACACCACTGTGCCGCGCACCCCGGGGAAACACCGCGCTCATGCGGCTTGGATCACTCCTGCATGCCGAGCGCGGCAGCAACCTGCTCGCGCTGAGTGACACCGAGCGTGGCGAGAATGTCGGTGACATACCGTTTGACCGTTCGAGGCGCCACACCCATCTCCTCGGCAATCTCAGCATTCGACAACCCCGCTGCGACCAACTTGGCGCAGCGCACCAGCTGCGTGCGCTTGGCCAAACCGTCCGGGATCTGCACCACCGGGGTCACGACGGTGTCGTCATCCCGCGGGCCGGACAGGCACAGCGAAATCGCCTCGCCATAGTCCCGCACCGCGGCACCGCGCTCGTAGAGCTGCCGGTAGGTCTCCGCGCCGAGCTGCTCCTCCGCGCGCTGCAGGGCTTCCGCCAGCAACTCCGCCAGGCCGCTGACCGACTGGGTCCGGATCCCCGTCAGGTCGCTGGCCTGCTGGGTGGCCCCGGCCATCTCCGCGGCCCGGCGGTAGTGCCCCACCGCCACGGCGCGCCAAACCTCGAGCAGCAGCCACCACAAGGGTCCCCAGAAGTCGGCGATGGAGCGCTGCAGCGGCAGGGCCTGACGCAGCAGCGTTTCCGCGGTGGTCAGGGCGCCCTCGCGCTCCGGCACCCGCATCAGCAGGAACACGGCGCGGGCCCACTGCATCCAGCTGATGTGGTAGGCGGCGCCGGTGGCTTCGGCCTCGTGCATGAGCCGGGCGGTGACTTGATCGGCCGTGTCCCGCGCCCCGTGCATGGCCTGGCAGATCGCCATCCACATGCGCAGCATCAGCAGGTCGCCACTGTGGACCCCTGCTGAGGCCGGAGCCGCCTGGGCAGCTTCATAGGCGCGCTCCATCATGCCGACGCAGCGAGGATCGCCGCGCACGAACAGCGTGTACACGCCTTCGGCCACCCGAACACACAGGTGCTCCGCCTCCGTGGAGTCACCGACGATCTCGATGGCCTCACGCAGGGCGCATCCCGCGCGATCCGGCTGGCCCATGCACACCGCGTAATACGCCAGGTGCGCGAGCGCGTTCGCGCGCGTGGTGTCGCGCTGTGGATAGGCGCCCAGCAGCCGGTCGAGGTGATAGCACCACTCATGCAGGGAGCCGGAGGTGAAGGCAATGCGCGTGCGAAACACGTTGTCCTCGAGTTCCATCGCCTGCACCAGGCGACCGGCGTCGATGAGGTAGTCCATGGCCGCCCGCGCGTTGGCGAGCTCGGCTGCTGTTTGCCGCAGCCAGTGCACCTCGTGCGGGCCGCCCCAGTCGCGGTTGGCCGTGGCGAAAAACCGCCGGACCCACTGGGCGTGGCGAGCCCGCCACGTGTCCAGCTCGTCGGCGGCCTCGAGCTGCTCCCGGCCATAGCGCTGCACGCTGGAGAGCATCCGGTACCGGCCGGTGCCCCGGTCCAGACTCAGCAGCGACTGATCCACCAGCGATTGCACGGTGTCCACCACGTCCTCGGGGGCCAGATCCGGCCCGGAGCACACCGCCTCGGCCGCCTCCAGCGTCCAGGGCGCGCCCCCGAACACCACCGACCGGGACCACAACGCCTGATCCTCCGGTGAGCACAGTTCCCAGCTGGATTCCAGCAGCGCGGCAAACCCGCGCTGACGGCCCCGACGGCGCCGACGCGACCGGTCACCAGCCGTGGACGCCAGCACCTTGTCCAGCTGCGCTGCGATATCCGGGATGGCGATGCTGCGTGCCCGCGCCGCCAGAATCTCGATGCCTGCAGGCAGCCGATCGACTTGTTCCACGAGCTCACGTACCTGCGGCACATGCAGCTCCGGGTGCGACTCCGGGGCCACGGCCCGTGCACGGGTGCAAAACAGCTCCACGGCATTGTCCTGGGACAACGGTTCGACGGGGACCTTGTGCTCCTCGTCAAGTGTGAGCAGTCGCCGCGAGGTCGCCAGCACGACCAGCTGCGGAGCGGTATCCAGCATGTCGGCACACAGATCGGCCAGGTCCTCGTGCAGGTGCTCGCAGTTGTCCAACACCAGGAGCATCCGGCCCTGACGCGCCAAATGGCTCAGCAGTTTCTCGTAGGCCCCCTCGCCATCGAGTGACTGCGCCGAGATCTGCTCGGCCACATGCTCCGCAAGCAGTTCCGAATTGCGCAGATTTTCCAAATCGACCCATTCGGCCGCTGCTTCGGCAGCGATCTGATGCGACGCGTGGATCGCCAAGGTCGACTTACCAGCCCCACCAGGACCGGCCAAGGTCATCAACCGCGCTCCGCTTTCCCACATCGCCTCGATAGTCGCGAGCTCAAGATCGCGACCCACAAAGGTGGTCGGCGCCGCTGGAAGCTGTGCCACGTTCTATTCCCCCAAAACTATCCCCGACACGCCCCGCATCATTATGGATCCATTCCGGTTTGTCACGTGGTCACGTGGTCACGATCTAGCCGCCCAAGGCGGGGCAACCCAGCATCGGTCCCAACACGCCTGTCTGCAGGAGGAAGAGGACCGTGAGCTGGCTGCAATCCACCTCGAACCGCCCCCGGAGCAACCGGGAACGTGGCCTGGCCACCGACACGCCCGTCGATGACTGGCTCCGGCAACGCCTGTGGATCGAAACCGACTCCAACGGCGAGATCCTCATCGACACCCGCACCACCGTCGGCAGTCGATGGGTGCACACCTACAGCAGCCGTGACCTGCTCGAAGCCCGCTCAAGCGCGGACTTCGACAACATCCACTGCGTGGACTGGACGGGCGCACAACTACGGACGTGGCTGCGCAACCACGCCCCCGACGCCGGAGCGCTCTACCACTCCAACCCAGTCGACGAGGTCATCGTGCTACGCCCCGAAGCGCAATCGGTCCAGCGCGTCAGCCTCGAGGACTAACCGCCCCCCTCAGCGTGGCCCCGCGTCGGTTCCTCCCTCATCACGCACCCGCCGCGGGGCCACCCCTTTGCCCACCAGGACCCAGCACCACCAGCGCTGACTACCCGCAACGAAAGAGGAACGATGAGTAGCAGTCCCCACGCCAACACCGAAATCGGGCCCGTCGTGCCAGGAGTCACCGTGCCCGCCGACGCGATCGTGGCCTACGGCATCGGACGCACCGCCTGTCCCGGGCCCGCCAGCTACAACGTCGGCGACCTCACCCAGGTCCTCACGCACATGCCCCTGAGCCACGACGCTCCCGTGCTCATCACCCTCTCCCAGCTCGACGGCACGCGCGTGACCGCTCTGCTGCGCCAGGTCGCCATGGATAACCCCTCCAGCGAGCATCCCTCCGGCGCGGTCCGCCTCGACGCCACCGTCCTCGGCGAAGCCAACTCCCTGCAGCTGACCACCACCCCACCGGCTGCCGGCACGAGCACGGAGCAGCCACACACGTGATGATCTACGGAACCCGCTACGAACACGCCCCACCCACCCTGCGGGCCACCGGCTACCAGGACTGGACCGACCCAGCGCTTGACCGGGTCGTGCACGAGCACGGCATGTGCGCCCAACAGTCCAGCCCCCGCTGCGGAGCCGACCAGTACTATCCCGAGCCTCACCAGGTCAAAGCCGGACCAGAGCGCGAAACCCAAGCCCGCGCCGCCTGCCGCGGTTGCCCGGTCACCATGGCCTGCCTCGAACGCGGCCTGCGGTACGAAGCCGACGCCCGCACCTGCTGGGGCATCTGGGGAGCGGTCTCGACCAAACGCCGCCGCGTCATCCTGCGCGACGCCGACTGGATCTGGCCGAGGCCCGCCACCATCACCGCCCCCAAGGACGGGGTTGGCACCCAACAGCCGCAACCGGAGGAAACCACACCGTTTCCCGAGGGTACGGACACAGTCACCGCCGCCTGACCCCACTACGCGAGCGTGACTTGCGCGGTCAGTGGTCACACCGCATCCAGCCGCGGAAAGATCATCAGGCTGCGAAGGGATCACATCCCGAACACGCGGAGGACACCGTGACCCTCACCCCAGAGGCCCCCGACACGGACTTCACCGTGCCGCTGCTGCAGCAGCGCAGCTACGACGCCTACGTCGCCGGCCGCGACGTACCCGGCATCGCCTGGTGCCACACGCTGCATGCCCACGCCCTCATCGGCGCCCCCCACGCGGCCCTGACCATGCTCGACGAACTCAACACCGCCCAGGGCCTGGCCGAGCCCCTGCCCACCCACCCCTGGGTCGTGGGCCGCACCGCACTGGTCGACCTCACCACCGTCGACGCCGCTCTCCGTGCCGCAGGCACGGCCGCACCAGACTGGGCCGCCACCAGCCAGGACACCCGGCTGGGCATTCTCGACGGCTTCTGCGAGGCCCTCGACACCCACGCCGCCGAGTTTGAGCAGCTCTCGGCAGCCGAAGGGCACCCCCTGCGGACCGCGCGCTGGGAACTCGAGGGCATGAAGTCGCACCTGCACCCATCCTCACTGGAGTGGCTGCGCGACCAGCTCTGGTACGAGGAACACGTCGAGACCTCACGCGTGGTGCTGCGCCGCCAGCCCGATGGGGTCGTGGCCATCATTCCGCCGGCCAACGCGCCCGCCCCGATCGCGGCCATCGCCGCCATCGCCATCGCCGTCGGCAACACCACGGTGGTGCGCGTGCCGCGCTCCAACCCACTCACCGCGATGTGGCTGCTGCGGGAGGTACTCGCCCCGATCGTGGAAGCCGCCGGCGCCCCGCCCGGCACCCTCAACGTCATCTGTGCCGACCCCGCCGAAAGCTTGGATCGCATGATCCTCGCCGAGGAAACCAGCACCATGGTGTATTTCGGGCAAACCGCACGAGGTAGGTCAGTGCAGCGCCGCTGCGCCGACCACGGCGTCAAACCCGTGCTCGAACTCGCCGGAAACGACACCCTGGTCGTCTGGGACGACGCCGACCTCGACGCCGCCGCCCAGGCCTGCACCGAAGCCGTCGCCGCCTCCGGGCAAATCTGCATGCTGCCCAACCGCATCATTGCCCACCCGACCATCGCCGACGGGCTCCTCGAACGCATCCTCACCCGGGTCGACCAGCTGACCCCGGGATTCCCCGACGACGAGGACACCGTGCTCGCCGCGGTCAAACAACAAGACGGCTACCTGCACGCACTCGAGGAATGCCGCACCACCAGCAGCGTCACGCTGCTGCGAGGCGGCACCAAACGCGACGTGCACGGCAACCCCGACGACACCATGGGCCTGTTCGTCGACCCCGCGGTAGCCCGCATCGACGGACTCGCGACCGCTGAAACCATGCGGGTGGTCACTGACGAAACCTTCTACCCACTCATCCCGGTGATCGTGCCCGAAACCAGCGAACTCGACCGCGTGCTCGACTTCGTCAACAACAACCACTACGGGCTACGGAACTCGCTGTGGACCAACAACACCAGCCTCATCGACGAATGGCTGCGCCGCTGCACCAACGGCGGGCTGTTGCAGATCAACTCCCCCCACACCGCAGCCCCCCCGGCACTGGCCCCCACCAACGGCGGAACCGGCCTGTCCAACGGCGGCAACGCCTACGGTGCCCAAAACTTCGGACTCGAACTCACCCACCTGCAAGGCGTGCACATTCCCGCACCAGGAGCCGACACCCGATTCCGAACCCCACTGGGCTAACCCACCAGTGACCTGACCCCGCCGGAACGAAAACAACCCCGACACAACACACATCGCCCCCGGCGCTAGCCGGGGGCGATGTGTCAACACGGCCTGGGGTCACCATGCCGAACCCGCGCAGGGGGAGCGCGGGAGCTATGAACGCTGAGCAGCCAGCATAGTGCAAAACAGCACGGTCGAGGTGGCCTCACCGCGGCATCTCTGTCAGCACAGCACATGTCTATCTCGGGTGCCGTCCTGCTGACCGCTCAGGCCCCTTGCCCGCTCGGCCGGAGCGCTCGGGCTACGTGTGGCGCGGACCAGCGCTGCGACGCGATAGCTCACACCCGGCGTGGGGCATTCCGCCGCACATCGATCGTGACCTCGGTGGTCATGTGGTCACGATCGTCCATGGCGTACACGAAACAGGCAGCCTCTGCGCGGCAGCAACGTGATTCCTGTGGGGGAGAAGCCACCGTGACCAGCCCGTTTGACGATCTCGATGACATCCCGCGTACCCACCTCACCAAGGCGCTTGAGGCAACCGCCGTCCATGACGAGATCGCAGCGAACATGCCGTCCCTGGCCGCACAGCTGGATCACGCCATCGGTGGGGATGCGGCACCGCCGCACCTTCGGCAGGCGGTGCACTCCGCGCTGGAAACCTTGGGCGGGCAGTCGCAAGACATCGCCTCCACTGCCCGCGCCAGCCTGCACCACATCGCCGACATCGCCCGCGCCGAGCAGGCTTCGGGTGAGGACCCCAGCGGGACCGATGCTGGTGAGACCGCATGAGCCGAACCGACGGGTACATCCCGCTTCTTGCCGGCACCGTGCCGGTGGCCAACACGGTGACCATCGAGCCGCCTGCCGAAACCGCCGAGCTCATCGCGGCCGTCGAGACACTGCGCACCGCTGGCCCTGATTCCGCGTGGGAACCAGTGCATGCCGCGCTACGTGCGACACCGCGGCTGTGGGTGGAAACCACCGCCGCGGCCGAGCCCGACGTCGTGGTGGTGCAACGCGAAGGCATGGCCTGGATCCCGGTCTTCACGACAGTGCTGCGGCTAGTCGACTGGAAGAACCGCTGCGGTCAGGGCGAGACACCTGTGCGCTATGCCGGGATATCTGGAGCCGATCTGTTAGCAACACTGCCGCGAATGCCCAACGGGACAGGGCTGGTGCTGGACCCAGGATCCGAGCACGTCACGGCACTGCCCCTTCCAGACGCAGTAGAGGGGTGCTAGTGATGCCGCATCACGGCTTCTACGTCGATGTCGACCTCCTCGATCACGCCGGGCGTGGTGTGCAGAAAGCCGTTGACGTGCTGGGCGACCTTTACGGCTCGGGATCCCAAGCCCTGGATTCCACTATGGGCTCCAACGGGCGAGGACTGGCGGCCTACACCCGCACCACAGCGCCCACGATCTCTCCCGGCGAACTCGGCGCAGCCCTGATCGCGTTCGGGGAGGCGTGGGAGGCCCCGAACCACACGCTGGTCGAAGACGGGCAGGAATGCGCCACACGGTTACGTGAGGTGGCCGAGGCTTACCGCCGCCTCGACGACCAAATCGCCCAGGACGTGACCAGGCAGGTGAGCCAGTGACGATCTCGAACTCCTCGTCATTCAGCGAGGACATGGACACCATCGGGCGCGGCTTAGGTCTGGTCGAAGACGAAATACCCGGTGACCCCCAGGAAGCGCAGCACCTGGCCGACCTGCTGGTACGTGCTGCCGACGGATGGCGTCAGGCCGCCGCCGACATCGGCTCGGTCGACAGCGGCGGCTGGACCGGGGAAGCAGCCGAGGCAGCCCGCGACATCCTGCGTGACAAACTGCCCGCACGCTACGACCGCGCTGCGCACGCCTATCGAACCGCTGGCACGGCCGTCGAGGCCTTCGCCGCGGTACTGGGCCGGGAAAAACCCCGTGGGATGGAGGCAGTCCGACGCCGCGACGACGCACTCCAGCGCGCACAATCCTGCGACGCGCAGTACGCGCAAGCATGCGCTGCATTCAATGATGGCGGCCCAGACCCGGGCGATCCGCCGGCGAACCCGGCTCGGGCCGAGGCTCAGGCCGCCGCGCAGGAGGTGGCCGAAGCCAAGGCCGCTATCGCCACCGCCGAAGCAGAGGCCGCCAGCGCTGTGCGGGCAGCCGCCAAGGAAGCTCCGGAAGGGCCCGGCTTGTTCGCGCAGCTGGCAGAGTTCGGCCAGGACCTTGCCCAGGCCGGCTGGACGGTTGGCGGTGAACTAGCAACCGGTGTGTGGAACGGGGCCATTGGCACGGTCTCCGGCGTCGTGCAGTTCGCCAAGATGACACAGCCCAGCTGGGCGCTCACCCAGGAGGCGCAGCAATTCAACACCGCGCTCGGAGAACTGGCCGCATCTGCCAGTACGGATCCGACCGGTACTGGGTGGAGCGTGACCAAAGCCGCACTGAACGTGGACGGTTTCGCCAAAAACCCCGTGCAAGCGGCCGGTGAGGCGCTGCCCGCGCTGTTGACCATGGGCGGCGGCGGAATCGGCATTGCAAGTCGCTTCATTGGGCGCACAGGAAAAACGGTCGGCAAAACCACCGAGGACGCCGCCGAGGCCGTCCCGACCCCCCACACGCCCGAACCTCCACAGCGCCCCGCCCCGCAGCTCCACGAGGCAGGACACGAAACGGTCGATGACCTCGACGGTGGACTCAACACCCTCGACGGTGGGCCCAACACCCCCGACAAGGACACATCCGCGTTCCACGTACCGTCGCGCGACGCCCCACACACAAGCCCCAACGGCAACCTCGGCCCCGACATTGGCCGCGACGTGCACTCGCCCACAGCGCGCCCAGAAACCCACGACCACCCCGGACCGCAACAACACCTGCAGGATCCCACCGCACAGCAGGACGTATTCCGCCCCAACGGCGGCCCACCCAAGCCGATGTCGTGGGAGCACGAACCCCACTTCGAGCCCGACAACCGGATGGACGGCAGCCGTCAACCGCTCGATCGGCCAACGATCGAGCACGCAGCAGATAGCGACCCGCCTCCGCGTGACCACGACCAACCGGCCCGGCACAGTGATACCCCCAGCGCGCACCACGGCGAGCACGAGGACGCCGAGCATCGCTCCGCCGAAGCTACCGAGGACGACCGACCCGAGCACGACGCCAACCACGACAACGAACCGCACGAGGACAACGAGTACCCCCGCGACGATGGTGACGAGCACACACACGACGATGGTGACGGATCCACCGGGGAAACACCGGGAACGCCCGAACCAGGAGACCTCCCCGAATACAACACGAGAGAAATGGACAGCAAGTACGAAGGGGAACACCTACCGGGCAATGACATCTTTGGCACGCCAGTGACGTACCTTGACGAAGTCCAACGTGAGGCGTTCCGTCTGCATGTGGACGAGGACGGTCTATTGCGCGACGCTGACGGAGACCTGTTCGACAGCAGCGGTGCAAGCACGGTGCAACACCCCGACGACGGACGCGCGATCTTCGTGATGGACGAAAACGGACGCATCTACGCCTCCACTGACCATGAAGCCGGAAGGTTCCACCACTCCAGCTTCCTGTCTGGCCAACCGGCAGCAGCCGCCGGTGAATTGGTCGTCAAGGACGGCAAAGTCGAGCTGATCACTAACCAAAGCGGGCATTACAAACCCATGGAAGCGGACATCGCACAGTTCATGCGCCACCTCTTTAGACGAGAAGGCGCACCACTCGATGAGGAAACGTTCGGCCTTAACCTCGTCAAAGGCACGTACACCTAACGGAGACAACAATCGTGGCCAGCAACGAAACATGGCGCCCAGTGGTCAACGCACTGGCCCACACCGTGCAGTTCCAAAAAACGCTCGATGAGGACTACGCCGCGCACGTCGCTCAGAGCCTCATCGTGCGCCCCTTGGTCGAGCACACAGCTGAACAGCAGTACGCGGCCTTGGCACGCGCAGCCGAGACCGGCACTGACCTGACCCAGCTGGTCGCCGACGCGCACACCGAAGCTGACTTCCGGACGTTTATGTCCGCGGTGGTCGCGCAGATGGATGCGCTGCGCCCGTGGCCCGAGCCGCCCTTTGAGCGAGTCCCCCTCGAACGCTGGGAAGACTTTCCCTCCCCGGAAGTTATCGGGCGAGTGAAGCGACTCCCGATGAAGGTACAGACCGCGCTTCAGGTGAGCCTCCGCAAACTCCAGGACACCGAGCAGCTTTGCGTGACGCTTCGCCTGAAGTCCGGCGCCCTGGTTGCCCTGGTCGCCCAGTGGTGGCCCGACAGCCACGACAGCGCCGTCATTACTCAGGCTGGCCAGCACGACCCCGACCGCATCCTCCGAGAACTGCGCGACATCACGCGGTTCTCGGAGGATAAGATCATCAAGACATCCAGTTGAGGACCTCGCGCGGCTGCTGCGCACAGTCCCGGCAAGCGTTGTTCATCTCTACCACTGAGCCTCACGCGCCCACCCCAGCGATGTAAGAGGATGTAAGAGCGCCCCCGCGCCATAGCTCGGCGCGGGGGCGCTCTTACATCCTCTTACATCGCTGGGGTGAGTTCCTCCAGCCATCGGGCCGCGGGCTTGCCGGTGAGATGCTCTTCGGCGGCCCGCAGCCGCCGCAGCTGCCCGGCGGTGAGTGTACGCACCCGACGGGCGGTGGAAACGATCTCGAATTCGTAGTACTCGTGCGCAGCCGTGGCGGTGACGCCAGAAATCAGTGCGGTGTCGAGCAGCTCGGCCACCTCCGGCCGTTGGCTGACGCTGCCAGCTAGCTTGTTGGCCTGGCACCACACTCGTTGCAAGCCGCGGCGCACGTCGTGCATCGCGGCAACGGTGTCGCTGACCGTGGCCGGCGCCTCTACCGCCATGAGTCCTCCCCAGATGGATCTCGTGCTAGCGGGCTGATCATCGACGCGCACTCGCGAACGTGGGAGGACGTGACCACATGACTACACCAGTCACGCTCCACCTCCCCTGCGCGACGAGAACGTCGACCCGAATCATGTCGAGTCCGGCGTGATCCATCCGTTGCCGCGTGACCTGGGTGGTCATGTGGTCACGTCCTCTCTGCGCTGGTCGATGCGGGTGATGCTCACCGCGCCTGCCCCCGGTACGTGCGGTTGTCCCGTTGGCGCACGCCGGGAGTAGGCACGAGCAGCAACTGGGGCAGAAAGGCAGCGCTACATGACGACAAGAACAACCAGGTTCGCCGTGGCCGCGGCCGGGGCGGTGATGGCGGTGACCATGACCGGATGCGCCGGCGGTTCCGGGCAGGAGGTGCCGCCCGCACTGCAGGGCAAGCCCGCCGAGAAGGCGGTGGCCGACCCGAAGGCTGTCGCGCAGGAGTACGCGGACATGACGGCCGCGTTTTACAACTCGCGCGGGGAGAAGCTCGGGGGTGTGACCCCGGCGAATGAAGCCGAGGTGCGTGACCGTGTCGGCAGCCTGGCCTGCGACAAGATCGCCGAGGGCATGGTCGGCCAATGGAAGAAATTCGGCGAGATGCGCCGCCAGCACCCCAATCCGAACGACGAGTACTGGGCAGGCTCCGGCAACGTCAAGACCTCGGTGAGCGACCTCAAGGTCAACGGCTCGTCCGGCACGTTCGTGATGACCACGGGCTCGGTCGAAGGGATGAAGGATAAGAAGGGCAACCTGACGCTGGAGCGTCAGCAGGACGGGCGATGGAAGGTCTGCGTCAACGTGCCCCCGCCGCCGAAGTGATCCGCCCGCCATCTGACCTGACGTTCATACAGGAGCGAATCGTGAGGAAAATCCCCAAGCGCAGCCTGGGGCTCGTGGTGGGCGCGGCCGTGCTCGCCGTGTCCGGCTGTGCCGGGCTGCCCGGGAGTCAGCAGACCGCGGCCCCGAAAGAACCGCAGCAGCCACCGCCCCCATACCTGCAGGGCCTGCAGCTCGAAGAGGGCCTCAACGCCAAGAAGGCGTCCACGATGGAGACCCTGCTGCAGGTGGATCCCTGCGCGCTGCACGACCAGACCGCGATCCAGGAACTCACCGGCCAGCCCATCGACCTGGTCAAGCCCGGTCAGACGGTCATCGAGTGCGGCATTGACACGACCGACCCCGCCGACGACCTGAGCTCGAACTATTGGTCGTTCGACCTCGATTACGGCGAGGAGTCCTATGGCGACACTGACCAGCGCGACGCCGCGCCGGTGCAGGCCGGAGGCGTGCAGTTCTACCGGTCCACCGACGGCGGCGGCCACACCTGCATCTACCAGACCCCGATCGGCTCGGGCTTCACCGCGTCACTGCAGGTCTCGCACGCTGCCGCGGAGCAGGATCCCTGCCAGATGGGGGACCGGTATCTGCAGCGCATCGCCGGGAAATTCGCCGATCCGCCGATGCGGGAGCAGCAGCTCAGCACCGACCCGGTCGTGCCGGTGATCGTGCCGTGCCAGGCGATCCGGGCCGCGCTCACCAAGGTCTCGCCGTTGCCGGGCGCGGTGCCGCCCGACGGGAAAAACCAGGTCGGGTCGGTGCGCTGGGACGAGCCGGCGCGCTGCGAGGTCATCGATGAGGTCCCGCGCGGCAGTGGGATCTCGGTGCCCCGCACCCGCGCGTCGATCATCGCCGAGGTCGACGATGACCCGGTCAAGTACGTCAATGAGGGCATTCGGCCTGGTCGTCAGGTCGCTGGGCAGACCGTGATGGTCACCGAGCCGGACCCGGATGCCGCCAACCCCACCTGCGGCATCACCTTCCGCGTGCCGGGAACCCAGCCGGGCAGTCAGGGTGTCGTGCCCCAACTGCGGGTCGAAGCGCCGAACTGTGACGAGGCCGCGGCGGTGGCCGAGTCGGCGATGCAGGCGGCCTCGGCATGAGGGCCCGGCGTCGCAGGAGCATCGGGCTGCTGCTGGCGGCCCTGGCCACGGTGGGCGCGGCCGGCTGCAGTACAGCCCCGACCACGGAGACGATCCCGGTCGGGCAGGCACGCGCCTCCGAATGCGCGCGCCTGGACCTGGCGCTAAACGACTGCAGCGAGTACGTCGGCGGCGTTGCGCCCACCAAGGAGGGGATCCTCGCGGGCGACCGGCAGCGTGCGGGGCAGATGAACTGCGAGCTGCTCGACGTCGCCGAGATCCGTGAGCTGGTCGGCGGGGCCGAGGTCACTCGCACCGTTACCCGCTCGGGCAGCTGCCGCTATACCGTGCACACCCCGCCGGGGCAGCGGCAGCTGGAGGTGCGGGTCGGGTCCTGGCCGGAGGCCATGGACGGCTACCGGATCGTTCCGGGCAATCAGCGGACCGAGGTGGCGGGCCGTCCCGCGTGGCTGTCCGATGGCGGCCCCGACGCCAACGGAAACCGCTCGGTGAGCTGGACGATCTCGACAACCCGCAGCCCCTACGACGGCGGCGTGATGTTCGCCGAGATGGAGTCGTACCTGCCCCGCGGGCAGTTCGGTCCGAGCGAAGGGGCACCGCTGCCGCTGCCGGCCGCGTTCGAGCAGCATCAGCGGTTCGCCGAGCGGGTGATCACGGCATACGAGGAGGTCGGAACATGACCGGGCCGCAACCGCCCACTCCGGGCCCCGGATACCCACCTCCGGCCATGCCGCCCGGTCCACAGCAGGCAGATCCGCGACAGGCGGGCGCGGGCGCGCCACCACCCACGCCCCCTCGGCGTCGCCGGTGGATCGTGTGGACCGCGGTGCCCGTGGTACTGCTCGCGGTAGTGATCACCGTGGCTGTGGCGCTGAAGCCGCCGCCCGAGGTCCGCACCGTGATGGCCGGATCCGGGGTCGAGCAGGGCATCCGTGAGGTCGCTGTGCGGGAGTACGGCATTCCGGACCCGGAGAAGGTGAGCTGCCCCCGCCAGATCCCGGTCCAGGTGGGCCATCAGCTGTTCTGCACGATCAGCAACAAGCTCGGGCTGGAGCGCAAGGTGCCCGTGGTGGTGCAAACCGATCGCGGGGACTACATGGTCGGTAAACCCATCGCCGGATGATCCGATCCGGTCCTGCGGGCGGGTAGCACGCCGGTACGCTGCCCGCCCGCAATGGAGATGCAGCCAAACATGGGGGACCCATGAGCGTGGTTGCGCGCTTGGACATCGTGAATTGGGAGTGCCGCGAGGTTGGTTCGCATGAGCCGCCTCCGCCGGGGAGGCGCGGGCGAGGCGCTGGTTCACCACAGGGCTGGTGTGTGCGGGGCTGGTTGGTGTTCTGGGCGTGGTGATGCTGCTGACCAAGAATTCCGACTATCGCGACATTAAGACGGTTGCGCTCGCGTCGGCCGGCGGCGTGTTCGTAATGTTCGCACTTGCCGCGGTGGCGTTCTACCAGCACCGGCAGGCCCGGCGGGAAACTGGCGTGCCGATCATCGCCGAGCTGGACGACCTGGCGCACGCGATCGCGGCGGAACTGGCCTACGAGAAGGACCTGATTCCGCACCTCAGGGAAGCGACGGGGGAGGACATGAAGGCCTCCCGCGAGATGGCTAACGAGTTGGAAGACGTCCAGCGGAAAACCCCTCGGTTCGTGGCCATCCGGGCCGAGCTTGCGATGCGGGCCGACCGCGCGGGCCGCTACCGCCGCCGAGACCGCCACGTCCGTCAGCTCCACCGGCAGTGCTACCCAATCCTGCTGCGCCAACAAGCCGTCATTGACCGGCTGAAGGAAGAACAGGAGGAACACCCAGTGGCCGAGGAGTAGCGCACAGAGTCGGTATCGATGTGATGGAAGAGGCGGGCACCCGGATGTTCACTTGTCCTGGGTTTGCCGGGTGCCCACCTCCTCCATCACATCGGGTCAGGCACTCGCAGCTCGTGACTGCTCCGAAACGCCTCGCAACGTGAAGGGCCCGCACCGGCTTCCTCCGGTGCAGGCCCTTCACGTCATCTCGGTCGGGTTTACGGGGTCAGTTGCTGTGCACTGGGATTCGGGTGCTGAGGCGAGTCGGCGTGCTCGCCGCGGCAAACTGCTTTGACTTCCTTGTCCATCAGCAGTCCGAGGGTCAAAGCCAGCACGAGGTTGAGAACCAGCGAGGGCCAGGCGGCCATCTCGATGGCCTTCGCAAGGCTCGACACGCACAGCCAGGCTAGGCCAATCAGGAAGAGTCGACCGACATTGCGGATCTTCGGGCTGCGGGCATGCTGCATCGCGATGGCAGCAGGGATCGCGACGGCGGTCTGTGCTGCGGAGATGCCCACAACCACCCAAAACAGCCACCCAGACATCACGGGCACGGCCATGATCACAGTGGCGACCGTCGATATGGTCGACACGGCGATCCAGGTCCAGGCCGCCACTCGGATCTTGGTTTGCGGAGTCAACGAACCCCCTCCATTTCCTGCGTGATTGGGGGTAATCCTCTCCGTGCCGGTCGACCTCAAGGGACGTGTGACCGCATGACAAAACCGGTCACACGCCAACGGTTGACCGCCGAGGCAACCGCAGCACCTACCCCGTTGTCGTATCGATTGGTCTGTATCAGAAGGCTCGCACTTGTAGACTTCCTGCAGCGCGCTTGCAGTTGGGAGGGCGGTTCGTCATCGGGACATGAACAACCGGCTTGCGTGTCCCGGTCCTCATAGCTGCAGCAAGCAGTAAACAGGTGTGCCCCAGCCGAAACGGCTGGGGCACACCTGTCTGCACGGGAAATCGGAGCCCTCGTCGATGTCGTTGGGGCGACGTGTGCGGGTCTCTCGGGTAGCGTCACCACATCAGGACCGTGGTCACGCGCCGCCCTGCAAGCGAGGACCGTGCTGTTGGGCCGAACTCGCCATGCGGTCGTGAACGATCGCTGCAGTGAGGGTGAGAATCACGATCGGCCACGCCTGCATGTGCAGCGTATGGAACAGGATGCCGACGCTCAGGAAGGCCAGCACGCCCAAGGTGATCCTGGCCCAGTTGTGACCACGTAGGGCAGCAAAGGCTGCAGGGAAAGCGATGGCGGCCTCTACCGCGGTGACGGTCAGAACGAG
The DNA here is from genome assembly GCF_042665275.1 of Saccharopolyspora griseoalba. Lineage (NCBI taxonomy): Bacteria > Bacillati > Actinomycetota > Actinomycetes > Pseudonocardiales > Pseudonocardiaceae > Saccharopolyspora > Saccharopolyspora griseoalba. The sequence goes on along the minus strand of NZ_JBHTCJ010000017.1, from coordinate 43,273 downwards.
CGAGGCACTCGGCCCCGACATCATCAGCAGCGCCCCGATCGCTGTGCCGATCAGCGAGATGGCAGCTGTGGCGATCCAGGCGCGTGCAACGGTCTTGCTGTGCGGAGTCAACGTTTCCTCTCCTTTATTGCTGCTGGTGGTTGTGGTCGAGCATCACCTCCTGCGCCGGTCCTGAGAGGCGCGTGACCACATGACCGCGCGGTCACGCGATATCCGCGGTGGGGACGCACTCATTTCTCCGCTCGAACCAGCTAGCGGCGTCATTAGTGCCCGATGCTGATTGCCGCACCGTTGAAGTCGACCGTGCTGCCTGTGAGTGCTGCGGCGTGCACGGTCACGTCGGTGAGCGCGAGCGAGGGCAGCTGCAGCAGCCGCTCGTCGACCTCGGCCTGGAGCGGGGGAGCGGCCAGCAGCACTGGCACGATCGGTTGCCCGGCGACATCGAGCGTGCCGGAGAGCTGCCGCACCAGGATCGCCATCCGCCCGCCAGCGTGCGCGGGGCGGACCTGTCCGCGGGCGGCCGAGATCCGCAGGCCGGCTCCGGTACTGCCGAGGCGGGCGCGTTGGACGGGTTGGTGCAGGTCGATCCCGGTCGTGGAGATCCGCAGCACGTGCACCTCGCGCCCGGCGATGCGGGTGGTGGTGATGCCGTGCAGGCGCGGCTCCTGCAGCGTCATCCGCGTGGCCTGCAGAGACCATTGCCGCCCGGGACCGGGGGAGGGATCCGCGGAGAGATCGACCACCGCGCGCGGTGGCGTGTTATCGGACTTGGGCGGTGAGCCCATCGACGGAAGCGGCGGGCTCACAGGCGGAGGCTTCGGCGTGAGCGGGGCGAGCAGGTCACCGAGCAGCCCCGCGTCCTGGTCCTCGGCGCCGGCCGAGGGCGCGATGCATACCGTCATGCTCACTGCCAAAGCCATGCCGGCGGCGAGCAACCACGAACCCCGCCGGGTCATCGGTGCCCTCCGACCATGGCGATGGGCTCGGTACGAGGCTCAGCCTGCGCAGGGCCGGCATCCGGCTGCTCGGGCGCCGGGTCAGCCACAGGAGCAGGCGCCCAGGCCACGGCCAGAGCGAACCCGACCATGCCCAGGCTCGTGCCGATCAGCAGCGCGCCGAGGTTGGCCGCCGGCACCGCGGCCAGTGCCAGCACCAAGGTCAGCCACGGTGCAGGCCACGAGCCGGGGCGGGTCCACATCGCCAGACCGCAGGCGATCAGCGCGAGCCCGAGCACGAGGGAGGCACTGCCGCCCAGCGTCTGCAGCGCGATGCTGACCTGCCCGATCTGCAGGGCCGCATACGGTGGGGCGAGGAGGACCAGCCCGGCCGCGATCGTGCACACCCCGGCAGCAAACGGGCGCGCCCTCCGCCACGCCTGGACCCTCGCCCACCAGCCCGTGACCGTCGACCCCATCAGAAGCACTCCTTGCGGCCAGCCAAGGCCTCGATGCGGACCTCGTTGAGCCGCAGCGTGGAAGCGGTGGTCGTCCAGGCCACCTGCCGCAAGTTGTCAAACTCGACCCGGTCTGCCTGCACCCCGAACGTGCCAGGCTCGCCGATGGAAGGGCCCTTAGTGAGCTCACCGGCATCCACACCGAGATCGGCGTTGGTCATGGTCAGATCGCCCGCGGCCCAGTCGAGCCCGAGCACCAAGTTCTCCGCACTCATCCCGCCAGGGGCGGTGATCTTGATGGTCGCCTCGCCCATCGGCAGCGGCACGAGGATGCTCTGGCAGAAATCATCCATCGTGGCCTGCTTGAATCCGTTGACCACGACCGGGCGCGGCGTGCCTGCGGCGTCATCCTGAGCGCCGTACTGCACCACGCCATCGGCGACCATCCGCGACGCGGTGGCCTTGTAGGCAGTCCCGCTCACTGAAAATGAGGCGGCGACGGTGCCGGAGGCCACCCCGCCGAGCATCACGCCCAGGCCCGCCACGCCCCCGCCGAGCGCGAGCGCGAAGCGGACCCATCGGATTCGGCCCGCGGTGCTCATGCGCCGCTCCGCTGCAGGCACGGCTGCGGAGTGTTGGCCGTCCCGTCCCCCCAAGCGATCTTCCAATAGCCCAACGACTCCCGGGTTTCCCCGCACAGCGGCAGGTCATAGGAGTCGCCGGTCATCCCGTCGATGACGTAGTACGTCGCCCCGGCTTCGGTATAGCCGACAACGTCGGTCTCGTTGGACGCCTCGTCAGGATAGTTCGGGTTCGGCGCGTAGATCGGAATACCGGACTCTAGTGCTGTATAGGGCTGGCCCCGCTCAGCCGCCGGCGCTGGGGCCGGAGCGGGGTCAGCCGGCTCCGGGGCGGGTTCTGCAGGGGAGAGCAGAGCACCGAGCACGCCCACCAGCGCGCCGAGATCAGACAGCATCATCAATGACTCCCGGGGGATTCGGATGTTTCGGGAGCCTCAGCATGGTGATCATGACCACCCGCGGAGGAGCGTGACCACATGACCACCCAGGTCACGCCCGCGAAGATGACGCACGCTCGCTCAGCAGGATGTGCATCGTGTCCAACAGCGACGTCGGGATGCCGTGCAGCCGCGCCAGCTCGGTCACCGGCGCCACCATCGCCAGCCAGTCGCCGATCTCCCCGGAAGGAAGTGCAGGCTGCTGGGCCAGCGAGTCCACAACCCCCTCAAGCCACACGTCGCGAACCCGCACCCCATCGGCCTCCGCGGTTTCAGCTGCCTCGCGCAGCATTGTGAGCGCCATGTGACGCACCGAGGGCACCGCGAACGCAGCCGGGTCAGTGCGATGAGTCAGCACCGTGATCGGCACAACCGCGATCTCGCGCAGGATCGCCCGCCACGCGGCCGAGCGCATCTGATACTGCGGGCGCAGCGCCACACGGCACTCCGGGAGCAGCGAGGCGAGCTCGGCGCCCAGGTGCGTGTCAGGCAGCAACACACGCGGCGCGCCAGCGTCTGCGTCCGGGTCCACCAATGCGCGCACACTGGGCGGCTGATCAGCCATGGCCAGCAGATGCCCGGGATGGTCCAACACCTGGGTTGAGCGCCACAACATCGGCTCAGCATCCGCCGAACAGCCGCAGGCCTGCACCAGCCAATCCAGCTGGCCGATAGGCACGGTATCGCCCCACTGGGCAGTCAGCACGTCGTGACCGGCCTCGCGCGCGGCCTCCGTGATCACCGTGACGACCGACCCGGTGCCGGCGACTGCTATCCGAACTGTCATAGCGCCCTCGCATCGACGTTGAGCTGCAAAAAGGGCAGTGTGTCGCCGAACGGCGCACGGGGAAGGCGCGTGACCACATCACCATGGCGGTCACGCACGAACGCGGCGACCTAGGCGGGGAGGTTCCTGCGAGGTGCCCAGCCGGTGTCCCCGCAGACCACCGAGGTCGATCCGCCGGGGCTGTGGAATCGGATCGTGGTGGCCGAACCGGGCCACCATGGTCGGCGAATCAGGCATTTGTGACCACGGCCACGTGCGAACTGTCCAGCGGCGGACAGAACGACGAGCCCAGTGGCGAGACCGTGAACGTGCACAACAGATCGCACGTCGCAGGAGGAACCATGTACCGCGCGCTCGTCTACACCACAAACATCGCTGGGGCGATCATCGGCCACTTCGCCGGGGACTTCGCCGCGCAGACCGACTGGATGGCCATCAACAAGCAGAAGCGCACCGCGAAGGGCCGCCGCGCACTGGCGGCGCACGGCCTGGCCTACGGACTTGCGCAGGGACTCTGCAAGGCAGCAGCGCTGCGTGCGGCCGGACTCCGGGTGCCGGTGCGGGCGCAGCTTGCCGGGCAGGCAGCGGAAACGCTGCTGCACGTCCTCATCGACGACGGCCGTCTCCTGCGCCGGTTCGCGTACGCCACCGGCAGCGGCGCGTTCCACGAGCTCGCGCCCGACTGCCCGTCGGGCGGGCGCGCACTCCTTGACCAGGGAGCGCACCACTGGGCGCAGCTCCCGATCGGCACGACCATCACCGCTGTGCTGGCGGACCGGCTGATGCGCCCCGCGGCGTAGGCCTCCGCTGTCAGCACCGAAGGCCCCCGGTTTCCCGGGGGCCTTCACCAAGGATCCTGCTGCGCGGCTTCTCGTCACGCTTGGCCGTCTGGCCCGAGTGGATCAGGTGCGAGCTCGACGACCCAACCGCGCGGATACGAGGCACGTTCCACGATGTCGTCGGTGGCGATGATCGTGACCCCGGTATCGGTGACGTATTTCGCCGCGATCTGCACCCGTCGACGGCCGAACTCGCTGCGTTCGTGCCAGTACCAGCGGCCCTCTCCGAGCCCTTCGAGCAATGCTGTGTCCATCCGTGCCTCCTAGGCGGTGGGCTACTTCAGGAGCCCGACCTTGCTCGTTGCCTGCGGGTCGTACTCCACTACCGCGGCGCCACCGGATTCCGCGTGCTCGGCGAGAGCGCGCGTGAGCTGGGTCGCCACCGTGAACGCTTCGTCGTCGGGCTTGGCCTGGATGCTGGCCGTCTGGCCGTCGATGAGGTGCACGGCTACGTCGCCGGTCTCGTCGATCGCTCGAATGCGCACGATCCCGCTCGCGGGAACGAAACCGTCATCCACGGCAAGCCACAGGGTGTTCGTCATGATCGCGACGCTAGCGGTCTCCACCGACCGCGCGAGGGGGTAGACGACGGATGCGCTCAGGCAACAGGTGAACACCGAGGGGTACTAGCTCACGCTCGGCACATCGCAGAAGCAGCGTCGATAACGACGCTAGCGTGGCCGAATCGTTTCCGCGTTCCCCACCACGGGCGCCAACGCCAGCTGCACGACGGTGCACCCCAGCAAGAACACAACGCCGACCTCGGTCGACACGAAAGCCAACGTGGCAGGACCCGCGGCAGCAAGACCGTAGCCAACCGACTGCACCATCGCCCCAAGCCGCACCGCCCCCACATGGTCCGATGCGCGAAGGCCGGGCAGGGCCAGGGCGGTGCCCAACACACTGATCCCCACCCCGAGCAACACAGCCCACACCCAGCACAACACGACCGTGGGCGCCAGCCACACACCAGCGAGACCGAGCCCGGCGCTGCTGGTCATCGCCACCAGTCCCGCGGTCTGATGCCGAGCCCGGGTGGTGGCCGCCCCGAGCGTCATGGTCGTGACGATCGCGGTAGCCATGGTCACCGCCACCATCCAGCCCGCCACCGTGGCCTCGACACCGGCAGCCCGCAGCAGCACCGGCTCGTAGCTCAACAACGCCACGGCCAGCAAACTCTGCAAGCCGAAAAACCCGGCCAACAGCCAACTATGAGGGTTGTAGCGCAGCCGCAGATGCCACCGCCCTCGGCCCCTGCTCCGCTGAGCCGGAATCACCGGCACCGCGCCGGCAGCACCCTCGGTGTGCGGCGCGTGGGGCTGTCGCCGCAGCCACAGCGGCAGCGCCAGCAGCGCGGGCACCGCCTGGATGACCAGCGCTTCCTGCCACCCCCACCGCGCGGCCAGCAGGGGAGTGGCCGCTCCAGCCATCCCCACGCCGGCACTGATCGCCGCGGCCCACCCGGCAATCAACGCCGCCGCCCGCCGCGGGGCCAGCAGGGCACGCACATGGGCCGGGATCACCACCCCGGCGACCGCGATCGCCGAGTACGCCCCCAACGACCCCACCAGCAGCCCCACCTGTCCGCCCACCACCCGCATGCCCAGTGCGGCAACCAGCAGCCCCGCGCACCCAGCCAGCACCCGACCCGAGCCCCACCTCCGCTCGAGCACCGGGGCGGCCAGCGCAGCCACCGCAATGCACCCTGCAGGCGCCGCGGTCAGTACCGCAGCCAACGCCGGAGCCACACCGAGATCCGGCAACACCGCGCCGAGACCAGCGACCGGGGCACGCTGCAGCAGTGCCAGCAACAGCACCCCGGCCACCAGTCCCACCCCAATTCCGGGGCCGGCAGGCTCAGCGGAGCGCGTCGCCGAGCGCGCGCAGGAGAGCGTCGTGCTCATCCCGAGCTCCAATCGTGACGCGGATACCCGCGCCAGGAACGAGTTTGACCGCGATGCCCCGACGCTTCAGCGCACCGACAAGGTGTGCACTGTCGTCACCCAGCGGCAGCCACAGGAAGTTGCCGTGACCGCACACGCTAGGCAACCCGAGCGCGAGGAACTGCTCGTGCAGCCACTCGCGCTCCCGCCGCATCGCGCTGACCTGGGCCTGATGAACCGACTCGTCAGCCAACGCCGCCACAGCCGCCCGCAACCCCAGCGTGCCCACGCCGAACGGGATCTGGTGCTCGTTGAGCTCGCGGGCACGCACCCGCGAGGTGGCTGCCCACCCGACCCGCAGCCCAGCAAGCCCGTAGGCCTTGGAAAACGTGCGGGTGACCACCAAGTTCGACGGGTTGAGCTCACGCAGCGTGCGGATCCCGTCCGCCCAATCGCCCTCAGGCAGGTACTCGGTGTAGGCCTCATCCAGCACGACCAGCACGTCCTCGGGCACGTACTCGAGGAACCGCAGCCATTCACGCTGCCCCAAGGCGAACCCGGTGGGGTTGTGTGGGCTGGTCAGCACCACGGCGCTCGTGCGCGAGGTCATGGCCGCGGCTACCGTATCGAGATCGACCACCGGCCCTGTCATCGGCACCGGCCGCCACACAGCCCCGTGCGTCGTCAGCAGATCCGGATGCGCCTCCCACGTGGGATCCGGAGCAACGACCTCCGAGCCCGCGGGCAGCACACGCGCGAGCAGCTGCAGCAGGGACGCCGACCCAGCGCCGACCACGAATCGCTGAGTGTCGAGATCGTGTCGAAACGACAAGGCGCTGATCAGCGCCTGGCGATCGTCGGTGGAGGGGTAGCGGTGCAGCCCCGTCCACCAGCGACCCAGCTCGGCGCTCACCGTGGGGCCGGGCGGCACGGCGCGTTCATTGCAATCCAGACGGGTCAGCTGCACCCCGAGCCCCGAGCGGACCGCGGCGTCCGAGAGGGCAGGTCGCATGGCCGTCATGATGCAACCGACCACTGCTGCATGAGACTGGCGAAAACCTGCTCGATGGTCTCGCCCTCGTACTCCACGACCTCGCGAGCCCGCTCGCCGCGGAGCTGGTCGGCGACCTGCTCGGCAACCGCGTCGAGCTCGGGCATCAGGGCCACATCACCCGAGTACGGGTCGGTGATCGTTTCGATGGCCGTGACCGGCCGACTTGCCGAGAGATTAACCGCCGCGTGCGGGACACCCGGGGGAATGCGGATTGCCTCACCGGCGCGGTGCAGCACCGGCCGCATGTCCTCGCCCACCAGGCTGGCCGCGTAGCCCTGCAGCACCAGTACCTGGACCTCGTGGTGCGGATGACGGTGCGCTCCGGCCATGTGCCCGCCCGGCATGATGACTGCCCGCATGGCCGACCGGCACCCATCGGCCACGCCCTGGTGGATCAAGTTCGCCAAGCGCTGTCCCTGCGGGCCCGTGGCAAACGGGGTCTCCCGCAACGCAGCAGTGTCGCAGCTGTGGTGGACGGCGAGAGTCATTCCAGCCTCCTCAGTCGAGTCGAGTGAGGCTGATCGTGGACGTCGAACGCATGCTGCTGCGGTGCGTGACCGCATGACCACGCGGGTCACGTCTGCGCCGGCTGCGACGTGTGGCTCGATGGTCAATCGAATGGGATGACTCGGAGCCGGCCGTCGTCGACGGTGATGATGCCGCTGCGCACGGTCGATACGCCGAGCGCCTCAACCAGGCGGGCAGGAAGGCTCAGCCGGTCTTCCTCCTGGTCGAGGTCGGCCACCCGGCACACGATGTAGTTGGCCGGGTCAACCTCCCACGTGTCGCCGCGGCCACCACCTGATGTTTCCCGCGTGGTCACGATCAGGTTGTCGCCGTCGGAGAACACCCGGGTGATCGCGGTGGTTCGGATCAGCCCGTCCCTGGCAGTCTGCAGCCATAGATTTCGCATGTCCGAGATCGTGGCCGGATGCATCGCGGCAGCCTGCGGCGTGACCACTTACCACCCGGAGTCACGCTAGCCTGACATGCTGAGAGCCCACGAGCGCAGAGAGAAGGTGCGTCAGCATGGCCGGCTCGACACAGTGGCAGGCAGGATTCGAGGCCCTCATGCAGGTGGTGCGTGATCATCACGAGCAGGCGCGTAAGCAGGCCGAAGGCAACGGGCGGGTCCGGCCCCAGATGATCCAGCTCGAAGCCAACGGAGCGCTGAAAGCGCTTGACCAGCTGCTGGCGGAGTTGGAGCAGGTGCAGGCACGCCACAGCGACGCGGCCGTCAAGAGCTGACCATAGGGCACCGGGAACCAGCAGTCGCTAGCGGTCTTGGTCGACGCCCAGCCAGAAGCGTGCGCGAAGCCGGTGCCGCATCGCCTCGGTCAGATCGGGCACTCCCAGCTCCGTCGACAGGTCGATCAGCAGTTGCCGGTCGACATCCGGAGGGATCACCCGGTGGTGCTGCGTCCCAGCGCGTTGCTCGGGCAGTGGGTGTGGATAGTTCGCCAACACGCGGTCGATGACTCGGTCCATCGCCTCGTCGAGTTCCTCGCTGGTTGGATCCCCGTCACCGCTGGCGAGAATGACTGTTGTTCCGCTATCCGAACTGCTGGTGCACACAGGCGCGTCGTGCCCCAGAGGGTCGGCAAAGGTGGCGCTCCAGGAGGCCAGCGCCGGCCGGAACTGCGCGCGTTCTGCAATCACCGCAGGCGACGGTGTTGACCGAGCCCCGTCGGTCTCAGTTGCAGCATCAGCTTCGGGAACGGTCGCGGACTCACCGGCAGCTCCAGGCTCGGGTGCGGGTTCCGTCGGGCGAGGCGTGCACGTGGCGTCGATCAGGCTCCCGTCGATCAGTTCGAGGTCGTCGGCCGCGGCGTGCAGATCGTGGCTGAGCCCGATGGGTTGCCCGTCTGCGTCCGGGGCCGCCAAGACCACGACCTGCAAGCCCTGGACCTGCGCCTCCTCAACAAACTCGACAAGGTCGCCATCACCACTGACAAGATAGATCGTTTCGATCCCACGCGGAGCACGCAACACCATGTCCAGGCCCAGCTTGATGTCGACGCCTTTTTGGCGGTTCCCATCGCCACCAGCGCGCCCGAGACGCAACTTGACCTGCGGCAACAGCGAGATCGCCTTTTGTGCACGGTCAGGCTTGGCATGGCGGGCTGCGTCGTACCAGTACATCCGCAACATCCGCACCCCTGAGGACGCGGCAGCATGCGCACGCAGCCCCTCCACGAGGGCCGGGTAGTCGACGTCAACGCTGTTGCGGGAAGGGGAGCCCGTGACGCGTTCGGCAGCCGCGCTGAGCAGATACCCCGCATCTACATACACGCACGAGCTCAACGAGATCTCCTTTCACTCACCGGCATGATCATCCCACGCTGGTCCGCAGCTCGGGGTTCCTTACTCGACAATGCCAGCGACCTGGCGCGGCCGAGCGCGGGCAAACCCCAGAGGCGGAGGTGAGGCTGGACGTCAGGATCATCCTGCTCGCCACCGGCCCCGCACCGCATATCTACTCGGTGTGCTGATGGCTGGCCCGGAAAAGCGACGCGCCCCCGAGCACATGCTCGGGGGCGCGTGGTGCAGTACCCGCATCAGCAGATGCTGGGGTGCCCGTCAATAGCTCGTTGCGATCCTCGCCGCTCTGGGGCGGCGCCAGTAGCTCGTAGCGAAGGATCCTGTCCTCCCGGTGTGCTCTCCAACGGGCGCAGCGAGGACGTAGCACCGCCGTTGACGGCTCTATACCCTGGCGATCATGGGTCTTCTGTCAAAGCCTCCCGCGACCGTTTACCTGGTCGAAGACCACACCGAGCCCGGACAGAACCTGCGGTATTGGGCGCATGTCTACCTGAGCCTGGAACGGGCAAAGGCGGATGTTGAAACCTACGCGCAGCGTGGTGGACATGGACCCGTTCGCTGGAGCGATCGCCTGCCGGCATACGCGTTCCCTGACACCGACAAGCGGGCCGCAGAGCTGTATCGCGTGATCCCGCTGCCGGTATGGACCGACGACAAAGTTCTGCCTTGAACCGACGGGCACTGGGCGGGCGTCCGCAGCACCGCTTTAGCGAAGCGAGTGTGACCTGCGTAGTCCTGCGTAGTCAGGTGGTCACGCGCTGCTGCGTGTGCGGGGGAGCGGTCACCGTTGGGGGCGTGAGTACACGCTCAGCCAGGAGGTGCCCGCATGGAAACGACATACGATCTGCGCGCTGACTCGCACTCCGATGAGTGGGGCTATGTCGGCATCACGCTGCAGCAGCGCTGGCATTTTCTCGGGTTCGTGCCTCTGAGCGCACTGGCGCGTCAGGCCGTGCGCGACGACGGCGTGCTCGACGCTGATGGCATGGTCACGCTGCAGCTCCACGGCCCGGTCCTGCAGGACGTCCTGTCAGCTCTGTTGGCGACCAATCGCCCAGCGGTGCCCGCATGACCAGCCCAGCCGCGGTGACCCTGCACCACTACCAGGTGCAGGTCACACGCGATGACCTCGACCGGCAAGGGTGCGTCGACGCGACTGTATACGCGCGCTGGCTGCACCACGCCCACGACCACCTGCTATCCGCCGGGCAGAGCTGCTCTGACTGGACGTGCCCGACAACGTTCATGGCCGGTTCGCTCGCAATCGACTACCAGATTCCGCTGCGCATGCGCGAGGACCCGCTGTGGGTGGATACCGCCGTGCTCGACATGGCGAGGACCCGGGTTTCCGTGGAATCGACGCTGCACGACGGGTACCGCATCTACGCGCGCGGACGCTCGAGCTACATCGCGTTCTCACCGCGAGAACACGCCCCACGCCCCCTGACGAGCGTCGAACGAACCCATCTCCGTCAGCACGCTGTGCCCAGCACCGCGTGCGCGTGATGATCACCAGCCCGCTTCCAGAGCATCAGTCATCACTGGTGCTTTCCTGAGTGTGTTGTGTCCGGCTTTGGCGCGTCTCCGTGCGGGTAGAGCTGCCACCGGTGTTGCCATCCTTGCTCGGGTTCGAGCTCTGTCCAGACCTGGAGGAATCCCCAGCTTACGAGGTTGTCGATCCCGCGTTTGACGGCGCGGTAGCTGCATTTGTGGACCCCGGTCATGACGAGGTCGTTGATGCGCCACGTCCAGGCTTGTTCGTGGCGTTCGGCGAGTTCGGCCAGCAGGCCGCGCTCGAAGTAGGGAAGTTGATTGGGGTAGCTGCCGCCGGCCTTGTCGTCGGTGTGGAGGCGCCACCGGTGTCGCCAGCCGCGTCCGGGGCCTAGGCCTTCTTTCCAGATCTGGAGATATCCCCAGTCCACGAGGTTGTCTACTCCGCGCTTGATTGCGCGGTGGCCGCATCCGTAGACGCCGGGCTTTACGAGGTCGTCGATGCGCCACGACCACGTTCCCTCGTGGCGCTCGTGGAGCTCGTCGAGCAGGCCGCGCTCGAAGTAGGGGAGATGGGGGTGATGCGTCTCCGGCATAGGACACATCCTAGCCGAATGTTCGTACACGACAAATCGGAGACTGATTCCACAACGTCGTATACGACAAATAGATACGCCCTGCTGTTGTGTCGTACATGACGGTCTGTGTAGACTGAGCCTCGCGGTGATCCGCGATGTGCCGCCCCGCGAACGAGAGGACAGGACGTGTCGAAGCCCGAGTCGCCGGCGGCGCCCGCCTTGGACGAGGCAGCGCGCCTGTATCAGCAGCTTCAGAGGCAGTTTGTCGAGGCGGGCAAGAACTCGCGGCAGGAAACCGCACGCGGGTTCACCACGCCTTCGCCGCAGTCGCAGTCCGAGTGGCAGGCGGTGCTCGACACGATGACCAAGATGTACGCCGTGGTCGTGCACTTCAGTGACGGCGGCGCATACGACGCATCCGACGTCACCGCGCACCTTGATGACGCTCTCGTCGGGAACACCACTGTCCAGCAGGGCGCCACGCAGGAATCGTCGTCCGCTGAGGAGTCCGCTGAGTCCGATGCTCGCGACCGGGGCGATGCCGAGAGTGGCGGAGAACCGTCCGAAGAAGAGCAGCTGAAGTGGTTCACGCGCTCCCTGCGGAACCTCAAGGGGCTCGAAGATACCTCGGACGAGGTTTGCCGCCACGCGCTGGAGCTGTGGCGCAACGCCCACCGTGTGGGCGACCGCAACCTGGCGTTTTACGAGTATCCGGGTCGCGTCGGGACGATGACGCTGCGCCTGCACCAGGCTGCCCATGGGTCGGCCAAGGTCTTCGAGCCAGTACCCCAGGGGTCCGAGGTTGAATGGCATCAGCGTGTCTGGGAAATCACGAGCGGCAAGTGCGTGCGGTACGCCAACTTCGCCAACCCTCGAGTGCCGCTGCAGCAGGGGGATTGGGTCACGAAGATTGATGTCGTCGCCCAGTTCCTGGCGGCGGCCTCGGCAGTGCACCTCGGGCACGAGGTCGAGCCGACTGACAACGACCATGGAGGCCCCTGGGAGTTCGTAATCGATGCGCACGACCAGGACTGGCCCCGTCCGGTTCGGGATGCGTTGGTCGGATCGGCTGAACGTCCCGGCTATGTACGCCTGGCTGAAGCAGTCGACATGTCCGAAGCCCCCGAGGTCACCCGTCTTGCGTTGCAGGACCAGCTTGTTGCCGGCGCATACCTGCCGACCCCGATGGCGCGGTACCTGGCCAAAGACCGCAAGCTGAACTTGAAGTTGGACTGGGCGCTGGTATGGATCAAGGGACGCCACGGACAGCACCTGGCCAAATGGTCCGAAATCTTCCGAACCGGTCGCAAGGAACTGCGCATCCGCGTGGCGCGCGGCGAGCCCGGCGCAGCCGAGGCCTACGCGATCGCTAAGAACGTGTACGCCTCCTACCTGGGAGGCATGACACGCAGCACGAAGCACAACATGGCCCTGCTACGCCCCGACCATCACGACCAATACGTAGCCCTGGCGTCAGCGAACGCACTGCGCTCGCTGGAAAAGGCAGCTGCCCACGGCTACGCCCCGTTGTGTTTGCTCCGGGACACGGCCATCTTCGCCGACCCCAAGCAGCGCATCAAGAACATCGAAGGCATGCGCTTCGCCCCTGACCCCGACACATGGCGCCAGGAAGGTGTGGACGTCGCTGTGCTCGCCGAGGAACACAGCCCCGGCAAGTGGGCCGTCGAGGACTACTGCCAGGCCACCCCCGAGATCGTCCAGGCACACACAAAGGGCCGAACGACGCAGCTGAAAGCACTGGTAGAGGCAGCCAGCCGTGAGGAGGTCTCCGCGTGAACTTCAACGAGGCCTTGTCCAAGGCAGCGGGCAAGATCACGACCGAAGAGGCACAGGACGTCATCCGTGCCCAGTTCGGCCGCGGAGCTACCCGGTGGGTTGCCCAGGAGGCTGGGATCTCCATGCGGTCGGCGCAGCGCTGGATGTCAGGAAACCCCCCGGCTTCGCGAACCGGGAGGTTGCGCAAGCTGGCGAGCGACCAGCTCAAGGTCCAGGCATTCGGGCGACGGTTGCAAGCGAGCACCGTGGTCAGGGTGGGCGAAATCCGGCTGCGCTACGGGCGCACGGAAGACCAGGGAAAGCGATGCCCGTACAACACGAAGAACGGGTCGGAGTGGTTCAACGTCTCCGGCCTCGAGTCCAACGGCGTCCTCGATGCACTCAAGGCCGGCGACATTGAGAAGGCCGAAGAACTCTTCTCCCAAGCCGTCCTCGACGCCTACGGCATCGAGGACACCGACACCTTCGACATCGGCGACTTCGGCGAGAACCTCGAGCTCGCCTAACCGCGCAACCGGGAGGAAATGCACATGGGCAAAGCCGCACAGCTACAGCGCACCCCCGCGCGTATGCGGATGCTGAGCGAAGTCGCCGACGGCAAGATCGAACGTTACTGGGACGCAGACGAAGGCTACCTCTACCGCCGGGGCGAAACCGGCATCACCGAAACCGAGCGCCGCATGATCAATGAACTGCTCGACGCACGATGGGTCACCGCCCCCACGCCCCCGGGTTTCGGCTTCTCCGCACCACTAAGCATCACCGAGCAGGGAAATGCCGTCTTGCGACCTTAAGCACCTCGGACCGCACGAGCGCCAACAGGAGGGCCTGGCATGACCAGCACGGAACAAATCCAAGCTCGTTTGCGTCTCGCCGCGGAAGGTCGACTCACCTATGCAGCTACCCTGCCTGACTGTCACGACCTGCACACCGAGGCACACGCCTTCGAACTCGCAGCGAACCTCATCACCGACCCCGAAGCACTCAAAGGGCTCATCCCGTCAGAAATGTGGGACCGCATCGTCTGAGCCCGCCAAAAGGGGGCCCGCCACCAGCACTGGTGGCGGGCCCTCTCTGTCATGCGCGAGGGGTCAGAGCCTGCAGGCCTCCAGCGGGGTGACCAAGATGGCGCGTGCACCGGCGTTCCACAGCCGGTCCATCACTGACTGGGACTCGCTGCGCAGCACCATTGCCCGCACCGCGTACCAGCCGGGCTCGTCGAGTCGGGACACGGTCGGCGATTCCATGCCTGGCGTGATCGCGCGCGCGGCATCCAGCGCGTGGTCGGGGCAGTTGTAGTCCATCATCACGTAGCGCCGCGCGATGAGCACCCCGCGCAGGCGCGCGACGAGGACCTCAATCGCCCGCTCGGCGTCATCCGACAAGGAGCGCCGGCCGCGGACAAGGACGGCCTGCGACCGCATGATCGGTTCGCCGATCGTGGCCAGCCCGGCAGCGCGCAGGGACGCGCCGGTTTCGACAACATCGGCGATCGCGTCGGCAAGCCCCAGCTCCACCGCGGTCTCGACCGCACCCTCGAGGGAGACAGTGTCGACCTTGATGTTGTGCTGGGCCTCGGCGTGCTCGACGATCTGGGGAAACGAAGTCGCGACCCGCTTGCCGTCCAACGCGGCAATCCCGTCGCGGGCGTTCCCGCTTGGGGTGGCGAAATAGAAAGAAGAGTGCCCGAAGCCGAGCTCGAGCAGCTCGGAGACATCACCGGAGGTTCCAGCCTCGGTCAACAGGTCCTGGCCGGTGATGCCCATGTCCAGCACACCGGCACCGACATTGGCGGCGATATCCATCGGCCGCAGGAACACAAACTGCAGGTCATTGTCGGTGTCGGTGGCGAACAAGGCCTTGTTCTCGCGATGCACGCGGTAGCCCGCCTCGGTCAACAACGAGGTGGCGGGCCCGTTGAGTGAGCCCTTGTTCGGCACCGCGAGGCGCAACATCGATAATTCTCCTCAAGATCGTATGAAATGCCTGGTGAATCAGGGTCCGACGTATCGTATCGACACACCCCGACTCCGAGCGTCCTGGTTTTTGCCCGCGCGTCGCGCGAGGGTCAGATCGGCTCGCCGAGCGCGGCGCTGTGCTCGAGGAGCGCGGCGAAGGTGGGCGGGTCGAGGAACTGGGTATACAGCGGGTCACGGGCGAGCTCGGATCGGCGTCGCCCGAGGAACGTGGATTCGAACAGCAGCATGCGCCGCAGGAACTTCGCGTGGATGACGTGGGTGTCCAGCGGCAGCGGGGCGCCGCGCAGCTCGGCGAGTTTGCGTCCGGAGATGAGCCGGTTGGTGTCGACCAGCCGCAGGGCCCCGGTGTTGTCGATGACGAGGTTGGCGCACTCGTCGTCGATGATGTCGGGCAGCAGAACCGCCTCGCCCACGTCCGGTGCGGCAGCCAGCAGCCGTCGGGTCACCGCCAGAAACTGCCGCAGCTGCGCGAGCGCACCTGCAGGGACCCGATCCGGATCTACCCGGTGGAGGCGGGGGACAGCGCTGTGTGACACGTACTGCTTGACCAGCACACACTCGGTGAGAGTGCCGCCCAGGCGCAGGAGCCGCTGGTGGGGGAGAAGGCGGGGCATCGCCCGGTAGGCGTGCTGCAGGTAGGCGTACTCGCGGTCGATTTTGGTCGGGGTGAGCTCGGGAGCATCCGGCCGGAACAGCTGCAGGCAATAGGCGCTGCCTGTCCGGTGCCAGACCTCGCTGTGCACGCCGGAGCCGATGAGGCTCCAGCGTCGTGTCGCCACGCTCGGGGGCATCATCGGCCTCCCTGCAGCGTGACCAGGTGATCCTCGAGGACCAGGTGCCGCAGGCCGAGGCGGCGCGCGCAGTCGAGAGCGTCGGCCGCGGAGTCGACCAGTGGTTCGCCGGGGCCGTTGAAGCTCGTGTTGAGCAGCGCCGGGGGATGCCCGCTCGCGGCCAGGTGCCGCAGTAGGTCGTGGATCAGGGCGTCGTCACCCGGCTGCAGCCGCTGCGGCCGGGTGGTGCCATCGGCATGCCGCGCAGCCGGGACGGTGCGCCGACCGTAGGCGGTCAACGGGGCGGCGCCGAGCATGTAGCGCTCCAGATCCCCGACAGACGACCACAACTCATGCTCGCCACCGGCAGCGACCGGTCCGAACGGCCGCCACGGCTCACGGCCCTTGAGCGCGTTGAGGTCCGTGCGCATCCCCGCGGTGGTAGGTGAGGCCAGCAGCGAGCGATGGCACAACGCCCGCGGGCCGGCTTCCGCGCGGCCACGGCACACGCCGATGACGTCGCCCTCGGCCAGCAACTCCCCAAGCCGATCGACATCGACCTCACCGACCACCAGGTCATCACCGTCGGGGACCGGGCCGGGCAGGCTGCCCAGATACGGCGAGAGCACGCCCAGTTGCCCAGGCGGGCGGACTTCCCAGGCGGCGCCGAGCGCGACGCCGGCATCGTGGGGTACCGGCGGGACGTAGATGTCGCCGGGCAGGCGCCCGTTGGCCGCGCAGTTGAGCGCAACCCCACCGGCCAGGCACAGCGTGTGCTCCCCGGTGCGCTCGCGGGCACGCTGAGCCCACCACGTCAGCACGGTGTCCACGGTGTGCTGCGCGGCAGCGGCCACGCGCACGGCCACTGGATCGGTGTCGAGCCGGTCGGCCGAACAGTCGGGGGCGGGCTGGCCGGCATAACGGGCGACCAGCGCGCGCCAGGCATGCTTGGTCTCCTCGTAGCCCGCGCGCGGATCGGCACCGAGCGCGGAAGCCAGCGCGCCGTCGCGCACGTGCAGCCAGCCGGGATCGTCGAGCGACCCCGAGAGGTGGGCGGCCAGGCCCATGGTTTTGCCCTCGCCGCGTTTGCCCAGGCCCAGCCAGACACTGGCGGCCTCATAGACATGCCCGAGCGAGTGCACCTGCGGCCACCGCTCCACCCGCCGCATCCCATGCCCGCGGCGGGCATGAAAGATGCTGGTGGACTCGTCCTCGCCGTTGCCATCCACCACCAGCACCGCGGCCGAGGCGCGCCCACTGGCGTGAAAGGCCGAGGCCGCGTGCGCGCGATGATGCGGCACGAACACCACCTCCGCGCCGCTGCTGCCCAGCCCGAGCGCGGCGAGAAACGCCTCGGGGGAGTCGAACTCCCAGCCCTGCCCGGAGCGCAGAGCCATGCGTGGCTCGTCCCAGCCGACCGCGATCGCCTCCAGCTGCTCGGCAGTGACGCCGCCAAGCTCGAGGCAGCGTTGCACGGCACGAGTCGGGACATGCTGTTTCGGTGCGTGCCGCACGCGGCTCAGTCGTTCCTCCTCGACCAGGGCCAGCACGGTGCCATCGGCGTCGATCAGGCACGCGCTGGCGTCGTGCCACGTGCCGGTTCCCGCGTTCACTCCGAGGACATAGCTCACGTCAACGCCTCCAAATGCTGTGCGGCTGCTTGTGCGTCAGCGAGGGCGGCCTCGTACCCGGCCGTCATCGCCGCGGTGGTGAACCGGCGCGCGCTGGCCCGCCCGCTAGCGGCCAACTGGGCGCGCAGCCGGTCATCGTCGAGCAGTCTCGCGAGCTGCTCGGCCAGCGTGGGCGGGTCAAATGGCGGGACGAGCACGCCGCTGCGGTTGTGCTCGATGTAGGCCAGCGGCCCGCCGTGCGCGCTGGCGACCACAGGCACGCCGGCCAGCATCGCTTCGATGTTGCTGTAGCCGAACGGCTCTGCCTGCCGGGAGGGGTGCGCGGCAATGCCGGCGTGGGCATAGCAGGCCGCGACCTCATCGGCCTCGAGCTCATCGAGGAGAAACACCCGATGCTGCACCCCGAGGGAATCAATCCGCGTGCGCAGGTAGCGCTCGAAGTCGGGGGCGGTGCGCTCGCACATCCCCGCGCCGTTGATAGCCACAAACCACCGCTCGCGCGGACGCGCGACATCCAGCAACTGGGCGGCCCTGATGAGGTCGTCGTGGCCCTTCCACGGAGTGCGGCGGGCAGACAGCAGCACCATCGGGCCCTGTCCGGGAAGCCGGTTGCGGGCACAGACTCGCTCCCACGCCCCGGAGTCGACAGCGCGATGCAGTCGGCGGCGGAACTGATGCGCGTCGATGCCGTTGGGAACCAGACGCACCATGTCGCGCGGTAGACCCGTGGCGAGCAGGTCATCACGGATGGCCGGTGAGACCGCGACCAGCCGCACCGGATCCTGCTGGCTGTGAACACGCTCGGCGACCCAGCGCAGACGCTGCTGCATGCCGGCCGTGTCGTGCACGACGCCAACAATCGCCGGACACAGATCGCGCAACAGCCCCTGGTCAGCGGCCTTCAGGGCACTGACCAGAGGGTTGAGGCCCTGGGCCAGCACCATCGGGACGCCGGCGGCCCGTAGCGCGGTGGCATACGAGCGCGCCAGTGCGTTCCACACCGGGTTGTCCGGATCATCGATACCGGCTTCGTAATACCGGTGCACCGCCTGGGGGTCTTTGCGCCCGTCGGAGCCGGTGAGCAGCCCGGGAAACCGGGTCGGGATGCCATGGGTGAGCGCGGTGAACCTCTCCGGAGTGCGCAGCTGGTAGCGCGTGAGTTCCTCGGTACCGGTGTGGCACACCGCCAGTCGCAGCCGCGGATGGTTACGCGCGAGGCCGGCGAGTATCTGATGGGTATGGGTAACGATCCCGGTGTTGCGAGCACGCCGCTCTTGGCCGGTTTCGGGAACGTGGCCCCGGATGTCGTAGGTCAACACATGCAAGCTGTCCACACAGGACTCCTGAGGTTGCGTGAAGACTCGCGAAGCTGGAGTGACCCAGCACACGAAGACGCTACAAATGTAGCCGCTACACAACAACAGGATGGTGATCGTCCCATCGAGTGGTTCTCGACCTTCGCTGCCGCAGCGCGAGGCACGGCGACGCCGGGGCCGCCTGGCTGATCACGCCACCGCACATCCGCGCGTTAGGGTGCGGCAATGGCCATGAGGCAGATGACATGCCCAGCAATGATCCGCCTGACCACAAACGAAGTTCGACTCTTGGCCGGCGTGCGATCCCCAGCGCACATGGTCGTGCAGGACAACTGGTGCGAATTGCCCACCGGCCACCCAGGTCGTCACGTCACCTGCCTGCAGGACGACGACGCTGGCGAAGGTGCTCCGATCACCTGGTGGGCCTGGTGGTCAGGCTCGCCCGTCAGCTACGACATCATGCCCGGCCCCACCTGCGGAGTCGGCGACGAAGAGAGCATCTGCACCCTCCCAACCGACCATGTCGGCAACCACCAGCTCTAATCGTCGCTGCACCAGCGTGGCCTATCACTGCACCAACGAAACCGCCGGCGAGCTCAACGCACCCGCGCGCCGACGTTTGGCGGCGTACATCGCCGCGTCCGCGGCCCGCAACGCGCAGGCAGCGACCTTGCATGCACCAGATCGGCAGCACGAACCAGCCCGATCGAGACGCCAGGAACAACCAACGCCCCGTCAGGCAGCAGGACCGGCTGGCTCAACCCGGCATGTAGCCAGTGAAGCGCGGTGGACGCCAACGGTCGTGGGGCAGCGACGGCGAACTCATCACCTCCCAGTCGCCCAGCAATCCCGCCGGCAGGCAACCCGTGCTGTAACCGAGCGCCGATGGCAGCTAGCACGGCATCCCCACCAGCATGGCCATGGCGGTCGTTGATCGCCTTGAACCCGTCAAGGTCGAGAAGCCCGACAACGGCACCGGGGTGACGACGCAGCAGGCGGTCGGCACGTTGCCGCCAGGCCTCGGCGGTGCAGACCTGCGTTAAAGGGTCGCGCGCATGACGGCGGCGAAGGACCGAGACGTGCGTAGTCCACCCAGCGGCCACCGCGAGCAGGCCCACTGTGGCTAGGCGCGTGCCAGTCGAAGCTGCCATGTCCGAACAGTAAGGACCCGACCGTACAGATCGCTGAGGATTACTGGTCAGACAAGCACCCTGCCATCCACGCAACGTCGGAGGAATGGATGAATCGCCGATGACAATGTCAACCGGGCAGGCCTCGATGGTGGGACGATGACGAAGCGCCCCGGGCTTCTACCGCAAGCCCGGGGCGCTTCTGGACGTTTCGGCTACCTACCTAGCCGAGGTCATAGTCGCCTCGGTGCAGCCCGTCGGTAAACGCACGCCAGGCGCGTGCGCTGAACTCCAGCCGTTCCCCATCGGGGTGCTGGCTGTGCCGCACCGCGGCACCGTCGATAGTTCTCCCGACCTCGACGCACTTGTTTTCTCCCCAGCTTGCGCGGGCTTTGCGCCAGTTTGTCGGTTCAGGGCGATCGCTACTCATGTCACCTCCTTCAACGCCTTCGTGATCAACTCACGCGGTTGGGCACCCAAGCGTTCGCATGCCGCAGCCGCCGCGTTTCCTAGGTCGCGCAGGCCTTGCTCGTAGAGCTCGAGCGAGCCCTCTTCCTCGAGGTACTGCGCGGAACCATGCAATTCGATGTAGACCACGCCGTGGTCGCCGACCATCTCGGGCGGGAAATCCAAGACCTTGAACGGATGGTCGATCATCCCCGCGAACGCACCCCCGCGAAGCGGCAGGATCGACAGCTCGATGTTGGGGTCCTCGGTATCAGCCAGCAGCGATTCGAGCTGCTCGCGCATCAGGGCACGGTCCCCGGGGTCCGGATCGCGGTAGAGCACGCTTTCGTCGACGATCGCGCGCAGCCGGGCCGGGCGATCGGCGCGCTCGAGGATCTGGCGCCGCTCGGTGCGCACGCGGGCTAGTTCGTGGGCGCGCTCGTCGGTGATATCCGGGTCGGCGCGGAACATGGCTTTGGCATAGCGCTGTGTCTGAAGAAGCCCGGGCAGGTACATCGGGTCAAACGAGCCGATGGCCACCGCGCCTGACTCGAGCCCGAGGTAGTGATCGAACCACGGCGAGACGTCGGCGATGCGGCGCCACCAGTTCTCACCCCGCCGCGCCCCCTCACGCAGGGCGCGATAGTGCTCGATGCGCCCCGCGGCGCCGTACAGGGTCAGCAGTGCTTCCAGGTCGCCGACGCTCGGGAGGTTGCGGCCGGTCTCGTAATGGCCGATCGTCGCGCGCTGCACATCGAGCCGTTGCGCAGCGTCGCGCTGGTTGAGGCAGGCGTGGCTGCGCTCGTAGGCCAACCCGTTGCCCAACCAGCGCCGGTAGGTGATCGGGCTGGCGTCGAGCAGCGCAGATGCCGTCATCGCGAGGTGCCTCCTCCGAGCTGGTGATCATGCGCGTTTAGCGTGCCCCACGCCTGACGCTCACAACACCACTCTAAAGGACGATTGCCTAGCCTCTTGAGGCGTAGCGGCTACATTTGTAGCTTTGAATCACTGGTGGGCTGGCTCCAGTCGCGGTCCCCAGACGCACTGTTTGAGACAGCCCATATCCCGGCGTCGGTGACGCAGCAATAGCCCCGACCCATTGCTGCGTCACCGGCCACCACCGGAGGAGGACCCATGTACCCGTTTATATGGCGGCCGAGCGATGGAGTTCGGCATGCCACGAAAAGCACGGAAGTGGCCGACGGGGCGGCTTTCCGCGCACTGTGCGGGGCAGAATGCGCTGCCGCCGACCTCAGCGAGCAAGCATGGCTGTGGGCAACCTGCCCTGAGTGCAACGCGAGCGCCCACAAACTCGCCCACGAGCAAACGGCGCTGGTGCTCCCGTGAGCGGGGACGACGTGAACGGACAGATCAACTCGGCTGTAGCTCTCGAACTCGCAACCGAAATGGTGCAGTCTGCCGCAGAATCGCTCGCCCAACAGCCAGCCGACATCGTCACTCCGGCTCTACTACCGGATGCGACGCTTCTCGCTACAGCACGCCGCGCGGGCGAACTGCTGCTGCACACAGCGCGCCTCGCTCAACGGCTCGAAGTCCGGATCAAGAAAATGCCCCCTGGCCCGGCCCGGCAACAGGCCCTGACCGCGCTCGACGCGCTCGCCTATGGGCTGGCCGATAACATCGCACCGTTTGCCCTGCGGCTAGCCCAAACCCCCTGCGAGCCCGAGGCGCAGTAACCCAGCCATCGAGGGCGGACATGACCGGAACCAGCGACCAGCAGAAACTTGAGCAGCGCATCCCCGGCGCAGCACTGCATGCCGAGACCGGCTCATTCGCCGAACCGCCACCAGGCGGTTGGTTCGGCACGAACACCTCCTTCCAGCGGAGAAACCCCACTGCTGTGTCGTCACCGTCTGACTCCGGCGCTGCTCGACCAGCAGACGACCTGCACGCCGAACTCCTGCTCCGCGCAGCTCGCGATCAAACCGCACGGGAGAAATTCGAGGTCAACCGGGAAAGCTGGGCGTCAGTGAAACGTCTCGACGCCGACAACACCGCCTGGCTCGCCGAAGTCATCGCAGTCCACGGTTGGCCAGGACACGCACTGGTCGGATCCGATGGCGCGCACGCCGCGTGGCTGCTGGCCCAACACGCCACGGCCGATTGTCAATGCGCTTGGCTCGAGCTGCTGCGCGATGCAGTCGACCGCGACGATGCACAGGCCAGCGACCTGGCCTACCTCGAAGACCGGGTGCACATGCACCTGGGCAAACCCCAGCTCACCGGCACCCAATGGTTCGGCCTCTCCCGCGATTCGATCCGCCTGTACCCGCTGGCCGAACCCGACCGCGTCAACGCCCTCCGCGCGACCGCCAGCCTCGCCCCACTCGCGCAGCGCGAGATCAACGACGCCTGGTCCCTAGACGAACTCCGTGGGCTACGACAGGCGAGCACACAGTGATCACGTCCAGTCGAGGGCAGATGTCGGCACCGCGCGATGACGACACGTGGCCGACCCAGCTCATCACAGCGTGAGCGACGTCAGGGGTGGGTGGCACGATTCTGCAGGCCAAGCGACGAAGGGAACAGGACAGATGGAGCAAGATCGGGATCTGGCTGGTGCGACGGTCTACCGCTGGGATGCCTACCCCGGCGCCCGGTGGCATGCCCTGCCGGATGGCGAGGTCGTGCTGGAACGCCCGTCGGGTGACCTGGCTCCGTCGACTATCACTGCGAGCGGTCTGGCCTCAAGCGCGGCCAAGGAAACGCCGACCTGGTATCTGGAGACCTCGGGCGACAGCGTCGAGCCCGAGGCCCCCGCGGGCGCGAACTAGCGCCGACGATCAGAGATCACACTGCGCGAGGCCATTCGTGGAGGAGGAGGTCTACGTCACGTGGTCACGAACCAGGTAGACGAGGACAAGGCGACACGCTGCCGCCATGAGCTGGCTGACTGGCTGCGTGATCAGGGCTATGTGACCGACCCGCGTATCGACGAGGCGTTCCGTACTGTCCCGCGGCACCTGTTCCTCCCGGACACGCCGCTGGAGCAGGCCTACGCCAACACCCGCGTGTACACCAAGCACGCAGGTCAGACCGCGATCAGCGCGGCATCCCAGCCGAACACCATCGCGATGCAGCTACACCAGCTCGCCGTGCAACCAGGCCAGCGCATCCGCGAAGTTGGAGCCGCGACCGGCTACAACGCCGCGCTACTGGCATACCTGGTCGGCAACACCGGGCAGGTGGTGAGCCTCGATGTCGACGCCGACCTGGTTCGCAGCGCCCGAGCACACCTGGATGCCGCCGGCATCACCAACGTCGAGGTGCGCTGCCAAGACGGAGCACTGGGCGATCCCGACAACACCCTCTACGACCGGATCGTAGCCACCGTCGGCATTGCCAACCTGCCGGACGCCTGGCGTGACCAGCTCGCTCCCGACGGGCGCCTCGTGGCACCCCTGCGCATCGCCGGCAGTGCGATGCGCAGCGTGGCGTTCGAGCGTGCCGGCGACCGTTGGGAATCCGTAGACAGCGAATGGTGCGCGTTCATGCCCCTGCGCGACAGCGTGTGCGCTGATCGCCGCCGAACAGTCGAGCTCGCCCACGAGTCCGAGGTGATCCTGCATGCCTACCCGGAGCAGGACGTTCAGGCCGCGGCGGTATGCGGGGTACTGGCCCAGCCCGCATACGACGTCTGGACGGGCATCGAATTCGGCGACAACGAACCGCTGGACCCGGTGTGGCTGTGGTTGGCCTGCGCGCTGCCCAACGCGGTCTCGCGAATGGAGATCCAACGCAACGCCCAGGAAACGGGGTTGGTTAGCCCGATGCTGCGGTGGGGCTCGATGGCCACCGTCGAAGGCGACAGTCTCGCGTACCTCACAATGCGCCGCGGGAAGACCGGGCACGAGATGGGCGTGATCGGTCACGGGCCGGCGAGGCGAGAACTTGCCGACCGCATGGCGGCCCAGGTTGCCGCCTGGGCCGAGCATCGAGACTCGCCAATCTCCATCGCCGTCCACCCGAGCGGAATCGACAGGCCGTCTCGGACCGCGGGGGTCTTTACTCTCGAGCGCTCCAACGTGACGGTCACCTGGCGGAGCTAGCTGCGCGTGCCAGGCCAGCAGTACAGCAACGACTGGCGCTATCGGTGGGAACCTGGGTCGTACTCCTCGGCCTCGCACCGATCAAGAACTCCTTGACCGAAGACCGCCAAGGCAGCATCGGAGACAACCAGACGCCCACGAGGCGTGAGACCAAGGTCGTCATGACCAGCCGCTCCACCGATATCGAGCCAGCGGAACTCGGCAAACGAGCCCACACCGTGCCGAATGAGGCGCTCATGAGCACCATCGCCGTAGGTCACGTCGACACCGCGGATCTCGAAGCGGCCGAGACCGGACCTTTCCAGGGCCGCGGCCATCGTCGTGGTGACGAGATAGCACGGGTATGAGGTGATCAGATCGTCGCCGAACCAGTTGTCGATCTGAAAGTGCAGAACCCCCTGCACGCGAGGTGGTCGAACCGTGGTGTCGAGAACTGTTCGGTCCCCCAGAAAGCCGGGAACATCGGGCTGCAGCCAGTAGAACATGATCACTCATCCGGATAATCCGCCGCGCTGGCAGCCGAAATGCGTGACCGCGGTGCCCGCACGCTCACATGGCCCCCCGAGACAGGTCCGCACCTGCTTCCGACAGGTTAGTAGCTCCAGGCCTTGGCGACCCAAGCGGCGGTTGGGCACGATGACGGAGTGATCAAAGCAGCCACCTACAACGTCCAGGACCTCTATCGCACTGCGAACCAGGAACACGAAGATCTGGTCGTTGACACCATCCGACAACTCCGCGGCGACGGTGAGAGTGAGCTGGTGCTGGCGGTGCAAGAAGTCGTGGCGCCACCAGAAGGTGGGCCCAACGCGTTCGCGCGCCTGGCTGCCGACACCGGCCTGAACGCGGGCCCGTGCGCTCGCGGCCACCACGTTCGCGACGGGCTCTACCACTGGGTTGGGCTGCTGTGGACATCCGGCGTTGCCCTCGTTCCCGGTTCGATCCAGACCTTTGATCACGATGGGATGTGGCACAACCTCGTCGTCGCCAATGTCGAGGTCGCCGGCACACGGGCGCGCGTGGGCAGCTACCACGGATCGCCCTTCGACCAGGATCGCAACGTCGCAGAGGCCAAGCGGATCGCCGCGGTCTACCGTTTCGGCTCGGATCTTCCGGGACTCATCGGAGCCGACTGGAACAGCCTGTCCGCAGACCGCTACCAACGCCACGACCTCGAGCAGTACGGGCAATGGGAGCTCTACGACACCCTCGACCCCTACCGGCGTGGCTGGGCGCCACACTTCACCTTCCAGACCACCTGGAGCTGGGAGCACGGTCATCGAGTTACCCACAGCGACCGCCGCGCCGGCGATGTGCTCTACTCCGCTGGCATGACCGATGCGCGCCTACCCGTGCGCGCCAAACTGACACCCACCACCGGCCACCACCCCGACGACCCGCACGGGCCACGGACAATCGACCGCATCCACCTCACCCCCCACTTCGCTGGTGCTGTGGACACGGTCACCGTGCATGACACCCCCACGGCCCAAAAAGCGTCAGATCATCTTCCCGCGGTGGTCACGCTCGATCCGAACCGCGTGCAGCAGTGATCAAGGAACGTGACCAACCGCTGGCAGGCTGGTAGGGAGGGCCGGGGCCCATGTACGCAGCGCTCCTACGACTGCTGAACCCTCCGGTTGTCGACGGCCGGTAGATGCACCGCGAGGTTTTCCCACGACCCGGCGTACCCGTCGGGTTCCTCATCGTCGTTAACGATTGCCACCAGCCCGAGCCGTTGGGCGAGCTGCCGCATGCCCCTGGCCGCCTCGTCAGGTGACATCCCAGCCTGCGGGCGTCCCACGATTTCGGTGGTCACGCCCACCCGGCGCACCTCCCAATGCAACGGGTCAACACCGAGGTCGCCAGCAAGGCTATTCAGCCCACGCGTGAGTGCGTCAGTGAGGCCTTGGCGGAGGAATTCGCTCATGCCTCATAGGCTGCCAGTCCCACAGGGCGACCTCTAGCGACTTGACCCCACGAAGGTCGTCAGGCCAGTAGTCCAACCAACGAGTTCTCGAGGTCACGGGGCGCTGTTTCAGTACAGTGCCGTGCCTCCCGGTCCGCGGGATCCTCCCGCGCCATTGCCTCCACACACCCTCGCCGCGAGCAACTTGCCAGGTGAGGGAAACTGTGCGTATGGACCGAGGCAGCAGCGTCAGCTGGTCGCAGGTGCTGTGTTCGTCGTGCCAAGACGAGATCCGCACACGCGGATGGCGACCGCGCCACCACGACCTGCTTCGCGGGAAGATCGCCGAGATCCGCTGCCCGCGGTGCCGGGCGAGCCTGCAACAGCTCAAAGACCACCACACGAGCGTGCGTGTTCTGCCATGGCGGTGGTCCACTGACCCCGAGCGGGCCGAGATCACGCGACAGCACGAAGCCGCGCACACGGTCATTGGCGAACGCCTCGGTCTGGTCCTGGACGAGGTCCGCGTGGAAGCGGCACAGCCTGTTGACCTGTCCGGCCACTCGCTGGAGTGCTCCGGCGCGATCGATTGGCAACTCCACCCCGGCGATGAGGTCAACGAGGCCGCGCTGGCGGCGATGCTGTTTGCGGGACCGGCAATGGCCACCGAACACCTTCGCACCCACGGACGGGATACCCCGGAAGCGCTCCTCGACGTCGCCTACAGCGGTGCCGCCGACCTCGCCTCCTTGAGTACGACGCTGGGTCGGCAGGCGCCCGACACGGTCTATGACCAAGGTCAAGCCGACGCGAACCGCCTCATCACCACCTATCGGGACGAGATCCACGCCGTCGCTGGCGCCCTGGCCCATGCCGGCAGGCTCAAGCGCCCCGAGGTCCTCGCTGCGATGAAACAGGCCAGCCGGTGAAAGGAACACCTCAACCTGCGAGCCATCCGTAGCCCATTGCGTGTCCCCGCCCCCGAAGCGGAACACCAAGCGTCGCCCACGATGGCAAAACCTCTCGTGCTGAGGCGAAGATGTTGCCTCAAGCCCATGGCTGATCGTGCCCCATTTCCGCAGACCATGCCCCTTCGAGAAGCCACAGGCGCGTGGGGACTGGCGTATAGCTTCCTTGCGGTCCACCTGCGGGATAGCTTCTTTGGTGTTGGCGGACCTGACCACCCGCCACAGCAATCAGCCAAGCACTATGGAGAAGACCGTGGGGTATAACACCGAATTTGCGGGCGTCATCAACATCGCCCCGGCGCTCAACAAGTACGAGATTGCTTACCTCCGCAAGTTTGCGGCCACGTACAAGGAGGAGCGCGCCGAGGGGCCGTACTACGTGGAGCCGCTTCCCGACATCGAAAAGAGCGTGTCGGAAGTAATTCCCGTCCTGGACGTCGACGCGATGCCGCACGGGCAACCCGGGCAGCACTGCGAAGGGGAACCTTCCGACGACGGCACCGGCATTCAGTGGTCCGGCGGGGAGAAGTTCATCTACTCGCTGGAGTGGATGGCCTACCTCATCGACACGTTCCTGCAGCCAGGCGCAACCGTGCAGACCACAGCCCCGCGACCGGGCTGGACGTGGCCAGAGGAGTTCGCGCACTTCACGTTCGATCACGTCTGCAACGGTGTGATCGATGCGCAGGGCGACGACCTCTTCGATAGGTGGCGACTGGTCGTCACCAACAACGAGGTCTCCTACCAAACCCCGAGGTGGGGCTGACGGGCCCACGTCAGGGCCGACGCCGAACGAAGGGAGCATGCCTGGCTCCTACTCGACAAGCTGGCAGAACGCACGAGTTCCGGGGATAGGCGGCACCCGGGCCACAGCAACAGGCGGTCAAAAGCACGCCAGCCTGCGACCCCACAGCGTCACTGCTTCTCACGTACCCGGCGCTGTCGGTGCTGAGAGGTGAAATAGGGCTTAGTCCGGGTGCACCCACCTTCCGCGAGTTCTGGCGGTGTCGGGGGTCGGCGAGAGGATATGGGCGGCCAACGCTTCCTCACGGAAAGGTCCCGGGGCGGATGGGAAAAACCATCGATGATCCTGCGGTGATGCGCTACGACACCGACGGTCGTCCGGTGTACTGCCGGCGCATGGCACCACCCGGATTGGCCACAGCAGCCCAACTGCGCACTGAACGGCTTTCTGTAGCCGGTCTTGCACCGGCTGCCTGGCTGTATTACACGCGCCTCGGGTACCGAACCTGCGCGCTCTACAAGCGCGCCCAGGCACGCCCGATCCGGCCGCTGACCACGAGGCAACGCGACGCGCTGGCCGAGGACCGCGTGTGCGCGGCGGTCTGGGCGGCCGAGGTGCTGGCAGACCCCAACACCGTTTTTCTCGATACCGAAACCACTGGACTGCTCGGCGGTCCGGAGCCGTCCTATGCGGTGGAGATTGCGGTGGTGGATGTGTCCGGGGCACCTTTGTTGGACACGCTGCTCAATCCACGGCGCTCGATCCCGCAGGAGGCGATCGCGAAACACCAGATCACCGACTCAATGGTCGCCGACGCTCCCACTTTCTCCGAGGTTCTGCCGGAGCTGACGCGAGTCCTCGAGGGCCGCCGGGTGATCATCTACAACAGTGAATTCGACCGAGGGATTTTGACCACAGAGCTGGAGCGGCACTATCGGGTTCACGATCCGTTCGGGGCCTCGAGTCTGTGGAGTACGCACCCGGCCGCTTGCCAGTGGATGGCCACGCTGCGGACCGAGTGCGCGATGCAGAGGTATGCCGAGTGGCACGGTGATTGGGACGAAAAGCGCCAGCGCTACCGATGGCAACGCCTCGACGGCGATCATCGGGCGCGAGGGGATTGCCAGGCGATCGTGCCGAGGCTGCGAGTCATGGCGAGCACGGCATTTACTGTTGCCGCCGCCTAGTCCCTCAGTTGATTGAGTGAGGCTGCCGAGGAAGCGACCTGGCCGGGTACGGGGAACCGATGGTGTTGGGACGGCCCGCGGCGCTTCAGGCGTTCTGTCGGTGAATGGGCCTATCCTGGTTACCGTGGATTTGCGAACCCAGCCTGTGACGACGCTGCTCGACTCAGCCGAACGCGCCCTGGGGGTGACGTTGGAGTCGGAGGAACAGGCCGCGCGCAAGCGGCGCACGGTGGGGGTGCCGACTCGCCGCGGCACGTGGGTACGGATTTCGGCGACTCCGGCCGAGTCGGCCGCCGAACGTAGTGGGCTTGAGGCAACCGTTGCGCTGCCGCCGGAAACGCTGCATCCGCGGTGGTATCAGGGCGTGTGCTGGTGCGACGGGGCAACGCTGTGGCGGGCAGAGGAGACCGAGCTGGTGCCCGAGCCCGTGGTGCAGCAGGGGGGTGGTGTGCTCACCACAGACCCACAGTTGCCCGAGGTGTGGTGGCAGCGGCTTGCCGGGGCTCAGCGTGCACTGTCCACGGTCGCGACGTCGCGGCTGGCGACCCCGCACACGCGGCCGATCAGTCAGCAGCGCGTGACGGAGACGATTCAGGCGGTTTTCCCTGGCCTCGATACCACCGTGGGGGAGTGGGCCGTGGCCCACGCCGACTTTGCCTGGGTGAACCTCACCGCACCGGCATGCCGCATCCTGGATTGGGAGGATTTCGGGCTCGCGCCGCGCGGGTGGGACGCGGCCACCCTGTGGGTCAACTCCCTAGCGGTGCCGGCTTTGGCCGAGCGGGTGCAGCAGGTCTTCGCCGACGAGCTGCACAGCCCCACCGGTGTGGTGTGCCAGCTGTATGCCCTCGCGGAACTGATCGCCGCGGGGGAGGACTATGCAGGGCCGTTGGCCGCGCCGGTACATGCGGCGGCCGAGGCGCTGGTCACGACGCTTTCGCGGCGTGGGTCGTTAGCCGCTGCCGGTAGTCGCTGAGTCGTTGATGCTGGATACCCACATCCACTGCGTCCAGGAGCTGGTCGAGGTGCGCGGGGGTGCTGGCGCCGACGGCGATGCGTGAGACCTCCGGTAGGTGGAAGGCCGCAGCCAGCGCTGCCGGAAGCTGGGCAGCACCCGGCGGTGGGCCGGTGAGGAATTGGGTCAGGTTGATGCCGTCGAGCAGGTGCGGCTGGCCGGCGAAGGGGCTCATGCCCCACCTGTTGGCGTGGGGGAGTCCGAGTTGGTGCAGCAGCGTGTCGCTGGCGGTTAGCACGCCGGCTGGGACGAGGAAGCCCGCCCGCACCATGGCCACCTGCGGAGATGGGGTTTGTGCCCCGGTGCGGGAGTCCAGCAGTGCGCCCAGGACGCGTGGATCCCAGCTTGCTAGACCCCACATCCGGCATGCGCCGCGGGCAACGAGGTCGGCCATGGTTTCGGCGGTGGCCGACCACCACCGCCGAGCCTCAGTGGGAGACAGCCCGGCCACGACGGTTTCGGGGTTGTGCACCAGCATCACCGCCGGGACGGAGCCGAGATCCTCGACCGCGCGCCAGGCTTGGTCGCGCAGCGGCGGGTGTCCGGGGCGGGGGCTGATCTTGGTGGAGATCGTGCACCGCTCCAGTAGGTCCCCCGCGGCGCCGGCCAGATCCCGGTGGGCATGGCCCCGGTGATAGGTCGCAGCCACGTCCAGGTCGGTGATGCCGCGGCTCAGTGCGTGTTCGAGGAGGCCTCGGCGGATAGGAGTCCGGAAAAACCCGAGCGCAAGGCGTCGGTGACTTCGGCACACAGTCCTGCCTCCAGTAGCACGCCGGCGATCTTGTCCGCCTCGATGGTGTGAGTAGCGCTGACCTCGTCGACAACGACAGGCTGTCCCGACAACAGCTGCCGCACCGCGGGCTCGGCGCGCGCGGGCAGGCCGACCTGCGTGCCCGCGGCCGAGACCTGAACCGAGTCGGCTTCCCGCTCGATCAACGGCGGAAAATCGGTGATGGCCACAACCTCGCGGGCGGGACCGAACAAGCCGTGGGTGACCACGTGTCGCGCAGCGCCCTGGTGCTGACGGCGCCACCGCCGGTACTCGGTCAGATCAGCATGGCCTGCCAGCTCGGTGACCGCCTGACGCCAGGTGCGCGTATAGCCATCCTGCGCGTGGCTGGAATGCGGGAGGTCACGGCGAAACTGCTCGTGCTGGCGTGCTTTCTGGTCGGCCAACCAGGTCACCAGATCAATCCCGGTACGCTGCTGCAGCCCGAAGGTGGCATGCAGGCTGTGTCCGCCGGGGCCCTCGTCGGCGCGGCTGGCCCGGTGCCAATACCCGCGGGGAATGTGCAGCACATCGCCAGGCTGCAGTGTTCCGGACCAGACGAGGTCGTCCGGTGGTTCCACGTTGGGATCAGTGTCGCGGAACATCGGCGCCACCCGGGAAGGCCCGCGGACTTCCCACTGCTTGCGTCCGTCGAGCTGGACAATGAGCACGTCGTGGTCGTCCCAGTGCAGCGCGAACCCACTGCTGTCCTGGGTGGTCAGGTAGATGTTGACCTGGCAGAGCTCGTCGGCCCACCACTGCAGCGCGCGGCAAGCCACCTCCATGGTCGGGTCCCACCGGTTGAGCCCATCGACCACCAGCGTCGCGCCCTCGGCGAGCACGCGGCCCAGCCGAGCCGGGTCGATCATCGGCAGCACCTGCCCACGACGCGTGGTGACCTCCGAGAGGTATTCGCGAGCGGGGATCTCGGCGCCGTCGCGCACGCACCGCACCTGCGGTGGCGCCAAGCTGCGCCGCATCACGACATCCAGCAGATGCTGCGGCCTCAGCAGCCGCGGCCCAACTCGCGGGTCGGGCAGGCTCCCCACGGCGAACTGCTGGCCCAGCATGCCCGGCCCCTGCCAGCCCAGAGCCTGCTCGATCCCGTCAACCAGCCGGTGTTGCATCAACGCACCTCGTCTCGTTCAGCTGGGGTGCGTGCCGACACGCACGCCAGCGCCCATCGGCACGCACCCCAGATCAGGAATATGTGGCGGCATGACGTGTCACGGGTCGCGGTTGTCCCCGCTGTCGCCGTTCGGGCCGTCACTGGTCGATGCCGCCGTACGATCGGCCGCCGCGGCCAGACGGGTCACCGTGATCTCCAGCTCCTCATCCACAGCTGCTGTTCACCTCCCTCACTGCTCGACAAGAACCTCAGCGCCATGCCAACAGGCCGCCTGCCTTCTCAAGGAGCCGACGCCGACGGCGTGGCGCTGACCTCCACGCTCGACGGCGCACACTGCGGGGATCAATGACGACCGGCGCGCGCGAACATTGCCGCGCGCGGCAATGTTTTGTGCCGACGTGAGCGATACTGTCGGTAACCTGCGACAGGGGTGATCATGCCGAGGATCAGTCGGGCGTACCGCGCCGAGCTCGCTCAGCAAGCCGCACACATTCGCCGCCGTGGGCAGCGTGCGGACTGGGACGTGGCCACCATCGCCGACGAGATCATCCGTCAGGCTCCCGAGCTGACGCCGCTGGAGGTGTGGCGCCTGGCCTACGGATGGAGCCGACCTCAGGTCGTGGCCGCCATCAGCGAGCTCTACACCGCCGATGGCCTGGCCCCACCGGGGGTGACCACCGCACGCCTGTGCCGCTGGGAACACGACGGCGTTCAGCCCGACCCGGACTACGCCACCGCCCTGGCACGGGTGTATCAGGTCCCACCGCAGAAACTCGGCCTCAACGTTCCGAGCCTGACGACAGCGGCTGGGTATGGTCGGCCCGCGCAACCGAGCACGCTGGGAGCTGCCATGGCCGACACCACCCTGACCGCCGTTGCCGACTCGGTCCAGCTGCAGCGCGACCTGGACGGCCCCGCCGGAGGCCCGGCAACCCGCGAACACGTGCAGCACGCCGTGGACTACTACGCCCGGCACTACTCCAGCTACGCCCCAAGCGTGCTCGCCGGCGAGATCCACCGCGCCCGCCAGATGGTCGTCGACATGCTCACCCACCCACAGCCCGACACCGCCCGCTGCGAGCTGCGACGACTAGCCGGATGGCTCTCCGCTCTGCTAGGCAACCTCGCCTTTCACACCGCCGATTACGCCGGAGCCCACATCCACCTGGGCACCGGCGCCCGCCTGGGCACCAGCGTGGGCGAAACACACCTGACCGGATGGAGCCTCGGCGCGCAGTCGATGGTGGCCTCCTTCGGCCACCGCCCCACCGACGCCCTGGAACTGGCACACCAGGCCCACGACCACGCCGACACCCCGCTGCGACAGGCACAGATCAGCACCTGGTGCGAGCTCCGCGCGCTGTCGATGCTCGGACGCCACCGCGAGGCGGCCACCGTCGCCACCCGCGCGCAACACCACATGGACCGTGCCGCGGACCAGCCAGGACGGTTCGGCTTCGATCGGGCCGAGTTCCACCAGCACCTCGCCGAAGCAGCCCTCCGGCTCGGCGATACCGCCACCGCCGAGGACCACGCCGCCACCGCCGTTTCCCTGAAACGCACCGGCTCGCCTGGGTGGGCAGCAGTCACCATCATCCGTGCCCGCGCCGCCGCGGCCGACCACGCCTCCTCAGACGCCACCGCGCTGGCCGCCCGCGTGCTAGACGCCGTGGCGCCGGAACACCTGCGGGAGACCACCCGTCAACGGTTGGCCGCCCTCAACCGCGACCTACACGCCGAAAACCACCCCGGCCCCCACGCTCGCGAGCTCCACGACCGGCTGCACGCACTGCCCGCTCCAGCCCAGGCCGAGCGCACCAGCAGCGAACCCAACGGGCACTGATCCCAAGCGCGTGCCCGTCGACGGTCCGGCGAGGCGTGGCATCATCCGTCGCCGGCGGCGACGGCGGGAGCTCGCACCTGAACAGGTGACGTGCCGTTCCCGGTCGTTGTCAGACCCCACCAATACGATCGATCACCGCCACATCTAGTGGCGGCATGCTGTTGGCGTGACTATCGATTGTGTGTAGGAGTGTCCTGTGACTGTGGTTGAACCCGCCAGCCCAATGAGCGTCACCCCCGCGGTCATCCGGCGGGATGCACCTCGGGTGCGTCGCGGGTTCACCACCGAGGTCTCCATCGCCGGCACCGAGTATCAGGTGCTGATCTCTGCCGGTGACGATCATCGCCCCGCGAATGTCTACATTGAGCACGCCAAGCACGGGTCCTTCGGCAACGGGATGCTGCAGGTCGTCGGTGCACTGCTGACCGAGTCACTGCACCACGGCCTGCCCCTCGAACGGGTCGTCGCGCTGCTCCTGCACACCCGATTCGAGCCCCACGGGCTCACCGACGACCCCGATATCCGATGGGTCACCAGCCCGATCGACTACGTCGCTCGGCTTCTGGCACTGCATTACCTGCCGCGCCAGCGGTGCATCGAGCTAGGCGTACTGCCTACCCGCTGATCCACCAGCCGCGGCCAGACACGGTTCATCGGCGCCGAGTCCTCCCTCGATCACCCGTCGCGGTTCCCTGGCGTCCCGCGCGCGGCCTGGCCGGGCGCGCGTCTTCGGTCCGCCAGAGAAGGTCTTGGCAGCGTTCGTGCAGATGCGTGCAGCTCACGAACCCGCCGCGACGAACGCGCAGCCGCCACGGAGGCAACGCCAGCAGGTCAGCGATCTCAGTGGCGGCCTGCGCAAGCTGGTGTTGCGGGAGGCCGAGCATGGCCGCCAATGCCGTCGCGGGCACGTGGTCGCCCTGCACCGCCACCCACTTCTGCGCAAGCGCGACGTGGGAGAACCCCGCCAACGACCGCTGTGGTTCCTCGGTCGAACTCGACCGCTGAGGTGGGGTTTTCGCGCGGCGCGCGGAAGTGGTCTTGCGCTTGGGCTGAGGCGGCGTGCTACCCCGGTCAGGGATGGCGTGCTCGACGCGAAAGGCCGCCGTGGTGCCAGTGCGTTTATTCAGCCACCGCTCCCACTCCGCGCTGTTGGGAGGCGGGACTGTCCCGTCGCGATGACCGAGCGCGACTTCGGCGCACAGCTGCGGGCACAGCGCTTGCGCCATGCGCGTGGTGTTCCGCCAAGCCGGATCGCCGTCCTGGACGAGCCGATAGGACTTCCTGAGCAGGTCCAGGACTCGCACGTGGGTACCTGAACCCGTGCCGTGCCCACATGACTCGATCATGCCCACACCCTTCTTCCGGCTCATGCTCCTCGCCGGAATCAACGGTACGGCTCCGGGCCGACACCACCATCCCTACAAGGAATCGGCTTTACTAGGCATCTCCACCGGCTGCCGGATCACCGCTGGTGACACGCCCGCAACCTCTCAGATGGCAGTCCGTAGCGACGCTGGCCAGGTCTACCTTCCGTCGGGGAGCGCTAACACGCCAGCATCAGGCGGGCCCGGCTCATCGAGAGCCGGGACTGTTGTGCGATCAGAGTGCTGGGCGTATTACGAGTTAGCCGGGTAGGTCACCGGGGTGTTCCGGGGCGGCGAAGGGCCGGGGCCGTGGCGCTGGACCACGTCGCGGACCGCGTGGGTGAGCTCGAGGTCGTGGATCTGCTCGGCCAGTGGTTCCAGCCGAGCCATGACGTTGTCGAGCCAGGTGGTGTCCTCGCCCGCGCCGCGGCGCCGCTCGATCTCCCGGCGCACGCCGGTGATCACCTCGGATGCGCCGGCGATGATCTCGGTGATCCGGCGATCCTGCTCGGCCTCGTCCACGGTTCCAGCGTGCGCCTCCAGCACGCTGGTGTCACCCGTGTCCGGAAAGGAATTGCCGCACGTCAGCGCGGGTGCGAAGCATGATGATTCGGGTGTGGTCGGCGTGTTCGTTGAGGGCGGCCAGTAGGCGTGGACGATGCCGGGTAGGAAACGACCAGATATAGCTGAAGAAGCCCCAGGACCAGCGTTCCGGGCATCCCGGAGCCTGGATTGCCCGTCCCCGGTGCTGCAGCAGGCGCCGCAGCGCGCGTGCGAGACAGACCCGGCGGGGGAGGTCGACGACGATGACCGTGTCGGCCCGGTGCAGCCGCAGGTCGAGCGTGGACCAGTAGTTCCCGTCGGCAATCCAGCTGGGGTGGGCGTCGAGCATCGCGGCCTGGTCGCATCGCCATTGCTGCCGGGGTGGGCGTTGCCAACCGGGCTGCCAGTAGTACCTGTCGAGGGAGAGCACGGGAAGCTCCAGCTGTTGTCCCAGCTTGCGGGCGAGCGTGGATTTGCCGGCGCCGCTGCTGCCGACGACGGCGATCCGCCGCCGGTTTCCCTCGGTGTTGTGCATCTTCATTGCTGCTGGCCGGGCATGCCGGGCATCTCGGTGAGCCAACCGTCCCGGTCCCACGGGTGCTGGTCAGGGTGCCAGCTAAAGCTGAATCCTGCCGAAGCGAGGGATTGGCACGCTTGCAGTGCATCGACCCCGATGCCGACGTTGGTGACCAAAGAAAGATCCTTGTTACGTGCCTGTACCGGTTGGCCACCGGACACCGCGCGCACGCGCTGCGCGATGTCCTCGTCGGGTGCCCAGATCCAGGTCGCACGAGGGCTGGTCGACACCTGTATTTCCGGCATGGCTCCTCCGTGTTCGTGGCTCAGTCACCCATGTCCACGTCAGCGGGAATGATCAGCTCGTCGTTCGGGGTCGCCCATCCGAGCGGTCGACCGTAATCCGGGTCGCTGTAGGGGTCACCTGCTTCGGTCCCGCACTCCGAGCCGTGCCGCAGCAGTGCAATACCGCAGTCCTCGCAGAAGTCATCCATGATCGGCACGGTAGCGCCGGTGGCCGACACCGAAGGGCGCGCGGATGAGCCAACGCAATCGGGTCCTGGTGCGTGGCGGTCGGGCCGGAGTGATGGGCTCGTGCGGTATGCATTACTGCTGGTCAGGTCGTCGGGCGTGGAGTAGCGGACGGAGCGACACTGACGGCATGAAGGAAGCGCTCAACCGTCAGCAGCGCGATGCACTGATCGCGGTGGTGGACCGCCTCGCGCCGAGCGGTTCACCACCGCTGGGTGCACGCAACCTGGCGGCTACCTCGCTGGTGCTGCGCGAACTAGCCACGGACGCCGCCGACCACGATGCGCTGCGGATCGTGGCCGAGCACCTTGCCGAACGCCTTTGGGCGGGCGTGGACGAGGTCACGATCAAGGTGCTGAAACGGGAGCTCAAGTACGTCGGACTGGACCATCTCTGACCCCTGCTTGCCCCCTGGGGAGGTGTGGCATGGCAACGGCCGTCTGGGGAGGAGTTCTGTCAGTGGGGCTGGTAACGCTGCCTGTCGAGCTGTTCAGCGCCACGGAGGATCATGCGATCGCATTCCACCAGTACGAGCGTGGCACTG
The DNA here is from genome assembly GCF_042665275.1 of Saccharopolyspora griseoalba. NCBI lineage: Bacteria > Bacillati > Actinomycetota > Actinomycetes > Pseudonocardiales > Pseudonocardiaceae > Saccharopolyspora > Saccharopolyspora griseoalba. The sequence continues at coordinate 5,705 of NZ_JBHTCJ010000017.1, read as the reverse complement.
CCGACCGGATTCGCTACCGCAGAATCAACGAACGCACAGGCCGCGACGTCGACCTCGCCGGCATCGTCAAAGGGCGACCGGTGGGCGCCCAGGTGGTCACCGTTGAAGACTCCGAGCTCGACGAGATTGCCCCCGGCCGCTCGCGGTCGATCATGATCAACCGGTTCGTCGACGTCACCGAGATCAACCCAGTGCACTTCGAACGGACCTACTGGCTCGCGCCAGGCAGCGTGGACCACCGGCACGCCTACAACCTGCTGCACCGGGCGATGACGATGACCGGCAGGGCCGCGATCGCGACGTTCGTGCTCCGCGGCAAACAGCGACTTGCGATGATCCGCGCCGACGAGCATGTGCTGGCCCTGACAACGCTGCGCTGGCCTGCCGAGATCCGCGACCCCGCCACAGTGCTCGACATCCCCTCCGCTGCAGCCGAACCAAGCCCGAGCGAGTTGCAAGCAGCGACCACGGTGATCACCGCGATGCACAGCACGTGGACGCCCGAAGAGTACGAAGACACCTACACCACACGCGTCAAACAACTGCTTGAAGCCAAGGAACACGGGCAAGCCGCACCCATCGCCCCCGCAGAGGCCCCGGAGCCCACACCAGCAACAGAGCTTGAGCAGGTGCTGCGCGCCAGCGTGGAGTCCGCCAAGAAACGCCGAGCCAACGTGGATCGATGACCACTCGCGGCCGAGGGGCCGGCTCGATGACCTCCGAGAGCTGATCACCGGTCACGCCTCGAGCAGGCCAGCTCGGAAGCCTAGCTCCGAAGTTTGCCGGTCCACGATCAGAACCGAGGTCCGTCAGTGAGTGCGACAACGGGTCGGGAAGCAGCCAAGGCGGATCCGCTAACCGCTTCCCGCCCGTCGTCTGCGCGGTGGGTACAACCCTTGGAGGCCCTCGCCACCTACTTGAGGTGATCGACCTAAACGTGCGGACCGCGCCCGCATCTCCAGCATATCGACGCCGGGTGGATCCAGTGAAGCGGACCGCCACGTTCTTCCTGTCGCTCGCGCTTCATGGACGTACACGGCACCCTCGGGATACGTGCACTACGCCAGCTGCGCGGGGCGACCTCATCGCCGATGACCTGCAGTTTCGAGGATTCGCCCCGGTGGTGGGTTGCGCTGAGTGCAACAGCGAGTTGCTGGGGTGCTGCTGACATGGACCGTTGTTTAGCGCCGCCTCGGTAGCCCTTCAGAATGTGCAGCAATTGGCGACACGCTGCGAACCACCGGGAAGCTACCTGGGGTCGAAAGCCCCGAGTCGGTCGGCAGTGAGCCGTAGTATCGCCGCCATGGACGGATCGAATGCACCGGCTGAAGGTGGGTTGTCGGCCGGTACTGGTTCTGACCTGCGGGATTGCGATGAGCTGGCTGGGCTGGAAGCTCTGAAGCGTCTAAGTCGCGTTGGTCGCCCGCTGCGGATCCGCACTGCCTCGGAAGGGTGGCCGGCTTGCCAAGCCCCAGGCCGCTCCGGTGAACGGTTCGGCGAGCTGTCGTAAATCACCCGCTGCGCTGGAAAGACGCGCGAATGCTGGCAGTGCCCTGCGGCAGGCGCATGCTGGTGGCATGGCCATCGACGACACGGGCGTGCTGATACTGCCCTGCAGCGCTGATCCGAACACTGCTCACGTCGTTGCGACTTCGCCGGACCTACCGACCTCGGCGCCGTCCGCGCCAGAACTCGCGGACTTGCTTGTTTTGGTAGTCGATGCCCTGGTGGATTTGATCGACGGTCAGGCCGGTGAGCTCCACCAGGGTGGCGTCGTCGATCCGCTGGCCGGGGTGTTGCTTGATCGCGCGCTCGATCTTGCCCGCCCACAGCTCAGCTTCGACGAACAGTCGCTGGTGGTACTGCTCGATCAGTTGTTGCATGTGCTCGTGGCCGCAGGCGGTGAGGAACCGGTGTCCGTCGAACCTCGGGTTCCTCGAGTGGATCACCGAGGAGTCCCGGGCGAAGGAATACAGCTCGGAACCGTCAGTGATCACGGTGCCGCACCAGTCGCACAGCTCCGCCCCGTCGTGCTCGTCCGCCATGCCCTGCGGGTTACCCCTGGTCAGAGGCCAGTAACCGGGGCAAGCTCGAGACCTGGCTAGTTGGTCGGTGATCTCACTGGTTGTCGTTGCGGGTCATTTGCCGGATGGCGTCGACCATCGCCCAGTCCTGCGGGGAACCTCCCGCGTCGGGATGGGCTTGGCGGGCGGCGATCCGCAGCAGGGACCACAGGTCGCCGTCGCGGCCGGTGTAGCTGCGCAGCCACCGCAGCGCCGATTCCCACGTCAGGGGCGCCTCAGGGCCGGTTCCGGACTCGATCGCGCGCCACCCGGCGTACTGCTCGCCGTGGCCGGCAACCCCGTAGCGGTCGACCCGCCGCAACGCCTCCAGCGCCAGCGCGATCGCCCGCACATTGGCCTGCCAGCTGCGCCCGCCGGGGCCGGTGAACGTGTCGCACGGGTAGGACAGTGGCCCGTGTTTGGAGGTGAACGAGATCGCCACCCCGGGGGTGGGCGACGCGGGCGTCGGCCCGGAGCATCCCGTCGCGGCGGATCGCCTCGCTGGTGGTCACCAGCCGGATCGCGACCGTGCCCCGGGCGTCGAGTTGCCGCAGCTCCCGCCCCAGCAACGACAGGGTCTCGGACCAGGAGGCGCGGAACGGGCTGGGCTGCCGGTTGTCGCTGCTGGGGTAGGGCCAGTGAGGCATCGGCTCAATCTGATATCGGAACTCACTCACCATCGAAATCACCTCGACCGGCCAGGAAGGGTTCGACCAGCAGTCAGGGTCACCATGATCCCCGCGGTGAGCCGCTACTTAGCGCCAGTTTCCCGTCCGACCCTAGCGGCGCCGGGCTCGCCGACGCCGCAGCGGCTGCAGATGATGCCAAACTCGGCTCATGCCCGGCACGGTGGTGGGCAGCAACGACGCGATTCTGTGCTACAAGACTACTGCCGGTGATCAACCGTAGGCTTGTGGGCATGAACTGGGATGACCATGACCGCCAGTTGCGGGTCAGCGCGCTGTGCACGGACGCGAACCTCGGCGCCGCATCGGATCACGACCCGGTCCCGGCGATGCTGGATGACGCCGGGAGCGACGCGGACCGCACTAGCAGCGCGCTGCAGGAACACGTGGCCACACTCGGCGGAGTGGACGCTGTGCTGGCCGACCCCGTCACCCGCGACGAGTTCACCGCGCTAGCAGGCCGCGCCCGCGTGAACGTGGCGGACGTGGACGCGATGGCGCGCCGCCTGCGCTGATGCGCTCTTTCGATGATGCCGAGCGCTGGTCTCCCGCCGGGCGGCGGTGGATCGCCCAGATCCGGCTGACCAGCACGGAGGTGCTCGACCTCGGAGACACCTATCTCGCCGCAGCGAGAGCATGGTGGCCCGAGATCGACCAGGTGCTGCGGCCGGTACAGCGCGCCTACAGGCACATCACTTTGATCAACACGAACGTGCCCGCCGAGACCGCGCCAGCCGAGCTGGTCGAGCAGCTTAGTGCGCGGTTGGCGGTCACGGCCGCCGCGCACCTGCCGGTGCAGCTGATGTTGGGCCCAGCCGTGGTCAACACCCTTGCCGTCGAGCTCTACATCCAGCCCAGTCCGGCATTAACAGCGCTGCGGGACGCCCTGGCCACCGACGTCGCCGCGGTACTCGAGCGCCCAGCCGAACCCCAGGGCAAGACGTGGCGGGCGCACTCCGCGATCTCCTACTGCACCGCCCCATTCGACGACGATGGGCTGCAGAGCACGCTGCTGCGCACGCCCGGCCTGGTAGCCGGGTACCAGGGTCCCGTCCGCGAACGGGTTGACCGGGTACTGCTCGCAGCTACCGACCCGTGGGATCCCAACGGCCGGTTCTGGACCGACTCTGTCGAGCTGCAACTCGGGTCCCGCTAGTGCCGTCGAGCAGCGGCCCGCTCTGACGGCGGCAGCAGCCCAGGACAACGGGCAAGCAGAAGACCCTGTCAGCGGCCGGTTGACCGCTGGTCCTGGCCACACAAAAGGGCAATAATCGAACGTATGAGCGACGATGATGGGTGGATGGGAACACGCGATGAGCGCGACCCGCCGGTAGCGGTCTGGGTCGACCTGCGCCGTGTGTTTCCACCGCAACGCACCGGCGTCCGCCCTGGTACGCCCATGCGTGTGCGCGCGGCCGGGATTGACCTAGTGCGTGAGGTCGCCGGCGATCTGCTGGCCTGGCAGTTGACCATCACAGGGGACCGCTGGGCTCAGGTCCGTCTCGAGTTGACCAACCGTTCACAGCGAGGGCGGGTGAGTACGGAGGTGTGGGCGCCCGAAGCTGCCGTCCGCCAGCGTGAACCGTAGGTCTCGCGGTGGGCACCCTGTCCAACTGCAACAAGACTGAGTAGGCGAGAGAACTGACCCGCGGGACTGCGATGAGCTGACTGGGCTGGAAGGCGCGAGCTGCTGTAAACCACCCGCTGTGCTGGTAATGACGCGCAAACGCTGTCAGCGCCCCTACGCGGTCGTTTCTGCTGCGGCCGGCACGGTTTCGACGGATCCCGCCGTGAAGTGAGTGACATTCGGTGAGGCAGACTTATACCGTTTGTGACTTCACTGGGGGAAGGCAGGTTTCGGTGCCGGAACAGTCGACAGGCACAGGCTATGGTGACCAACTGGGCACGATCGTGTCCGCGGTTTCAACCCCACCGCCCTGGTGGTTGCTGCTGATCACCGGCGCGATCGCCCTGTCCATTCGCATCACCGGACGGTGGTTCTGGCAGGCGAACGTGCTGACCACCATCGTGCACGAGGCCGCGCACGCACTGGTGTCGTTGCTGTGTGGCGGCGGTGTCCGCCAAATCATGATCACCTCACCGGATACCGGCCTGTGCATGTACCGCTGGATGGTGACTCGAAGTGAGGCGGTCGTCCGGTCCTTCGCGGGGTATGCCACGCCGGCGCTCGCCGGGTTGGGGTGCGCGGCACTGTTATCGCGCGGCCACGCCTCATGGGTGCTGTTCGCCGGCATTCTGGTGATGCTCTCCGTACTTCTGGTGGTGCGCGACAGCGACAGCCTGCTGACCGTGCTCATCGTCGGTGCCGTGTTCGCCGCCGCGCTGTGGTGGGCCCCGCTGTGGCTGCATCTCGCCATGGCGAGCCTGGTGATGTGGATGCTGCTCATCGGCGAGATCCCCGGCGTATGGGACTTGGTCAAAGCCCGGTTCAGCGAGGAGGTCGTGGTCAAGACTGACGACGCCTGGTCGCTGTACTGCGACACAGGCCTTCCCGCGCCGGTGTGGTTTGCAGCCTGGTACGCGGTGATCGGATGGAGCTGCTGGCGCTCGTTTTGGCTGCTCTGGCCAGTCGCGTAACCGCCCAAGGCTGGGACTGAATGCGCGCGGCGCGTTCACCGCGCTGGTCGCCGCCGACCCGAACGCTGCGTGCGCAACGCTCTGGCGCAAGCCCGGAGCGTGAAGATCCGGGCGCGGGGCCGCAGGAGTTGCAGGCGCTTGTCGCGGAGCTCGCCGTCGGGCAGTTCGTTGTGCAGGCGCAGTTCGCGGGACAGCACCACGGCCTGGTTGACCGCGAACGCTGCCTGGATTCCCTGCTCGGTGACCAGCTCCTCGATGCGCTGCTGCGCGCCCGGGGTGGCGGCCAGCAGGGTGTGCAGCATGGCGAGGTCGAATCCGGGGAGGAACAGGCCGGTGAACTCGAAATCCAGCAGCGCGA
>NZ_JBHTCJ010000016.1:0-114852 GCF_042665275.1 Saccharopolyspora griseoalba | reverse complement strand
GCACCGCCTGGGGAGCGAAGTTCTCCGAGGCGATCATTTCCAGGGTGTTCTGCTGGCGGCCCAGTTCGGCGCCGACCGCCGTCGCCACCTCCGGGTCCACCGCGGCGAGCGCGTCGTTGAACAGATCCGGTGTCGACATCAGTGTGTGCCTCCTGGTTCTTCGATCTATGGAGATCAGGCGTTGCGGCGGTAGAACGGCAGCTCGATGACCTGCACCGCGACGTTGCGGCCGCGGATGTCGACCTGCAGCGTCGTACCGGGACTGCTCTGCGCCCGGTCGACGTAGGCCATTCCGATGGGGTGGCCCAGGGTCGGGGAAGGCGCGCCGGAGGTGACCTCGCCGACCTCGTCGCCCTGCTCGTCGAGCACCTTGTAGCCGTGCCGGGGAGCCCGGCGGCCGTCGGTGCTCAGCCCGACCAGGGTGCGCTCGGTGGGCTGCTCGGCGGTGGCGGCCAGCGCCGCCTTGCCGACGAAATCACCCGGCTTGTCGAGCTTGACCACTCGACCGAGGTTCGCGTGGAAGGGCGTGAGCTCGGCGGAGAGCTCGTTGCCGTACAGCGGCATGCCCGCCTCCAGCCGCAGCGTGTCGCGGCAGGACAACCCGCACGGCTGCAGGTCGTGCTCGGCACCCGAGTCGGTGAGCGCCTGCCAGACGGCCTCGGCGTCCTCGGGCGCGGTGAACAGCTCGAAACCGTCCTCGCCGGTGTAGCCGGTGCGGGCCAGCAGCACGTCCTTGCCCGCGACGGTGCTGCGGTAACCCGCGTAGTACTTGACCGCCGACAGGTCGGTGTCGGTCAGCGGAGCCAGGATGGCCACGGCGCTCGGGCCCTGCACGGCGATCAGCGCGTAGTCGGCGGAGGCGTCGCGGTGGGTCGCGTCGAAGCCGGAGACCCGCTCGGCGAGCTCGGCGGAGACCACCTCGGCGTTGGCCGCGTTGGCCACCACCATGAACTCCTGCTCGGCGAGCCGGTAGACGATCAGGTCGTCGAGCACGCCGCCCGAGGCGTTGCACAGCATGGTGTAGCGGGCGCGACCGGGCGTGATGGCGGTGGCGTTGGCGACCAGCGCGTAGTCCAGGGCTTCGGCGGCCTGCGGACCGCTGATGATGATCTCGCCCATGTGCGTGAGGTCGAACAGGCCGGCGCTGGTGCGCACCGCGTTGTGCTCGGCGGTGTCGCCGCTGTAGCGCACGGGCATCTGCCATCCTGCGAACTCGGTGAAGCTGGCACCGAGCGACTCGTGCACCTTGTGCAGCGGTGTCTGTCGAGGCGACGACATGGCGAAACTCCTCCTGGTGGGCGCCGGTCGGCAGTCAGGGGCCGGTCAGCTGTGCAGGCGCGCCCACCTTATCCGGGGCGCCTGGACCCCCGACCGGTGCGCTCTGCGCTGGTCGGGCGGGGTCTCCCCGGAGTCATTGGCCTGAGAGTTTCACCGCCCGGCGAGGGCGGCTTGCACCGTGGGCGAGAAGCTCTCGCTTCTGCTTTTCTCCGTGCGTTCGCCTGATGTCCTGCGGTAACGGTGCCTGAGAGTTTGCTGGGGAGTGTTGCTCCTTCGGCGCCCCACCCGGCCTGGCGTGGGGTCTCTCCCGCGAGACGTCGTCGGCGCGGTATTCGGTTGTTCCGCACAAGGACGCTACGAACCCCCGACACCCCAGTCAACCGGAAGGGTGAGTGATCTCGGCCCTGGCAGACCGGGGGCGACCGTGCTAGTGCCGCCGAGCTCGCGCCCGGTGACTTTCGATGAAAGGAGTCCCGCTGCGCAGCCGGATCCCCTCGTTTCATCAAAGGTCACCCGCTTCGGGCGTCCCGGGATCAGGTGAGGTCGCGGTACTGGGTTCGGAGGCCTTCGACGAGGGCGGAGAGGGCCAGCTCGAAGCTGTCGGTGTCGATCTCGGCGGCCTTCTCGCGCAGCCGGTGCGCTTGGTTGAGGTGCGGGAAGCGGTTGGTGTAGACGGCTTCGTCGTCCGGGAAACCGCCGCTGAAGGAGCCCATCGCCGAGCCGATGACCAGGTACTTCGTCGAGGCACCGATCATCGTGGCGTAGCGCTGCGGCCAGCCGGCGCTGGTCAGCCCGCCGTGCACCGCGTCGGCGATGCGCAGCGCCTGCTCGCGGCGGTCCGGGCCGTAGGCGATGAACGGCACGAGGTTGGGGTGGGCCAGCAGCGCCTCGCGGTAGGAGCGGGCCCAGGTGCGCAGGCCGGTGATCCAGTCCTGCTCGAAGCCGGAGACGTCGACGGTGCGCATCGCCTCGTCGGCGATGGTGTCCAGCAGCTCGTCCTTGTTCGAGACGTGGTTGTACAGCGAGGCCGCGCGCACGTCGAGGCGCTCGGCCAGCTTGCGCATGGACAGCGCTTCCGGGCCCTCGCGATCGATGATCTCCAGGCCGACCTGCCGGATGCGTTCCGGCGAGAGTCGGGGTGTGCTTGGTCTGGGCACCGTTCCTCCTCACCGGATCCCTTGCGGCATTGGTCGCAGCGGTCCTAGGCTGCCACAAAACTAACGTTGTTAGTTACCGGGTTTGCACGAAAGGACATCGGCGATGGTCGACTTCTCGCTGTCGGACACCGAGCGTGACATCCGCGACTGGGTGCGCAACTTCGTCCAGCGCGAGCTGATGCCGCTGGAGCCGGAGGTGCTGCGCCGCGAGCGCGCGGGCGAGCGCGGTCTGACCAAGGACGAGCTCGCGCAGCTCCAGGACAAGGCCAAGCAGGCGGGTTTCTGGGGCGTGCAGACGCCCGAGGAGTACGGCGGCATGGCCCTGGGCGCGGTGATGACCGCGCTGATCGAGGTCGAGCTGGGGCGCACCTACGTGCCGTTCCGCTTCGCCGGCTACGCCGACAACATCCTCTACTACGCCAACGAGGAGCAGAAGCAGCGCTACCTGCTGCCGACCATCGAGGGCACCCGCAAGTCCTGCTTCGCCATCACCGAGCCGGGCGCGGGCTCGGACGCCAAGAACCTGCGCACCACCGCCGTGCGGGACGGCGACGACTGGGTGATCAACGGCGAGAAGACCTTCATCACCGGCGGCATCGACGCCGACTTCGTGATGGTCTTCGCGGTCACCGACAAGGACAAGGGGGCCAACGGCGGGGTCACCTGCTTCCTGGTCGACCGCGACATGGGTTGGAAGTCCGAGCCGATCGACATCATGGGCCCCGACGAGCGCCAGCCCGCCGCGCTGGTGTTCGACAACGTGCGGGTGCCCGCGGAGAACGTGCTCGGCGAGGTCGGCAACGGCTTCGGCCTGGCCATGCAGTGGATCGGTCGCGGCCGCTACCTGCTGCCCGCGCACGCGCTGGGCGCCTGCGAGCGGATGGTCGAGATGGCCTCCGACTACGCCAAGAGCCGCGAGACCTTCGGCGCCCCGATCGCCGATCGGCAGGCCATCCAGTGGATGATCGCCGACTCGGCGGTGGAGATCGAGGCGCTGCGCTGGCTGGTCCTGCAGGCGGCCTGGCAGGTCGACCAGGGCATGGACTCCCGGCACGCGCAGTCGATGGCCAAGCTCTTCGGCGCCACCCACGCCAACCAGATCGTCGACCGGGTGCTGCAGATCCACGGCGGCATGGGCTACACGAAGGAGCTGCCGATCGAGCGCTGGTACCGCGACCTGCGGCTGCTGCGCATCTTCGAGGGCACCGACGAGATCCAGCGCCGCACCATCGCCCGCAACGTCCTCAAGGGGCACGCCTCGGTCAGCGGCGTCCTGGGCTGAGCCCTCCGGGCCCCGGTCGTGGTGCCGGTGCGACCGACGTGGCCGGTGGGGTCGGTGTTGTGTGACCGGTGCCCGTGTGCCGGTAGGCTGGTGGCAACCGGCCTCGACATATCGGGAGTGATGATGTCGCTGTTCAAGAAGGTCACCGACTTCGCGAAGAGCCCGCAGGGCAAGAAGGTGGTCGACCAGGCCAAGAAGTACGCCTCGGACCCGAAGAACAAGGAAAAGATCGACCAGGTCAAGAACAAGTTCATGGGCAAGGGCGGCTCGGGCGGTTCCTCGAGCGGCAGCAGCCACTGACCCGGTCCGCCGCGACGCCCCCGGCACGTGCCGGGGGCGTTTTCGGCTTCCCCTGTTCGGAGTCCTGTACCGACGGATGATCGACAGTAGAGTCCGGCCCGGGCCGTCTCAACGCCGCGGAGGTCGGATCGCTGTGGGTACTGCGTACGTGGTCGGGACGTTCGACACCAAGGGCGCGGAGCTGGCGTACGTCGCCGAGCTCGTCGCGCGCGGGCACCCGGTGACCACCGTGGACCTGTCCACCGGCGAGCCGGGCGAGGGCGCCGACGTCCCGGCCGCCGAGGTCGCCGCGCACCACCCGGACGGCGCCGGCGCGGTGTTCACCGGTGACCGCGGCGCCGCGGTCACCGCGATGGCCGAGGCCTTCGCCCGCTTCCTGGCCGGCCGCGAGGTCGACGGCGTGCTCGGCCTCGGCGGGTCCGGCGGCACGGCGCTGGTGACCCCGGCCATGCGGGAGCTCCCCGTCGGCCTGCCCAAGGTGATGGTCTCCACCGTGGCCTCCGGCGACGTCTCGGGCTACGTCGACGCCACCGACATCGCGATGTTCCCCTCGGTCACCGACGTGGCCGGGCTCAACCGCATCTCCCGCCGCGTGCTGGCCAACGCCGCGCACGCCCTGCTCGGCGCGGTCAGCCACCCCGTGCCGCCCGCCGAGGACAAGCCGGCCGTGGCGCTGTCGATGTTCGGCGTGACCACCCCGTGCGTGACCGCCGCCGCCGAACGCCTCGCCGCCGAGTTCGACCCGCTGGTCTTCCACGCCACCGGCACCGGAGGGCGCGCGATGGAGAAGCTCGTCGACGACGGCCTGGTGCGCGCGGTCCTGGACATCACCACCACCGAGGTCTGCGACCTGGTCGCGGGCGGCGTGATGAGCGCCGGCGAGCAGCGGCTGGACGCCATCGCGCGCACCGGGGTGCCCTACGTGGGCTCGTGCGGCGCGCTGGACATGGTCAACTTCGGTGCCCGCGACACCGTCCCGGCGCGCTACGCCGAGCGGCACCTCTACGTGCACAACCCGCAGGTCACGCTGATGCGCACCTCCGCCGACGAGTGCCGCCGGATCGGCGAGTTCATCGCCGACAAGCTCAACGCCTGCACCGGGCCGGTGCGCTTCCTGCTGCCGACCGGGGGAGTGTCCGCGCTGGACGCGCCGGGGCAGCCCTTCCACGACCCGGACGCCGACGCGGTCCTGTTCGACACGATCGAGAGCCGGGTTCGGCCCGCGCCCGACCGCGAGGTGATCCGCGTGGCGCACAACGTCAACGACCCGGAGTTCACCGAGGCGCTGCTGGCCCGCTTCGGCGAAGTGGTGGGCGGGCGTCCGGCTTGAAACGCTGGTGGTGCACGAGGTTCAGGAGGTCCCAGTGAGTCGATTCGACCGCGCAGAGCTGCTGCGCGAGTTCCACGCCAAGGCAGCGCGCGGTGAGCCGATCGTCGGCGGCGGGGCGGGCACCGGCTTGTCCGCGAAGTGCGAGGAGGCCGGCGGCATCGACCTGATCGTCATCTACAACTCCGGCCGCTACCGGATGGCCGGGCGCGGGTCGCTGGCCGGGCTGCTCGCCTACGGCAACGCCAACGAGACCGTGGTCGACATGGCCCGCGAGGTGCTGCCGGTGGTGCAGCGGACCCCGGTGCTGGCCGGGGTCAACGGCACCGACCCGTTCATGGTGCGCGAGCCGTTCCTGCGGCAGCTGCGCGAGATGGGCTTCGCCGGCATCCAGAACTTCCCGACCGTCGGGCTCATCGACGGGGTGTTCCGGGCGAACCTGGAGGAGACCGGCATGGGGTACGGCTTGGAGGTCGAGCTGGTCGCGGCCGCCCGGGAGGCCGACCTGCTGACCACGCCGTATGTGTTCTCCGCCGAGGACGCCCGCGTGATGGCCGAGGCCGGCGCGGACATCGTCGTCTGCCACATGGGGCTGACCACCGGCGGCAGCATCGGCGCGGAGACGGCCAAGAGCCTCGACGACTGCGTGGAGCTCATCGACGAGTGGTCGCAGGCCGCCGCCGCGGTCCGGGAGGACGTGCTGGTGCTGTGCCACGGCGGGCCGATCGCGATGCCCGCCGACGCCTCCTACGTGCTGTCCCGGACGAAGCGCTGCCACGGCTTCTACGGGGCCAGCAGCATGGAGCGCCTGCCGACCGAGCGGGCGCTGACCGAGCAGACCAGGGCGTTCAAGGGCATCAGCGGTTCGGCCTAGGTCGAGCGCGGTGCGATCCGATCAGCGGGAGGTAGAAATGCGCAGTTTTTCCAGTATCGTGGTGGACGTCCCGGTTGAGAAGGTGTGGGAGGCGATCCGGGATTTCAACGGTCTGCCGGTTTGGCACCCGGCGATCGCCAGCAGCGAGATCGAGGATGGCGGGGACCCCGCGCGGGTCGGTTGCGTGCGCAAGCTGGCGCTGGCCGACGGCGGCGAGGTCCGCGAGCGACTGATCGGGTTGGACGACGCGGCGCGCAGCTGCACCTACGAATTCGTGACCAGCCCGTTCAACGTTCGCAGCTATCGCTCGACCATCCAGGCGCTGCCGGTGACGGCTTCGGGCGCGACCTTCGTGCGGTGGTTCGCCGACTTCGACGCGGACGCCGCCGACGAGGCCGAGCTCGACCGCACGTTCACCCAGGGGGTCTACGCAACTGGGCTGAACGGCCTATCGGATCACCTCTCCGGTTGAGGGAGTCGGTGCGTTGCGGACAGGTGTGGATGGCGTCCCGGAGTCGGCCGGTTAGAGTCGGCTCGTGCCAAGCAGGTCTATTCCTCCCGAAGCAGACACCGCACAAGCCGACCGCGTCGTCGTCACCGGTGGATCCGGTTTCGTCGGCCGCTCCGTGGTCCGCGCGTTCCTCGAACGCGGCACCCCGGTGACGATCGTGGATCTGCAGGCGCCGCCTGCGGACCTCGACGATCCCCGGGTGACCTTCGTGGAGGGCGACTTGCGCGAAGCCTCCATCCGCGAGCGCGCGATCACCGCGGGCACCAGGGGCGTCATCCACCTCGCCGCGATCACCTCGGTGCTCAAGTCGGTGGAGAAGCCGGCCGAGACCTACACCAACAACGTCGAGGTCACCCAGGAGCTCCTGGAGCTGTGCCGGCAGCGGGGCGTCGGTCAGTTCGTGCTCGCCTCCACCAACGCCGTGGTCGGTGACATCGGTCACGGAACGATCAACGAAGAGCTCCCGGTCCGGCCGCTGACGCCCTACGGGGCCACCAAGGCCGCCTGCGAGATGCTGCTGGCCGGTTACGCGGGCTCCTACGGCCTGGCCACGACCGCGCTGCGGTTCACCAACATCTACGGCCCCGGGATGAACCAGAAGGACAGCTTCATCCCGCGCCTGATGCGAGCCGCGCTGTCCGGGACCGGGGTCGAGGTCTACGGCGACGGCTCGCAGCGCCGCGACTTCGTGCACATCGACGACGTCGTGCAGGGCATCCTGGCCTCGTGGGACAAGCAGTACACCGGCACCGCGGTGATCGGTTCGGGCAACTCGATCACGGTGCTCGAGCTCATCGAGGCGGTGCGCGCCGCGACCGAGATCGACATCCCGGTCACCCACGTGCCCGCCAAGAACGGTGAGATGCCCGCGGTGATCGTGGAGGTCGCCAAGGCCCAGCGCGAGCTCGGGTACCAGCCGGTGGTGGACCTGACCGACGGGCTGCGCACCGTCTGGTCCGACTTCAGCGGAGACCGATGACCACCGCGCTGTTGCGCGCATTGCGCCAGCACTGGCTGCTGGCGCTGCTGGTGCTGGCCGGTGCGGCCCTGCGCATCGTGGTGTACCTGGCCTACCGGCCGGCACTGCTCTACATCGACTCGTTCCGGTACCTCAGCGACGTCGGGGTGTTCTACCCCGGCGGCATCAACCCGGTCGGGTACGAGTTCTTCATCCTCCCGCTGCTGTGGATCGGCGGGCTGGGCGCGGTCGCGATCGCGCAGCAGCTGCTGGGCATCGGGCTGGGCGTGGGCATCTACGTCCTGCTGCGCCGCTTCGCCGTGCGCCGCTGGCTGGCCGCGCTGGCGTCCGCGCCGATCCTGCTGGACGCCTACCAGCTGCAGATCGAAACCAACGTCATGTCCGATCTGCTGTTCCAGGTGCTGCTGCTGGCGGCGATCTACCTGCTGTGCTTCTGGGGCACGCCCGGTCCGCGGCTGGCGGCCGGGGCGGGCGCGGTGCTGGCCTTCGGCGTCATCACGCGCTCGGTGGGCGTGACGCTGGTGGTGCCGGTGGCGGTGTTCGTGCTGCTGGCCGCCGGGCTGCGGCCCCGCGACGGCTGGAAGTCCCGGTTGGTGGCCACCGGAGCGCTCATGGCGGTGTTCGCCTCCGGGGTGCTGGGCTACGCCACGTTCAGCGCCATCGCCGCGGGCCGCTTCGGCATCGGCGGCTCCACCGGCGGCGGTGTGCTCTACGGGCGGGCGGCCGTGGTCGCCGACTGCGAGAACCTCGGCCTGACCCCCGAGGAGTACCTGGTCTGCCCGCACGACGACCCGCCGGACAAGCGGCGGGAACTGGGCATCGACCACTACCTGCACTACTGGGACGTGCCGTGGACGCGCGACACCCTGCCCGAGGGCATGGACATCTCGGCGGCGCAGCGCGGCATGACCAGCAAGGTGCTCGACCACCAGCCCTTCGACATCGTCGAGGGCATCGTGCGGGACTTCTTCAAGGGCTTCGCCCCGACCCGCACCCAGAGCGTCGGTGACGTCCCCCTGGACCGCTGGCACTTCCAGGTGGACTACCCGCTCTACAACGACAAGTGGTACACCGACGAGTGGGCCGAGATCTACGACGGCGGTCCCGTCGGCGTGCGCACCGAACTCGCTTCCTTCCTGCGCACCTATCAGCTGGGCGGCGGCTACACGCCGGGCATCGTGCTCGGGTTCGGCCTGCTGCTGGCCGTCGTCGCGCTGATCGGTGTCGGCCGTGCCGTGCGCAGCGGGTTGCGCGCGGTCGTCCTCCTCCCCACCGGGATGATCATGGCGCTGCTGTCCACCGCCGCGGCGATGGAGTTCTCCTGGCGCTATCAGTTGCCCGGTCTGGTATTGATTCCCATTGCCGGCGCGCTGGCCGCGACCGCCATCTTCGGGCGGCGTGCTCCAGTCCTGCCCCGTCCGTTGGACACGACCGCACAGTTCCTGAAGGAGAGCCGCATGCTGACGACCTTCCCCGACGAGGTCGACCGCCGCGCGTTGGACGACTACGCGAACCGCTACGGCGATCACCGCTTCGCACCCGTGGTGGTGCTGATCGCGGCCTACAACGAGGAGGAGTCGATCGGCGAGGTGCTCGACTCCATCCCCGCGCGCAGCGGCGGCCTCGACGTGGACAAGCTCGTCGTCGTCGACGGCGCCAAGGACGACAGCGCCGGGCAGGCGCTCAAGCACGGCGCCTACACCTGCGTGGCGCCCAGCAACCGCGGGCAGGGCGCGGCGCTGCGGCTGGGCTACCGGCTGGCCGCGCAGCGCGGGGCGCGCTTCGTGGTCACCACGGACGCCGACGGCCAGTACGACATCAACGAGCTGCCGCTGCTGCTGGAGCCGCTGGTCGAGGGCCGCGCGGACTTCGTGAGCGGCTCGCGGGTGCTGGGCGTCAACGAGCGCCCGGCGCTGATCCGCCGGGTCGGCACCTACGTGTTCGCCTGGCTCGTCAGCGCGCTGACCCGCCAGCGCATCACCGACACCTCGTTCGGCTTCCGCGGCATGCGGGTGGACGTGCCCAACGCGGTGACCCTGCAGCAGCCGCAGTACCAGTCCTCGGAGCTGCTGGTGGGCGTGCTCAGCCACGGCTACCGGGTCCTGGAGCAGCCGATGCGGATGCTGCCGCGGGTGGCCGGGGAGAGCAAGAAGGGCGGCAGCTTCGCCTACGGCTACCGGTACGCGAAGGTCGTTGTGGGCACCTGGTGGCGGGAGCGCCGGGCGAAGCGCGAGGCCGTGGTGGTCGAGCCGACCGCGGAGGTCAGCGAGCCCGCCGCTGCTGCCGGTGACCGGTGAACACGAGCCGGTCGATCAGCACGAACTTCACGGCGAACATGACCACGTAGGTTCCGGCGAAAGCGCCCCAGACGATGGCGATCTGGGCGGGCCGGTTGTCGGGGAACTGGGAGGTCGCAAGGATCTCGGCACCGTGCGTGGCCAGCGCGGCCAGCAGCGCGGTGCCGACCGAGATCGCTCCGAAGCGGAGGATCTCACCGCGCAACGCGGACCGGCCGCCGCCACCCCAGGTGCGGCGGTTGAGCACGAAGTTGGGGATCGCCCCGGCCAGCCAGGCCAGCACGGTCGAAGCGGTCGGGGGGGAACCCAGCGAGTAGGAGACCAGGAAGACGACCTGGCTGACCGCGGTGGCGACCACCGAGGCGGCGGCGAATCTGCTCAGCAAATGCCAATAACGCCCGAATCGGGCAGTGGACATTCGCTGGGTCATCTTGCCTCCTACCAATTTCACACGGATGTGTGCTGGACTGCACGATACCGATCGGTTGGAGGTCTCTTCGCCGACCGGCTGGTATCTGAGAACATCCGTGTGCTGTTGCTGCACTAACGGCTGAAATGAGGGAGACAGGCGTGCGAATCCTCGTCCTCGGAGGGGACGGCTACCTCGGATGGCCGACCGCTCTGCACTTGTCCGACTGCGGTCACGAGGTCGCGGTCGCGGACAACTTCGCCCGTCGGGGCTACGACCACGAGATGGGCGTCGAGAGCCTTGTGCCGATCGAGCCCATGCAGGTCCGTCTGGACGCCTGGCGCGAGGTTTCCGGCAAGACCATCAAGTCCTACTACGGCGATCTGTGCGACGGTGAGTTCACCCTCGACATGATCGCCGACTTCCGCCCGGATGCGATCGTGCACTTCGCCGAGCAGCGGGCGGCGCCGTACTCGATGATCGACCGCAAGCACGCGGTCTACACCCAGCAGAACAACGTTGTCGGCAACCTCAACGTGCTGTTCGCGATCCAGCAGGTGGACCCGGAGATCCACCTGGTGAAGCTGGGCACGATGGGCGAGTACGGCACGCCGAACATCGACATCGAAGAGGGCTGGTTGGAGGTCACCCACAACGGGCGGACCGACAGGATGCTCTACCCGAAGAAGCCCGGCTCGTTCTACCACCTGAGCAAGGTGCACGACAGCCACAACATCGAGTTCGCCTGCCGCATCTGGGGCTTGCGCGCCACCGACCTCAACCAGGGCGTCGTGTACGGCCAGGAGACCCCGCAGACGGCTCGCGACCAGCGGCTGGCGACCCGGTTCGACTACGACGCCATCTTCGGCACCGTGCTCAACCGCTTCGTCATCCAGGCCGTCCTGGGCCACCCGCTGACGGTCTACAAGCCGGGCGGGCAGACCCGCGGCATGCTCGACATCCGCGACACCGTCGAGTGCATCCGGCTGGCCTGCGAGAACCCGGCCGACAAGGGTGAGTTCCGCGTGTTCAACCAGATGACCGAGAGCTACTCGATCGACCAGGTCGCCAAGATCGTCGCCGACAACTTCGACGGCGGCGTGGAGATCGAGTACGTCGACAACCCGCGCGTCGAGCAGGGCGAGCACTACTACAACGTCAAGCACACCGGCTTGATCGAGCTCGGCCTGCAGCCGCACCTGCTGTCCAACACCCTGATCGAGAACATGTTCTCGATCGCGGACAAGTACAAGGAGCGCGTCGACCTGGCCGCCATGCGGCCGACGGTCAACTGGCGGACCGCCGCCAGCCCGCTGCGCGCGGAGGAGTGATCCGCGGCGTCCCCGGCCGGCGCCAGTCCGGGGGCGCGCGTGGTGCTCGGAAACGGGGCCCTGGGCGGGAACGCCCGGGGCCCCTCACCGTGCGCCGGGGGGCTTGCACACGGCCAGCTCAAAACTTAGCTCGTTCGGGCGAGGTCGGCGATACGGCACGTGGGTAAACCTGGTATCCCCGCACGCGAGAGAAGCCCCGTCACGCGGCGCGTGACGGGGCTTCTCTCGCACGAGGGCGGTCAGCTGGCCGCGGGTTCCGCGGCCTCCTCCTCCAGGTTGTCCAGCTCCCGGCGCTCCCCGACGATCACCCGGACGGTGTAGGTCAGCAGGGCGATCCAGGCGAGCACGATCGCGCCGTAGACGAGGGCCGGGGCGGGTGCGGGCAGGTCGAGGGCCTTGACCAGCACGCGGGTGTTGGTCAGCACGATCATGCCGCCCGCGCCGACGCCGATCAGCCGCATCGGCACGATGCGCACCAGGTAGGCCGCCAGCGGCGCGGCCAGCACCCCGCCCAGCAGCAGCCCGCCCACGGTCACCCAGCTCAGCCGCGCGTCGGCCAGCGAGGTCAGGAAGCCGAGGCTGGCCGCCACCGCGATGATGAACTCGCTGGTGTCCACCGAACCGATGACCTTGCGCGGCTCCACCTTGCCGGTGCTCAGCAGGGTCGGGGTGGACACCGGACCCCAGCCGCCACCGCCAGTGGCGTCCATGAACCCGGCCACCAGGCCCAGCGGGGCCAGCAGCTTGGGGCTCACGCCGGTGAGCTTGCGGCGCTGCAGCGGGCGCACCGCGAAGCGCAGCAGCACGTAGAGGCCGAGCGCGAGCAGGATCGTGGCCATCCAGGGCTCGGCGGCCTCGGTGGAGACGTTGCTCAGCGCGGTGGCGCCGAGGAAGGCCCCGATGCCGCCGGGCACGCCGAGCAGGCCCACGATCTTCCAGTCGACGTTGCCGAACTTCCAGTGGCTGATGCCCGATGCGACCGAGGTGCCGATCTCGGCGAGGTGCACCGAGGCCGAGGCGAGCGCCGGGGTCAGACCCGCGGTCAGCAGGATCGTCGTCGAGGTGACGCCGTAGGCCATGCCCAGCGAGCCGTCGACCAGCTGCGCGATGAAACCGCCGATCGCGAAGATCAGGAATGCTTGCACGATGTCTCCGTAGGACGGGATCGGACCCTGGTTCGGGGCGCGGCGAGCCGGAGCTCGACGCGGAGCGGGAACGGGATGAGGGGCGCGACTTGGTTCAGCGGTGGCGCCGACACCGTGCGGAGGCGACGCGCCGCAGGTCCACGTGGAGGCGCTGCGAAAGCAGCCGCCACTGATCACCGGGCGTCATGGGCGACAGTCAAACACGATCTGCGTCGGCGTGGAAAGGTCTCCCATAATCCGAGAGGCCTGAGCGGGAGCTTCGCGGGCGAGCTGTGGTGAACGCCACCGAGACCCCCGATCCGGCGTCCTCGGCCGCCTCGGCGTGCGGGGCGCCGCCACGCGTGCTGCGATGTCCGATGTGGATGATCACGACGATCTGAAGCGCCGCCGCGCCGTCCCGCGCGCGGGGCGCTCGGGTGCTGATCCTCGCGTTGACCAGCGCGGACCACGCGACCGCGGAGGTCGCGCGGGCAGGTGGCAGCGGTGTTGAGCGCTGTTCCGCCCGGAGCTGGCGAGCTCCTCGGCCGTTATCTTCCGGCCGAGGTCGATGGACACCGTGCGTTACACGATCGCGTGAATTTGACCTAGATCACGGGTGTTCGATAGCCCGAACGGATCAGCGCTTGCGCCTGTTCATAACGCTCAGCTACGTTCGCGCCCTGCACGTCACGGTTCGATCACAGCAAGATCTCTTTCCCCCGAGTGGTCTTGCGCCCGCACCCCCGATACGCGGGTCCGATCGCGCCGTCCCCGAGACGGAAGGTGGAAATGGGCAAGCACCGGAAGGAGAGCGGCCATACCCCGAAGGCCGGTCTCCCGCTTCGCAACAAGATGGTCGCGATGGTCGTGGCCGGCGGCGCGTTCGCCGCGGTCGGTCAGCCGCTGGTGGCCAACGCCGGCGCGGAGGAGCAGCAGCCGCGCGAGGTCAAGCCGCTCGCCGGGCAGAAGGAGCTCAAGGCCGCCGTCGCCGGCACCTGGCACAGCCCGGCCGCCGTCCGCCTGCTGAGCAACCGCCAGCCGATCGAACCGCAGGAAGAGGTCGCCAAGGCGGTCAAGAGCCAGCAGATCGAGGCCGAGCGGATCGCGCGCGCCGAGGCCGAGCGCAAGGCCGCCGAGGAGGCCGCCCGCAAGGCCGCCGAGGAGGCCTGGCGCCGCGAGCACGGCTTCGTCGAGCCCGCCGAGGGCACCTTCACCTCCGGCTTCGGTTCCCGCTGGGGCACCAGCCACGAGGGCATCGACATCGCCAACTCCATCGGGACCCCGATCTACTCGGTGGCCAAGGGCGAGGTCATCGACGCGGGCTCGGCGAGCGGCTTCGGCATGTGGGTCCGGGTCCAGCACGACGACGGCACCATCACCGTCTACGGCCACGTCAACGAGGTCCTGGTCAGCGAGGGCCAGCAGGTGGGCGCCGGCGACCAGATCGCCACCATGGGCAACCGCGGCCAGTCCACCGGACCGCACCTGCACTTCGGCGTCGAGCAGAGCGGTGGCTACATCAACCCCGTGCCGTGGCTCGCGGAGCACGGCGTCGACGTCGGTTGATGCCGCGCCGTCCGGACCTCACCCCCGACGGGGCCCGGGCGGCGCCCTCGTCCGCACCGCCGCCCGTCCTGCGGGCGGCCGGAGGCGTCAGGACTCCGTCGGCTGCGGGGAGTCCTCCTCCAGCTTGCTGCGCAACCAGGTCAACGTGCGGGTCAGCAGCCGCGAGACGTGCATCTGCGAGATGCCGACCTGGTCGGCGATCTGCGTCTGGGTCATGCCCCGGAAGAAGCGCATCACCAGGATGCGGCGCTCGCGCTCCGGGAGCTGGTCGAGCAGCGGGCGCACCATCTCCCGGTTCTCCACCTCGGCCAGCTCGGCGTCGTCGGAGCCGATCGCATCGCCCAGCGGGATCTCGTCGGTGTCGGTGAGCAGCTCGTCGAGCGAGGTGCTGCGGTAGGCGTTGCCGGCCTCCAGCCCCCGGTAGACGTCGTCGGTGCTGATGCCCAGGTGCGAGGCCAGCTCGCTGGGCGTGGGCGCGCGCCCGTACTCCTGGGAGAGGTTGGCGATGGCCGCCGAGACCGACAGGTGCAGCTCCTGCAGCCTGCGCGGCATCCGCACCGCCCAGCCGGTGTCGCGGAAGTGCCTGCGGACCTCGCCCATGATCGTCGGAACCGCGTAGGACAGGAAGTCGACGCCGCGCTCCGGGTCGAACCGGTCCACGGCGTTGATCAGCCCGAGCACGGCGACCTGGGTGAGGTCCTCCTGCGCCTCGCCGCGGTGGCTGAACCGGCGGGCGATGTGCTCGGCGACCGGCATGTGCTCGGTGACCAGGTGATCGCGCAGCTCGGCGCGTCGCGGATCCTGCTCGTCCAGTTTCGCGAGCTCGCCGAAGAGCGGCGCCAACTCGTCGTAGCGCTCGTTGCGCGAATGCTGGTTCGGCTTGGAATCCGCTCGTTTCACACCGACTTTTCCTTGGTCAACTCGATCCGCACCAGATTGCTGCCGTTGGCGGCGGGGTCCGACTCGACCGAGGTTGACACAGCGTCGGCGAGCGCGCTGAGCACGCGCCAGCTGAAGGTGTCCTTGCGCGGACCGAGCTTGTCCGCGCTGAGGACTTCGGCGACCACCGACAGGCGGGCGCCATCGGAGTGGAAGCGGCAGACCAGGGTGGCCTCGGGGTTGGCGAGCCGGACCAGCGAGGAGCACGCCTCGTCGACGGCCAGCCGCAGGTCGGCGATCGAGTCGACGTCGTAGTCCGCGCGCATGGCCAGGTCGCCGACCACCGCGCGCAGCACCGCCAGCTGCGCCGCCTCGGCGGGCACTCGCACCTCGACCTGGTTCGCCGCCTGCGTCGCAGGATCGACGTGCGCGACCTCGCGTTCCACGCTCATCCGGGCCACCTCGTTTCGGTCGGTGCGGCGCGACCACTCACTCGCAGTCACCTGGTACCCGAGCCCCGCTTCGCACAAACGGACAGCGGAACGGCCGTCACAGGCTGCTCCAGTAGTCCCAGAAGCGCTGCAGGATGAGCACCACGATCACGAGATACCACACGACCAGCACCACGCTGTGGAACCGGCCGAGCGCCACGCCGACGGAACGACCGCCGCCGAAGTGGCCCGCCTTCAGGTTGTGCAGCGTGGTGTACCAGAAGATCGCGATGGTGACGACCCAAACGATCATGCAGTAGGGGCACAGCGCCCCGATGGAGTAGAGGCTCTGCACCACCAGCCAGTGGATGAACACCACGGCCAGCGTGGTGCCCAGCTGCATGCCCAGCCAGAACCAGCGGGGCGCGACGAAGCCCCCCAGGATCGCGGCACCGGCGGTGACCACGACCGGGAAGGTCATCAGCCCGATCAGCGGGTTCGGGAAGCCGAACAGCGCGGCCTGGGCGCTGTCCATCACCGAGCCGCAGGAGACCACCGGGTTGAGGCTGCAGGAGGGCACGTAGGCGGGGTTGGTCAGCTTCTCGAGCTTCTCGAGGGTCAGCGTGAACGAGGCCGCCAGCCCGATCAGGCCTCCGATGACGAAGAGCCAGGCGAGGCCGCGCGGCCGCGCCGCGGGCCCCGGGGTCGCCGGGGCCGCGGCCTGCGGGGCGTGCGTGCTGGTCACTTGGCGAGCTCCTGGTCGATCTGCTTGCGGAACTCCTGCTCCAGCTCGCCGAAGGTCTGCACGTCGGGCTGGAACTGCTTGCCGTTGATGAAGATCGTCGGGGTGCCGCTGACGCCGGCCTTCTCGCCGTCGGCCACGTCGGCGTCGATCTTCTTCTGCACCTGCGGCGAGTTCAGGTCCTGGTGGAACTTGTCCATGTCCAGGCCGATCTGCCGGGCGTACTTGTCGAACTCGGCGTTGGCCTTGTTCACGTCGCTGCTGAGCTGCTCACCGCTGCCGGCCCACGACGAGTAGTTGTCGTAGAGCGCGTGGTACATCTCCTTGAACTTGCCCTGCAGCGCGGCGGCCTCCGCGGCGCGCGCGGCGGGCTGCGCCAGCTTGTGCATGTCCAGCGGGTAGTTGCGGGCCACGAAGGTGATCTTGCCCTGGTAGTCCTGCTCGACCTTCTTGGTGAGGTTGTCGTAGTACTGGTGGCAGGCCGGGCACTGGTAGTCCAGGAACTCCACGACGGTGACCTTGCCGTCCGGCGCCTCGGACAGCAGGTTGCTGTCGGGCTTGCGCAGCACGTCGGCGGCCACCGTCTGCCCGCCGCTGTCGCCACCGCTGCCGCCGCCGCGGTTGAACAGCAGCACACCGCCGATCACCGCGATCGCCACGATCACCACGATGACCGTCAGGATGATGTTGGTGGTGGCTCCGCTGCTCTTCTGAGTGAGCGGATTCTTGTTCTTCGACATCGAGCGCATTCACCTTCGGCGGTCGTGGGGGAGAGCCGACGCACTCAGTTTGGCCCATTCACCCGATCGAGAAATCTCACGGGGTGCGAGTCACAGCAGGTTCACAGCCGGTTCTCAGCTTCCCGGTCGCCGACCGCATCGCCGCGGGTTAGGACGTGAGCATGACCGATCCGCTGCGCCTGCTCGACGACCGCGCCCGCACCTCGCTGCGCAGGTGGCCGGGCGGAACCTGGCAGGCGCCCGCCCTGGCCACGCCCGCCGAGCCGTTCTCCGGCCGGGGCTGGCTGTTCGAGCGCAAGCTCGACGGCGTGCGGCTGATCGCCGGAGCCGAGGGCGAGGGGCCGCAGCTGTGGTCGCGCAACCGCAAGCGGGCCGACACCGCCTACCCGGAGATCGTCGAGGCGCTGGCCGGGCAGGCCGCCGCGCAGTTCGTGATCGACGGCGAGGTCGTCGCGCTGGAGGGCGACCGGACCAGCTTCGCCCGGCTGCAGCAGCGCATGCACCTCACCGACCCGGCCGCCGCCCGGCGCACCGGGGTGACCGTGCAGCTGCACGTGTTCGACCTGATCGCCTTCGGCGGGGTGGACCTGACCCGGTTGCCGCTGCGCACCCGCAAAGCGCTGCTGGCCGAGTGCTTCGAGTTCGCCGATCCGCTGGTGCTCGGGGAGCACCGCGAGACCGACGGCGCGCAGTTCTTCCGGCAGGCCTGCGCCGACGGGTGGGAGGGCCTGATCGCCAAGCGCGCCGAAGCGCCCTACCGCCCCGGGCGCGGCAGGGACTGGCTGAAGCTCAAGTGCGTCAGCGCCGAGGAGTTCGTCGTCGGCGGCTACACCGACCCGCAGGGCTCGCGCACCGGCTTCGGGGCCTTGCTGGTCGGCTACTACCAGCGGGACGCGCTGCGCTACGCGGGCAAGGTCGGCACCGGCTACGACCGGCGGACCCTGCGCGAGCTGCGCGACCGGCTGGACGGGCTCGCCCGCGGGGAGTCGCCGTTCGCCGACCCGGTCGCCGAGCCGGGCGCGCACTGGGTCGACCCGGAGCTGGTCGCCCAGGTCGGCTTCAGCGAGTGGACGCCCGACGGCAGGCTCCGGCACCCCAGGTTCCGCGGGTTGCGCAACGACAAGCGGCCGGTCGAGGTGCGACGCGAGGACTAGCCGGCCTCGCGCGAAGAGAGGTCCCCGGGCGCGTTCGGCGCCCGGGGACCTCGTCGGCTGCGTTCCGCGCCGCTGCGGCGCGGGATCACGGCTCAGCGCTCGGAGACCGCGATCGGCTGCTCGATCGACGCGGGTTCCACCTGTTGATCTTCATGATCGGGACTCACAGCAGCTAGCACGATGGTCATGACGACCATGGACACGGTTCCGACAACCGACACGAAGGTGCGGCTGCTGCTTTGCATGGTGGCGTACCCCGATTTCTCTCTCGCGCAGAAGTGGAAAGATCGTTGCTGGTGAGAACGCCGGAAGCGGCGTTTCCGAACTGTGTGTCGTTCGCTGCGGGCTCAACGTTAACGACCTTGCCGCTGTTCCCGTTGTGACGCGCAACTCCCTTGTAGCGCAACGAAAACGGCGAAAAGCGCAAACCGTGATGAGGTCATCACGCAGCGTCGCGGACGATCATGGTCCACTGTGGACCTGATGTTGCGGCGGGTCGGAGCGCTGATCAACTCCGCGCGGGCCGCCGCGCGGCCGGTATCGTTGCGCGCGTGGTAGCCGATCCTGCCCCCGAGTCCGGCCGCGCGGCCGCGGTCACCCACGCGCTCGCCCAGGCCGGGCTGGACGACGTCCCGGTGCTGACCGAGCGCCTGATGTCGGCGATCTTCACCGACAACCCCGAGTGGACCGACTACAGCCCGGTGCCCAAGGAGGACCTCTGGGAGGGCTGCCGCCAGTACCTGGAGCGGGTCCTGCGGGTGCTCAACGGCGAGGTCGAGGTCTCCGACCGCGACGCGGTGGCCGCCAAGATCGGCCGCCGCCGCGCCGAGCAGGGCGTGCCGCTGGAGGTCATGCTGCGCACCTTCCGCCTCGGCGGACGGGTCGTGTGGGAGTCGCTGGTCGACCGCGCGCACCGCGACGGCGCCGACCCGGACGCGCTGCTGGGCGTGGCGACCTCGGTCTGGACCGTCATCGACGGCCTGTCCTCGGCGCTGTCCACCGCATACCGCAACACCGAGCTCGAACGCCTGCGCCGCGACGACCAGCGCCGCCACGCCCTGGTCGAGGACCTGCTGGCCGGGCGCGCCAGGGACACCGCCTTCGCGCAGCGCACCGCCAAGGAGCTCGACCTGCCCACCGGCGGCGGCTACCTGGTGGTGGTCGCCGAGATGACCGACGACGGCGGCTTCGCGCTGCGCGGCCACGCCGACGCCCTCGGTGCGCTGCACTTCCGCTCGGTCTGGCAGGTCCGCGCGGACTCCCTGGTCGGCCTGATCGCCCTGGAGCAGCACGAGGCCGAGCAGGCCCTGGACGCGCTGCGCCCGCTGGCCCGCGGCCGCGTGGCGGTCTCGCCCAGGGTCCGCGGCCTGGCCGAGGTCGGGCTGGCCCACCAGCTGGCGCTGACCACGCTGGGCACCTCGGCCTACGGCAGCGCCGAGCTGGTCACCCTCGAGGAGCGCTTCGCCGAGGCGCTGCTGGTCCAATCGCCCGACCTGGCGCAACGGCTGCTGGACACCCAGCTCGGGCCGATCCTGGCGCTGCCGGTCAAGGAGCGCGACATGCTCCTGGAGACGCTGTCGGCCTGGCTGGAGGAGAACTGCTCCACGGCCAACGCGGCGGTCCGCCTGCACTGCCACCGCAACACGGTCCTCAACCGCCTGCACCGCATCACCTCGCTGATCGGCCAGCCCCTCCACGGCCGAACGGCCTACGTCTCGCTCTCCCTGGCCCTCTCGGCCCACCGCCTCAAGGACGGCCTCCGCACCTGACCGCTCTCGTGCGGCCCGCGTTGTGCAGGTTCCACAGGGGTGCGGTTCGTCGGATTCGTGCCGTTGTCGTGGGGGAGCGGCCGAGGGTCGGGTTTCCGTGGGTGGATTCGCCGTGGGCGTGGCGGCCGTCACGGGCACTCGGGGTGACTGCGGCGTTACACGTGGTGCTGGTCACGCCTGGGGGTGTGCGGTGTGCACAGTCGGGTTGTCCAAAGTCTGGGCGAGCGGGCATGGCGCGCGAGTGGTCGTTGTCACGAAACTCTGTGTGAAGCTGGGCCGCTTCGCGTGGCCCTGGGTAATCGGCGCGTGCGATCTAAAGGAGCACAGCGAAGTGCAGGAGTTCGACCTTCTGGTTGTGGGCGGCGGCCCCGGTGGCTACGTCGCCGCGATCCGGGCCGCGCAGCGCGGCCTCTCGGTGGCCGTGGTGGAGAAGGAGCGCCCCGGCGGCGTGTGCCTGAACTGGGGCTGCATCCCCACCAAGGCGATGCTGCGTTCGGCCGAGGTTTACGAAACCGTGCTGCACGCAGCCGATTTCGGCATCAACGCGGAGAACGTCTCGGTCGACTACGACGCGATCACCCGCCGCAAGGCCGGGGTCGTCAAGGGCCTGACCGATGGCGTGGCCGGCCTGCTCAAGGCCAACGGCGTGAAGGTCATCGACGGCCACGCCCGCTTCACCGGCCCGACCACCGTGGACGTCTACGCCACCGGTGAGTCCCCGCTGGGCGCCGACGGTCCGCGCTACGCCGCCGATCCCTCCGGCGCGGAGCCGATCGACCGCGTCAAGGCCACCGACGTCATCATCGCCACCGGCTCGGTCCCGGTCCAGCTGCCGCTGCCCGGCGCGGACCTGCCCGGCGTGATCACCTCCGACGGCGCGTTCGGGCTGACCGAGGTCCCCAAGCGCATCGCCATCATCGGCGGCAGCGCGGTCGGCGCCGAGTGGGCGACCCTGTTCAACACCCTGGGCGCCGAGGTCAGCATCATCGAGATGCAGAAGACCCTGGTCCCGGCCGAGGACGCCGAGATCGGCAAGACGCTGGGCCGGACCTTCACCAAGAAGGGCATCAAGGTCCTGACCGAGGCGCAGGTCTCGCGCATCGACCAGGGCTCGGACGGCCTGCAGGTCACCGTCGACGGCGCCAAGCCGCAGACCATCGACGCCGACTACGTGCTGGTCGGCGTGGGCCGCAAGCCCAACACCGCCTCCCTCGACCTGGACGAGGCCGGCGTGGCCACCAGCGAGCGCGGCTTCATCGGCGTCGACGACAAGCTGCGCACCAACGTCGAGCACGTCTACGCCATCGGCGACGTGACCGGCAGGGCGCTGCTGGCGCACGTGGCCTCGCACCAGGGCGTCGTGGCCGCCGAGACCATCGCCGGGCACCACGCCTCGATCGACTACGACGTCATCCCGGCCGCGACCTTCACCCACCCGGAGATCGCCAGCGTCGGTCTCACCGAGGCGCAGGCCACCGAGGCCGGCCACGAGGTCGTCGCGTCGAAGTTCCCGTTCGCGGCGCTGGGCCGCGCGCAGAGCTACGGCGACACCGAGGGCTTCATGAAGATCGTCGCCGGCAAGAAGTACGGCGAGGTCCTGGGCGTGCACATCATCGGGCACTCGGCCAGCGACCTGATCACCGAGGGCGCGCTGGCGATGGCGTTGGAGGCCACGCTCGACGAGCTGGCCGAGACCATCCACGCGCACCCGACCCTGGGCGAAGTCGGCATGGAGGCCGCGATGAGCGCCCTCGGACTGCCGATCCACGTAGCCCCGCCGAAGAAGCGCTAACCAGAAAAGGGGTAAGTGATGGCACAGACTGCCACCCGCAGCAAGCCGTCCACGCGCACCACGACCAAGTCGCGTCGCACTTCGACGCAGGCCAATCGTGGGCCGTTCTCCGGTGAGTCGCCGGAACTGCTGCGCGACTACTTCCAGGAGATGACCCTGATCCGCCGCTTCGAGGAGCGCGCGGCGCAGGGCTACACCCAGGCCAAGATCGGCGGCTACTGCCACCTCAACCTCGGTGAGGAGGCCTCGGTCGTCGGGCTGATGCGCGCGCTGCGCAAGACCGACCTGCTGTTCACCAACTACCGCGAGCACGGCTACGCCATCGCCAAGGGCATCGAGCCCGGCCGCGTGATGGCCGAGCTCTACGGCCGCACCACCGGCACCTCCAAGGGCTGGGGCGGCTCGATGCACATGTTCGACGTGGAGGCCGGGCTGCTCGGCGGCTACGGCATCGTCGGCGGCCAGATCCCGCTGGCCACCGGTGCCGCGCTGGCCATCGACTACCGCGGCGGCGACCAGGTCGTGATGTGCCAGATGGGCGACGGCACCACCAACATCGGTGCGTTCCACGAGGCGCTGAACATCGCGTCGCTGTGGAACCTCCCAGTGGTGTTCGTGGTCATCAACAACCAGCTCGGCATGGGCACCACGGTGGAGATGTCCTCGGCGGAGTCCGAGCTCTACAAGCGCGCCGCCGCCTACAAGATGCACGGCGAACGGGTGGACGGCAACGACGTGCTCGCGGTGCGCGACGCGGCGTCCCGCCTCGTCGAGGAGGCCCGCGGCGACGGCCGTCCGGCGCTGCTGGAGCTGGTCAGCGAGCGGCTCAAGGGCCACTCGGTGGTCGACCCGGCCAAGTACCGCAGCGAGGAGTCGATCGAGAAGGCCAAGCAGGCCGACCCGGTCGCCAACTTCCGGGCCAAGCTGATCGAGGCCGGCGTGCTCGACGAGGACGCCGCGACCGAGATCGAGCGCAAGGCGCAGGCCGAGGCGGACGCCGCGGTGGCCTTCGCCGACGACAGTCCGCACCCGGACCCGGCGACGCTGTTCGACTACACCTACGCCACGCCGGTCGCCAACGACTCGCGAAGGCTGCCCGCCGACCCGGTCTTCTGACGCCACCCGGGTCTTCCCGCAGCCCCGTTGCGGTCTTTGCGACACCCCGCCACAGGTTCGCCGCAGATCGGGTGGTGAGTTCCGACGCCACTCGGGAACTCACCACCCGTTGCGCGGGCCACCCATGCCCTCTTGTCCTGGAGAATCACCCTTGGCAGTCATCACTTATCGCCAAGCGCTGCACGACACGCTCCGCGAGGAAATGCTGCGCGATGAGGACGTGCTCCTCATCGGCGAGGAAATCGGAGTCTTCGAAGGCTCCTACAAGATCACCGCCGGCCTGCTCAAGGAGTTCGGCGAGAAGCGCGTCCGCGACACCCCGATCGCCGAGGAGGGTTTCGTCGGCGCCGCGGTCGGTGCGGCCATGCTCGGCCTGCGCCCGGTCGTGGAGCTGATGACGATCAACTTCTCGCTGATCGCGCTGGACCAGATCGTCAACCACGCCGCGAAGATCTACGGCATGTTCGGCGGCCAGACCAGCGTGCCGATGGTGCTGCGCACCCCGGGCGGCGGCGGTCAGCAGCTGGGCGCCACACACTCGCAGAACATCGAGCTGTACTACGCGTTCGTGCCGGGCCTGAAGGTCGTCGCGCCGAGCACGCCCGCCGACGCCAAGGCGCTGCTGATGGCCTCGCTGCGGGACAACGACCCGGTGCTGTTCCTGGAGAACCTCTCGCTCTACAACACCAAGGGCGAGGTCCCCGACGTCGTCGAGCCCGCCGAGATCGGCAAGGCGAAGGTCACCCGCGAGGGCACCGACGTGACCATCATCGGCTACTCGCGGATGGCCAACGTCGCCAGCCAGGTCGCCGAGCAGCTGCACGCCGACGAGGGCATCAACGCCGAGGTCATCGACCTGCGCAGCCTGCGCCCGCTGGACCGCGACACCCTGGTCGAGTCCGTGCGCAAGACCGGCTGCGCCGTGATCGCCGAGGACGACTGGCTGACCTACGGCATCGGCGCGGAGATCGCCGCGTCGATCTCCGACGGAGCGTTCGACTACCTGGACGCCCCGGTGCGGCGGGTCGCGGCGGCCGAGGTGCCGCTGCCCTACGCCAAGCCGCTGGAGAAGGCCGCGCTGCCGTCCGCCGAATCGCTGACCACCGCGGTGCACCAGACGCTGGACGCCGTCGGTCGACGCCGCTGAGACCCGCGCTCTCCCCGAGGAAGACGATGACTGAGATTCAGATGCCGAGGCTCTCCGACACCATGGAGGAGGGCGTCATCGCGAACTGGCACAAGAACGTCGGCGACCAGGTCAACCGCGGCGACGTGGTGGCCGAGATCGAGACCGACAAGGCCCTCATGGAGCTGGAGGCCTTCGACGACGGGGTGCTGGAGAAGATCCTCGTCGATCCGGGCACCACGGTCCCGATCGGCACGCCGATCGCCGTGCTGGGCGATGGTTCCGGGTCGGCGGCGGAGGCCGCCTCGTCGGCGCCCGCCCCGGCCGCGCCGGCCGAAGCGGAGGCTCCGGCCGCCGAGGAGCCCGCGTCCGCTCCGGCAGCCGCTCCGGCCGAGACCGCCGCTCCGGCCGAGGCCGGTTCGAAGCCGAAGGCCTCGCCGCTGGCCAAGGCCGTCGCGCGGGAGAAGGGCGTGGACCTCAACGCGGTGCAGGGCACCGGTCCCGGCGGGCGGATCATCCGCGCCGACATCGAGGCCGCGGCGTCCGCCCCGGCCGCCCCGGCTGCTCCGTCCGCTCCGGCTCCGTCGGCTGCGGGCTCGGCGCCGGCCGCGGCCAGCGAGGACGTCGAGGAGGTGCCGCTGTCCAACATCCGGAAGGTGACCGCCAAGCGCCTGACGGAGAGCAAGCAGAACGCGCCGCACTTCTACCTGACCAGCGCGATCGACGTCACCGACTTGATGGGCTTCCGGGCCGACCTCAACGAGCGGCTGCAGGCCGCCGGCGGCCCGAAGGTCAGCGTCAACGACCTGATCGTCAAGGCCGTGGCGACCTCGCTGCGCGCCAACCCGTCGGTCAACGTCTCCTTCGCCGGGGACAAGCTGCTGCAGCACAAGCGGATCAACCTCGGCGTGGCGGTGGCCATCGACGGTGGCCTGGTGGTGCCGGTGGTCTCCGACGCCGACCGCAAGAGCGTGTCGGAGATCGCCGCGGAGAGTCGCGAGCTGGCCGGCAAGGCCCGCGACGGGAAGCTGAAGCTGGACGAGATGTCCGGCGGCACCTTCTCCATCTCGAACCTGGGCATGTTCGGCATCGAGCAGTTCAGCGCCGTGATCAACCCGCCGGAGGCGGCGATCCTGGCCGTCGGCGCAGCCCGCGACGAGGTCCAGGTGCGCGACGGCGAGTTCGTGGCCCGCAAGATCCTGCGCGTCACGCTCTCGGCGGACCACCGCGCGGTCGACGGCGCGGTGGGCGCTGCGTTCCTGCAGCAGCTCACCGGTCTGCTGGAGGACCCGATCCGGATCATCGCCTGACCGGTCCCGCCCGGGAAGCCCCAACGTGCCTCGCGCGTTGGGGCTTTCGGCTTTTCACGGCCTGCGAGAACCGCAGCGATCTCGGTCGCAACCGCTGATCGGGTTGCGCACCTGGTCACTCTCCGCAGGTTGCTCGTCTCACCCGGTGATCTAGATCTCGGGTTTCGCCGAACCCGGCGTGCGAATCGCCGCGGATTGGAAAACTCCCGCCCCGGATTTC
This sequence comes from Saccharopolyspora griseoalba, assembly GCF_042665275.1. Lineage (NCBI taxonomy): Bacteria > Bacillati > Actinomycetota > Actinomycetes > Pseudonocardiales > Pseudonocardiaceae > Saccharopolyspora > Saccharopolyspora griseoalba. The sequence goes on along the minus strand of NZ_JBHTCJ010000016.1, from coordinate 89,138 downwards.
AGCCGGCGACGCGATTCGCGTCGGGCTACGGCAACTGGGAGGGAACCGGAAAGTGCTGACCAACAGGGGGAATCGCCGCGTCGCGATGGTCGCGGCGCTGGCGGCGGCGGCCACGTCCGCGGGTTGCGGGCAGCTGATGCCGCAGTCGCAGTCGCAGCAACCACCGGCCACGGTGACGGTGACCCAGCCGGCACCCGAGCAGCCCGCCACGAGCGAGCAGACCTCCGCGGGCGAGTCCACCGGCGAGGAGTCGGCAGTGGACGAGAGCGCGCCGACGCGGACCAGGGAACCCGAGGCCGAGGACGGGCTGGCCTGCGCCACCGATGAGCTGCAGATGCGGCTGGAGCCGATGGGGCCGGGCGGCGATCAGTGGACCCAGCTCAAGGTCACCAACGTCGGTGCGCGCCCCTGCCAGATCCACGGCTACGGCGGCCTGCAGTTCCTGGACTACTACGGGAGCCCGCTGCCCACCGAGATCCGCCGCGAGGAGGCCAACCCGCCGGTCCTCACGCTCCAGCGGAGCCAGTCGGCGGCCATGGAACTGACCTGGGACATCTACCAGCAGCCGTGCGCGGAGGTGGAGACGCTGCAGTTCACCCCGCCGTCGAACACCGAGACGCTCTCGGCCCCCTGGTACGGCGCGGTCTGCCGCAACGGGCTCGTCGAGGCCACCGCGTTCCGAATGGTTTACGGCAACGGCGGCAGCTGATCGTCGTCAGCTGGTGAGAGGGAGGAACAATGCCGCAGCCACTGGTGTGGTTGGTCGACGTGCTGAGGCAGGCCGGCCTGAAGGTGATCGAGACGGACGGCTGGCGCGAACGCGCCGCCGCGGGCGACCCGCCGGCGCCGATCGGGGTGCTGCAGCACCACACGGCCACGCCCACGTCGCCGGAGAACCCGGCGCCCACCGTCGGCACGTGCATCAACGGTCGCGCCGACCTGGACGGTCCGCTGTGCCACGCGCTGATCGGGCTGGACGGGGTGGTGCACCTGATCGCCGCCGGGCGCGCGAACCACGCGGGTGAGGCCAAGGCCTCCGGGCCGATGCCAGCCGCGGGCAGCGGGAACGGCATCTACGTCGGGTTCGAGTGGGACTACCAGGGCGTGCAGCAGCACCCCTCCCGCGAGCAGTACGACGCGGCGGTGCGCGCCACCGCCGCGGTGCTGCGGCACCTGAACGTCCCCGCCGAGCACGCGCGCGGGCACAAGGAGACCAGCGTGACCGGGAAGGTCGACCCGGGGCACGTGGACATGAACCAGTTCCGCCAACACGTGGGGGAAGCCATGAACCGGCCGAATCCAAAGCCGCCGCACCAGCAGCCGCCCCACCAGGGGCAGCCGCAGCCGCCCGGTCCTCCGCAGGCGCCGCCACCGCTGCCGCCGATCCCGGACAGCCCGCCGCCGCGCGGTGGACGACCGGGTCCGCCCGATCCCGCCGTGATGCGGGTGGTCTTCCTGGTCGGCGAGCACATGCACGTCTCGGACTTCGTGATGCTGGCCGGTTTCGAGGCCGGGCTGGTCGAGTCGCAGATGTCGAACCTGAACTGGGGCGACAAGAGCTCGCTCGGCGTCTTCCAGCAGCGTCCGGAGTGGTGGGGCAAGCCCGAGCAGCTGATGGACGTCCGCTACGCGGCCAGGAAGTTCTTCGAGCGGGCCGTGGAGGAGGAGAGGAAGGGTCACCCGAGCGCCGGTGCGCTCGCGCAGGCGGTGCAGCAGTCCGGTTTCGGCGGACGCTACGACGAGCGCGAGGCCGAGGCGAAGAAGCTCATCGCCGACACCCAGCGGGCGGTCCTCGGCGCCCCGCACCAGCCGCCGCAGAACGGCCAGCAGCCCCCGCAGGGCCAGCCGCCGCAGAACGGCCAGCCCCCGCAGCACGGGCAACCCCCGCAGCAGGGGCAGCCTCCGCACCAGGGCCGTCCGCCGGCGCCGCAGCCGAACCCGAACCCGCCGCCCCCGGCGCCGGAACCGGTGGTGCCCACCGTGTTCTGCTCGTGGGTGCTGCCCAGTCGCGACGGCGCGCTGTGGGCGTTCGGCAACAGCACCCAGGGCGAGGTCGTCACCGCCTGGCAGGTCGAGGCCGGTGGCGACTGGGTCGGCTGGCTCGGCATCGGGGGCGACCCCGAGGGGCGCCCGGTGGTCGTGCGCGAACCCTCCGGCGCCATGACGGTCTTCGTCCGCGACCACAACGGCGAGGTCATCACCGCAAGCTGCCCGAAGCCGGGCGCCAAGTGGGGCCCGTGGATCGGGCTGCGAGGGGAGATCGTCGCCGACCCGGTCGCGGTGGTGCGCCCCGACGGTGCGATGGCGCTCTACGCCGTCGGCCGGAACGGCAAGCTGCACACCGCCGCCCAGGCCGGTCGCGGCGGGCACTGGACCGACTGGGACGAGCAGGACGGCGACCTGATCGGGCGTCCCGCGGTCGCGCTGGGCGAGGGCGGGAAGGTCTCGATCTTCGCGCGCAACTCGCAGCGCGAGATCGTGATGTCCACCCAGGGCACGGCGGGCGCCGGCTGGTCGGACTGGCAGAGCTCGGGCGGCAGCATGTCCGGCGACCCGGTGGTGACCACGTCGCCCGACGGCGTGGTGGTCCTGCTGGCGATCGGCGACGACGAGCAGCTCTACGTCATGTCGCACGCGGACCGGGGCGGCACCTGGTCGGCGCTGGGCGGCGAGTTCACCGGAACCCCGGCGGTCGCGCTCAACCAGCACGGGCGCGTCCAGGTCTTCGCCCGCGGGACCAACGGCGCGATGCACACCGCCGAGCAGCAGACCGACGTCGGCGGCTGGTCCGGCTGGACCTCCCTCGGCGGCGAGCTCGAAGGCGACCCGGTCGCGATCAGCCGCCCGGACGGCACCTGCACCCTGTTTGCCGTCGCGCGCGGCGGCGAGATGCACACGACCACCCAGCAGGGACCGGACACCAGCTGGGAGCCGTGGAAGGAACTCCTGGACTCGCTGAAGGCGTAGGAACGGGTTCGTGGTCGCCTCTCGCAGGTGTCGGTAGCAGGTCCTGAGCGGCTTCGTGGACTGCGGGTGCCCTCCTCGATCAGCCGCCCACGCGGCGCCGGGGCCGTCCTCGCCACGAAGCCGCTCAAGTCCCGCACCTGGAGCAGCGGCTTCGCTGCGCCTGGAGGAGGTGCTGCGCTGCGCGCTTGGAGCACGTGCGTGCGCAGCACCTCCGAGCGCCGCTCACAGCAGGCGCCAGGCCTCGGTGAGCACGGAGCGCAGCACCTGCTCGATCTCGTCGAAGTGCTCCTGGCCGGAGATCAGCGGCGGGGATAGCTGGATTACGGGTTCGGCGCGGTCGTCGGCGCGGCAGAACAACCCCGCCTCGAACAGCGCGGGGGAGACGTGGCCGCGCAGCACTCGTTCGGCGTCGGCCGGGGTGAACGTCTCCTTGGTCGCCTTGTCCTTGACCAGCTCGATGCCGTAGAAGTACCCGGCCCCGCGCACGTCGCCGACGATCGGGAGGTCGCGCAGCTTCTCCAGGGTGGTGCGGAAGTTCGCCTCGTTGGCCCGGACGTGCCCGTAGAGGTCCTCCGCGTCGATCACCTCCAGGTTGGCCAGCGCCACAGCGCAGGACACCGGGTGCCCGCCGTAGGTCGAGCCGTTGGTGAAGGTGCTGCCGCGGGTGAACGGCTCCATCAGCCGCTCGTCGGCGATCATCGCGCCCATCGGGGCGTAGCCCGACGTCAGTCCCTTGGCGACGGTGATGATGTCCGGCCGGTAGTCGTAGCGGTGGGCGCCGAACTCGTGGCCCAGCCGCCCGAACGCGCAGATCACCTCGTCGGAGACCAGCAGCACGTCGTGCGCGTCGCAGATCTCGCGCACCCGCTGCCAGTAGCCGGGCGGCGGTGGGAAGCAGCCCCCGGTGTTCTGCAGCGGTTCCAGGAACACCGCCGCGACGGTGTCCGGCCCTTCGCGCTCGATCGCGCGCCCGATCTCCTCGGCGGCCCACTCGCCGAACCGCTCGTAGTCGTCGGCGTGCACCGGGGCCCGGTAGAAGTTGGTGTTGGGCACCTTGATCGAGCTGGGCACGAGCGGTTCGAAGTCCTGCTTGATCCCGGGGATCCCGGTGAGCGACAGGGCGCCCTGGGAAGTCCCGTGGTAGGCCAGCGAGCGGCTGATCACCTTGTGCTTGCCGGGGGGCTTGCCGGTCTTCTTGAAGTACTGCTTGGCCAGCTTCCAGGCGGTCTCGACCGCTTCGCCGCCGCTGACGGTGAAGAACACGCGGTCGAGGTCGCCCGGGGTCCGGGAGGTGATCCGCTCGGCCAGCTCGACCGCGCCTTCGTGGGCGTAGGACCACAGCGGGAAGTAGCCGAGCTTGCGGGTCTGGCGGGCGGCGGCTTCGGCGAGCTCCTCCCGGCCGTGGCCGACCTGGACGGCGAAGAGCCCGGCGAGGCCGTCGAAGTAGCGCTTGCCGCGCTCGTCGTAGACGTAGGGGCCCTCGCCGCGCACGATCACCGGCACCTCGGCCGAGGTGAAGCCGCTGTGGTCGGTGAAGTGCAACCACAGGTGGTCGCGGGCGCGGTCGCCCAGTGAGCGGGTGGATGCGGTCATGATCAACCTCGTCGTTCGGTCGCAGCGATGCTCTGATGCGAAATTAGTCGTTAGTGCGTGTTCTGGCAACTGAATCAGTTGCCGATGATCGTCCACTGGTTCGGATGCCGTCGCAGATGTGCTGCGTAGTAGACGGCGGCCAGCGCCAGAACAACCGCGGTCACCGCGAGGTCGACCGGGGTCTGGTTCACCAGGGCGAGCGCGATCGCCGCGATGGTGAGGACCGCGGGCACCGGCCACAGCGGCATCCTCCAGCCGGACTCCGCGGAGAGAGCACGCGCGCGCAGCGCCGCGACGGCCACCGCCAGGTACAGCCCGGCGACGATCACCCCGGTCACGCCGACCAGGGTCTCGCTGCTGACCAGTCCGGCCAGCGCCGCGGCGGGCAGTCCGGCCACCAGCGTCGCCGCCCAGGGCGACTTCCAGCGCGGGTGCAGCTTGGTCATCGCTCGGTTGACCGGGGCCGGCCAGGCCTGGTCGCGAGCCGAGGAGTAGAGCACGCGGGCGTTCTGCAGCACCATGACGATGACCGCGTTGATGATCGCGGCGGCCACGCTGAGCCCGACGAACGTGGACAGCGCGGGACCGCCCCAGGAGCGCACGATCGCCACGAAGTCGGCGCCGGCGAGCTCGGCGTCGCTCCCGGTGCCGAGCACCACGGCCACCGTGGGCACGCCGATGATCAGCACCGAGGCCAGCAGCGACCACATCACCGTGCGCACCACGCTGCGCTCCGGCCGCTTGAGCTCCTCGGAGAGGTAGACCGCGCTGCTGAAGCCCTGGAAGGTGAACATCCCGACGGCCAGCCCGGTGAGCAGCACGCCCCAGGTGAACGGCGCGTGCGCGCCAGCGGTGTCCGGGATCGTCGGGCTGATCAGGGAGCTCACCGGCCGCTGCGCGTGGGCGAAGCCGAATCCCGCCACGAGCGCGGCGGCCACCACCTCGATCGCCAGGAAGGTTCCCGTCACCAGCGCGTTGGACCGCACGTCGAGCAGCGCGATCAGCGTCGCCAGCACCATGACCCCCGCTCCGGTGGCGGCGACCGGCAGCTCGACCACCGAGGCCAGGTAGTCGGCGGTGCCCAGGGCGATCACCGGGGGCACCACGAAGATCATGCCGAGGCTGAGGACGAAGGTCAGCCAGCCCGCGCCGCGGCCCAGCACCCGCGACACGATGGAGTACTCGCCACCCGCGACGGGGAAGCGGGTGCCGAGCTCGCCGTAGCACAGCGCGACGCCGACCGAGATCACGGCGGCCAGCACCAGCGTGATCACCACGCCGGTGCCCTGGGACTGCACGAGTTCGGGGACGAGGATGAACAGCGACGACCCCGGCGTGATGCAGGAGAGGGTCAGCAGCACGCCGCCGAAGACGGTGAGCACGCGGGGGAGTCTTTCGGGTCTGGAGCTGGTGTCGGAAGCCGCGGTGGCCTCGTTGATCCCTGTCATGGGCGACCTCATCTGGGTGAGGGGATGGGGACGGGCGCCGGCACGTGGCTTCACATTGAAAGGTCCGCGGCGGGTCGAGTCAAGGGCTAGGGGTGCGGAAAGCGTTCCGAAAATCGGATCTGGTCAACGGAATAGCTCGCTAATACGCTCACGTGCCACTGAATCAGTTGAACAGCGATCGGAGGTTCCCCGTGGCCCGACAGGTTCTCCGCAACTTCGTCGACGGCGCCCAGGTCGACGCCGTCGACGGTGCGACCCTCGACGTCGTCGACCCGGCGACCGGTGAGGTCTGCGCGACCCAGGCCCTGTCCCGCGAGTCCGATGTGGACAACGCGATGCGCGCCGCCGAGAAGGCCTTCGGCGACTGGCGGCGCAGCACCCCGGCGCAGCGCCAGCTCGCCCTGCTGCGCATCGCCGACGACGTCGAGGCCCGCGCGGACGAGATCGTGCGGGTGGAGAGCGAGAACACCGGCAAGCCCATCGAGCTCACCCGCGGCGAGGAGATGACCATGGTGCTCGACCACCTCCGGTTCTTCGCCGGGGCCGCCCGGGTCCTGGAGGGGCGCGCGGCCGCCGAGTACACCGCCGGGCACACCTCGATGATCCGCCGCGAGCCGATCGGCGTCTGCGCCCAGGTCACGCCGTGGAACTACCCGCTGCTGATGGCGATCTGGAAGATCGCCCCGGCGCTGGCCGCGGGCAACACCGTGGTGCTCAAGCCCTCCGAGACCACTCCGGCCAGCACCTTGCTGCTGGCCGAGCTGGCCGCCGAGCACCTGCCCGCCGGGGTGCTCAACGTCGTCACCGGCGACCGGGACACCGGACGCGCGCTGGTGGAGCACCCGGTGCCGCAGATGACCTCGATCACCGGTTCGGTGCGCGCCGGCGCGGAGGTCGCGGGCTCGGCGGCCCGCGACCTCAAGCGCGTGCACCTGGAGCTGGGCGGCAAGGCCCCGGTGATCGTCTTCGACGACGCCGACGTGGCGGGCGCGGCCGAGGGCATCGCCACCGCCGGGTTCTTCAACGCGGGGCAGGACTGCACCGCCGCGACGCGGGTGCTGGTGCAGGAGTCGCTGCACGACGACTTCGCGGCCGCCCTGGCCGAGCAGGCGGCGGCCACCCGCACCGGTCCGCCGTCGGACCCGGACGTGCTCTACGGGCCGCTCAACAGCGCCGATCAGCTGGCCAAGGTGGCCGGGTTCGTCGATCGGCTAGCCGAGCACGCCACCGTCCACTGCGGAGGGACCCGGGTCGGCGAGCGCGGCTACTTCTTCGCGCCCACGGTCATCTCTGGGCTGCGGCAGGACGACGAGATCGTGCAGCAGGAGGTCTTCGGGCCGGTGCTCACCGTGCAGCCCTTCCGGGACGAGGCCGATGCGCTCGCCAAGGCCAACGACGTGCGCTACGGCCTGGCCTCCTCGGTGTGGACCGCCGACCACGGCCGCGCGATGCGCGCCGCCGCGGAGCTGGACTTCGGGACCGTCTGGGTGAACACCCACATCCCGCTGGTCGCCGAGATGCCGCACGGCGGGTTCAAGCAGTCCGGCTACGGCAAGGACCTGTCCATGTACGGCTTGGAGGACTACACCCGCGTGAAGCACGTGATGTCCAGTTTGGACTAGGCGCTCGTTCGGGAGCTGCTCTGCCCGGCGGTGCGGGCTCTGGTCCCGCACCCGGAGCAGCGCTCCCGAACGGGGCTCCGGGAGCCGTCCGGCTCAGCGGGTGCCCCAGGCGTAGGTCTGCTTGCGCAGCTTGAGGTAGACGAAGCTCTCGGTTCCGGTGACGGCGTCGAGGCTGCGGATGCGCTGGTTGATGATCTCCAGCAGGTGGTCGTCGTCGCGGCAGACCACCTCGACGAGCAGGTCGAAGGAGCCGGCGGTGATCACCACGTACTCGATCTCGGGCTGCTCGGCGAGCCGGTCGGCGACCTCCTGGGCGTCGCCCGCGACGTTCACGCCGATCATGGCCTGGCGCTGGAAGCCCACCTGCATCGGGTCGGTGACCGCGACGATCTGCACCATGCCGGAGTCCAGCAGCCGCTGAACCCGTTGCCGCACGGCGGCTTCCGAGAGCCCGACCGCCTTGCCGATCGCGGCGTAGGACCGGCGGCCGTCCTCTTGGAGCTGTTCGATGATGCGCTTGGAAACCTCGTCCAGCGCGGCGGGATCCGGTTCTGCGGGCTTGCGTGTCACGGCAACATCGTTGTCGTAGGTGAGGGCGGGTGCAAGCACCGCCCCCACCTACGTGTCAGCGGACCGCGGCGGTGAGCTTCGGGGTGAGGTTGTCCAGGGTGTAGGGGATGCTGGACAGCGTCGCCGACCCCAGGGCCATGGTCAGGTCGTAGTCGTCGAGCAGCACCAGCGAGCCGCGCTTGGCGGCCGGGAGGTTGTTCAGCAGCGGGTCGTGGCGCACCGCGTCGACGTCGCTGGGCTTGGCGGTGGTGACGATGACCACGTCGGCGTCGAGCAGGCCGACCTGCTCCTTGCTGATCTTGACGTTGAACTTGCCGCCCGCGTCGAGCTTCTCGACGGCCGGCGACAGCTTCAGGCCCAGCTGTTCGAGCAGCGCGGTGCGCGCGTCGGGCTTGGTGTAGGCCGCGTAGGTCCCCTTCGAGTCGGTGCGCACGGTGACGTGCGTCTTGCCCTGCAGCTTCGGGTTGGCCTGCCGGGTCTGGTCGATGCGCGCCCGGGTCCGCGCGATGAGCTCGGCGGCCTCGGCGTGCTTGCCCACGGCCCGGCCGATGGTCTCGGCCTGCTCGCGCCAGTCGACGCCGTAGTCGATGGAGTTCGGCGGCTGGGCGACGACCGGGTTGAACGCCGACAGCCGGTTGTACTGCTCCTGGGTCAGCGCGCTCTGCAGCGCGATCATCACGTCCGGCCGCAGCGCGATGACGCTCTCCACGTCGACCTCGCTGCCCAGCACCTTCGGCCGCTGACCGCCCAGCATCGGCTCCACCCACGGGCCGACGCCGCTGTCCCAGGGGCCCCAGGCGGTCAGGCCCGCCGGGACGACTCCCAGCGGCAGCAGCACGTCGTGGTCGGTGATGCCCAGGCTCACCACGCTCTTCGGCGCGGCCTCGATCTCGGCGGCGCCGAAGCGGTTGGGGATCTCGACCGGGAAACCGGGACCGGACTGGGCGTTGCCCGCGCTGCCGGAACCGCCGCCGGTGCCGCAGGCGGCCAGGCCCGCCGCGATCAGGCCGGTCGCGCCCGCCAGGAAACCCCGGCGGCCGATCACGTTGTGCGTAGGAGTCATCAGCGAGTCCTTCTGGGTCCGGTTCGGGCGCGCCGCCCGCAAATTGCGAAGCAAGGCTAACCTAAGAAGCCGGAAGTGGGGAGTCGCCTTCCGGTGAATCCGATCACCGCGGCGCGTATCGTCGGTGCTGGGCGCGCGGAGCGTCCGCCCGTGCGCGCAGCGCGACCGCTGGAGGCGCCATGTCCGACGACGACGTGTTCGGCCGCCGCTGGGTCCTCGCCGAGGACGACCTGCTGCGCCTGCTCTGGCGCAGCTACGCGGGGGAGAATCCCGACGTGCTGCTGCTGGAGCTCCACGCCCAGCGGCGCGAGGACCGCCGAGACGGCCGGGAAGCCGCCCGGGTCCCCCGCCCGGCCCGCCACCTCAACCGGCACCGGGTGGTGCGCTAGGGGCTGCTCGGGGGCTTTGCTCGGCGAACCCGCGGCTTCGCGGCCGTCCTCGCCGCGAAGCCGATCGAACGACTCCGAGCCGCACACCGGTGATCGTCTCCGGCTACCGTGGAGCCGATGAGGTCGTTCACCGGCGGTGCCCGCTTGCTCGGCACCGGTTTCGCCGTCCTGCTGCGCAGTCCGAAGCACCTGCTGCTGGGGGCCGTCCCGGCCCTGCTCAGCGCGGTGCTGCTGCTGGGCGGCCTGGGCGCGCTGATCTACTTCAGCCCGGACCTGGTCTCCTGGCTGACGCCGTTCGCCGACGGCTGGGCCGAGTTCGCCCGCCAGGTCCTGCGGGTGCTGCTGGGCATCGCGCTGGTCGGGGCGGCCGGCCTGCTGGGCGCGCTGTCGTTCATCGCGCTCACCCTGCTCATCGGCGGGCCGTTCTACGAGGCCATCGCCGAGCACGCCGAGCGGCAGATGGGCCTGGACACCTCCGGCGACGGCGCGGGATCCACCCGGCAGCTGGCCCGCGGCGTGCGGGACTCTCTCAAGCTGGTCGCGGTCGCGCTGCCGGGGGCGGTCGTGCTCTTCGTGATCGGCCTGATCCCGGTGGCCGGGCAGGTCGCCGCGGTGGTGCTGGGCGCGCTGTTCGGCGCGTGGGTGATCAGCCTGGAGATGGTCGGACTCGTGTTCGGCAGGCGCGGGCTGCCCTTCGGCGAGCGCCACCGCAGGCTTCGCGAGCACCGGGCCATGGTGCTGGGCTTCGGCCTGCCCGCCTACCTGCTGTGCCTGGTCCCGGTGCTGCAGCTGGTGGTGATCCCGGCCGCGGTGGTCGGCGGGACGGTGCTGGCGCACCGCGTGCTCGACTCCGGCCGCGATGTCGTCGATTCGCGGTATTCCGGCCAGTAGTTCGTCGGCCTAGAGTCGGGGCGTGACCGAGCCCGCACAGCCCGACGACTCCTACCTGCGATCCGTGGCCGCGGCGACGGAGAAGGCGGTGGCCACCGCCGAGCCGATCCGCTCGGAGTTCTCCGGCGCCTCGGAGGCGCTGCTCGCCGATACCGAGCGCTGGGTCACCGAGCACGCCGAGGACCTGCTCGCGCTCAGCCACGACCTGCACGCGCACCCGGAGGAGGCCTTCGCCGAGCACCGCTCGGTCGGCCAGGTCGCCGAGCTGCTGAGACGGCACGGCCGCGAAGCCGAGGTGGGCGTGGGCGGCCTGGACACCGCGCTGCGCGCCTCGGCGGGCTCCGGCGGTCCGCACGTGGCGGTGCTGGCCGAGTACGACGCGCTGCCCGGCATCGGACACGGCTGCGGGCACAACATCATCTGCTCCGCCGGGGTCGGCGCGTTCCTGGCCGCGGTCGGCGCGGTCGAGCGCACCGGCGGGCGGGTGAGCTTGCTCGGCACCCCGGCCGAGGAGGGCGGTGGCGGGAAGGAGCACCTCGCCCGCGCGGGCCTCTTCGACGACGTGGACGCGGTGGTGATGCTGCACCCGTTCTCGCACGACATCGCCACCCACCCGTTCCTGGGGCGGCGCCAGGTCGAGATCGTCTTCCACGGCATCGCCGCGCACGCCTCGGCGCAGCCGTTCATGGGCCGCAACGCGCTGGACGCGGCGGTGGCCTGCTACCAGGGCATCGCGGCGCTGCGCCAGCACATGCCTTCCACCGACCGGGTGCACGGGGTGATCACCGACGGCGGCAAGCGCCCGAACGTGGTCCCCGATCGGGCAGCGCTGCTGTTCTACGCCCGCTCGCCGGAGCCGGGCTCCCTGCAGGACCTGGCGAGCCGCATCGAGTCGATCGCCGAAGGCGCGGCGATGACGACCGGCTGCGGAGTCGAGCTGCGCTGGGACCACAACCCGGCCTACCTGCCGATCCGGCACAACGAAGCTCTCGCCGCCCGCTGGGTCCGCCACCAGCGGGCCCGCGGACGCACCTCGCTGCCGCGCGGCGTGGTCCCGGAATACCTCACGGGTTCGACGGATCTCGGCAACATCAGCTACCGCCTCCCGTCGATCCACCCCATGATCGGCCTGGGCGATCCCAACCTCTCCCTGCACACCGAGGAGTTCGCCGCCGCAGCGGCCTCGGAGGCGGGCGACGCAGCGGTCCTCGACGGCGCCTCCGGCCTAGCGATGACCGCAGTGGACTACCTCGCGGACGAAACCCTCCGCCACGCGGTCCAGAAGGAGTTCCAATCCGAAGGCGGCCCCCTGGACGTCCCCAACTACTTCACCTGACCCACCCGATTCCCCTCCCAATCCGTGCACGGAATCACCTCCCAATCCGTGCACGGAATGGCCTCCCAATCGGGGTGGTGTTTCCGAGGGTTTTCGGGTGTGTCTGGTGCTGGTGGGGGACGGGGGCCACACGATCGAGGTGGGGCCGGCGTCGACGCCGGGATGGTCGTCGTGCGCGGGTGAATCGCGAACGCCTTCACTCGTTCGATCTCTGGTGCGGGGTGTCGCGCGTTGCGAGGCTGGCGAGTCGATCGATCGGTTCGGCGACGGGGGAGCGGGGATGCGGGCGTACGCCGAGTGCCTTCGGCAGCGGCACGTGAAGCACTTGGTCTCGACGAACATCGTCGGGCGGTTGCCCAACGGCATGGGACCGCTCGTGGTCGCGTTGTTCCTGCGGGCGCAGGGGTTCGACTACGCCGTGGTCGGCGTCCTCGCCGCCCTGTACGGGCTCGCGACCGCGGTGGGCGGTCCCGTGCTCGGGCGGTTCGTCGACCTGCGCGGTCAGACGCGGGTGCTGCTCGGCAGCGTCGCCGCGTCGACGGCGGGTTTCCTCGTGCTGTCGGTGACCGCTCGCGATCAGGTGCTGCTCGCGGCCGCGGCCATCGCGGTTGCTGGGCTGTTCACACCTCCGCTGGAGCCCTGCCTGCGTTCGCTGTGGCCGCACGTGCTGGACGGTCCCCGCGCGGTCGGCGCGGCCTACGCGTTGGACGCCGCGCTCCAGGAGGTCATCTTCGTGGCCGGACCGCTGCTGGTGGTCGCGTTCGCCAGCGCGCTCGGCACTCCGGGTGCGGTGGTGGTGACCGGGGTGATCGCGGCGCTCGCAACTCTCGGGTTCCTGGCCGCTCCGCCCACCCGCACCTGGCGGGCGGAGCCCCGCGAAGCGGACTGGCTCGGGCCGCTGCGGTCGCCGACGCTGCGGTCGGTCCTGCTGGCCTTCGTGTTCGTCGGCGGGACGATCGGCATGCTCAACATGGTGGTCGTCGCCTACGCGGAGGCGCAGCACTCGACGACGCTGTCGGGAATCATCCTGGGCGCCAACGCCTTCGGCGCGCTGATCGGCGGACTGGTCTACGGCGCGCGCGAGTGGCCGGGCACCGCGCAGTCGCGCCTGACCTGGCTCCTGCTCGGCCTCGCGCTCGGCTACGTCCCGCTGGCCCTCACCCCGCCGCCTGCGCTGATCCTTGCCGCTGGCGGTGGTCAGCGGCATCTGCTTGGCCCCCGCGCTGGCCTGCGTGTTCGCCGTGATCGGAGATGTCGTCCCGGCGGGCACGACGACCGAAGCCTTCGCCTGGCTGGTCACGATCTTCGTCATGGGCAACGCGATCGGAACCAGCCTCGCCGGAAGCGTGCTGGAGAACGCCGACCTCCGAGCGGCCTTCGCCGCTCCCGCGCTGAGCGCCTGCTGCGGCTTCCTCGTGCTGATGGCATCGCGCCTGGTGCGGCGCGATGCCGGACGGCTCAGCGCGAACCGGTGACGGCCGGACCGCGCCGGTGCCGAGCGGCCGGCGGAACCGCGCGGATGCTCAGCCCATGAGCTTGGCCGCCACGTGCTGCCAGCAGTCCGTGCAGGTCGGCTCCATGATCCAGGCGAGTTCCGTGGTGTGGTGGAGGTTGTCGGCGACGGTCACCGCACCGCAGTAGGCGGTGGCCTCCTCGTCGGCCTCCAGCCAGGTGGTGTCGATCGGGAACGCGTGGCGGCCACCGGTTATCGGCCGCCAGACGTAGGTGAGGTTCGCGGGCATCGTTGCCTCCCCAGTTGTCGGTTTGGCAAAGATTGCCAGCAGGTTGGAAAACTGATCAATTACCTGATGGTGGGAGGTTCGGAAGCGAGCTGGCCTCTTAGGCTATGGCCCATGGCGGACACTCCCAGGGCACGAGCACTGGCGAAGGAGCTTCGTGCGGCTCGGAACGCGAAGGGGCTGGCTCTCCGCGAGGTCGCGCGGGCATTGGGGTGGTCCGTTGCGAAGCTAAGCCGGATCGAAACGGCGAAGCGCGGTGTGCGCCCGAATGACCTCGAAGCCCTGCTGGGCGTTCTGGAGGTCGAGGGCGAGGATCGCGACCGCCTGCTGAAGATGGCGTGCGAGGTCCAAGAACCGGTGTGGTGGGGCTTCGGCCGCGACGTCTCGCACATGCTGAAGGGCATCATCGACGCGGAGCAGCGGGCGAAGCGCATCACGCACGTGTCGCTCAACCTGGTTCCAGGGCTTCTGCAGACCCGTAACTACACGCGGCAGATCATGGAAGCCGGTGGAGTCGAAGAGCCGGTGCTCGAAGAGCGGGTAGCAGCTCGTCAGGCGAGGCAAGGGGTCTTGACCAAGCGCGACCCCGTCGAGTTCCACACCTTCATGGATGAGGCGGTGTTCGCGCGAGCTGTCGGCGGGCCACATGTCATGGCAGAACAGCTTCGCCAGGTTGCTCTGGTGGCAGAAACCGAGAACGTCATTCTTCGCGTGCTTCCTCGGAACCTGGGTGCGCACGCGGCGCTGAGCGGTGGGTTCGTGCTGTTCGAGTTCGTGAGATCGCGTCCCGTCATCTTCCTCGAAGGACCAGGATCCGGAGCCTTCGTCGATGAGCCGGAGGACGTCGAGCCGTTCCTGGAAACCGCGAAGCTCCTCGACAAGCAAGCTTCAGCAGCGGAAGCGTCACGCGCGATACTGAATTCGTACGTGCAGTTGTACGAGAGCGAGGCGGCATGAGCGACGAGCTAATCGGGTGGCGGAAGTCGTCCCGCAGCGGTTCGGGCCACGAGTGCGTCGAGGTCGCTCCGGGGCGTGAGCTGGTCGGAGTGCGCGACACGAAGGACCGCGAGGGCGGGACGTTGGTGTTCTCCCGGCGGCAGTGGGAGGCCTTCGTGCAGAAGCTGGACGACTGACAGGAAGGTTCCCTCGCTCGCGCGCGAGCGAGGGAACCTTCCTGTCATCTCAGCGGTTGGCCGCTCGGAAGGCTTCGAGGGTTCCCCTCGTCACCGCCTGGACCGGGATGTTGGTCGCCTCGCGGGCGCCGATGTCGCCCGTGCGGGCCGCCTCCACCGCCTTCTGCACCGCCGCCTCGCCCAGGAGCTTGGGCTGCTGGGCGATGTCGGCGTTGATCTGGCCGGACCCGACCGCGGTCAGGCCCTCCGGGGTGCCGTCGAAGCCGACGACCTTGACGTCCGTGCCCGCGCGGGCGCCCAGCGCCTTGACCGCGCCGAGGGCCATCTCGTCGTTGGCCGCGAACACGCCTCGGACCTCGGGGTGGGCCTGCAGGATGTTCTGCGTCGTGTCCAGGGCCTTGGTGCGGTCGAAGTCGGCCGGCTGGGAGGTCACGACCTCGATCTGCGGGTGCTTGGCGATCTCCTCGGCGAAGCCCTCGCCGCGCTCCCGGGCGGCCGAGGTGCCGGGCTCGCCCTCCAGGACCGCTACCGGGCCGGATCCGACCTGCTCGGCCAGCTTCCGCGCGGCCATCCGGCCGCCCTCGACGTTGTCCGAGGCCACCGTGGTGACCACCTCGCCCGCGCTGGGGGCGCGGTCCACGCCGACCAGCGGGATGCCCGCTTCGTTGGCGGCCTTCACCGACGGGACGATCGCGTCCGAGTCCACCGGGTTGACGATGATCGCGTCGGAGTTCTGCGCGATGGCGTTCTGCACCGCGTTGGCCTGCTGCGAGGAGTCCTCCGAGGCGTCGGTGACGCGCAGCTCCACGCCGAGCCGGTCGGCCTCGGCCTGGGCACCGGCGCGCAGATCCACGAAGAACGGGTTGTTCAGCGTCGAGACCGACATCGCGATCTCCGGCTTGCCCGAATCCGCCGCCTGCTGGCGCTGGTAGACGGCCCAGCCCGCGGCGACGACGACCAGCGCGGTCACCGCGGCCACCGCGCGGCGCACCGCCGGGGTGCGCAGCACCGGGGTCTTGCGCCCGCCCCTGCGGCGCTGGCGCAGCGTGTCGAACAGCACCGCCGCGGCGATCACCAGGCCGATCACGACCTGCTGCCAGAACGCCGAGACGTCCAGCAGGTTCAGCCCGTTGCGCAGCACCGCCAGCACCAGGGCGCCGACGAAGGTGCCCAGCGCCGAACCGACACCGCCCGCGAGGCTCGCGCCACCGATGACCACCGCCGCGATCGCGTCCAGCTCGTAGCCGGTGCCCGCCTCCGGCTGCGCCGAGGCCAGCCGGGACGCCAGCAGGATGCCGGCCAGCGCGGCGAACAGGCCGGACAGCGCGTAGATCAGCAGCTTCTGCCGGGTGACCTTGATGCCCGAGAGCCGGGCGGCCTCGGCGTTGCCGCCGATGGCGTACATCGCGCGGCCCGCATAGGTGCGGCGCAGCACGAACGCCGTGAGCAGGCCGATCACCAGCATGATCAGCACCGGGTAGGGCAGCACGCCGAACAGCTCGCCGCTGCCGATGCGGCCCACCCAGCCGTCCATCGAGATCGGCCGGCCGTCGGCGACCACCAGCGCCAGGCCGCGCGCCACCGACAGCATCGCCAGCGTGGCGATGAACGGCGGCACCCGGCCCGCGGTGACCAGCGCGCCGGAGGCCAGACCGGCCGCGGCGCCCGAGGCCAGGCCGACCGGGATCGCCAGCCACATCGGCAGTCCCAGCGAACTCGCCGCCCAGCCGGTCACGATCCCGGCCAGCCCGGCGACGCTGCCCACCGACAGGTCGATGCCGCCGCTGACGATCACGAACGTCAGGCCGAAGGCCAGGATCGCCACGACCGAGGCCTGCACGCCCACGTTGAGCAGGTTGTTCGCGGTCAGGAAGTCCGGCGACAGCAGCGAGAGCAGCACCACCAGCACCACCAGGCCGCCCAGCGGCCCACCGGCGCGCCCCAGCGCCGACCGCAACCGGGTCCCGGCGCCGACTTCGTTGTCAGGCATCGTCGTTCCCTTCGGAGTCGGCCGAGACCGCCAGCGCGAGCACGCGCTCCTGGGTCGCCTCGGCACCGTCGAGTTCACCGCGCAGGCGGCCGTCGGCCATGACCAGCACCCGGTCGCTGAGGCCGAGCAGTTCCGGCAGGTCGCTGGAGACCACCAGCACCGTGTTGCCCGCGCGGGCGAGTTCGTTGATCAGCTCGTAGATCTCGGCGCGCGCCCCGACGTCGATGCCGCGGGTGGGCTCGTCGAGGATCAGCACGCTCGGTCGCGCCTGCAGCCACTTGCCGATGACGATCTTCTGCTGGTTGCCGCCGGAGAGCGTCATCGCGGGCTGGTCGAGCCCGGCGACGCGGATGCGCAGCCGCCGCACCGACTCCTCGGCGCTCCTGCGCTGCTCGTCGAGGTCCATCAGCCCGCGCCGGGTGCTGTCCGAGAGCGTTGCCAGGCCGAGGTTCTCGGCGACCGAGGCGCCCAGCACCAGGCCCTGGCCGCCGCGGTCCTCGGGCACCAGGGCCAGCCCGGCCGCGCGGGCCGCGGCGATGTCGCCCGGCGGGACCGGCTCGCCGTCGACCAGGACCTCGCCGGAGTCGTAGTGGTCGGCGCCGAACAGGGCGCGCACCAGCTCGGTCCGCCCGGCGCCCACCAGACCGCCGATCCCGACGACCTCACCGGCGCGGGCGCTGAACGAGATGTCCTCCAGCAGGCCGCGGGTGGTCAACCCGCGCACCCGCAGCCGCTCCTCGCCGATCTCGGCCTCGCGCGGCGGGTACTGGTCGTCGACGGTGCGCCCCACCATCAGCCGCACCAGCTCGTCCGGTTCGGCCGAAGCCGGCAGCTCGCCGACCTTCGCGCCGTCGCGCAGCACGCTGACCCGGTCGCCGATCTCGGCGACCTCGCCGAGCAGGTGCGAGATGAACACGACCCCGACGCCCTGGGCGGTCAGCTCGCGCACCAGGCCGAACAGCCGGTCCACCTCGGTTCGGGAGAGCACCGCGGTCGGCTCGTCCATGATCAGGAAGCGGGTGTCCAGGCTCAGCGCCTTGGCGATCTCCACCAGCTGGCGCTGCGCCACGCCCAGCTCGCCGACCACCGCGTCGGGGTCCAGCGACAGGCCCATCCGGGCGAGGATCTCGCCGGCCTCGCGGCGCAGTCTGGCCCGGTCGATCACGCCGAAGCGCCGCGGTGGACGGCCCAGGAAGATGTTCTCGGCCACGGTCAGCTGCGGCACCAGCGCCATCTCCTGGTGGATGGTCGCGATGCCCAGCCGTTCGGCGTCCTCCGGGCCGCTGAAGCGCACGACCCGCCCGTCGACCCGGATCTCGCCGGAGTCGGGGCGGTGCACCCCGGCCATCATCTTGATCAACGTGCTCTTGCCGGCGCCGTTCTCGCCGAGCAGCACGTGCACCTCGCCGGGTCGCAGGTCGAAGTCGACCTCCTCCAGCGCGCGCACGCCCGGGTAGGTCTTGCCGACCCCGATCAGCTCCAGGCGCCCTTCGTTGGTCATCGAGGCTCCAACTCGTCATTGAGCAGGGGTGTAATCGGTTTCCGCGTCGCGGCACATTGGAGCACACTGAATCGATCATCCATACCGGCGATGTGACTGAAATCGATTACAATCCGATCGCCATCCAACGAAGGGGGAGCGCGTGGGCGTCACGATTCACGACGTCGCGGCGCACGCGGGCGTGTCGGTCGCGACCGCCTCGCGGGCGCTGTCCGGGCAGCGCGGAGTGCGGCAGGCCAACCGGGACAAGGTGGTCGCCGCGGCGCGCGAGCTGGGCTACGAGCCGAACGTGGTGGCCGCGTCGCTGCGCAGCCGCACCACGCACACCATCGGCATGGTCGTGCCCCGCATCGGCAACCCCTTCTTCGCCACCCTGGTGGAGGAGGTGGAGAAGCAGCTGCAGGGCGGCAACCGGAGCCTGCTGCTGGCCAACTCCGACTACCAGCCCGAGGTCGAGCGCCGCCAGGTGCAGGCGCTGCTGGACCGCCGGGTGGACGCGCTGCTGCTCATCCCGTGCCACCGCGAGCGCAGCGAGGAAGCGCTGGCCGCCGCGGCCGCGCGCATTCCCGTGGTGCAGCTGGACCTGCGCGTCGACGGCTTCGACGCGAGCTGGGTCGGCGTGGACAACGAGGCCGGGATGCGCGAGCTGCTCGGGCACCTCGACGCGCGGCGGACGGTCTTCGTCGGCGCAGAGCCGACCGACTCCTCGGCGCAGTCGCGGCTCGACGGCTACCGGCGCGCGGGCGCCGGGGACGAGGTGCTGCTCGGAGACTTCAGCAAGGAGTGGGGCGAGAAGGCGGCCGGCCGGCTGCTGTCGGAGGGGCTGCCCGAGGCGGTGGTGTGCGGCAACGACGTCATCGCGCTCGGGGTGCTCGCCGAGTTCGCCCGCCGGGGCGTGCGCGTGCCCCAGGAGGTGCGGGTGACCGGCTTCGACGACATCCCGTACGCCGAGCTCGGGCAGCCGGCGCTGACGACGATCCGGCAGCCGCAGGCGGAGATCGCCGCCGAGGCGGTGCGCGTCCTGCACGACCGCCTCGCGGGCGTCGAGACCACCTCCCGCCGCACGGCGATCACCCCGGCGCTGGTGGCCCGCAGCTCGGGGTGAGGCGCTTCGGGAGGCGTCCCGTTCGATGAAAAGGTCCCGGCGGGCCCTCCCGGGACTCCTTTCATCAAGAGGGACGCCGCCTCACCCGCATGCCCCCGCGCGGGTCCTCGGGGGTGGGGTCGCTCGGTAGGGTGGCCGGGTCCTGTCGTCGAGTGCTTCGGGTGTCTGCTGTGGACGGTTTGGTGCGGGATTACACCGCGCGGTTGATGGACTCGGGCAACCTCGCCTCGCTCGTCGCGGGGCTGATCGCGCTCGCGCTGGTCCTCAACCGCGGCAGCTGGCTGCCGCTGCGCAACGTGGTGACCATCGCGCACGAGGGCGGGCACGCCGTGGTGGCGCTGCTCAGCGGGCGCAAGCTCAACGGCATCCGGTTGCACTCCGACACCTCCGGGCTGACCGTGTCGACCGGCAAGGCGCACGGGCCGGGCATGGTCTTCACCCTGCTCGCCGGCTACCCCTCCGTCTCGCTGCTCGGGCTGGGCGGGGCGTGGCTGGTCAACGCCGATCTCGCGCGGCAGATGCTCTGGGCCGGGATCGCGCTGCTGGTGGCGCTGCTGCTGGCCGTGCGCAACGCCTTCGGCGTGCTGTCGGTGCTGGTGACCGGCGGTGCGCTGTTCGCGGTGTCCTGGTTCGCCACCCCGGCCTGGCAGGCGCTGTGCGGGTCGCTGCTGTGCTGGTTCCTGCTCCTCGGCGGGCTGCGCCCGCTCAGCGAGCTCAGCCGCAAGCGCGCCCGCGGCCGCGCGCGCGACTCCGACGCCGACCAGCTCGCCCGGCTCACCGGCGCGCCCGGCGGGCTGTGGTTGTTCGTCTGGTTCCTGATCGGTGCCGCCGCCCTGATCGTCGGCGGATACTGGTTGCTGCTGATGCCCCAGGTCTGAACCGGTGCCGGTACTCCCGGAACGGCGCGCGCTATGAGAATGCGCTCCTTGCCGAACCGCGGGATTTGGCGCAGCATCGCGGCGTGACGACTGCGAATTCTCTTGGTGGCGTGTTCCCGCTGGGCGAGCGGAGGGTGCACCGGGTCGGTTTCGGCGCGATGCAGCTGGCCGGTCCGGGCGTTTTCGGCCCGCCCGCCGATCGCGAACGGTCGATCCAGGTGCTGCGCCGCGCCGTCGAGCTCGGCATCGACCACATCGACACCAGCGACTTCTACGGGCCGTGGGTGGTCAACGAGCTCATCGCCGAGGCCCTGCACCCCTACGGCGACGACCTGGTGCTGGCCACCAAGATCGGCGCGTACCGCGATCAGCGCGGCAACTGGCTGCCTTCGCAGCACCCGGACGCGCTGCGGTCGGCGGTGCACGACAACCTGCGCCGGCTCAAGGTCGAGGCCCTGGACCTGGTCAACCTGCGGCTGCACGAGGCGGACACCTCCATCCCGCTGGCCGACCAGCTCGGAGCCCTGACCGACCTGCGGCAGCAGGGACTGGTGCGCGGGATCGGGCTGTCCAACGTGACCCTGGAGCAGTTCGAGGAGGGCCGCCAGCACGCCGAGATCGCCTCGGTGCAGAACCTCTACAACGTGGTCGACCGGACCTCGGCGGACCTGCTCGACCGCACCGCCGAGCTCGGCGTGTCGTTCGTGCCGTTCTTCCCGCTGGGCTCCGGCTTCGCCGACAGCTACGCGCGCGAGCACGACCTGCTGGCCAAGATCGCCGAGAAGCACCAGGCCACCCAGGCCCAGATCTCGCTGGCCTGGTTGCTGCGGCGTTCGCCGAACGTGCTGCTGATCCCGGGCACCTCGTCGCTGACCCACCTCGACGAGAACACCGCCTCGGGCGCGCTGGTGCTGGGCGACCAGGAGATCGCCGAGCTGGACGCGCTGGTCGCCGACGGCGAGTCCTTGGAGTCCGCGGGGCACTGAGCTCCGGCCGCAACCCGCTCGCAGTCACCTCGACCCCGCCCGTTGATCGCGCGGGAGGGGCCGAGGTGCTATCAATTCCGCGATCGGTTGCTCTCGCCGAGTAACCTGTTCGGCGAGGTGATCGATTCGGCGAGCGGGGCGTCCTCGGAAGCGGGAGCCGGGAGCGCCTCCGCTCGCCGCACGCAGCAGGTGAGCTGCCAGTCGACGAACGGGTTGGGATGACCGAGGGAGAGGCCGACGGCGCGCTCGCCGGGAGCTCCCGGGCGGCGACGCCCGAAGCGGTGCGCGCGAGCTTCGACGAGGTGCTCACCGCCTGCCCGATCGGCGTGGCCGTCAGCGACACCGACGGCAGGCTGGTGCGGGTCAATCCCGCGCTGGAGCGGCTGCTGGGGTCGTCGGCCGGCGAGCTCTCCGAGCGGACCATCCAGGACGTCTTCCACCCCGACGACGCCGATCACCTCTCGGCGGCCTACCGCGAGCTCGTCGACGGGCCGGCCGGCGCGCGGATCGGCGATCGCAGGCGGTTGCTGCGCGCCGACGGCACCGACGCGTGGGTCCACCTGTGCGCGGCGGTGCGGCGCGACTCATCGGGCGAGCCGGTCGACGTCGTCACGATGGTCGAGGACATCACCGAGCTGCGCCTGCTGCAGGAGCGCTTCCAGCACCAGG
Source organism: Saccharopolyspora griseoalba (assembly GCF_042665275.1). Lineage (NCBI taxonomy): Bacteria > Bacillati > Actinomycetota > Actinomycetes > Pseudonocardiales > Pseudonocardiaceae > Saccharopolyspora > Saccharopolyspora griseoalba. The sequence goes on along the minus strand of NZ_JBHTCJ010000016.1, from coordinate 67,258 downwards.
CGCTGCACGACGCGCTCACCGGTCTGCCCAATCGGCAGTTCTTCCGGAGCAGGTTGGAAACCCTGCTGGTCAAGCTGCCCCCGGAATCCAGGGTGGCGCTCTACCACCTGGGCCTCGACGGCTTCGAGCTGATCAACGACGGGCTGGGCTACGAGGTCGGCGACGCGCTGATCAAGACCGTGGCGCGCCGGCTGGAACAGCTGGTGGCCAACGAGGAGGCGATCGTCGCCCGCTTCGGCGGGACCGAGTTCGCCCTGCTGGTCCGGGAGCAGCACGGCACCCCGCAGGTGCCCGAGCTGGCCCGCGAGATCAACGAGCTGCTGGCCGAACCGGTCTACGTCTCCGGGCGCGGCATCGCGGCCTCGGCCAGCGTCGGCGTGGTGCGCCGCCGGGTCGGCGAGATCGAGGCGACCGACCTGCTGTGGTCGGCCGACGTGGCGCTGCGGCAGGCCGACGCCGCGGGCAAGCGGCAGTGGGCGCTGTTCGACCCGGACGGCGCGACCGAGGAGCGCACCGAGGCCCGGTTGGCCGCGGTGATGCCCGGCGGGCTGGAGATGGGCGAGTTCGAGGTCGTCTACCGCCCGCAGCGGCTGCTCGACGGCGGTGAGCTCGCCTCCCTGGAAGCCGAGCTGCGCTGGGACGCCGACGACGGCCGCGTGGTCGAGCACCGCGACTGCCAGCGGCTCGCCGAGCGCTCCGGGGTGACCCTTTCGCTGCGCGACTGGGTGCTGCGCACCGCCTGGAACCAGCTGGCCGAGTGGCACCGCGAGGGCCACCGGGTGCGGTTGTCGGTGTCGTTGAGCCCGAACCAGGCCCAGGACCCGGACCTGGCCGCGGTGGTGCACGACGTGCTCGACCACGGCGAGCTGGAACCGCGCTGGTTGCGGCTGTCCGCGCCGGTCGCGGCGATCAGCGGTGACGAGGAGGCGCGGGAGAACCTGCGCAACCTCGGCGCCCGCGGCGTGCGGGCCGCGCTGCACGAGTTCTGCGGTTCGCCCGCGGATCTGCGCCTGCTGCGCGAGCTGCCGATCGCCTCGGTGCACCTCGCGGCCGAGGCCGTGCGACTGGCCCACGAGGCGCGGTTCGGCGACGTCGCCGAGGTGCGGGCGCTGCGGTCGCTGGTGCCGATGATCCGCTCCTGCGGGGTGCGGATCTGGGTGCCGCGGGTGGAGACCGAGGAGCAGGCCGCGCGGTGGCGCGAGATGGGCTGCGAGGTCGTCGAGGGGGCGTGCGCCGGAGAGCCCGCGCCGTCCTCCGAAGTGCCCGAGCGGTTGTTCAGGACTTGAGCGCGGCCTGCACGATGGCCAGCGCCTCGCTGCGCGAGAGCCCGAGCGCGCGGGCGACCTGCGCGTAGTACGCGGCGGCCTCGGCGGCGCGCGCGGCGGCCTGGTCGCCCGCGTCGCTGACGAAAGTGCCCGCGCGCCCGCGGGTTTCCAGCAGCCCGACCTGCTCAAGCTCGCGGTAGGCCTTGGCCGCCGTGTTCGGCGCGACGCCGAGCTCGGTGGCCAGCGCGCGCACGGTGGGCAGCTTGGTGCCCACCGCCAGCTCGCCGGAGGAGATCTCCTCGGCGATGGTCGAGCGGATCTGCTCGAACGGCGGTACGTCGGAGTTCTGGTCGACGTGGATCCGCATGCTGCACCGTCCCGGTCGCCGTCGCTGACCCGCTCAGTATCACCGACCTGGCACCGGCAGGTCGGAGCAGGGGCTCTCGCCGGCGGTTCAGCTGGCGAGGTCGTGCGGCACGCCCAGCTCGTCGTAGCGCTCGGCGGCCAGGCGCAGCTGCTCGCGGCCTTCGGCCGACCGGCCCACGTCCTGCAGCAGTCCGCCGAGGAACTCGCGGGCCTCGGCCTCCCCGAAGCGGGAGTCCAGCTGCTCGTGCTGCTCGATCGCGCGGTGCAGGTGGGTCAGGGCCTCGTCGGTGCGGCCGAGCGCGCCCAGCGCGCGGCCGATGTGGTGCAGGCAGCTGGCCTCGTTGCGGGCGTCGCCGCGGGCGCGCCGGATCTCGATGGCGCGGTGCAGGTGGTCCAGGGCCTCCTCGTGCTGGCCGAGCCGGTGCTCGGCCTTGGCCAGCACCGACAGCGTCGTCGCCTCGCCGTAGTCGTCGCCGAGCTCGACGTGCGCGGCCAGCGCGCGCTCCAGGACCTCGTCGGCCTCGGCATCGCGCCCCATCCCGACCTGCAGCTCGCCGAGGTCGCGCAGCGCCCACGCGTGCGCCCACGCCGGTCCGGTCCGCTGCCACAGCTCGATGGCGCGCTCCAGCTCGCGCAGCGCGGTGCCGCTCTCGCGCAGGTGCCGGTGCGCGATGGCCGAGCTGGTCAGCAGCCACGCCTCGGCACGCTGGTCGGCGAGCGCGCGGGCCGCCGCCAGACCGATCCGGTGCGTCTCGATCCAGTCGGCCAGCGGCCTGCGGACCAGCAGCAGCCCGAACAGGGCGGTGGGCAGTTGCCAGGCGTGGACGTGCTGCTCGCGCTCACCGGCCAACCGCACCGCTGCCAGCAGGTTCTCCCGCTCGGCGTCGTACCAGCGCAGCGCGCTGAGCCGGTCGGCGAACTCCGGCACCTCGACGTCCGGGTCCGGTGTCCGCATCGGGAGGCGGCTGAATTCCGGTGCGGCGCACCAGGCCGCGGCGATCGCGGCGTGCAGGTACCAGCTCAGCAGCCGCTGCACCGCGGCGTCGCGCTCGGGCGCGGGCTCGTCGCGCTGGGCGCACTCGGCCGCGTACAGGGCGGTCAGGTCGTGGAAGCGGTAGCGCTTGGGGCGGTGCTCGTCGAGCAGGTGCGCCCCGACCAGCGCGCCGAGCACGCGACGGGCTCCGGCGCGCGGCAGGTCGAGCAGCGCTGCGGCGGTGTCGAGTTCGACGTCCGGTCCGCCGACCAGGCCGAGCAGGCGGAACGCGCGCGCGGATTCGGCGGGCAGCGAGCGGTAGGACCAGGACAGCACGGCGCGCACGGCGCCGGCGTCGTCGTCGGTGGTGAGCGCGTCCAGCCGAGCGCGCTCGTCGGCGAGCTCCTCGACCAGCTCGGCGACGCCCAGGTGCTCGGCCGCGGCGAGGCGCTCGGCGGCGATCCGCAGGGCCAGCGGCAGGTGCCCGCAGTAGTCGGCGAGCTCGGCCGCGGCATCGCGTTCCGCGTCGATCCGCTCGGCACCGGCGGCGCTGCGCAGCAGTTCGAGCGCGTGCTCCGGAGGCAGCACGTCCAGCGACATCCGGTGGGCTCCTTCTCCGGTGGTCAAGCTCGTGAGGTGGCTGCGGCTGGTCACCACCACGCGGCAGGTCGGCGAGCCCGGCAGCAGCGGGCGGACCTGGTCCGCCGTCGCGGCGTTGTCCAGCACGATCAGCATACGGCGACCGTGCAGCAAGGAGCGGTACAACGCGGCCTTGGCGTCGGTTCCGATCGCCAGCTCCTCGCCCGGAACGCCCAGCGAGCGCAGCAGCCGCTCCAGCGCCTCGTCCGCGCTGCACCGGCCCTGGTCGTGGTAGCCGCGCAGGTCCACGAAGAGCTCCCCGTCCGGGAACCGCTCCCGCGCCCGGTGCGCCCAGTGCGTGATCAGCGAGCTCTTGCCGATGCCACCGGAACCGACCACGAGCCCGGCGGCCGCGTGGTCCCCGGCGTCGTCCAGCCAGGAGTCCAGCCGGGCGAGCGGACCGGTGCGATCGGTGAAGTGCGCGATCCGGGCCGGGAGCTGGCGGGGGACCGGGACCCCGGGCCTCGCGGGCTGGTGGAAGTGCACCCCACCGCTGATGTGCCCGGCCTGCACGACGTTGCCCGCGGTGCCCGCGAACTCGTTGCGCGCCTCACCCACGACTGCCTCCCACCGAGATCGTTCGATCGATCGTGGGACGCCTTCGGGGGAGGGGGAGGTTCCCGCGGAGAGCGCGATTGACCCGTTCGCCGCAGTCGGGGCTCAGCCCTGCTGGCGGAAGGCCTCCAGCAGGCGGCCGGCCGCCATGCCCGCGGTGAGATCGCCGTCGCGGACGCCGGTTTCGACCTCGTCGACGATCGCCCGCACGCCGGGGTGGTGCACCAGCTCGGACATCAGCTGCTCGCGCACCATCGACCAGGTCCACTCGACCTGCTGGCGGCTGCGCTTGGCGGCCAGCTCGCCGGACTCGGACAGCGCGTCGTGGTGCTGCCGGATCTGCTCCCAGACCTCGTCCAGGCCCAGCGACCGCAGGCCGCTGCAGGTCAGCACCGGGGGCGTCCAGGACGGGCTGGCCGGGGTGAGCAGCCGCAGCGCGCCGCGCAGCTCGCGGGCCGCCTTCTTGGCCTCCATCTCGTGCTCGCCGTCGGCCTTGTTGATCGCGATCACGTCGGCGAGCTCCAGCACGCCCTTCTTGATGCCCTGCAGCTGGTCGCCGGTGCGCGCCAGGGACAGCAGCAGGAAGCAGTCGACCATGCCGGCCACGGTCACCTCGGACTGGCCGACCCCGACGGTCTCCACCAGCACCACGTCGTAGCCGGCGGCCTCCATCAGCAGGATCGTCTCGCGGGTGGCGCGGGCGACCCCGCCGAGCGTGCCCGCCGAGGGCGAGGGGCGCACGAACGCCGAGGGATCCGAGGCGAGCTTGCCCATCCGGGTCTTGTCGCCGAGGATGCTGCCGCCGCTGCGCGTCGAGGACGGGTCCACCGCCAGCACCGCCACCTTTCGCCCGGCCTCGGTGAGCATCGACCCCAGCGCCTCGATGAAGGTCGACTTGCCCACGCCCGGCACGCCGGTGATGCCCACCCGGTGCGAACCGCCGGTGCGCGGCAGCAGTTTCGCCAGCAGCTGCTGGGCCTGCTCGCGGTGGGCGGCGTTGGTGGACTCCACCAGCGTGATCGCCTGCGCCAGCTTGGTCCGCGAGCCCTCCAGCACGCCCGCGGCGTAGGCGTCGACGTCGATCCGGCGTGGCATCAGAAGCTGTCTCCGAAGTCGTCTCGCTCGACCGGTCGATTCGGTGCGCCGCGGCGCGCGGACCGAGGACCGACCATCAGTGCTCGAGCCGCGTGCGCAGTTCGGCGAGCAGCCCGGTGGCGGCATCGGCGATGACCGTGCCGGGCGGGAAGATCGCCGACGCGCCGGCCTGGTAGAGCGCGTCGAAGTCGGCGGGCGGGATGACGCCGCCGACCACGATCACCACGTCCTCGCGGCCCACGTCGGCCAGCTCGTCGCGCAGCGCGGGCACCAGGGTGAGGTGTCCGGCGGCGAGGCTGGAGACGCCGACGACGTGCACGTCGGATTCGGCGGCCTGGCGGGCGACCTCGGCCGGGGTCTGGAACAGCGGGCCGACGTCGACGTCGAAGCCGAGGTCGGCGAAGGCGGTGGCGATGACCTTCTGGCCGCGGTCGTGGCCGTCCTGGCCCATCTTGGCCACCAGGATGCGCGGACGGCGCCCCTCGACCTCGGCGAAGTCCTCGACCTGCGCTCGTGCCGATTCGAGCTGGTCGGAGGCGCCGGTCTCCTCCCGGTACACGCCGGTGATGGTACGGATCTGCCCGGAGTGGCGGCCGAAGACCTGCTCCAGCGCGTCGGAGATCTCGCCGACGGTGGCCTTGGCGCGCGCGGCGTCGACGGCCAGGGTGAGCAGGTTGTGCTCCAGGTCGTCGGGGCGCTCGCCGGACATCGAGGCCTCGGCCGCGGCGGTGAGCTTGCGCAGCGCGTCGGAGCAGGCCCGCTCGTCGCGCTCCTCGCGCAGCCTGCGCAGCTTGTCCAGCTGCTGCGCGCGCACGTCGGCGTTGTCGACCTTGAGCACGTCGATCTGCTCGTCGCCGTCGAAGCGGTACTTGTTCACGCCGATCAGCGGTTGGCGGCCCGAGTCGATGCGCGCCTGGGTGCGCGCGGCGGACTCCTCGATGCGCATCTTCGGGATGCCCGCGTCGATGGCCTGGGCCATGCCGCCGGCGTCCTCGACCTCGGTGAGGTGGGTCCAGGCGCGCTCGGCGAGATCGGCGGTGAGCCGCTCGACGTAGTGGCTGCCGCCCCACGGGTCCACGACGCGGGTGGTGCCCGACTCCTGCTGCAGCACCAGCTGGGTGTTGCGGGCGATGCGCGCGGAGAAGTCGGTGGGCAGCGCCAGCGCCTCGTCGAGGGCGTTGGTGTGCAGCGACTGGGTGTGGCCCTGGGTGGCGGCCATCGCCTCCACGCAGGTGCGCACCACGTTGTTGTAGACGTCCTGGGCGGTCAACGACCACCCGGAGGTCTGCGAATGAGTGCGCAGGGACAGCGATTTCGGGTTCTGCGCGCCGAACTGCTCGACCAGCTTGGCCCACAGCAGCCGCGCCGCGCGCAGTTTCGCGACCTCCATCGCGAAGTTCATCCCGATGCCCCAGAAGAACGACAGCCGCGGGGCGAAGGCGTCGATGTCCAGCCCGGCCTGCTGCCCGGCGCGCAGGTACTCCACGCCGTCGGCCAGGGTGTAGGCCAGCTCCAGGTCGGCGGTGGCCCCGGCCTCCTGGATGTGGTAGCCGGAGATCGAGATGGAGTTGAACTTGGGCATCTTCCGGCTGGTGTAGGCGAAGATGTCCGAGATGATCCGCATGGAGGGCTGCGGCGGGTAGATGTAGGTGTTGCGGACCATGAACTCCTTGAGGATGTCGTTCTGGATGGTCCCGGCCAACTGCTCCGGCGCCACGCCCTGCTCCTCGGCGGCCACGATGTAGAGGGCCATCACCGGCAGCACCGCGCCGTTCATGGTCATCGACACGCTCATCAGGTCCAGCGGGATGCCGTCGAAGAGCTGCCGCATGTCGTAGATCGAGTCGATGGCCACCCCGGCCATGCCGACGTCGCCGGCCACGCGCGGGTGGTCGGAGTCGTAGCCGCGGTGGGTGGCCAGGTCGAAGGCCACCGACAGGCCCTTCTGCCCGGCGGCGAGGTTGCGGCGGTAGAAGGCGTTGGAGGCCTCGGCGGTGGAGAAGCCCGCGTACTGCCGCACCGTCCACGGCTGGTTGACGTACATCGTCGGGTACGGCCCGCGCAGGAACGGGGCGATGCCCGGATAGGTGGACAGGAAGTCCAGACCGTCCACATCGGATTCGGTGTAGAGCGGCCGGATCCCGATGCCCTCGGGCGCCTCCCAGGTCAGCGCGTCGAGGTCCTTGCCGGTCGCCGCGCGCACCTCCTGCTGCCAGCGGTCCTCGTCGGCGGACCGCGGGCTTTCGAGGGGGATCTCGGCGAAGTTCGGGATCTGGGTCATCCTCGGACTCCCAACTCGGCGTGGACGTCTTCGAGCACGGTCAGCGCGTCGCAGCCGACGTGGACGTAACCGTCGACGCCCTCGATCGGCTCCGCGGGCTCGCCGGCCAGCAGCACGGTCTTCGCGCCGGCCTCCTTGAGCGCCCGCGCGGTCTCGGCGGCGCGCTCGGCGTAGAGCGCGTCGCTGGAGCACAGGCAGACCACCGGGGCGCCGTCGTGCGCGGCCAGGACCTCCTGGACCGTCTCGGTCGGCCCCGCCTCGGTGGCGTCGACGCCACCGGCGGCGAACAGGTTGCGCGCGAAGGACGCCCGCGCGTTGTGCTTGGCCAGCGGGCCCAGGGTGGCGAGGAAGACCGCGGGCCGGGTGCCGGTCTCGGCCCGGTGCCGGTCGGCGGCGTCGCGCAGGGCCTCGTAGTCCTCGGCGTAGCGGTGCACCGGCAGCCCGCCGGTCGGCCGCTCGGGCGCGGGCTCGCGCTCCAGCGGCTCCTCGTCCAGGTCGGGGAACTCGCTGACCCCGGTCAGCGCGTCGCTGCGGTGCGAGATCGCGGCTCGGCGCTGCTGCCAGGTCGCCTCGATCTCCTCGCCGACCAGCCCGGACTCCAGCGCCGCCGGCAACCCGCCGGCGGCCTCGATGCGCTGGAACCACGACCAGGCGGCCTCGGCGAGCTCGTCGGTGAGCGTCTCGACGTAGTAGGAGCCGCCCGCCGGGTCGATCACCTGCGCCAGGTGCGACTCCTCCAGCAGCAGCGCCTGGGTGTTGCGCGCGATGCGGCGGGCGAAGTCATCCGGCAGGCCGATCGCCGCGTCGAAGGGCAGCGTGGTCACCGACCGCGCCCCGCCGACGCCCGCGGCGAAGGTGGCGATCGTGCCGCGCAGCATGTTCACCCACGGATCCCGCCGGGTCAGCATCGCCCGCGAGGTCACCGCGTGCTGGTTCTGCGCCCGGGCCGGCTCGCTCGCCCCGCAGGAGCGGGTGACCTGCTCCCACAGGCGGCGGGCCGCGCGCAGCTTGGCGATGGTCAGGAACTGGTCGGCGGTGGCCGCGTAGCGGAACTCCAGCTGCTGCGCCGCGGTGTCGACGTCCATGCCCGCCTCGGTCAGCCACCGCAGGTAGGTGGTGGCCGCCGCCAGCGAGCAGCCCAGCTCCTGGGCGTCCGAGCCGCCCGCCTCGTGGTGCGGGAGCGCGTCCACCGCCAGCGCGGTCAGCTGCGGGAACTCGTTCGCGCAGCGCTGCGCCAGGGCCACCGCGGCGGCCTGGTCGCCCGGCCGCCCGGTGCGGGCCAGCACGCCGAGCGGGTCCGCGCCGAGGTTGCCGCGGAGCTGCCCGGCGGGCACGCCCTGCTCGGCGGCCAGCGCCAGCAGCGCCTCGGCGGCCGCGGCGAACTCGGCCCCGCCGTCCAGGGCGGTGGTGATCATGTCCAGGTGCACGCCGTCGAGCGCGTCGGGCAGCTCGTCGGCGGCGATGCCGCCGGAGCCCACCCGCAGCCACAGCGAGCCGACGCCGTTGTGCAGGTCGGCGAGCATCTCGCGGTTGGTCTCGGCGGCGTCCGGGTGCTCGTGCAGCTGCCGGACCTCCCAGCCCTCGGCAGCGCTGCCCTGGGCGCGCGCACCGCGCACGAACGGGGCCAGCCCCGGCAGCCCCGCCCCCTCGGAGGCCTCGGTGTAGAGCGGGTGGATGTCGATGCCGTCGTAGGTCCGGGAGGCCAGCACGTCCTCGACCGGTCCCTCCGGTGGCTCGTCACCGAGCAACCCGGAGCGCTTCAGTGCCTTCTGAACCTGATCCCGCCACTGCTCGCGGGTGGGTTCGTCGAACTCCGCGGCCAGGGCGAGCTCGGGCTTGCCGCCGCTCGACGTTGAGTGCGCCACCATGGCCAGAATGGTAAGCCGACACGGACGCGGCGAAACCGATCACAGCTGTGAGCCCTGTCGCAGGGCTCGCGCACCTGCGGCAGAACGTCGCCGCGCGCGGCGGGCCTCCCCCGAACGGCGCTACGGGCCCGCTCCGCACAGGCGGTAGACCCAGCCGTTCTCCGGCGAGTAGTGCAGCTCGTAGTGGGTCTCGATCTTGGGTCCCTCGTGCAGGTGGACGTGCTTGAGCAGGCGCCCGGCCACCGCCTCGTGCTCCCGCAGGTCCTGGACGCGACCGTCCAGCGGCCCGCCGACGAACCGAACGCTGCGCTCCACGGTCGACGCTCCCTTCCAGCACGCGTGGACGACCTCCTCCGATGGTCCCCGATCGGGAGCGCCGCGCACCAGCTCGACCACCTCTCCGGAGCACGCGCCGACCGGTACCCCGCCTGCTCAGCCCTCCGGGTGACCGGGGACGATGGGGGAGCGATGAACCTCACCGACCAGCTCCCAGACCCCACCGCCGGCGACCCGGACTCGGACTCGTTGTTCGAGGGGTTCGTCGAATGGACCCTCGATCAGGGCATCGAGCTCTACCCGGCGCAGGAAGAGGCGCTGATGGAGGTCGTCACCGGCGCGAACCTGATCCTCAGCACGCCGACCGGGTCCGGCAAGAGCCTGGTGGCCGTCGGTGCGCACTACGCCGCGCTGGCCGCGGGCAAGCGCAGCTTCTACACCGCGCCGATCAAGGCGCTGGTCTCGGAGAAGTTCTTCAGCCTCGTGGAGGTCTTCGGCGCGGCGAACGTCGGGATGATGACCGGCGATTCCAGCGTGAACGCGGATGCGCCGATCATCTGCTGCACCGCGGAGATCCTGGCCAACATCGCGCTGCGCGACGGCGCCGAGGCCGATGTCGACCAGGTCGTGATGGACGAGTTCCACTTCTACGCCGAGCCGGACCGCGGCTGGGCGTGGCAGGTGCCGATCCTGGAGCTCTCCCGCGCGCAGTTCGTGCTGATGTCGGCCACGCTGGGCGACGTCAGCTTCTTCGAGAAGGACCTCACCCGGCGCACCGACCGCGAGACCGCGGTGGTCACCTCCGCCGAGCGGCCGATCCCGCTGAACTTCCGCTACGCCAAGACGCCGCTGCACGAGACCATCGAGGAGCTGCTGTCCGGGCAGCAGGCCCCGATCTACGTCGTGTACTTCAACCAGGCCCAAGCCCTGGAGCAGGCGCAGGCGCTGATGAGCGTCAAGGTCGCCTCCCGCGAGCAGCGCGACCGCATCGCCGAGGCGATCGGCGACTTCCGGTTCACCGCCGGGTTCGGCAAGACCCTCTCGCGCCTGGTGCGCCACGGCATCGGCGTGCACCACGCCGGGATGCTGCCCAAGTACCGGCGGCTGGTCGAGCAGCTCGCGCAAGCCGGGCTGCTCAAGGTCATCTGCGGCACCGACACGCTCGGCGTGGGCATCAACGTGCCCATCCGCACCGTGCTGATCACCGGGCTGACCAAGTACGACGGGGTGCGCACCCGGCACCTCAAGGCGCGCGAGTTCCACCAGATCGCCGGTCGCGCGGGTCGCGCGGGCTACGACACCGCCGGGTTCGTGGTGGTGCAGGCGCCCGAGCACGAGATCGAGAACGAGCGGGCGCTGGCCAAGGCCGGCGACGACCCGAAGAAGAAGCGCAAGGTCGTGCGCAAGAAGGCGCCCGAGGGCTTCGTGTCCTGGAGCGAGAAGACCTTCGACAAGCTCGTCGAGGCCGAGCCGGAGCCGCTGCGCTCCAGCTTCAAGGCCAGCCACTCGATGCTGCTCAACGTGATCAACCGCCCCGGCGACGCGTTCACCGCGATGCGGCACCTGCTGGAGGACAACCACGAGGACCGGCCAGCCCAGCGCAAGCACGTCCTGCGCGCCATCGCGATCTACCGGGCGCTGCTGGCCGCCGACGTCGTGGAGCACCTCGACGAGCCCGACGAGCAGGGCCGCCGGGTGCGGGTGACGGTGGACCTGCAGTTCGACTTCGCGCTCAACCAGCCGCTGTCGCCGTTCGCGCTGGCCGCCATCGAGCTGCTCGACGAGCAGTCGCCGAGCTACGCCCTCGACGTGCTGTCGGTGATCGAGTCGACGCTGGACAACCCGCGGCAGGTGCTGGCCCAGCAGCAGTTCAAGGCCCGCGGCGAGGCCGTCGCCCAGATGAAGGCCGACGGCCTGGAGTACGACGAGCGGATGGAGCTGCTCGAGGAGATCACCCACCCCAAGCCGCTGGAGGAGCTCCTCGAAGCCGCCTACGAGACCTACCGCAAGGGGCATCCGTGGGTCGGTGACCACGAGCTCTCGCCGAAGTCGGTGGCCCGGGACATGTTCGAGCGGGCGATGAACTTCGTCGAGTTCGTCAACCACTACGGGCTGGCGCGCTCCGAGGGACTGGTCCTGCGCTACCTCGCCGACGTCTACAAGGCGCTGCGGCACACCGTGCCCGACGACGCCAAGACCGAGGAGCTCACCGACATCATCGAGTGGCTCGGCGAGCTGGTCCGCCAGGTCGACTCCAGCCTGCTCGACGAGTGGGAGAAGCTGCGCAACCCCGGCGACGAGGACGACACGCCGATCGTCGAGCACGCGCCCGAGCGGGTCACCCGCAACACCCGGGCGTTCCGGGTGCAGGTGCGCAACGCGATGTTCCGCCGCGTCGAGCTGGCCTCGCTGCGCCGCTACGCCGAGCTCGGCGAGCTCGACGGCGAGGACGGCTGGGACGCCCAGGCGTGGGAAGAGGCGATCGAGGAGTACTTCGAGGAGTACGACGAGATCGGCATCGGCCCGGACGCGCGCGGCCCGGCGCTGCTGATGATCACCGAGGAGGCCACCCGCTGGGTCGTGCGGCAGGTCTTCGCCGACCCGGAGCAGGACCACGACTGGGGCATCAGCGCCGAGGTGGACCTGGAGGCCTCCGACGAGGCCGGGCACGCCGTGCTGCGCGTGACCGACGTGGGACCGCAGTAGGCCGGAGTGCTGCTGTCGGCCCCCGGTGCCACGGTGGCTCCATGGATGCCGAGAACGTCGACTGGAACCGGTCGTTGCGCGCGCAGATCGAGTTCCACTGGGACCATCAGCTGCGGCCCCGCCTCCGCGGGCTCACCGACGAGGAGTACTTCTGGTCGCCGGTTCCCGCGGCGTGGAGCGTGCGGCCGCGCGGGACGTCGTCGGCGCCGGTCCAGGCCGGCAGCGGTGAGTTCACCATCGACTACGCCTTCCCCACGCCGGAGCCCGCTCCGTTCACCACCATCGCCTGGCGGCTCGGGCACGTCATCGTCGGCGTGCTCGCCGCCCGCAACGCGGCGCACTTCGGCGCGCCCGCGGCCTCCTACGAGTCGTGGGAGTACGCGGGCGACGCGGACGCGGCGCTCGACCAGCTCGAGGCGCAGCTGGACGCCTGGCTGACGGGGGTGCGGGGCTTGGGCGAAGCCGGGCTCCGGCAGCCGTGCGGCCCGGCGGAGCCGTACCCGGACGCCCCGATGGCCGACCTGGTGCTGCACATCCACCGCGAGCTGATCCACCACCTCTCCGAGGTCTGCCTGCTGCGGGACCTGCACTGGCACTCGCGGGCGTAGGCGGCCGCCCGGTGCCGCCGGTCGTGTGATGTCGGGTGCGGGTGATCGCCTCGCCTCATAGGCTGCGGTCGTCGTGCCGTGGGCGTAGGAGGTTCGGGAATGCCGCAGACCGTGGTCGCTGGAGTTGATGGGTCCGATGCGTCGGTGAACGCCCTGCGCTGGGCGGCCGACCACGTCGGGCAGGTCGGCGGCATCGTGCACGCGATCACCGTCTGGCACCAGCCGGTGCAGTTCGGCTACCGGCTGCCCTCGACCGACGCGGATCTGGAGTCCCAGGCCCGCAAGACCCTGGACAACGCGGTCTCGGCGGTGAAGGTCGATCACCCCGGGGTGGACATCCGCTCGCGGCTGGTGCGCGGCAACACCGTCGACGAGTTCGTCGCGCTGTCCAAGCAGGCCGATCTGATGGTGCTGGGCGAGAAGGGCCACGGCGCGTTCACCGGCATGCTCGTGGGTTCGGTCGCGCTCAAGCTGGTGCACCACGCGGCCTGCCCGGTCGTCGTAGTCCGCTGACCCTTTTTCATCAGAAGTCCCCGCACGCACCAGCCGGGCGTGCGGGGACTTCTGATGAAAAGAGGACACCTGGTCTCGCGTCGTGTACGATTAGGGCAGTCGTACAGGGCGAGTGCCCTGGTCGAGTGTCCTGGAGGTAGTGATGGGGTCGGCTGCGGCGGATCGGGGGCGGGTGGTCCGGCAGAAGCTGCTGGGAGCGGCCGTCGAGCTCATCCCGGAGCGCGGCTGGGCCGGGGTGAGCACGCGGGTGCTGGCCGAGCGGGCCGGGGTGAATCCGAGCGTGGTGCACTACCACTTCTCGTCGCTGCGCGAGCTGATGAACGAGGCCGTCGCCGGGCTGATGCGGCGGGGGATGGCCGAGTTCGAGTCGGCCTTCGACGAGACGGCCCCCCCGGCGGAGGCGGTGCGCACCATGTTCGCGTCGGTCGAGGGCTACACCGGCGACGATCCGACGTCGCTGGTGTTCGTCGAGGCCTACCTCGCGGCCACCCGCGACGAGGAGCTGCGCGAGCGGATCCGCGGCGAGATCGAGGGCTTCAGCCATCGGCTGAGCGCGCTGCTGGCCCGGAACGGGGTCCCCGCGCCGGAGGTGACCGCCGCGGTGCTGGGCGGCGCCCTCGACGGCCTGCTGCTGCACCGCGGTCTGGGCGCGGGCCAGGACACCGAGCAGATCGTGGAGGTCCTGCGGCGGCTCGTCGACCGTGCAGGCGCGCCGGCGCGCGGCGCGCTGCCGGACAACCCCTGAAGGAGGCTCGCGTGAAGGTCGTGATCTGCGGAGCCGGGATCGCCGGACTGGCGCTGGCGAACCGGTTGTCCGCGCGGGGTGACGAGGTGGTGCTCGTCGAGCAGGCGCCCGGGCCCCGCACCCAGGGATACATGATCGACTTCTTCGGACCGGGCTACGACGCGGCCGAAGCGATGGGGCTGCTGCCCGCGATCCGCGAGCACGCCTATCCCGTCGAGGAGATGGCCCTGGTCGACCACCGGGGCAGGCAGCGGGCCAGCCTGGCGACGCCGACCGTGGCCTCCGGGCGGCTGCTCAGCCTGATGCGCCCGGACCTGGAGGAGGTGCTGCGCGAAGCGCTTCCCGAAGCGGTCGACCTGCGCTTCGGCACCCGGCTGACCGGGGTCGAGGACCTCGGCGAGCGGGTCCGGGTCGACCTCGGCGGCGAGGTCGTGGAGGCCGACCTGCTGGTCGGCGCCGACGGCATCCACTCCGCGGTGCGGGAGCTGGTGTTCGGTCCCGAGGAGGAGTTCCTGCGCTACTTGGGCCTGCACACCGCCGCGTTCGTCTTCGACGCACCGGAGATCCGCACCGCGGTCGGCGGCCGGTTCTGCCTGACCGACACCTACGACCGGGAGATGGGCTTCTACGCGCTGCGCGACGGCCGGGTCGCCGCCTTCGGGGTGCACCGCACGGCCGATCCGGCGCTGCCCGCCGACCGGCAGGCCGCGGTCCGCGAGGCCTACCGCGACCTGGGCTGGGTGGTGCCGCGGGCGCTGCGGGAGTGCCCGGCCGAGGACGTCTACTACGACCAGGTCGCCCAGGTCCACCTGCCGACCTGGAGCTCCGGGCGCGTGGTGCTGCTCGGCGACTCCTGCTACGCGGTATCGCTGCTGGCCGGGCAGGGCGCCTCGCTGGCGGTCGCGGGCGCCTACGTCCTCGCCGATCGCCTGGCGCGGGCGGATTCGGTGCCCGCGGCGCTGGCCGACTACGAGCGCCTGTGGCGGCCGGTGGCCGAGGAGAAGCAGGAGACCGGGCGCAACGCCGCCCGCTGGTTCCTCCCCGGTTCCCGGCTGCAGCTGCTCGTCCGCCGCGCCACGCTGCTGCTGACCAAGCTGCCGCTGCTGAACCGCTACATCGCGGGCCAGCTCGGCGGGAAGTCCACCGCCTTGATCACCAACCTGCGCGCCTCCGAGCAGAGCCCGGTGCCGATCGAGGTGAACCCGGACCGGACCCGCTAGCGTGCCGGGCATGGATGTGCTGCGCTCCGTGGTGCTGTTCGTGCTGGCCGCTGTCGCGGAGATCGGCGGGGCCTGGCTGGTCTGGCAGGGAGTGCGCGAGCACCGCGGCCTGCTGTGGATCGGTGCGGGCGTGATCGCGCTGGGGCTGTACGGCTTCGCGGCCACGCTGCAGCCCGATCCGCACTTCGGCCGGATCCTCGCCGCCTACGGCGGGGTGTTCGTGGCGGGTTCGCTGCTGTGGGGCGTGGTCGTGGACGGCTTCCGCCCGGACCGCTGGGACATCACGGGCGCGGCGATCTGCCTGGTCGGCGTCGCGGTGATCATGTACATGCCGCGCCCGAGCTGACCCCACGACACGCCCGGGCGTCCCCGGAGACCGCGAAGAACTGCGAAGGACGGGGGGCGGAACTCGAGGGAGTTTCGCCCCCCGCTCGGTCGGGGTGGTTCAGCTCAGGCCCGTGATCTCGCCGTTCTCGTCGAGGTCGATGGACTCGGCCGCGGGGTGCGACCCCAGGCCGGGCATGGTGCGCATGTCCCCGCAGATCGGGTAGACGAAGCCCGCACCCACCGAGGCGCGCACCTCGCGCACCGGCAGCGTCCAGCCCGTCGGCGCGCCGAGCAGCGCGGGATCCGAGCTCAACGACAGGTGCGTCTTGGCGATGCACACCGGCAGGTCGCCGTAGCCGTTGGCCTCGTAGCTGTCCAGCGAGCGGGACGCCGCCGCCGAGTACGACACGCCGTCGGCGCCGTAGACCTTCGTCGCGATCGTCTCGATCTTGGTGCGCAGGTCCGCCTCGTCGGGGTAGAGCAGCTGGAACCCGGCGGGTTCCTCGGCGGCCTCCACCACGGCCTCGGCCAGCTCGGTGCCGCCCGGACCGCCCTCGGTGAAGTGGTTGCTGACCGCCACCCGCGCGCCCTCGGCCTCGGCGACCTGCCGGATCGCCTCGTGCTCGCTGGCGTGGTCGGTGGGGAAGGCGTTGATCGCCACCACCGGCGAGACCCCGTGCAGCCGGATGTTGTCGATCTGCTTGCGCAGGTTGGCCGCGCCCGCCAGCACGTCGTCGGGGTTCTCGGCCAGCAGCTCCGGGGGCAGCGGCTTGCCCGCCACGACCTTGTAGCGCCCGGAGTGCGCCTTGAGCGCGCGCACCGTGGCCACCAGCACCGCGGCGTCCGGCCGCAGCCCGGAGGTGCGGCACTTGATGTTGAAGAACCGCTCGGCGCCCATGTCGGCGCCGAAACCGGCCTCGGTGATCAGGTAGTCGGTGCACCGGCTGGCCACCAGGTCGGCCGCGATCGAGGAGTTGCCGTGCGCGATGTTGCCGAACGGCCCCGCGTGCACCAGGACCGGGGTGTTCTCGGTCGTCTGCATCAGGTTCGGCTTGAGCGCATCGCGCATGATCACCGCCATCGCGCCCGCGGCCCTGAGCTGCTCGGCGCTGACCGGTTCCCCGTCGCCGGTGTAGCCGATGACGATCCGGCCCAGCCGCCTGCGCAGGTCGGCCAGCGAGGTGGACAGCGCCAGCACCGCCATGACCTCGCTGGCCGCGGTGATGTCGAAGCCGGCCTGCCGGGGGGAGCCGTCCTGCTTGCCGCCGAGCCCGGTGATGATGTTGCGCAGGTCCCGGTCGTTGACGTCGAGCACCCGCCGCCAGGTGATCCGGTGCGGGTCGATGCCCAGCTCGTTGCCCTTGTGCAGGTGGTTGTCCACCATCGCGGCGAGCAGGTTGTGCGCCGCGGTGACCGCGTGCATGTCACCGGTGAGGTGCAGGTTGAGCGCTTCCATCGGCACGACCTGGCTGTACCCGCCGCCCGCGGCCCCGCCCTTGATGCCGAAGGTCGGGCCCATCGACGGCTGCCGCACCGCCACCGCCGAGCGCTTGCCGATGTGGTTGAGCGCCTGCCCGAGCCCGACGGTCGTGGTCGTCTTGCCCTCGCCGAGCGGGGTGGGGGTGATGGCCGAGACCACCACGTAGCGCGCCCGCGGGCGATCGGCGAGCTCCGTGGCGGCGTCCAGCGAGATCTTCGCGACGTTGCGCCCGTAGGGCTCGAGCAGGTGCTCGCCGATGCCCAGCTGCGCCGCGATGTCGGTCAGCGGACGCAGCGGCGTGGCACGCGAGATGTCCAGATCGGACGGAATGGACATGCTGGGACCTCCCTGGTGGTCACCCGGACGATTGCCGGTGCAGGGCTAGGCCGACTGGTCGGTGCGGCCCGCGAGTCGGGCTTCCAGCTCGTCCCGCCACTGCACGGTCGTGGCTATCTCGTTGAAGGTGAACAGGTGCCAGCCCGCGATCCCGGAAGCCGGGTCGATCAGCTGCGGGGACAGCTCGTCGAGCAACTCCTCGGGGGTGTAGCGGGTCAGCATTCGCGACACGGTTCCGTACTGCTTCCTGAGGAAGCGCGTCGACTCACCCAACCCGATCTTCAGCGCGATGCGCAACAGCCGCCGCGCGTCGACCACTCCGGGCGCGCCGACGTAGATCGGCAGCTCCACGCCGCGATTCCGCACGTCGAGCGCCCACTCGGAGATCGTTTTCGGGTCGAAGCAGATCTGCGAGACCACGTAGTCGGCGTAGCGAGCTTTATCGGTCATCGCCCGAATGGCCGAGGCGTCGGAGATGAACGCGTGCCGCTCCGGGTAGCCGGCGATGCCGACCCGCCGCGGCCGGTCGGGCAGCTCCGCCAGCTCCCGCAGCAGCGCCAGCGAGTCCGGGAACTCGCCGACCGGCCGCGGGCTGTCGCCCGCGATCACGAACACCTCGGTGATGCCGAGGCCGGCCAGGCGGTCGGTGATCGCCCGCAGGTGCGCGCGATCACCGACCGACCGGGCCGCCAGGTGCGGGACCACGTGCAGACCGAGCGCGGCGAGCCGGGCGGCGGTGTCCAGCGTCGCCTCGATGCCCTTGCCCGCCGAGGCGGTCACGGTGACCGCGCTGCCCGGTTCCAAGAGCTCGGCCTGGGTGACCGCGCCCTTGACCGGCAGCACCTCGTAGCGCATCGCCGCCAGGGAGCGGTGCAGCGCCGCTCCGGCCATCGTCGTCGTCTCGGTCATCTCCTACCCCCTTCAGGCCGTGCGCAGGAGGCGCTTGGGGATGTCCTTGGTCGGGTCGAGGAAGGGCTTCTCCACGACGACCGCCTGCTGGGGTCCGTGCTGGGTGTGCACGATCAGCTCGGTGCCCGGTTCGTGGTAGGCGATCGGGACCATCGCGTAGCCGATGTTGCGCTCCAGCCGCGGCGAGCGGCAGGCGGAGGTGACCTCGCCGATGCGCAGCCCGTGCGGGTCGTGCACGTCGAAGACGTCGATCATCGAGCCGTCGTTGAACGACCCCACGCTCGGCCCGCCGATCTCCACCCCGACCAGCTTGCGGGTGGTGCCCTCGGACTTGATCCGCCGCAGGGCGTCCTTGCCCATGAAGTCGGCCTCCTGGTCGAGATCGACCATCCAGGTCTTCTCGAAGCCGTAGCCCGCCTCGAAGGGGTTGGTGTCGGCGGTGATGTCGCAACCCCAGGACAGGATTCCGGCCTCGATGCGGCGGATGTGGCACGGGCCGATCACCTTGAGCCCGTGCGGCTCGCCCGACTCCCAGATGCGATCCCACAGCCGCACCCCGTCGCGGGAGGCGTTGTGCAGGTAGATCTCGTAGCCCAGCTCGGCCGTGTAGCCGGTGCGCGAGACCACGACCTGCATGCCGTCGATCTCCCGCTCCACCGCGTAGTAATAGGGAATATCCAAAATGGATTCGCCGAACAGCTCGGTCATCACCGCGCCGGACAGCGGGCCCTGGACCTGCACCGGGCCGACGTCGGGTTCGCGGATCTCCACGTTCATCCCGAGGCCGTGGGCCAGGGCCTTGGCCCACATCAGGATGTCGCTGTCGGCCAGCGACAGCCAGAAGTGGTTCTCGCCGAGCCGCAGCAGCACCGGGTCGTTGAGGATCCCGCCGTCGATGCCGGTGACGAACACGTACTTGCACTGCCCGACCTTGCACTTGTTCAGGTCGCGGGGCACGAGCATGTTGGTGAACTCGAACGCGTCGGGGCCGGTGATCTCGACCTGCCGCTCCACGCCGACGTCCCACAGCGTCACGCCTTCGAGCAGAGCCCAGTACTCCTCGACGGGATCGCCGTAGTGCCGAGCGTGGTACGTGTGGTTGTACACGCTGTAGAGCTCCACGCCGTGCCGCCGCGAGGCGTAGAAGAACGGGGACTTCCGCAGTCGCGGGTAGAGCAGGACCCCGGGGTTCGGGTTGATGGTCATCGTGCCCTCCAGTGGTCACGTCCGAGTGACTGTTGACGGGTCTCGCGGGAAGAGCGAGGTGGGTGAGTTCCCGCGAGACGGCTGTGCGCTGTCGCGGGGGTTTTCGGGGTGCGGGGAGTGGACCTCGGGCCGTGGCCGGAGGTCGCCTGATGTGTCCGTGCGGACCGTCCTTACGCGCGCATGCGGGTCATCTCGGGGTCGAAGAACGGGTCCTCGACGACCGTCGCGGGATGTCGGTGGTGGAAGTAGGACACCTCCAGCGAGCTGCCCGGTGCCGACCGCTCCGCGGGCAGCCAGGCGTAGGCGAGGCTGGCTCCGACGGCGTGGCCGTACCCGGCGCTGGTGGTGAAGCCGACCGGTGCGCCGTCGGAGAGCACCGGCTCGCCGCCCATCAGCACCGTCCCGTCGTCCACGCGCAGGCAGCACAGCCGGCGCCGCGGAGGTGTCTCGCGGCGGCGCAGCAGCGCTTCCCTGCCGACGAACTGGCCCTTGTCCGGCCGGACGGCGAAGGCCAGCCCGGCCTCGTCGGGGTCGTGCTCGCTCCACATGTCCGCGCCCCAGGCGCGGTAGCCCTTCTCCAGGCGCATCCCGTTGAACGCGCCGCGGCCGGCGGCGAAGATCCCGTGGGGCTCGCCGGCCTCGGCCAGCAGGTCCCACAGCCGCCTGCCGAACTCCGCCGAGGTGTAGAGCTCCCAGCCGAGCTCGCCGACGTAGGACAGCCGCAGCGCCACCACCGGCACCTCGCCGACGTGCAGCCGCCGCGCGCGGAAGAACCGGAACGCCGAGTTGGACACGTCGACGTCGGCCAGGGCCGCGAGCACGTCGCGCGCGTTCGGGCCCCACAGGCCGATGCAGCAGGTGCCGCCGGTGATGTCGCGGACGTGCGTGGTCTCGTCGGCGTGCGCGCGCAGCCAGGCGATGTCCCGCGGCCCGTTGCAGCCCACCTGGAAGTGCGTCGGCTCCAGCCGCGCCACGGTGATGTCGGCGCGGATGCCGCCGGTGGGTTCGAGCATCAGCGTGTAGGTCACGTAGCCGGGTCGGCGGTCCAGCTCGTTGGTGGTCAGCCCCTGCAGCAGGTTCAGCGCGCCGCGACCGGTGACCTCGGCGCGGGCCAGCGAGGTCATGTCGAACATGGCCACCCGCTCGCGCGCGGCCTGGTGCTCGGCGCCCGCGATCGGGGAGGAGAACCGGTCGGCCCAGGGACCGGGCGCGGTGATCTCCCGGCCGCGCAGCAGCCCGGCGTTGGCGTCGTACCAGTGCGGCCGCTCCCAGCCGTTGGCCTCCAGGAACACCGCGCCCAGCTCCCGCTGCCGCTCGTGGAACGGGCTGGTGCGCAGTCCCCGCGGCCGCGCGGGCGGCTGCTGCGGGTGAATGATGTCGTAGACCTCGCGGAAGGTCTGCGCGCTGCGCTCGGCCACGTAGGACGGTGCGTGCGCGAAGTCCTCGAACCGGCGCAGATCGGCCTGGCGCAGGTCGATGTCGGGCACCTGCCCGGAGATCCACTGCGCCATGGCGCGCCCGACACCGCCCGCGTGGGTGATCCACACGGCCTCGGCGACCCAGAAGTTGTCCAGCTCGGGTGCGGGGCCGAGCACCGGCATCCCGTCGGCGGTGAACAGGAACAGGCCGTTCATGCCCTCGCCGATCTCGCTGCCGCGCAGCGCGGGCAGCATCGAGCGGGCTTCCTCCCACGGCCCGGTGAAGTCCTCCGGGGTGAAGGCCTGCACCGAGGCCATCCCCTTCCAGCCGCCGCCCTCCGGGGGAGCCTCGGTCCCCGCGCCCGGCGCGGCGGTGGGGGCGATCTCGTCGCTGTGCACCGGCATCACCCGGTGCCGGTAGGAGCCGATGCCGACGCGGTCGCGGATCTGCCGGAAGTACATGGAGTGGTCCTGGTGGCGCAGGATCGGCAGCGCGACCTCGTCCTCGCCGGATTCGAGCCCCGGCACCGGCGTGGTCACCGCGTACTGGTGCCCCACCGGCAGCACCGGGATGCTCACCCCGGCCAGCCTGCCGACCGTCGGACCCCAGATCCCCGCGCAGCACAGCACGGTGTCCGCGGCGATCTCGCCCGCGCTGGTGAGCACCGCGCGCACCCGCCCGTCGCGCACGTCGAAGCCGGTGACCTCGGTGCCGCCGAGGAAGCGCACGCCCAGCTCGCGGGCCTCGCGCATCATCGCCTCGGCCGCGCGCACCGGCTTGGCGACGCCGTCGGAGGGCACGTGCAGCCCGCCGTGGAGCCGGTCGGCGTCGACGTGCGGGAAGCGCTCGCGCACCTGACCGGGGTCGAGCAGCTGGGCCTCGATGCCCGCGGCGGTGGCCATCCCGTGCCTGCGGGCCAGCTCGTCCCAGCGTTCCGGGGTGGTGGCCACCTCGATGCCGCCGACCGGGTGGAAGCAGGGGAGTCCGTCGACCTCCAGGCCGGAGTACAGCGCCACGGTCTCGGCGGCCAGGCGGCTCATCGACAGCGACGGGTTGGTCTGGAAGACCAGGCCCGGCGCGTGCGAGCTCGATCCGCCGGTGGCGGGCAGCGGTCCCTGGTCGACCACGAGGACATCGGTGATGCCCAGCTTCGCCAGGTGGTAGGCGGTGCTGGTGCCGACGATGCCCGCGCCGATGACGAGGGTGCCAACGCTAGTGACCATGGCTGCCACCTTGTTGCGCCTACGACAACTCTCTGCGTTAATCGCAACAGTGCGCCTCATCACAGGGGTGCGTCAAGGACACGGGAGGGGTAATTTCCCAGCTCTTCGCGACAGCGGATCTTGTTGGGAATCAACGAAAAACGGCGTCAATACGGACCGCTCCGGTCCAAATCGGACGTGTCGTTGACCGGGTCGGCGCGACGCTCGTAGCCTGACCGCACAGCGGGGATTTCGCGAAGTTCATCCGGATTCGCCGCACCGACGCCAGGCCCGGATCTCTCTGGGAGGTCGCGGTGGCAGCAGCAGTCCTACCCGAACCGCCGCCCAGGCTGTGGCGCAATCCCGACCCCCGGCGGCACTACGACGTGGTGATCGTCGGCTCCGGCGGCCACGGGCTGGCCACGGCCTACTACCTGGCGCGCAACCACGGCGTCCGCGACGTCGCGGTGCTGGAGCGCGGCTGGCTGGCCGGCGGCAACATGGCCCGCAACACCACCATCATCCGCTCCAACTACCTCTTCGACGCCAGCGCGGGCATCTACGAGCACGCGCTGAAGCTCTGGGAGACCCTGGCCGCCGAGCTCGACTGCGAGCTGCTGCTCAGCCAATGCGGCGTGCTCAACCTCGCGCACAGCGAGCAGGAGGCGCGCGACGCCAACCGGCGGGTGCACGCCAACCGGCTCAACGGCATCGACGCCGAGTGGGTCGGGCCCGACGAGATCGCCAGGATCTGCCCGATCCTCGACGTCTCCCCGGACGTCCGGTACCCCGTGCTGGGCGCGACCTGGCAACCGCGCGGCGGGACCGCCAAGCACGACCGGGTGGCGTGGGCCTTCGCCAAGCGCGCCGACGAGATGGGCGTGGACCTGGTGCAGGGCTGCGAGGTCACCGGGTTCCTGACCGACGGGGACCGGGTGCGGGGCGTGCGGACCTCGCTGGGCGACATCGGTGCCGATCGGGTCGCGCTGGCCGCGGCGGGGCGCACCAGCACGCTCACCGACCAGCTCGGGCTGCGCCTGCCGCTGCAGAGCCACCCGCTGCAGGCGATGGTCTCCGAGCTGCTGGAACCGGTGCACCCGTGCGTGGTGATGTCCAACCACGTGCACGTCTACTGCAGCCAGGCGCACAAGGGCGAGCTGGTGCTGGGCGCAGGCATCGACGGCTACAACGGCTACGGGCAGCGCGGCTCGGTGCACGTCGTCGAGCGGCAGCTGGCCGCCGCGCTGGAGCTGTTCCCGATCTTCGCTCGGGCGCACGTGATCCGGACCTGGGCGGGGACCGTGGACGTCACCCCGGACGCCTCGCCGATCATCGGCCCCGCGCCCTGGGAAGGGCTGTTCGTCAACTGCGGTTGGGGGACGGGCGGTTTCAAGGCCACCCCGGGGGTCGGCTGGGTCTACGCGGACACCATCGCCAACGGGCGGCCGCACCCGCTGGCCGAGCCCTACGCGCTGTCCCGCTTCACCACGGGAGCGCTGATCGACGAGCACGGCGCCGCGGGCGTGGCGCACTAGCGGGTGCGCGATGCCGCGGTCCGGGCCGGAACTCGGGAGGTGACGATGCTGCTGATCCGGTGTCCCTGGTGCGGGGACCGCGACGAGGGGGAGTTCCGCTGCGGCGGGCAGGCCGACGTCACCCACCCGGTCGATGCGGACGCGCTCGACGACGCCTCCTGGGGCGAGTTCCTGTTCGTGCGGGACAACCCGGCCGGCTGGTTCCGGGAGCGCTGGGTGCACGCGGCCGGTTGCCGCCGGTGGTTCGTCGTCGAGCGCGACACCGTGACCAACGAGATGCGGGAGGTGCGCTGATGCGACTGCCCACCGGCGGGCGGATCGACCGGACCCGGCACGTCCGGTTCACCTTCGACGGCACCGACTGCACCGGGCACCCCGGCGACACGCTCGCCTCGGCGCTGCTGGCCAACGGGCGGCGGGAGGTGGCGCGCTCGATCTACCGGGACCGCCCGCGCGGCGTGCTCACCGCCGACTGCACCGAGCCGAACGCCTACGTCCAGGTCGGCGGTGACCCGATGGTTCCCGCCACCACCCTGGAGCTCGATGACGGCCTCGTCGCGCGCAGCCTGGCCGGCGTCGGGCGGCTGTCCGAGGGCGATCCCCCGGACTGCGACCGCAAGTACGCGCACTTCGACGTCGTGGTGGTCGGCGGCGGGCCGACCGGTGTGGCCACCGCGCTGGCCGCGGGGCGCGGGGGTGCGCGGGTGCTCCTGGTCGAGCAGGGCGACGAGCTCGGCGGTGACCGCGCCGAGGAGTGGATCTCGGCCGCGGTGGCCGAGCTCGCCGAGCACCCGGAGACGCACGTGCTGCGCCGGGCAACGGCGGTGGGCCACTACGACCACGGCTACCTGCTCATCGCCCAGGGCACCCGGATGTGGCACGTGCGCACCGCGCGGCTGATCCTGGCCACCGGCGCGCACGAGCGCCCGCTGGTGTTCGCCGGCAACGACCGGCCCGGCGTCATGCTCGCCTCGGCCGTGCGCACCTACCTGCACCGCTTCGCCGTGCTTCCCGGCACCGAGGCGGTCGTGGCCACCACCGAGGACAGCGCCTACGCGACCGCGGAAGCCCTCGTGGCCGCGGGGTGCCCGGTGCGCGCGGTCGTCGACACCCGCGACGAACCGCCGCGGCACCTGGCCGACCGGGCCCGCGAGCTCGGCGCCCGGGTGATCCCCGGAGCCGTGACCGCCACCCGAGGTGAGCACCTGGAATCCGTCCGGCTGACCACCGGCGAGGAGATCGGCTGCGATCTGCTCGCCGTCGGCGGCGGGTGGAGCCCGGTGCTGCACCTCTTCGGCGGTGAGATCCGCTGGAGCGGAGCGGCTTTCCTGCCGGTCCCGGGAACCGGTCCGGAGGTCGTCGGCGCGGCCGCGGGAACCTTCGACCTGCCCGGCTGCCTGGCCGCGGGGTTGGCCGCCGGCGCCGAGGCCGCCCGCGAGGCGGGCTTCCCCGCCGAACCCCCGGAACCCCCGGACCTGCCACCGGAGCCGATCGCAGCGCCCCGGCCGCAGTGGCTGGTGCACGACGGCGACTGGCGCGAGCACTTCGTCGACCTGCAGCGCGACGCCACCGTCGCCGACATCCGCCGCGCGGTCGAGGCGGGGATGCGCTCGGTGGAGCACATCAAGCGCTACACCACCATCGGGACCGGCAGCGACCAGGGCAAGGCCTCCTCGGTCAACGCCATCGGCGTGCTCGCCGAACTGCTCGGCAACACCCCGGGCGAGGTCGGCACCACGGCCTTCCGCCCGCCCCACGTCCCGGTCCAGGTGGCGCTGTGGGCCGGGCGCGAGCGCGGCGCGCTGCACGATCCGGTGCGCACCACGCCGATGCACGCCCAGCACGTCGCCAGGGGAGCCGTCTTCGAGGACGTCGGGCAGTGGAAGCGCCCGCGCCACTACCCCCTCGCGGGAGAGGACATGGCCGCCGCGGTGCGCCGCGAGTGCCTGGCCGCGCGCACCGGCGTCGCCGCGCAGGACGTCAGCACGCTGGGCCGCATCGAGGTCGTCGGCCAGGACGCGCCGGAGTTCCTCAACCGCGTCTACACCGGCGGTTTCGCCAAGCTCGCCGTCGGCAAGGGCCGCTACGGGATCATGTGCACCACCGACGGCATGGTCTTCGACGACGGCGTGGCGCTGCGCCTGGCCGAGGACCGCTACCTGGTGTCGACCACCACCGGCGGCGCCGCCCGGGTGCTCGACTGGCTGGAGGAGTGGCTGCAGACCGAGTGGACCGACCTGGACGTGCGCCTGACCTCGGTGACCGAGCAGTGGGCGGCGGTCGCGGTCACCGGCCCGGGATCGCGCGATCTGGTGGCCCGGCTGGCACCGCGGCTGGACGTCTCGGCCGAGGGATTCGGCTTCCTGCAGCTCCGGGAGACCGTGCTGCGCAACGGGATCGACGCGCGGATCTGCCGGATCTCGTTCTCCGGCGAGCTGGCCTTCGAGATCAACGTCGCCGCCTGGTACGGCGCGGCGCTGTGGGACGAGGTGATGGACGCCGGCGCCACGCCCTACGGCACCGAGACCATGCACGTGCTGCGCGCCGAGAAGGGCTTCGTGATCGCCGGGCAGGACACCGACGGCACCGTCACGCCCTTCGACCTGGGCATGGACTGGGCGGTCTCCCGGCGCAAGGACTTCCTCGGGCGCCGCTCGTTCCAGCGGGCCGACACCGCCAGGGCGGACCGCAAGCAGCTCGTCGGCCTGCTGCCCGAGGACCCCGACGAGCTCCTGCCCGAAGGCGCGCACCTGGTCGACGACGACCGGCGGCCGCTGGGGCACGTGACCTCCAGCTACCGCAGCGCGATCCTCGCCCGCACCTTCGCCCTGGCGCTGGTCAGCCGCGGGCGCGAGCGGCACGGGCAGGTGCTCGACGTACCGCTGGGGCAGCGGGTGGTGCCGGTGCGCGTCGGCGAGCCGGTGTTCTACGACCCGGAAGGAGTCCGCCGTGACGGTGCGAGTTGATCGACGAGCCCAGCGGCACAGCCCGCTGGAGCACCGCGCCGCCGAGCTCGCCGCGCTGCGCGGGCAGGCCCGGCTGGTCGAGGAACCCTTCCTGGCGCAGCAGAACCTGCGCACCGACGCCGCCGAGGCGGGTGGGATGCGCCTGCCGGGGCCGAACCGGGTCACCGGCGACGAGCACCGCGCCGCGCTGTGGCTCGGGCCGGACGAGTGGCTGCTGATCGGCGTCACCGCAGGCACCGAACACCGCAGCGCCGTCGACGTCTCGGCGGCCCGCACGACCCTGCGGCTGCGCGGTCCGGCCGCCCGCGAGGTGCTCGCCGCGCTGTGCTCGCTGGACCTGCACCCGCGGGTCTTCGGCCCGGGGCAGGTCGCGCAGACCTCGATCGCCCGCGCGCAGGTCGTGCTCTGGCAGCTCGACGCCGAGCCCACCTACCGGCTGCTGGTGCGCAACTCCTTCGCCGAGCACCTTGCCGCCGCGCTGCTCGACGCCATCCACCACCTCGGAGCGGCCGCCCCCGCGTTCCCGTCCGGGACGACCTCCGCGGACGACCTCGCGGCGGGGCCCGATGTGTTGCACAATGAGGAACAGTTCGGATGATCGCGGATGGGTTTTGCCGAGCGGATACGGTTGACCGGTGACTGGTGCGGATGAATCACGCGGACGGAGCCCGGGCGCCCTCGTGCAGTCCGTGGACCGGGCGGTGACCGTCCTGGAGCTGGTAGCGCGCAGCGGCGAGGTAGGGATCACCGAAATCGCCGGCGAACTCGGCGTGCACAAGTCCACGGCCTCCAGGTTGGTCAGCGTCCTGGAAGCGCGAGGACTGCTCGAACAGCTCGGGGAGCGCGGCAAGTACTGCATCGGCTTCGGCGTGGTCCGGCTCGCCGGAGCCGCCACCGAACGGCTCGACCTCTCCCGATTGGGCACGCCGTTCTGCGACAAGCTGGCCGAGGAACTGGGCGAGACGGTCAACATCGCCATCCGCGACGACGACGTCGCGATCAACATCAGCCAGGCGCGCGGGACCGCCTCGGTCACCGCGCACAACTGGGTCGGGCAGCGCACCCCGCTGCACGCCACCTCCAGCGGCAAGGTGCTCTTCGCCCACGCGCCCAAGGACGACCTCGACCGGCTGCTGGCGCGGCGCTTGGAGGCGTTCACCGAGCGGACCGTGACCAGCGCCCGGGAGCTGCGCAAGGACTTCGACCTCATCGTCCGCGACGGCTACGCCACCTCCTACGAGGAGTTCGAGCTGGGGCTCAACGCCGCCGCGGTCGCGGTGCACGACCAGGACGGCATGGTCATCGCGGCGCTGAGCGCCTCGGGCCCGTCCTACCGCTTCTCCCGCAAGCGGATGCGCGAGGTCGTCGGCAGGATGAGCGAAGCGGCCCAGGAGCTCTCGGCCCAGCTCGGCTACCTCGAGTAGGTCCGAACAGCTCCTAGTCCCGGGAGAGCCAGAGCTCTTCCAGGTCCAGCTGGTGCATCACGCGGCGCAGGACCTCGTCGTCGAGCCTGCGGTCGTCGCGGAATCGGATGAACACCGCGCGCTCGGCGGCCAGCATCTCACCGCGCAGCCTGCGGTAGGCCGCCGACGGCGATTCGCCGAGCTCGGCGTCGGAGCGGCCGAGCCGTTCCCACGCCTGGTTGCTGCGCTGCTGCGAGGCCTGGCGCAGCACCGCGGCGACGTCGTCGTAGCGGTCGGTGCCCGCGGTGAGCTCGTCGAGCCGCTGCTGCGCCTCGCGCGCGGCGACCTGCTGGGCCTCGGCCTCGGCCAGCGCGTCGGTGTAGCCCTCCGCCCCGCGCACCCCGAGCAGCCGGATCAGCCGCGACAACGTCGTCCCCTGCAGCAGCAGCGTCGCCAGGGTGACGAAGAAGGTCAGGAACAGCACCTCGGCCCGGTGCGGGAACGGTTCGCCGGAACCGGTCGTCGCCGGGATCGCCGAGGCCGCCGCCAGCGAGACGACGCCGCGCATCCCCGCCCAGGACACCACCGCCCAGTGCCGCCAGTCGGCGTGCCCGCCGCGCAGCTTCACCGGCAGGTACATCGCGCCGAAGACCCACACCACCCGCGCCAGCACCACGGCCGCGGTCAGCAGCGCCCCGGCCAGCAGCAGCGGGCCGAAGCCGGTCGACACGCCCGCGACCACCGTGCTCAGCTGCAGGCCGATCAGCGCGAACACCACGGCCTCCAGCAGCGTGTCCGCCGCGCTCCACACCGCGCGGTCCTGCAGCCGGGTCGCCGCGCTGCGCGAGGTCGAGCGGTGCCCCAGGTAGAGCCCGGCGACCACCACCGCCAGCACACCGGAGGCCCCCACCTCCTCGGCGACCAGATAGGCGAAGAAGGGAACGATCAGCCCGACGGCGCTCTCCAGCATGTCGTCGCGCAGCAGCGCGCGGATCCGGTGCACCGACCAGCCGATCGCCAAGCCGATGGCGGTTCCCCCGACGGCGGCCAGCAGGAAGGTTCCCACGCCGCCGAGCAGCGAGCTCCCGGTGCCGATGGCCGCGGCCACCGCCACCCGGTAGGCCGTCAGCGCGGTCGCGTCGTTGACCAGGCTCTCCCCGCTGAGCACCGTCATGATCCGGCGCGGCAGGCCGACGCGGCGCCCGATCGCGGTCGCGGCCACCGCGTCCGGCGGCGCGATCACCGCGCCCAGCACCAGGGCGACGCTCAGCGGCAGCTCCGGCAGCAGCAGCCGCGCGGTCAGCCCGGCGGTGACCGCGGTGAACAGCACCAGCCCGACCGCCAGCAGCCCGATCGGCCGCAGGTTCGCCCGGATGCCGATCGAGGAGCTGTTCAGCGCAGCCGTGTAGAGCAGCGGCGGCAGGATCAGCAGCAGGATCACCTGCGGGTCGATCGGGTAGCTCGGCAGCCCCGGGACGGCCGAGACACCGAGCCCGACCACCACCAGCGCCAGCGGTGCCGAAACGCCGGCCTTGCGGGCCAGGGCGGTGACCGCCAGCGCACCGACCAGCAGGGCGATCACCGCGGGAAGTTCGTGCATGTTCGCTCCGGTGCGGCGCGTTCGTCTCCGGGGGAACATTCTGTGCACAGCCGACGGCCCGCGGCCGATGACGCGCGGGAACGTCCACCCGACCGGTCAGGAGGAGGGATCGGCGATGCCCGAGCGCTGCGCGCACCTGAGCGCTGCGGCAGACCGCGACCCCGACCCGGGCGACCCGACGGGCTGCCAGGACTGCGCGGCCGAGGGCGAGCGGGTCTGGGCCCACCTGCGCCTGTGCACCGAGTGCGGTCACGTGGGCTGCTGCGATTCCAGTCCGCGTCGCCACGCCAGCGCCCACCACCAGCGGACCGGGCATCCGGTGGTGCGCTCGTTCGAACCCGGCGAGTCGTGGATGTGGTGCTACGCCCACGAGCAGCTCGGTCGCTAGGGAACGTCCCCGGCGACATCGAGGTCGTTCTGCGCGCGGTGCGGGAGCGGCTCCGCCGCTGGCCCTAGCGCTGACGGGTGTGCTCCTCCAGGGCGTCCAGCGCGGTGGTCTTGGTCTCCTGATCGACCTGCTCGGGTTCCGCCGGTGGCAGGACCGGTTCCAGGTCGGGGCGGGTCGGGTTGCGGCGCGCGACCGGTTCCACGCGCGGCTGGGACAGCGGGTGCGGCTGCGCGCGCGGCGGTGCCGGGCGGCGCTCCGGTGGCTCGGCGGCGATGTACAGGGCCTGGATCAGCAGCACGATCACGCCCATCACCAGCGCGCCGACCGCCAGGTAGAGCGCGTTGTGGTCGTCCCGCTCGAACCACCACAGCACCCCGGCCACGCCGAACGCGGCTCCGCAGACCGCGGCCAGGAAGTGGAACAGCAGGTGGACGGCATAGCTGCGCACGGCCGGCACCTCCGATCGACGACCGCGACGAGAAGACCCCTCCTTCGCTCGCACGCGCCGGTTCGGTTTCGGGTTGCCCAGGTCGACGCCGCGGTGCTCCGGTCGATGGTAAGCCGGGCTGCCGCCTGGCCGCCGGGCCGAGAGATCGCCCGGGCACGGGTCCTGATCAGCGCAAACGAGGATTTCACCCGTTAGAGCGATGGGGTCGTGGCGCACCCGGCGTCCGGCGGTGCCGGGACCTACCGTGGAGGACGAGGGGCCACAGTGGATCAGCGCGGGTGCGGGCGCTTTTCGCGCGTTCGGGCGGTGCGTAGCCCGGGGCGCTGTCGACTCCCGACCGGGGACGGGTGTGGCTCTGCGACGTCGCGGGGGTGGTGCCGGTGATGAACTCGTTGAGCGGTTTCGCGGTGGCTGCGGGCGGTGGCCTCGGCACGATCCTCGGCATCCTGTTCGTCATGCTCTGGGTCGAGCAGGCGCTGCTGGGCCCCGACCCGCGCCGCGGACGCCACCGCGACCAGCGCGCCGCGGCGCGCCGATCGGTCCCCGGCAAGGTCTTCATCCCCGCGATGCGCGCGGTCGGCGGGATGCGGCGCTCCCGGCCGGTGGTCTCGGCAGGCGGGCCCGGTGCGATGCGCCGCCCGGGGCCGCGGCACTCCTTCGACCCGCCTATTGCACGCGGAAGTCGGCGAAGTCGAACCCCGGCGACACCACGCAGGTGACCAGCGTTTCCACCGTGGCGGAGGCCGAGGCGCTCTGCCAGGTGCCCGCCGGGACGACCGCCTGCGGCGACTGACCAGCGCCCACGCCCAGCATGACCCGCTCGGCCCGACCGGCCGGCTGCTCGCCGGTCCCGCCCAGCCACAGCGTCAGCGGTCCGCCGCGGTGCCACAGCCACACCTCGTCGGAGGCGACCTGGTGCCAGGCCGAGCGCTGCCCGGGCGGCAGCAGGAAGTAGATGGTGGTCGCGGTCGGCCGCGTGCCGTTGGGGTGCTCGACCTGGCGCGGGCTGGTCCAGCTCCGCCGGTACCAGCCGCCCTCCGGGTGCGGCATCAGGTCGAACTCCTCGGCGGTGAGGCTGCGCGTCTCCAGCGACAGGAAGGTGCCCTTCACGTCGCGCCGCGCGTAGCGGACGCTGATCACCGCCTCGCGCTCGATGGGCCCGTAGACGTGCGGGAACAGCACATCGCTGGCGACTCCGGGCGGCGGGGCGGGGTCGGCGGCCTCCCAGCGAACCGGTGCCGACAGCTTCTCCGGGTTGAGCTCCACGGCGACCATCGGGTCGGTGACCTCGGAGTACAGCGCGTTGGCCACCGCCAGCGCGGTCGGCACGTCCGGGGAGCAGTGCACGAATCCCTGGCTGTGCAGGCTCTCGGCCTCGATCGGCGCGTGCTTGTCGGCGTGGAAGGTGCTCAGCGGCAGGAGGTGCAGCAGGGTCGATCCAGTCACCCGGACAGTCTCTCGCGGCGGAGGTGGAAAACGCGATCTCCGGCGTAGGATTCCTCCCACCCGGTTCCCGTCCTCCAGGGGGTTCGTCAACGATGCGGGTCGCGGTGCTCGACGACTACCAGCAGGTCGCGCGGGAGTGCGCGGACTGGGACTCGTTGCCAGCCGAGGTCGAGGTGTTCACCGAGCACATAGCCGACGCCGACGAGCTGGTGCGCAGGCTGGAGCCCTTCGAGGTGATCGCGGCGATGCGCGAGCGCACCGCCTTCCCGCGCGAGGTGCTCGAACGCCTGCCGAACCTGGAGCTGCTGGTGACCACCGGCATGCGCAACGCCGCCATCGACACCGCGGCGGCCCGGGAGCTGGGGATCGTGGTATCCGGCACCGGGAGCGGGCCCTCGGGATGGGGCGCGACCGTGGAGCTGGCCTGGGGGCTGGTGTTCGCGCTGGCCCGCAACATCCCGGCCGAGGACCGGGCCATCCGCGCGGGAGGGTGGCAGACCACCGTGGGCGCGGAGGTCGCGGGCAAGACGCTGGGCGTGCTCGGACTGGGCAGGCTCGGCTCGCACATGGCGGGCGTCGGCCGGGCGTTCGGCATGGACGTGGTCGCCTGGAGCCCCAACCTCACCCAGGAGCGCGCCGCCGGGGGCGGGGCGCGGTGGGTGTCCAAGCGGGAGCTGTTCGAGTCCTCCGACGTGCTCAGCGTGCACATGGTGCTCGGGAAGCGCAGCAGGGGACTGGTCGCGGCCGAGGACCTCGCGCTGATGAAGCCCACCGCCTACTTGATCAACACCTCGCGCGGCCCGATCGTGGACGAGCCCGCGCTGCGGGCCGCGCTGCGCGAGGGACGCATCGCGGGTGCGGGCATCGACGTCTACGGCACCGAGCCGCTACCGGCCGACGACCCGTGGCGCGACACCCCGCGCACCGTGCTCACCCCGCACCTCGGCTACGTCGTGCAGGGCACGTACCAGGCGTTCTACCGGGAGACCGCGGAGAACATCGCGGCGTTCCTGCGCGGTGAGCCGATTCGGGTGATCAACGCGAACTGACCTGCGGGTCGTCCGGTTCGCGCTGGATGGGAAATCCCCCTTGACGCGATACGAGACTGACATCACAGTCATACCGACTAGTCGGTGTGATCGTGAGTTCGTCGAAGTCAAGGGAGCCTTCCGATGACCGCAAGCGCGGAACAACCGCCGAAAGTGCCTAGGAAGCTGCTTGCCGCAGCGCTGATCGCCAGTTCCATCGAGTGGTACGACTTCTTCATCTACGCCACCGCCGCCGCGCTGGTGTTCGGCTCGCTGTTCTTCCCGGACGCCTCGCCGCTGATCGGCGTGCTGCTCTCGTTCGCCACCTTCTGGGCGGGGTTCATCGCCCGGCCGATCGGCGGGCTGTTCTTCGGGCACCTGGGCGACCGGATCGGCCGCAAGCCCGCGGTGGTGATCTGCCTGATCCTGATGGGCGCCTCGACCTTCCTGATCGGCGTGCTGCCCGGTGCGGCCGTCATCGGCGTCGCGGCTCCGCTGCTGCTGGTGACGCTGCGGTTCCTGCAGGGCATCGCGGTCGGCGGTCAGTGGGGCGGCATCGTGCTGCTGCTGACCGAGAGCACCACCGGCGGCAAGCGCGGCATGGCGGGCACCTTCGGGCAGATGGGCGTGCCCTTCGGCGTGATCTCCGGCAACCTCGCGTTCCTGGGCATCGGCGCCATGATGAGCCAGGAGGCCTTCCTCGCCTGGGGCTGGCGGCTGCCGTTCCTGTTCAGCGCGGTGCTGGCGCCCGTGGTGCTCTACATCCAGGTCCGCATCGAGGACACCCCGGTGTTCCAGGAGCTGCAGGAGCGCAAGGAGCAGAAGGAGCAGCAGATCGTGAAGGCTCCGCTGCTGGAGGTCGTGCGCGAGCACAAGCGGAGCGTGCTGCTGGGCGCCGGCCTGCTGTTCGCCACCAACACGTTCTTCTACATCGGCATCTCGGGGCTGCTGGACTACGGCACCCGCGAGCTCGGCCTGCCGCGGCAGTGGCTGCTCGGGGTCACGCTGCTGACCTCGGTGGTGGGCATCGTGGTGATCTTCTACTCGGGCCTGCTGTCCGACCGCCTCGGCCGGCGACCGATGATCCTGGGCGGAGCCGGCCTGCTGGCGGTCTGGGCGTTCCCGTTCTTCTGGTTGATCGACACCGGGTCGATCTGGCTGATCGCGCTGGCCACCGCGATCGGCAGCGTGGGCCAGAGCATGACCTACGGGCCGATCGCTGCCTACCTCAGCGAGCTGTTCGAGCCCAGGGTGCGCTACTCCGGGGCCTCGCTGGCCTACCAGCTGGCCGCGATCCTGGTCAGCGGTGGGACACCCTTCATCATGACCGCGCTCCTGGCGGCGACCGGGACCTCGGCGTCGGTGTCGCTCTTCCTGCTCCTCATGTCCGCCTGCACGCTGGTCTCGGCCTACCTCCTCAAGGAGACCCGAGTGGCCAGCCCGGCCGAGAAGGCAACCGCCTGACCCACCCCCGATGAGCTGAACCTCAAAGAACCGCGGAGATCCGGGGGCGAAGTTCGAGGGAGTTTCGCCCCCGGGTTCCCGGTGGGGGTCGCGAGCGGGTCAGACCTCGGTGGCGAGGGTCTTGACCTTGTCGATGAGGGCGGCTCGCTCTCCGGCGTCGGAGGCGAAGGGGGTGACGTTGAGGGTGGTCACGCCCGCTTCCTTCATCGCCGCGAGGCGCTCCTTGACGTGTCCCTCCGGGCCGATGAGCGACATCTTCTCCAGCAGGTCGCGCGGGACCTCGGCGGCGGCCTCGTCCTTCTTGCCCTCCAGGTAGAGGTCCTGGATCTTCTCGGCCTCGGCCTCGTAGCCGTAGCGGCGGGCGAGGTTGTTGTAGAAGTTCTTGCCCTTGGCGCCCATGCCGCCGACGTAGAGGGCGATCATCGGCCGCACGAAGTCGACCAGGTCCTCCAGGCCCTCGCCGATGGCCAGCGGCGCCTGCGCCACGACGTCGAGCTCGGGCAGCGAGGGGTCGCGCTTGGCCTTGCCCGCGGCCAGCGGCTCGCCCCACACGTCGCCGGCCTTCTCCGGCAGGAAGAAGATCGGTTCCCAGGCCTCGGCGATCTCGGAGACCAGCTCGACGTTCTTCGGCCCGATCGCGGCGATCATGATCGGGATCCGCTCGCGCACCGGGTGGTTGATCAGCTTCAGCGGCTTGCCCAGGCCGGTTCCCCGCTCCTCGGGCAGCGGGATCTCGTAGTGCTTGCCGCTGTGCTGCACCTTCTCCCGGCGCCACACCTGGCGGCAGATGTCGACGATCTCGCGGGTGCGGCCCAGCGGGGCGTGGTAGGGCACGCCGTGGAAGCCCTCGATGACCTGCGGCCCGGAGGCGCCGATGCCCAGCGTGAACCGGCCGTCGGAGACGTAGTCCACGCCCGCGGCGGTCATCGCGGTCAGCGTGGGCGTGCGGGTGTAGATCTGCAGGATGCCGGAGGCGATCTCCAGGCGCTCGGTCTTGGCCGCGATGAAGCCCATCTGGCTGACCGCGTCGAAGGAGTAGGCCTCGGGTACGTAGACGATGTCCAGCCCGGCCTTCTCGTAGGTGGCCAGGTCGTCGACGGTTTCCTTGAACCCTCCGCTGTAGTTCAGCGGCATCCCGATGCGCATCGGCCTTACCTTCCGTTTCCGCGAGGCGAGGGTGCGCCGGGAGTCGGCAGCACCGCCGAAGTTCGCCTCGGAGGTTACCCGCGGGTCACTTCGCTCCGCGACTGTGACCTGGATCTCGCGAAAACTTGACTTAATCCGGATTCCGTGACTGTGTGGTCAGCCATGAGGCAGCTTCTGGTCACCAAGATCGCCGCCCGGGGCGGCGCGGGGGCGGCATGAAGCTCGGTCTGCTCGACATCGGTTCGGCCGCCGCTCGCCTGGAGGTCGTGGACCTGGACGATCCGCGCATGCCCCGCGCGGCCTGGAGCGCCAAGGCGCGCACCCGGCTGGCCGAGCACACCCTGGTCAGCGGCGAGGTCACCGAGGAAGGAGCGCAGCAGGCGGTGCGCGCGGTGCGGTACTGCGTGCGCGCCGCCGAGGAAGCCGCTCCGGACGCCCTGATCGCCTACGGCACGGCCGCGGTCCGCGACGCGACCAACGCCGCCGAGCTGCGCGAGCGCCTCGGGGCGGCCGCGGGCGTGCAAGTCCGCGCGCTGAGCCCGAGCGACGAGGCCGCGGTGGCGCACCACGCCGCCCGCCGCTGGCGCGGGCGGAGCGGGCGAGCGCTGACCACGGTGGACATCGGAGGCGGCACCACCGACGTGGTCACCGGAACCGGCGAGCGGCCGCCCGAGGTGGTCACGCTGCCCTTCGGCGCGGCGCGCCTGACCCGGTCCTACCTGCCTGACGACCCGCCGCGGCCGGAGCAGGTCGCCGAGCTCGACGAGCTGCTGCGCGCCACGATCCCGCGCTCCCTGGAGCGCATCGCCCGGCGCGAGCGGGGCCACCCGATCGCTCTGTCGAAGGTGCTGCGGCAACTCGCGGTGCTCGCCGAGAGCGGTGCCGGCGGCACCGCCCGCCACCCGCACCGGCTGCGCCGCAGCATGCTGACCCCGTGGATCCCGGTGCTGGCCGAGCTCGACCAGCGGCAGCGCGCCAAGCTCCCCGGCGTCTCGCGCAATCGCGGTCGCCGGATCCTCGCGGGCGCGATGACCGCCGACCGCGTGCTGGAGGCGCTGGGCGTCGAGGAGCTGGAGATCTGCCCCTGGGGGCTGCGGGAAGGCCTCGTCTACCGCTTCGTGGAGGCCGAGACCGAAACGCCGCGCGAGGCGCTGGCACTGGCAGGTGATCTGTTCAGCTGATCCTGCACCTGCGCGGACGACCGGAGTAGCGTCGGCGGCGAACGTCACCGGATGCCGATGGAGGTGCCGCGGTGCTCTTCCTGCACCTGCTGATCACGATGGTGGCAGTGTGGATCACCACCGCGCTGCCGGGCATCACGCTCGCCGGGCAGGACACCGCGGCGAAGGTGCTCACGCTGCTGGCGGTCTCGGTGATCTTCGGCATCGTCAACCTGGTGCTCAAGCCGATCGCCAAGACCCTCGGCTGCCTGCTCTACATCCTCACGCTGGGGCTGTTCGGCCTGGTGGTCAACGGTCTGCTGTTCTGGCTGACCAGCTACCTCGCCGGCGAGCTCGGCCTGCCCTTCCACGTCGACGGGTTCTGGCCGGCGTTCTGGGGCGCGCTGATCGTCTCGATCGTCAGCAGCGTGCTGGCAGGCATCGTCGAGCGCGGTCGCCGACCGGAAGAGGTCTGACTTCCGCCCGATTCGCGGCTGATCATCGCCGGCCGAACCGGATATCCTCGTTCGGGATTTCGGGGAGGTCGGCGATGCGGTGCAGCCTGGACGAGTTCCGCGCGCTGCTGGGCGGAGCGGATGTGGCGCCGGAGCTCACCGCGTTCCTCGGCGCTGATCCGGTGGCGGGCGTGCCGCCGGAGGGGGACTGGACCGAAGTCCTGCGCGTCCTGCGGCACGCGGCGGTGCTCGGGTTCGCCGCGGTCGAGGGGGCCGAGCCGCTGCGCGGGCTGGTCGCCATCGGCGACGGCGGAGGCATCCGGGTGCGGGTGCGCGGCGACGAGGTCTCGACCGACGTGATGCGCACCGACGCGCCCTGGCCCGCGCTGGTCGGCTGCCTGCCGGAGCGCGAACCGGCCGAGGGCTGCGAGGTCACCGTGCCCACCGCGGAGCTCGCCGAGGCCAGGGCCGAGGCCGACGCCCGGGACCGGGACACCGACTGGCTGGCCTACGAGCTCAGGCGCCGCTCGGTGCCGCCGGACGACGCCCGCGCGGTGGCCGACCTGCTCACCCGGGCCGACGACTTCCAGGCCCGGTTGTCGGTGGCCTGGCGTCCGGACGGGGTGCTGCTGCGCCGCTGGCCGCAGGGGATCGAGGTCCACCACGCCGCGACGGGTCGGGCGGCGGTGATCCCGGAGTCGCCGGACGACGCGTTCAGCCTCGTGACCCCGGCGGACACCTACCTGCTGTCCAAGACGCTGCAGGAGCACCTGGAGCACCTCGCCAGCGGTTGAGAGCTGCGCCCCACGGGCGGGGCGCCGGAACAGCGGCTGCGCGGGAACTGCGCCGCGGTGGACGGTTTTCGTCCGGAACCGCAGCGCACGCCCGTGATGATCTCCAAGGGGCATGATCACCCTGTGCTAGGGTTCATTCATCCTGTCGGGCGAACGTTTTTCGTCGTGGCAGTGGCATCGACTCGGGCGTGAGCAGAGGGTCGTCACCGATCGTTCGGTCGCTTCCGGGTCGCGGTCCGCGCCGGCAACCGAGGTCGAGTCGCGGAGGTCCTGCTGAGTTGAGCCGCGAAGCCCCGCGGGGGGTTTGCGCGGCGCGGTTCGACAGTTGCGGAGCGCTGTGACGCGGAGCAGCCCGGACACCGGGCACCAATCCATCCGGGCGGGCCTGACTCGTGTCGGCCTGGTGCCCGCGATCATCCTGCTGGCCATCTGGCTGGTGTTCACGACCGTGCCGGTCTACCAGGCGATCCACACCCGGGCGACGGCCGCGCAGGTGCGCGACGTGGCGGTGCCCGCGGTGACCGCGCTGGACGAGCTGCGCACCGAGCGAGGTCGCTCGGTGGAGGTGCTGTCCGGGCTCGCCGCCGCGGACGAGCTCCGGCGCGAGCGGGACGAGGCCGACCCGCGCATCGCCGGTCTGCGCCAAGCCCTGCGCGAACTGGCCGAGAACGGCCCGGCCCCGGTGGCCGCCGAGGCCCGCGACCTCGACAGCCTGCTCACCCAGCTGCCCAGGCAGCGCCGCCGCGTGGACACCGGGCAGGCCAACCGCGCGGAAACCCTCGACTACTACGGCCGGGTGCTGGATTCGGGCATGGAGCTGTTCGAGACCCGGACCCGCCTCGGGCCCGACCTCGACAGCGGGCACGCCGGGCACGTGGCCACCGAGCTGTTCCGCGCCGCCGAGCAGATGTCGGGCGCCGCGGCCCTGGGCGCCGCCGCGCTGGCCGAGGGCGAGTTCACCCGCGACGAACACCTGGAGTTCACCCGCCTGATCGGTGCCTACCGGGACACCCTGGAGACCGAGCTGCCCGCCGCGCAGGGGCGCGCCGAGGAGCTCGGTCGGGAGCTGACCGGCGCAGGCCCCTGGCAGCAGCTGTCCGAACTGGAGGACCAGCTGGTCGAATTCCCGCCGCAGCGCTCCGGTTCCTTCGACGTCGACAGCGGCGAGTGGCAGCGGACCACCGGCGAGGTCGCCGACGACCTCAGCGGCATCGCGCTCGCGCAGGTGCGCGCGAGCGCGGATCTGGGCGTGCACAACGCCGACGGCAGGCTCACCGGCATCGTCGTGTCCGGCCTGGTCGCCCTCGCCGCGATGCTGCTGGGCATCCTGCTGGCGGTCCGCAACGCGCGGCAGCTGGTCAACAAGCACCTGGTCAGCCGCCTGGAGTCGCTGCGCGACGACACCCTGGCCCTGGCCAGCCACCGGTTGCCCGGGGTCGTGGAGCGCCTGGAGCGGGGCGAGGAGGTGGACGCGCAGGCCGAGCTGGCGCCGCTGGACTACGGCGCCGACGAGATCGGGCAGGTCGCCGACGCGTTCAACACCGCTCACCACACCGCCATCTCCGCGGCGATCAACCAGAACCAGGCCAAGAGCGGCGCCAACAAGGTCTTCCTCGGCATCGCGCACCGCAACCAGGGCCTGGTGCACCGCCAGCTCAAGGTGCTGGACGAGATGGAGCGCAGCGAGGAGCACCCGGAGCGCCTCGACGGGCTGTTCCGGCTCGACCACCTGGCCACCCGCGCGCGCCGCAACGCCGAGAACCTGATCATCCTGGCCGGCGAGAAGCCCGGCAGGCAGTGGCGCAAACCCGTGCGACTGGTCGACGTGGTGCGCTCGGCGGTGGCCGAAACCGAGCACTACTACCGCTTCCGCGTGCACCCCACGCCCGACGTGTCGCTGATCGGTGCCGCGGTCGGCGACGTGATCCACCTGCTGGCGGAGCTGATGGACAACGCCACCTCGTTCTCCACCCCGCGCTCGCAGGTCGAGGTGCGCAGCAGCGACACCCCGCGCGGCGTGCTCGTCCAGATCGCCGACGAGGGCCTGGGCATGCGCCCGGAGGACCTGGCCGCTGCCAACGCTCTGCTGTCCAGCGCCCCGAAGTTCGAGGACATCACGCTGCGCGGCGATTCGAGGCTCGGCCTGTTCGTGGTCGCCAGGCTGGCCGCCCGCCGCGGCATCGAGGTGGACCTGCGCAAGGGTCACGAGCAGGGCACGATCGCGTTCGTGCTGCTGCCGCCGGACATCGTCGCCGACGAGAGCGTTCCCGGGATGCCCGCGCCCGCCGAGGTGGAGGTGACCCGACCGGTTCCGGTCGTCGCCGAACCGCAGTTCCCGTCGGCGGATCCGGACGATCCGAACGAACTTCCGCGCCGCGTGCCCGGGGGCGGGCGAACATCGCAGGAGGTTCCGGTTAGCGGGGACACAGCCCCGCAGACTCCGGAGCGAACGCGTGGCAACATGACCGCGTTCCAGAAGGGCACGGTCGAAGCGCGCCGGGATGCCGCCGCGGCCGACCACCCCCGACGAAGCGAGGAGCAGCGCAGCAAATGAGCGAACAGATCGGCTCCGACGACGACCTCAACTGGTTGTTGGACGACCTGGTCCATCGGGTGGTGGGTGCGCGCGACGGCGTGGTGCTCTCCGGCGACGGGCTGCTGCTGGCCAAGTCCGAGGGCTTGTCCGCCGCAGACGCCGACCACCTGTGCGCGATGGCCTCGGCCATGCAGAGCCTGGCCAAGCAGACCGGCAAGCACTTCGGCGGCGGCGCGGTGCGCCAGACCGTCATCGAGCTGGAGAGCGCCTTCTTGTTCGTCACCGCGGCCGGTGAGGGCGCCTGCATGGCCGTGCTGGGCGACGAGAACGCCGACGTCGGACTGATCGCCTACGAGATGAACCTGATGGTCGTGCGCGTGGGCAACTACCTCAGCTCGGCCCCGAGGCAGGATCCGGTGGCGCAGCTGCACCAGCGCTGATCTCATGCCCAGCGATGATCAGCTCTGGCTCGACGACGACTCCGGACCGCTGGTGCGGCCCTACGCGATGACGCGGGGCCGCACCCGCCCGGCTCGTCCCGAGCTCGACGTGGTGACCCAGCTGCTCACCGTCCGCCGCGGTGATCCCAGGAACCTCCCGGTCGAGCACGACGAGATCCTGCGGCTGTGCGCGCGCCCGCTGTCCATCGCCGAGGTCGCGTCCTACTTGGACACACCGATGGTGGTGGTCAAGGTCCTGGTCAGCGACCTCATCGACCAGGGAATGCTCACCACCGACGCGAAGACCCGGGCCAGGGGGCGGCCCAACCGGCAACTGCTCGAAGCGGTGCTCGACGGGATGCGCAGGCTCTAGGATCGTCGGCGACGATCGGAGGAGTGCGATGCGCGAGCTGTACCCGGAGCTGGAGCCGAACGCGTCCGGCCACCTCGACGTGGGCGACGGCCACCTGGTGCACTGGGAGGAGTGCGGCAACCCCGGCGGCAAGCCCGCGGTGTTCCTGCACGGCGGGCCGGGTGGCGGCAGCTCGCCGGACCACCGCCGGTTGTTCGACCCCGAGGCCTACCGGATCGTGCTGCTCGACCAGCGGGGTTGCGGGCGCAGCACGCCCGACGCGGGTGCGGCGGGCGCCGACCTGAGCACCAACACCACCTGGCACCTGGTGGCCGATCTGGAGCGGTTGCGCGAGCACCTGGGCATCGACCGCTGGCAGGTCTTCGGCGGTTCCTGGGGCAGCACGCTGGCGCTGGCCTACGCCCAGACGCACCCGCAGCGGGTCACCGAGCTGGTGCTGCGCGGGATCTTCACCATGCGGAAGTCCGAATTGGACTGGTACTACGGCGGGGGCGCGGCGAACCTCTTCCCGGAGCGCTGGGCGGAGCTGCTCGCCCCGGTCCCGGAGGACGAGCGCCAGGACCTCGTCGCCGCCTACCACCGGCTGCTGCGCGATCCGGCCGAGCAGGTCCGGGAGAACGCCGCGATCGCCTGGAGCCGCTGGGAGGCGAGCCTGATCGGCCTGCTGCCGCGTCCCGAGCTGGTGGAGTCCTTCAGCGATCCCGCGTTCGCCAAGGCCTTCGCCGGCATCGAGGTGCACTACTTCCACCACCGCGGCTGGCTGGCCGAAGGTCAGCTCATCGACAACGCGCACCGGCTGCGCGGCATCCCGGGAACCATCGTGCAGGGCCGCTACGACGTGATCACCCCCGCGGCCACCGCCTGGGACCTCGCCGGCGCGTGGCCGGAGGCCGAGCTGCGCATCATCCCGGACGCGGGCCACGCCTACGACGAACCGGGCATCCGCACCGCCCTGCTGGAGGCCACCGACGCCTACCGCTGATGCTCCCCCGGAGGAGGGGGGCGGTTTCAGCGCAGGACTTGGGTGACCCGCCACAGGCGGCGCGGGAGCTCGCCTTCCTCGAACGGGTGCACCTCGGCCAGCACCCACCCCTCGGCGAGGCCGTCGACGAGGGCGCGCGGGAAGAAGTGCACGGCGAACCCGTCCTGCTCGTAGATGTCGTCGCCGTGCGCGATCCCGGTGCCGTGGTGCGCGTCGCCGGTGTGCCGCGCGGTGTAGACGAAGGTTCCGCCGGGGCGCAGCACCCGCGCCACCTCGCCCACCAGTCGCCGGATCTCGTCGGTGGACAGCGCCATGCACAGCAGCATGTGGGCGAACGCGGCATCGACCCCGGCGGTGGCCAGCGGCAGCGGATCGCGCGCGTCGTGGACGAACGCGCCCACGCCGGGAACCCGCGCGCGCAGCTGGACGAGCCCCTCGGCGCTGAAGTCCCCGGCGAGCACCCGGAACCCCCGCCGGGCGAAGTGCGCGGCATCGCGACCGTGCCCGGCCCCGAGCTCCAGGACCACCTGCGCCCCGGCCGCGGCGAAGACGCGGGCCGCGTGCACCGCGGCGCTCGAAGGTTCCCAGCCGTACATCGCGGGACGGGCGCGGTGGACCCCCTCCCAGTGCTCGCGCTGCTGGCCGCCGAGGTCGGTCATCTCCCCATCGTGCTGCGGATTCGGCGCAGGACCAACCGGCGCTGCGACGTGTGATACTCGTGCGCGTGGTGAGCCGACTCGTGGTGGTGGTCATCGACGCGGTGGATCCGGAGCTCGTGGCGGAGTTCTGGTGCGCGGTGCTGGGCTGGCAGGTCGTGGAGCGCGAGGCCGACCTCATCGGCATCGGCCCGCAGGACGGCTCCTGGCCCCGCATCGACATCGCGGCCGTCCCGGAGGCCAAGACGATCAAGAACCGCCTGCACCTGGACCTGCGCGCCGAGGGCGTGTCGACGGAGGCCGAGCTGGCGCGCCTGGAGTCGTTGGGCGCTCGGCGGGTGGACGTCGGCCAGGGCCCGGAGGTGAGCTGGGTGGTGCTGGCCGACCCGGAGGGCAACGAGTTCTGCTTGCTCTCCCGACCGGTCGAGGAAGTCACCCGCGGCACGTGAGCCGGCGGTTCAACCGGAGATCAGGCGCGAGGTGTATCCGGCGTCGACGAGCCGTTGGTACGCCGCGACGACGTGCTCGGGAACGTCTTGGGGGACGGCGAAGCCGCGGTCGGCGTAGATCGACACCCGCTGGGTGTCGCCGACGAGCATGTCGACGACGCGATCGGCATCGCCGATCGAGCGCACGTAGTCGTCCAGCGCGAGTCGCTGCGCGCTGCACACGATCTCCACCTCGGGCCAGACCTTCCTGGCCGTGGCGAAGGCCCGCCGCTGCTGGTACGGGCGGGACACCAGCAGCAGGGACCGGACCTCGACGCCTTCCCGGGACAGCAGGTCGCGGGTGAACTCGATGTTCTCGGAGGTGTTGGTGGCCCGCGGCTCGACGAGGATCGCGGCCTCCGGCACGCCGAGCTCCACGGCCCGCTCGCGGTAGTGCACGGCCTCGCCCCGGGGAAAGCGCTCCGCGGTCGTGGGCGCGTTCGCACCGGTGAACACGATCCGGGGGAACCAACCCCGCAGCTGCAGTTCCGCGACGTGATCGGCCACCCCGGGGTCGTGGCTGCCGAGCCCGACCCCCACGTCGCAAGGCCGGAGCTCGTGCCCCAGATCGTGGAAATCCCACAGGACCTCGACGTCCCGCCGAATCCCCTCCGGAATCCCCACTGCGCTCACCACCCCCGGACGGTTCGGCCGAGCACGCTACCAATCCCGGGACCACTCCCGTTCGAACGTTCGCGCGCAGCGCCCTCCTGCGAGCATTTCCCACCTACTAC
Source organism: Saccharopolyspora griseoalba (assembly GCF_042665275.1). NCBI lineage: Bacteria > Bacillati > Actinomycetota > Actinomycetes > Pseudonocardiales > Pseudonocardiaceae > Saccharopolyspora > Saccharopolyspora griseoalba. Next base: position 23,227 of record NZ_JBHTCJ010000016.1, on the reverse strand, counting down.
GGGGGAACCTCAATCTGTTGCGGGCAGAGCAGCAAGAGAAGGACTCGTCGGTGAGCGTTTAGGCACCACTTTAGGCGCACCGACCCGGAACGGGGTTCGAGGGAATCCGAGAAAGCGAAGATGCCCCCTGTCCGTGCAGGTCAGGGGGCATCTTCCTCGTGTGGGCGATACTGGGATCGAACCAGTGACCTCTTCGGTGTGAACGAAGCGCTCTCCCGCTGAGCTAATCGCCCTTGTTCTCTTGTTCCGTCCCGCTCTCTCGCGCTGACGTGGAGAACTTTACACGATCGAATTCAGGGGCCGAACAGGGGGGAGGCCAACCAGCTCCACCGCAGGCCGAGCCAGCCGCCGATGGTGCTGAACATGCCGAGCATCCACAGCGTGACCAGCACGATCACGCCGGTGGCGGTCATGATCGCGAGCTTGGTGCCCACGTGCTGGCGGCCGAGCCAGCGGGTCCAGCGGTGGTAGTGCCGCTTGGCGAACATGTTGACCCGGTGCGCCCACGCGAACTCGGTGGCGAGGATGCCGAGGCCGGCGAAGACCACGAGCCAGCCCGGGCCGGGGTAGGGGATCATCAGAATCCCGGCGAGCAGGACCAGGCCGCCGACCGTGCCGAGCACGATCCGGTACGTGAGGTTCATGGCGGGCTTGCGGCGCACCCGCTCGCGGTGGTGGTGCAGGCGGCCGCGGAGCGAGTGCAGCCGCCGCTCGGGGTGCTGGCGCCGGCTGCTCGTCTCGGCTGCTGGCTGTTCGTTGACCGGGTCCGCACCGGCGTGACGGGATCCCGGTTCGGCGTGGTCGTTCACAGGGAGCACCTGTTCGGTCGCGGCCTCGGGTCGGTCGTTGTGCGGCTCAGGATACGGACGCGCACCGCCCGCGGCCGGGGGTCCGCGGCAGCGTGGCGGCCCGCCAGTGTGCCCGAGGCCGGTGAACAGCGGTTGTCTGTCAAGCGAGCACTCGGGTGCTGCACGCCTCGCGGCGTGTCTGAATTGTGACGGGGATCATCGCGGGCTTTAGGGTGGGGCGCGGGCGCGCGGCTCGCCGACGGACTTCGATCCTGGTCACACTGTGACGCCCGACTCGACCAGCCGTTCGGCGCCGTGCGTGGCGAGTAACCGGGGCGGTCAGAACCATTAGCCCGATACGGGGACGTTGCGTGGTGGACGTCTCACGCGCGCCCGCAACGAGAAAATGCGAAGGGCTTTCGTCGCCTATTCTGGGACCTGCGCCGAGCGAGGCGGTGAAGCGTGAACCCGGTGGTCAACGGGTACGCGGAGGCGGAGATCGCGCGGCGTTGGGCGACGGATCGAAGGCCAGGCTCAAGCACGGTTGACCTGATTACCCAAGGTAATCGGTGGTGGCGCTGGGTGGGCAACGGTCTCGGGGCCGACCGCTCGACATCAGAAGAGTTCGCGGCAGGGAAAGCAAACACGCTGCGCGTTCGCGCGATTGCCCTACGAATTGGGTTGTGGCCCGACCGGGTGATCTATGCGGGAGTCGCGAGTAAATCTGCCCGCTGAAGCGTCACAACTGTGTTGCTCGGTCGATAAAGGGACCGGGAGGGAGCAGGAAGGGGAGGACAATGCGTAACGATCACGTGACACTCCGTTCGACGGCTGTGTTCGATCTGCTGGCTCCGCAGGCGCCGGCCGTGCCGGTCCAGGTCGAACTCCGCTACGACACCCGGGACCCCTACGCGGTCGTGGCCGCGTTCCGCACCGGCCGCGCCGGTTGGGTCGAGTGGGTCTTCGCCCGCGATCTGCTGGCCGACGGCCTGATCGCGCACGCCGGTGAGGGCGACGTGACGATCCGTCCCGCCGTGGACGACCCCGAGGTCGTCGCCATCGAGCTGAGCTCGCCGTCCGGGCACGCCGTGTTCGAGGCCTCGGCCCAGGAGCTCGCGGACTTCCTGGACCGCACTTACGACGTGGTGGTCCCCGGCAACGAGAACCTGTGGGTCGACGTGGACGACGCGCTGACCCGGCTGCTGCCCTTCGACATGGGCTGAACTGGGGAAATCCGGCTCGGCGCGGCACCGCGCCGGGCGGGATGGGACCCCCCTTTGATCGGCTTCCAGGGCGTGGTCTAAAGTTTTCCTTGCAAGCGGCGAACGGGCCGGGAAACCGGACCGAGGCCGCTGCAGGCGGATGTAGCGCAGCGGTAGCGCATCACCTTGCCAAGGTGAGGGTCGCGGGTTCGAATCCCGTCATCCGCTCTGGATCCTCTGGTGTTCCGTGTGGACGCGGAGTCCGGCGGAGTGGCCGAGTGGCTTAGGCAAGGGCCTGCAAAGCCCTGTACGCGGGTTCGATTCCCGCCTCCGCCTCGCGCGATTAGCTCAGTGGGAGAGCGCTACCTTGACACGGTAGAGGTCACTGGTTCAATCCCAGTATCGCGCACCACATTCTCGAGCATTCTGTCCCGCCGACGATCACCGTCGGCGGGATTTTTTCGCGCGCGGGTGGAGTTGTTTTCGACCTCCGCGAAAACGCGGAGCGCTTCATCCGGTGCGCTTGCCGAACGCCAGCGCGGTGGTCACCGCCAGGACGATCACGCCGATCGACTCGACCACGAGCGCGGTCGGCGCCAGCTGGTAGCTGAGGCTCGAACGGATCCCGAAGAGCCCGACCGGGGTCAGCGCGATCACCAGCGAGAGCAGCGTGCCCGCCACGAACAGCAGGCTCAGCGCGCCCGTGGCCGCCAGTCCGCGGCGGAGGGCGAGCATCGCGATGGCCAGCACGAGCGCACCGAGCGCGTTCAGCACGAACAGCACGCCGAGCACGCCACCGGTGCCCGCGAAGACGAGGTACAGGTGGATACCGCCCATGGCCAGCAGCGAGAGCGCGCTCAGCGCTCGCCAGACCAGCAGGGGGCGCGCCTGCCCGCCGCTCGCGGTGGGCGGGTGTCCCGCACGACGCTCAGATGACATGTTCGCGGCCTCGTCTTCCGATGCGCGGCCTGCTGTCCCCAGTGTGCGCTCGCGCGCCACCGCCCACCAGGCCGATCGTCGTCCGATCCCGAGCGGCTCCCGCAGCCGTCCGACCCTCAGCGCTTCCGGTGCTCGAAGCGTTCGACGAGATCGAATCCGCCTCCGCGGGGCGCTGGACGATCGCGGAGGTCGTTCGTCCGGATCGGGACGCGGATCGACGAGATCGGTTTCGCGCACCGGGTCGTGCACATCTCGCGTTGCCCAGGACGCGATGCGCCCGGCTCAGCCCTGCTGGTACGCCGCCCGGTAGGCGCTGGGGTCTTCGGGAGGTTGCTTCTCGACCTCGTGGAGGCCCTGCTGCACCGCGCGGCGGATCTGCTCGCGGTTCTCCCGGACCACCTCGGTGAAGAACTCGTCGATGCGCGGGTCGACGAGGACCTCGTGGATGACGCGGATCGAGGTCTCCATGACGGAGTTGACGATCTCGTCGTGGAACGGCAGGCGCTTCAGCCTGCCGGCCTGCTCGTCGTTCTTGAGCTTCTCGGTGATGATCTCGCGCAGCTGCTCGCGGTTCTCGTCGAGCGAGCGCGCGACGTTCTGCGGGTAGTTGCCGGTTTCGACGACCTTGACCACCTCGTCGAGCACCGCGATGGTGATCGGCTTCTTGATGGCCAGCACGATCGGCCGGGAGTAGCGCTCGATGAGCTGCTGCGTGACGCGCTCCCCGAAGGCGCGGTCGGCGGTGCGGGCCAAGCGCATCACCACCACGACGACGCGCAGCAGGCGGAACCCGCGCAGCGCGGGGTGGGCCACGGGGATCATGCCGAGGATCTCGTACCAGCTCTGCAGCGGGAACCGGCCGCGCCACCCGGTCGCCCGCCAGCGCCACAGGAACTCGACGAAGAACACGCCGCAGATCGCGGTGTCGACGACGAAGATCGCGTGCGCGGTGGCGGCGGTGTGCTCGAAGAACATCACGAAGCTGAGCAGCCCGAGCGAGAGCACCGCGAGCACGAGCATCGCGATGTCCACCGCGTTCGTGCGCCGCGACGTCGTGATTGCGCTGGTCATGGTCGCGCATTGAATCAGATTCGGGTTCGGCGGCGGTGAGGCGCGCCGGGTCGGAGATCGTCGCGCGGCCGGGTTTCGAGGGAGGGCGCGCTCCGGACGCCGGGTTCGCGAAATTCGAGTGAATCTCCCGCGGCACCGGCATAGGGTCAGCCGCATGACGCTGCGACTCGTTCAAATCGCGATGAACGCGCGGGACGACTCCGCGCTCGGCCGGTTCTGGGCCGAGGTGCTCGGGTGGGGCACCGACAGCGAGGGCCCCGGTGTGACCAACCTGGAACCGGTGGGCTTCAGCTATCCCGACCCGGTCGCGGTCGTCATCGACGTTCTCGCCGTCCCGGAGCCCAAGACCGCGAAGAACCGGGTGCACGTCCACCTCGCGACCGATTCCGCGGCGCACCGGGCCGATCTCGTGGCGCGCCTGCAGGAGCTCGGTGCGAAGCCCGTCGACATCGGGCAGGGCGAGGTCGGGTGGACGGTGCTCGCCGATCCGGAGGGCAACGAGTTCTGCGTGCTGGAACCGCGGTCGAACCGGCAGGACACCGGGCCGATCGACGCGGTGGTGGTGGACTGCGCGGACCCGCGAGCCCTGGTCGGCTTCTGGGGCGAGGCGATCGACTGGACCGTGCACGAGGTGACCGACGAGCAGGCGGTGCTGCGCTCCTCCGCGGAGGTCGGGCCGTACCTGGAGTTCCGCCGCACGCCGGACGCCAAGACCGTGAAGAACCGCATCCACCTCGACCTGCGCCCGTACCGCGGCGGCGACCGAGCCGCGGAGGTCGACCGGCTCAAGGCCCTCGGCGCCACCGGCGTCGACGTCGGGCAACCCGACGACGTGCCGTGGACGGTGCTCGCCGACCCGGAGGGCAACGAGTTCTGCGTGCTCGCCCCGGCCTGACCCGAACATCCCGCACCGCGGTGCGGAGCGGAAGGCCTCCACCGAACCGCGGAGCCGGGCGCGAGGCCGAGGAGGACGCCGCGGCACCCCGGCCTGGCCACCGCGCGGTGATCGGCCGGGTCGTCAGCCGAGCGGCCGAGCCGCGCGCTCAGCTCCCCGCTCCGCGCGTCACGCCGGGTGCAGCGAGGTGGGCAGGACGAGGTCGCCGGTGGCTCGGCCGTGCTGGTCGAGCAGCCAGCCCATGCGCTTGCGGGTTCGCAGCGTCAGCACCGACTCGGAGAGCCGCAGCCAGGGCAGCTTCTCGTTGACCAGCCGCTCGATGCGCATCAGGTCGCCGGTGGACCGCGCCCACAGCAGGAACATCAGGTTGGACTGGCCCGCGGTCGAGACCAGCAGGCGCAGCTCGGGGAGCGTGGACAGCGAGCGGACCGTGCGGTACAGCTCGGTCATCGGGACCTGGGCGAACCAGGTGCACACGATCGGCCAGCGCGAGCGCAGCCCGGCCACCTCGCAGCGGAACGCCAGCGCGTCCGAGGCCAGCAGGCGGGCGACCTGCCTGCGGACCGTCGCGGGGTCGCGGCCGATCGCGCGGGCGATCTCGGCGGCGTTGCGCCTGCCGTCGCGGGCCAGGTGTTCGACCACCGGCCAGTGCGAGGTCGGAATCCGGTCGCCCGCGGGGCTCTCGGCGTGCCGGGCTGCTTCGCGCAGCGCCGCCTGCTGGTCGCGGTCGAGGGCGTCCAGGCGCCAGTCCGCGCCCTGGCGGTGGACCTTGGTCGCGACGTGCGTGTTGACCGCGCGCACGCCCGGGGTGGCGGGCAGGTCGTCGAGGGTGAAGGTGGCCAGCGCGTCGTAGTCCGGGACGATCACCGTCAGCACCAGGTCGCGCCCGCCGGCGGTCTCCTCGACCGAGGCCGCCCGGGCGTCGAGGGCGAGGCGCTGGATGGTCCCGGCGCGCTCGGTCGGGTCGACCCGCAGGTCGACGAAGGCGACCACGTCGCCGGAGCGCTCGCCGGAGTGCACCGTCACCCACGCCAGGCCCGCTTCGCGCAGCCGCTGCCAGCGGGCGGCCAGCGTGGTCGGGGTGGAGCCCAGCACGCGCGCGGCCTCCGCCCAGCTCACCCGCGGGGCGATCTGCAGGGTGTGGATCAGCGCGAGATCCTCTTCGGAGAGCTCGGGTGCTCGCGAACGCACGAATCACCTTCCCAGCTGCCGCCAGCCGCACGAATCGTGCGATTTAACACGTCAGGCCTCCCGACCATCGCACACTGACGCGCCACGACGCCGTTATGAAGCAGGTCACGTCCGGAGGTGGCGGGTTGGCTGTGCACGAGGACGCGCGGGCGATGCGCGAGGAGCTGATCGCCCTGCGCCACGAATTCCACCGGGAACCCGAGGTCGGGCTCCAGCTGCCGCGCACGCAGGAACGCGTGCTGGCCGCGCTCGACGACCTGCCGCTGGAGATCACCACCGGTCGCGGGACCAGCTCGGTGACCGCCGTGCTGCGCGGCGGGGACGGCCCGGCGGTGCTGCTGCGCGGTGACATGGACGGGTTGCCGGTGCGCGAGCGCACCGGGCTGGATTTCGCCTCGCGCACCGGCGACACCATGCACGCCTGCGGGCACGACCTGCACACCACGATGCTCATCGGTGCCGCCCGGCTGCTCTCCGCGCACCGCGACCGGCTCGGCGGGGACGTGGTGCTGATGTTCCAGCCGGGCGAGGAGGGCTACGACGGCGCGCGGATCATGGTCGACGAGGGCGTGCTGGAGGCGTCCGGCCAGCGGGTCGAGGCCGCCTACGGGCTGCACGTGTTCTCCTCGACCGCGCCGCAGGGCCGGTTCGTCACGCGCGCCGGCACGATGCTCTCGGCCTCCGACGAGCTCCACGTGAGCGTGCACGGCTCGGGCGGGCACGGCTCGGCACCGCACCACACGCAGGACCCGGTCGCCGCGATCAGCGAGATGATCACCTCGCTGCAGACGATGGTGACCAGGCAGTTCGACATCTTCGACCCGGTGGTGCTCTCGGTCGGGTCGCTGCGCGCGGGAACCGCGGTCAACGTCATCCCGGAAACCGCCACCTTCGGCGCCACCGTGCGCACCTTCTCCCCGGAGGCGCGCGAGCGGGTGCGGGAGCGCTCGGCCGAGGTGCTGCGCGCGGTCGCCGCCGCGCACCGGGTCGACGTCGAGGTGGACTACCGCCACGGCTACCCGCCGACCCGCACCGATGCCGAGGAGGTGGAGTTCGTCGACCGCACCATCCACGAGCTCTTCGGTCAGGAGCGGCACGAGACGCTGGCCAACCCGCTGTCCGGCTCGGAGGACTTCTGCCGCGTGCTCGACGAGGTGCCCGGCGGGTTCGTCGGCCTCGGCGCGGTTCCCGAGGGCATGGACCCGGACGCCGCGGACTACAACCACTCGCCGACCGCGCTGTTCGACGACGCGGTGCTCGCCGACGGCGCCACCCTCTACGCCGAGCTCGCCCTGGCCCGCACCCACGTGGGGAGATGATCATGACTGCTTCCGTTCCCGGGCAGGTGCGCCGCAAGGCCGTCGTCGCGGCCGCCATCGGCAACTTCATCGAGTGGTTCGAGTTCGGGCTCTACGGGTTCTTCGCCGCGGCCATCGCCGCGAACTTCTTCCCGGGCAGCCAGAGCCTGATCGCCACGTTCGCCGCGTTCGGCGTGTCCTTCGTGCTCCGCCCGCTGGGCGCGCTGATCTTCGGGCACTACGGCGACCGGATGGGTCGGCGCACCACGCTGTCCATCTCGATCATCGGGATGTCGGTGGCCACCTTCGTCATCGGACTGCTGCCCACCTACGACGCCATCGGCGTGGCCGCGCCCGCGCTGCTGGTGATCGCGCGGGTGGTGCAGGGCTTCTCGGCCGGTGGCGAGTTCGGCGGCGCGACGGCGTTCATGGTGGAGTACGCCCCGCGCGGCAAGCGCACCTTCTACGGCAGCTGGCAGATGTTCACCCAGTTCCTGGCGACGTTCGTGGCCACCGCGATCGGCGCGGGGCTGTCGCTGTCGATGACGGCCGCGGCGCTCGACGAGTGGGGCTGGCGGATCCCGTTCCTGATCACCCTGCCGCTCGGCGCGATCGGGCTCTACCTGCGGCTGCGGCTGGACGAAACCCCGGAGTTCCAGGCGGAATCGGCCGAGGGCGGCGGCGGCGCGCCGCTGGTGGTCGCGCTGCGCGAGCACTGGCCGAGCGTGCTGAAGGTGATCGGCCTGATCGTCTCGGGCACCACCTGCACCTACATGGTGCAGGCGTTCTGGCCGGCCTTCCTGGTCGAGGAGCTGGGCATCCCGCAGTCGGACATGTTCACCGCGATGCTGGTGGGCATCGGGGCGCTGCTGGTGACCTGCCCGGCCTGGGCGGTGCTGTCCGACCGGATCGGGCGGCGCAAGCCGTTCCTGGTGGCCACGCCGCTGGCGCTGATGGTGGTGGCCGTGCCGATGTACCGGCTGATCCTGTCCGGCTCGTTCCCCTCGATCGTGCTGGCCTACGTGCTGCTGGGCCTGCTGATGGCACCGAGCCTGGCGGCGATCTCCACCGCGATCGCCGAAGCCTTCCCGACCAGGGTTCGCTACAGCGGTCTCTCGCTGGCCTACAGCGCCGCGGTGTCGATCTTCGGCGGTTCCACGCCGCTGATCCTGTCCTCGCTGGTCGAGTTCACCGGCAGCCGGATGTCCCCGGCCTACTACCTGATCGTGGTGGCGGCGGTCTCGGTCGTCGCGGCGATCACCCTGGCCGACACCTCCCGCAAGCCGGTTCCGGCGGAGCCGGAGGCCGCGCCCGTGTAGCCGCGCAGCCCTTTCCATCGAAAGTCCCCGAGCGCTTCGCTCCTCGCTCGGGGACTTTCGATGGAAGAAGTGCGGTCACCCGGGGAACGGGCCCGCCTTGCCGAGCAGGGCGGGGACCTCCTTGCCGAGCTGCTCGCCGATCCAGGTGCCGGTGGCCGAGAGCGCCGCGAGGTCCAGGCCGGTGTCGACGCCCATGCCGGACAGCAGGTACTCGAGGTCCTCGGTGGCGATGTTGCCCGTGGCGTTCGGCGCGAACGGGCAACCGCCGATGCCGCCGACGCTGGCGTCCAGAGCGGCCGCCCCGGCTCGGATCGCGGCGACCGAGTTCGCGTAGCCGGTGTTGCGCGTGTTGTGGAAGTGGCAGCGCAGCGACACGTCGGTGATCTCGCGGATCCCGCCGATCAGCTCCTGGACCTGGGTGGGCACGCCCGCCCCGATGGTGTCGGCGAGCGCGAGCTCGAACGGGCCGGAGTCGGCGATGCGGCGGGCCAGCTCGATGACGTGCCGACTGCTGACCGCGCCCTCGAACGGGCAGCCGAAGGCCACCGCGATCGTGGCCACCGGGCGCACCCCGGCGGCGTGCGCCGCCGCGGCGATCTCCTCCCAGACCCGCAGGCCCTCCTCGGTGGTCACGCCCTGGTTGCGCCGGCTGAACTCGTCGGTGGCCACGACCACGACGTTGACCTCGCGCACGCCCGCGGCCAGCGCGCGGTCGAAGCCGCGGCGGTTGAGCACCAGCCCGGAGTACTCCACGTCGTCGCGCTGCGGGGCGGCGGCCAGCACGTCCTCGGCGTCGGCCATCTGCGGGACCAGCCGCGGGTGCGCGAAGGAGACGGCCTCGACGCGCCGCGCTCCCGCGGCGATGGAGCGCTCGATGAGTTCGACCTTGGTCGCCGTGGACAGCAGCGCGCTCTCGTTCTGCAGGCCGTCGCGCGGGCCGACCTCCACGATCCCGATCTCGGCGGGAAGTGCTGCGGTCACGGCGCTCGCCTCCTTTTGTGCACAATCCGGGAACCGGGGCATCATCGACCTTCGAATTTGCTGGCGCAAGACCTGTTCAGGGTCGGATCGCGCTGCTACTTTGTGCACAATATTCGGGAGGGAGTGGGCCGTGTCACAAGCCGCCGCGCGGGCCTACCGGGCCTTGCGCGAGGACATCCTCACCGGGACGCGCTCGGCGGGCAGCCGCCTGCGCGAGGAGCAGCTCGCCGAGGAGCACGGCCTGAGCCGCACGCCGGTGCGCGAGGCGATCCGGCGGCTGCAGGCCGACGGGCTGGTGCGGGTGGTGCCCAACCGGGGTGCCGAGGTCGTCTCGCTCAGCGCCGAGGACACCGAGGAGATCTTCGGGCTGCGCAGCCTGCTGGAGGGCTACGCCGCGCGCAACGCGGCGCTGCGCGGCCAGGCCGACGTCCCGCGGCTGCGCGAGCTGTGCGCGGGGATGGAGCGCCAGCTCGAACGCCTCGCGGGCGGTGACGCCGACGGGGCGCACGACGAGATCACCCGGCTGAACATGGAGTTCCACCGGGCCATCCACGACGCGGGCGGGCGACGGCTGCTGCCCGAACTGCTGTCCCGGGTGATCGAGGTGCCGCTGGTGCGGCGCACGTTCCACCAGTACACGACCGCGGAGCTGCAGCGCAGCTTCATCCAGCACCGCGAGCTCACCGAGGCCATCGCCGCCGGCGACGGGGACTGGGCGCACGCGGTCATGCAGTCGCACGTTCTGGCGGCCCGGGCGACCTTGCTGCGCCCGGGGCACGACGAGGAGGAGACCCAGTGACGGAAACGCCGAGCGGGCCGCTTTCGGACGTCCGCGTCATCGAGGCGGGAACGCTCATCGCGGGCCCGTTCTGCGGCCAGCTGCTGGCCGACTTCGGGGCCGAGGTGATCAAGGTCGAGGACCCGGACGCGGGCGACCCGATGCGGCAGTGGGGCCAGCAGAAGCACGAGGGCCAGTCGCTGGCCTGGCCGGTCATCGCGCGCAACAAGAAGTCGGTGACCGCCAACCTGCGCACCGCCGAGGGCCAGCGGATCCTGCGCGAGCTGGTGGCCACCGCCGACGTGCTGGTGGAGAACTTCCGCCCCGGCACGCTGGAGCGCTGGGGCCTGGGCTACGAGGAGCTGCAGGAGATCAACCCCGGGCTGGTGCTGGTGCGGGTCACCGGCTACGGCCAGGACGGGCCGTACTCCTCGCGCGCCGGTTTCGGCTCCATCGGCGAGGCGATGGGCGGCATCCGGCACGTCACCGGCGAGCCCGGCCGACCGCCCAGCCGAGTCGGGGTCAGCCTGGGCGACTCGCTGGCCGCGACGTTCTCGGCGCTGGGCGCGGTGATGGCGCTGCACGCCCGGCAGCGCACCGGTCGCGGGCAGGTCGTCGACACCGCCATCTACGAGGCGGTGCTGGCGTTCATGGAGTCGCTGCTGCCCGAGTGGGAGATCGCGGGCTACCGGCGGGAGCGCACCGGTTCGGTGCTGCCGCGCATCGCGCCGAGCAACGCCTACCCGACCGCCGACGGGGCCGAGATCATCATCGGGGCCAACCGGGACACGGTGTTCGCGCGGTTGTGCGAGGCCATGGGACGGCCGGAACTGGCCACCGGCGAGCGCTACGGCACGCACGACGCGCGGGGCGCCGACCAGGAGGAGCTCGACGAGATCATCGCCTCCTGGACGCGCAAGTTCGACGCCGACGACGCGCTGGAGCGGCTGCACGAGGCCGGGGTCCCCGCGGGCCGGGTCTACACCGCCGAGGACATGGTGGCCGATCCGCACTACGCGGCGCGGCAGGCCATCGTGCGGCTGATGCACCCGCAGCTGGGCGAGTTCCCGATGCAGAACGTGGTCCCGCGGTTGTCCGAAACCCCCGGCGAGGTCCGGACGGTCGGTCCCGAGCTCGGTCAGCACAACGAGGAGATCTACGGCGCGGTCCTCGGCGCGGACGCCGAGCAGTTGCGCCGCTGGCGCGACGAGCGGGTGATCTGACCCGCTCGCGAGCGCGCGGAAACCGGTGCCACCAGCTCGGTTTCACCACACGAGACGCAGTGCAGCGAAAGACCCGTACCGAGCGACTGATTCGGAGTCCACGATGGATCAACGACGATCTCAGGACGGCCCAAGACGCGAGCCGATCCGCAGCCCCGGCTTGTGGATCGCGATGGCGGTGATCGTGCTGGCCGGCGTGCCGTTCTACCTGCCGGCCGGGTCCACGCGCCCGCTGCTCCTGGGAGTTCCCTACTGGGTGGCGATCTCGGTGGCGTTCACCGTGGTGTTCGCCGCGTTCGTCAGCTGGATCTGCCTGCGCCGCTGGAACGTCGTGGAACCCGAGGAGCAGGCCGAGCGCGGGAGAGGTGAGGCGGCATGACCGGTCTGAGCTTCGGCGGCCTCAGCGGAATCCTCGTGCTGGTCGCCTACGCGGCGGCGATGCTGCTCATCGGCTACTTCGCCGGGCGCGGCCAGCCCTCGGGCGAGCACAAGACCGCGCGCGGGTACTACCTGGGCGGATCCGGGCTCGGGTTCGTCGCGCTGTTCTTCACCCTCTACGCCACGCAGTACAGCGGGAACTCCATCGTCGGCTACGCCCCGGAGGCCTACCGCTCCGGGTTCCTGTGGTGGCAGTCGGTCCCGTTCATGATCGCGGTGATCGCCGGGTACCTGCTGTTCGCGCCCCGGCTGTACGCGATCGCCAAGCGCGAGTCGTTCGTGACCCCCACGGACTGGGTGCGCTACCGGTTCCGCTCCACGCCGGTCTCGCTGCTGGTCGCGGCCCTGATGCTGTGGGGCCTGGCGAACTACCTGCTGGAGCAGCTGATCGCGATGGGGCACGGCATCTCGGGCCTGACCGGCAACACGGTGCCCTACCAGGTCGGCGTGATCGCCTTCGTCGTGGTGATGCTGGTCTACTCCTGGGCGGGCGGGATGCGCGCGGTGGCGCTCACCGACGTCATGCAGGGCATCGCCCTGCTGGTGGGCGTGGCCGTGCTGCTGATCGGCGCGCTGTACCTGTCCGGCGGCGGGCTCGGCGAGCTGACCCGGCACCTGGCCGACACCGACCCGGTCAAGGCCGGCGTGCCCAGCGGCGAGGACTCGGTGAACTGGCTGTCGATGATCATCATGATCGGCATCGGCGCCGCGGTCTACCCGCACGCCATCCAGCGCATCTACGCCGCGCGCAGCGAGCGCACCCTCAAGCGCTCGCTGGCCATCATGGCCTGGATGCCGCTGGTGACCACCGGCGTGGTGTTCGTGGTCGGCATCGTGGGCATCAAGCTGTTCCCGGGGCTCTCCGAGGACGACTCCGAGCAGCTGGTCGGTCTGATCGCCAACGAGGTCGCCGGGATCAACCTGTTCTTCTACGTGCTGATGATCCTGCTCTTCGGCGGCGTGGTGGCCGCGATCGTGTCCACAGCGGACTCGGCGCTGCTGAGCCTGTCGTCGGTGGTCTCGCGCGACCTCTACGGCCGGCACATCGCGCCGCAGGCCTCCGAGCGCAAGCAGGTGCTGGTCGGCAAGGTCGTCGGCGTGGTGGCGGTGGCGATCCTGCTGCTGGTGGCCTGGAACCCGCCGAGCACGCTGTTCAACATCTTCGTGCTCAAGTTCGAGCTGATCGTGCAGATCGCGCCCGCGTTCATCCTCGGCCTGTACTGGCGGAGGCTGTCCGCCGGACCGGTGTTCTGGGGCATGCTGGCCGGCGCCCTGCTGGCGGGTGCCTGGACGGTCTTCGACGTCGACAAGCTCCACGGCATCCCGGCGGGCCTGCTCGGCCTGGCCCTCAACGTCGTCATCTGCGTGGTCGGCTCCCTGCTCACCACCCCGACCGCACGAACCCCGGACACCCAACCCCACCCAGCCCAACCAGCCCGAAGCTGAGCGAATCGCGATTCGTCGGGACCGCGGCGCCGGACCCCCATGCCGGCGCCGCGGTCGTTTCCTTTTTTCATCAGATGTGCTGAGGTGCGGATTCGGTCAGTACGGGCAGGTGGCGCGGTACTCCGAGAACGCCGGGTCCTGCGGCGGCGGGCACAGGAACTTGTCGTAGCGCAGATCGTCGTCCAGGAAGCGCTTGAGCCAGGCGATGCTGAACTTGGCGATCGTGGTGTTCTCCTCGTTGGGCGCGAGGTGGCCCGCACCGGCCAGCTCCAGGTAGGCCTTGCCGGGGTCGTCGGGCAGGCTCTCGTAGAACGGTTCGGAGTGCTGGGCGACCGGGGCGACCGTGTCGTTCTCCGCGCCGATGATCATCGTCGGGGTCTGCACGCCGGAGAAGTCCTTGGTCGTGTGCCAGGGCGTCAGCGGGATGATCGCCTGCAGGGCCGGGTCGTCCAGGCCGGCGCGCAGCGAACCGCCGCCGCCCATCGAGTGCCCCATCACGCCGAGGCGTTCCGGGTCGATGATGTCCCGCACGCTGCTGTCCCGGGTGAGGTAGTCCAGCGAGGCCAGCAGCTGCTGGGCGCGCTGGTCGGGCTGGTCGTAGATGGTGTTGGTGTCGATGGTGAACACCACGAAGCCGTGCGAGGCCAGCCGCGGCCCGTACCAGGACATGGACTCCTGGGTGCCGGTGTAGCCGGGGGCGACGGACACCGCTGAGAAGGTGCCCTCCGAGGTGTCGGTGGGGTAGTAGATCGTGCCGCCGCCGAAGCCGTCGACGCTGTAGCGCGACACGCTCTCCTGCTCGACCTCGAACGGGCCGCGCGGTGCGGTGATGGTCTCCTCGGTGGGGTCGGGTCCGTGCACGTCGGCGGGCTCGACGGCCTGCGCCGAGGCGCCGCTGCCGGCGATCAGGCCGAGCACCGATGCGGTGACGACCAGAGCGCTGCGCAGTCGGGAAGAGGGTCTCGTGGAGCGCGTTGAGTCCATGAAGAAGCCCTTCGGGAGGCGCCCGGGTCGGGCGCGCCGGATGTGTCCTCGTGGAGTCGGATTTCGCGTGAACCTGGTTCCGGACGTGATCGAGATTAAAGTAGCTCTACCAATCGGTCAACAAAAATGGCGGCGAACTAATCTGGACGCATGGAAGAACGCGTGGACGGCCGGAAGCTGCGCTTCCAGCACCGCCGCGGTGAGGTGCTAGCCGCCGCCACGGAGCACGCCCTCGACCAGGGGCTCGACGGCCTGTCGCTGCGCAAGGTCGCCCAGTCGGTCGGGGTCAGCCACGCGACCCTGGTGCACCACTTCGCCTCCCGGGACCGGCTCGTGGCCGAGATCGTCGAGCGCGTGCTGGCCGAGACCCTGGCGGTTCCCGACCTGCCGCGCGACGAGCCGGACCCGCTGCGGGCGATCTGGCGGCGCGCGACGGGCGAATCGGGTCGGCGCCACGTGCGGCTGTTCGTCGCGATCACCGGGCAGGCGATGTACGGGGACGCGGCGATCGGCGAGGCCGTGGCGGCCTCGATGCGGCAGCGCACCGAGCTGATCGCCGCCGGGCTGGTCGAGCACGGCTGCCCGGAGTCCGAGGCGCTGCCGGTGGCCACCTCGTTGATGGCCTGCCTGCGCGGGTTGTTCGTCGACCTGCTCACCTGCGGCGACGAGCAGCGGGTGCACGCGGCCTTCGAGGACGCCGTCTCCGAGCTGGAGAACCGCGTGGCGAGGTGGCGCGGCTAGGGGCTGGTGCGGAAGTGGCGGTGCGGGTGGCGGTTGTGAGACGCCTCCTGGGCTCCGTGCGCCGCTCCTGACGTATGCCAACGGTGTCGCGGCGCACGTCTCACAACCCGCCGAGCCCCGCACCTGGAGCGCAGCGGCTGCGCCGCATTCCTGAACGACCCCTCGACGTCGTTCAGGGGTGGCAGTCCGGCATCCGGGCCAGCAGTTCCGCGGCGTCGGCGCCGACCCCGCACAGCAGCGCCGAGTTGATCCGGATCTGCCAGGTCAGGCCGATCCAGTACAGCCCCGGCACCGGTGAGATCCCGCGGTCCTGCCGGGGCAGGCCCCGCTCGTCGAGAGCGCCCGGGACGTCGATCCAGTCGTGGTCGGAGCGGTACCCGGTGCACCACAGGACGTTCCGGAAGCGGCGGGTGCTGCCGTCGGCGAAGGTGAACCGATCGCCGGAGCAACCGGTGACCGCGTGCGGAATCCCGGTCACCCGGCCGGTTCGCAGCAGTTCGCGGACGCCCCGTCCGATGATCACGTCGGCGTAGGGGCGGGCGCGCCGGGCGATCCGGGAGTCCCGGTCCAGCCGCAGGTAGCCGGTCAGGTCCAGGTAGCGGAACAAGCTCACGCCGAGCAGCGTCTTCGGCGCCATCACCAGCGGCCCGCTCGACGCCAGCGTCACGTGGCGGCCGGCCGAGAGCTCCTCGGCCAGCTGCGCCGCCGAGTTCCCGCCGCCGACCACCAGCACCTCGCCCGGCGGGACCTCGGAGGGGCGCCGGTAGTCGTGCGAGTGGCGCTGCCAGACCGCGGGGGAGAGGTTCGCCGCGCACTCCGGCACGCGCGGGGTGCGGAACGGGCCGGTGGCCACCACCACGGAGCGGGCTCGCAGCGCCCCACCCGGTCCGGTGATCGCGAAGTCCCCGTCGCGGCTCAGGCGGCGCACCGGGAAATCGGTGCGCACCGCCAGCTCGTGGTGCTGCCGGTAGCGCTCCAAGTAGTCGGCCACGTCGTCCTTGCGCGGGTACTGCGGGACCGATTCCGGCAGGGCCAGGCCCGGCAGACCGGAGAACGGGCGCGGGGTGAACAGCTCCAGCGAGTCCCACCGGTGCCGCCAGGAGTCCCCGGTGCGCTCGTGCGCGTCGACGACCAGGTAGCGGCGGCCGGCCAGCCCGAGCCGGTGGCCCATCGCCAGCCCCGCCTGCCCGCCGCCGATGACCACGGTGTCGAAGCGCTCCACCGGTCCAGTCTGGGCGCACAGCTCGGGCATCGCCGGATGATTGCGCTTTCCGGGCGCTCCGGCTGGGCCGATCGGTTCCTTCTTCGACGGCGTCCGGACACGTAGACAGTTGTGCATGGGTTCTTCAGCTTCTGGCTCGCGCGCAGGCCACAGCAGGCGCGCCTTCCTGTCCGCGTCCGCCGGCATCACCGGTGCCGCGGTGCTCTCGGGCACCGCGCGGGCCGCCGACCTGCGGCCCGCCGCGGGTGGTTCGCTGCCACCCGGTGAACCGATCGTTCCGCAGCGACCGGACGCGCAGCTGCGCGCGCTGCTCGCCCAGGTCGACGAGCGGCGCATCGAGGCCGCGGTGCGCGAGCTGGCCGGCTTCGGAACGCGGCACACGCTGTCCAGTCAGGACGATCCCGAGCGCGGCATCGGGGCCGCGCGCGACTGGCTGCACGCCGAGATGCAGTCCTACGCCGCCGAATCCGGCGGGCGGATGACCGTCGAGCTGCAGGGCTACGACCAGGAGCCCGCCGATCGGATCCCGGTCACCACGCGGATCACCAACGTGGTCGCCACGATTCGCGGCACCACCAACCCCGAGCGGGTGCACGTGGTCAGCGGTCACTACGACTCGCGCGCCTCGGACGTGATGGACGCCGAGAGCGACGCCCCCGGTGCCGACGACGACGCCTCCGGCGTGGCCGTGGTGCTCGAACTCGCCCGGCTGCTGTCCCGGGAGCCGCTGGAGTCGACCGTGGTGCTGGCCGCGGTGGCCGCTGAGGAGCAGGGGCTCTACGGCGCGGGTCACATGGCCGAGCAGTTCGCCGCGGCCGGCGCCGACGTGCGCGCGATGTTCACCGACGACATCGTGGGGGCCAGCCGCGCCGACGACGGCACCTCGGACCCGCGCACGGTGCGGCTGTTCGCCGAGGGCGTGCCCACCTCGGAAACCGAGGAGCAGGCCGAGATCCGGCGCTCGGTGGGCGGCGAGAACGACTCCGCCTCGCGCCAGCTGGCCCGGTTCGTCACCGACGTGGCGACCAACGACGCCACCGGGATGCGGGTGCGGGTGATCTACCGGCGCGACCGGTTCCTGCGCGGTGGCGACCACATCAGGTTCCTGGAGCGGGGTTACCCGGCGGCGCGGTTCACCGAGCCGCACGAGGACTACCGGCACCAGCACCAGGACGTGCGCGAGGAGGACGGCACCCGCTACGGCGACCTGCCGGAGTTCTGCGACTTCGGCTACATCGCGCGCGTGGCCAGGGTCAACCTGGCCACCACGTGGTCGCTGGCGCAGGGGCCCGGCGCGCCGGCCGGGGTGGTGGTGCGCACCGAGGAGCTGACCAACGACACCGAACTGGTCTGGGAGCGCGGTCCGGAGCCCGACATCGCCGGGTACGAGGTGGTGTGGCGGGAGACCACCGCGCCGGACTGGACCCACGGCATCGACGTCGGCGACACCACCTCTGCCCTGATCGACCTGTCGAAGGACAACGTGTTCTTCGGCGTCCGCGCCGTCGACGCCGACGGCCACCGCAGCCCGGTCGCCTTCCCCCTCCCGCAGCGGTAGGAGCCGTCGTGCGCGGTGCGGGTGGTGAGGCGCCTTCTGGGCCCGGTGCGTGAGTCGCGGCGTGCTCGCCGGAAGACGTCTCACGACCCGCCGCGGTGCCGCCTGGAGCGCAGCGGCCACGCCGCATTCCTGGACGACCCCAGGGCGTTCCCGGCCTCCTTTTCCTCGCGGTGAACGCCGGAAAAACCCGCGTTTCGGGAACCGGGGCGGATTGCTCCGCCGGGTCCGGCGTGGTCATCGTGGGGAATGAGCGACAGTGCTGAAGCGCGCTCGACCGGCGATCCCCGGAAGGCCGATCGGCCCGGCGAGGTGCTGGTCCGCGCGCTGCGGGAGAGCGATTGGCCCGCGGTGCGGCGCATCTACGGCGAGGGGATCGCCACCGGTCACGCCACCTTCGAGACCGAGGTCCCCGCGCGCGAGGTGCTGGAGGCCAAGTGGTTGCCGCAGCACCGCTGGGTCGCCGAGGTCGGCGGATCCGTGGCCGGTTGGGCCGCGATCGCACCGGTGTCCGCGCGCGAGTGCTACGCCGGGGTCGGCGAGACCTCGGTCTACGTCGGCGACGGGTTCCGCGGGTGCGGGGTCGGCAGGGCCCTGCTGCGCGCGCAGGTCGCCGCCGCCGACGCCGACGGGATGTGGACCCTGCAGTCCTCGATCTTCCCGGAGAACCGCGCGAGCCTCGCGCTGCACCGCGCGGCCGGGTTCCGCACCGTCGGCGTGCGCGAGCGCATCGCCTGCCATCACGGGTTCTGGCGGGACACGGTGCTGATCGAGCTGCCCGGCACGAGGGCTTCCGCGGCGCGGTTGATCGCCTCCAGGGCCGCGGCGGTCACCGGGTGCTCCTCGGCGCCGCGGCGCGTGGCGGCCAGCACGCGTCGGGCCGGGGCGGGTTCGCCGTGCAGCGGGATGCGCACCACGGGCCAGTCCTCGTGCAGCCGGGCCAGGCGCGGCACCAGGATGATGCCGAAACCGTGGGCCACCAGCGCGGTCCCGGTGTCCCACTCGTCGGCGTAGTGCGCGATGTTCGGGGTGAACCCGGCCGTGAGGCACGCGGTGCGCACCAGGTGGTGGTAGGTGCTGCCGGGCCTGCCGAGGATCCAGGGCTCGTCGGCGGCATCGGCCAGCGTCACCCGGTTCCGCCCGGTCAGCGGGTGGTCGGCGGGCACGACCAGGTCGAGCGGGTCGTCCAGCAGCGGTCGCTGCGCGAACCGCTCGTCGGCGGCGGGCGGGGTGTCCGCAGTGTTGATCACCAGCGCGAGGTCGGCGTCGCCCGCCAGCAGCAGGTCGAAGCAGCGAGCCGGTTCCGCCTCGATCATCCGGACCTGCACCTGCGGGAACCGCTCGCGCAGCGCGGCGGCGGTCGACGGGAGCAGCCGCGTGGCCGCGGTGGAGAACCCGCACAGCGTGCACGAGCCGATCGGCTCGTCGACCGAGGCGGCCAGCTCGGCGTAGGCGCGCTCGACCCGCGCCTGCAGCGCGTCGGCGTGCCGCAGCACCGTTCGCGCCGCGGCGGTCAGCTGCACGCCCCGGCCGGACTGCGCCAGCAGCTCCACGCCGAGCTCCTCGGCCAGCTGCCTGAGCTGGTAGGACACCGCCGAAGGCGTGTAGTGCGAGGCCGCCGCGGCCGCCGTGACCGTGCCGTGGTGCGCGACCAGCTGCAGCACCTTGAGCTTCGGATCGAGCATGCGAAAATTTTACACGGTTCTCTGCGGAACCATCTGATTCTCTTCACGGGTCGGGATCCGCAGGATGGACGTGTGATTCCTTCCGCTCGCTCCTTCCCGCGCACGCTCCCCGGCCCCGCCGAGCGTTCCCGCGAGCTGCGCACCGGCGCCCTGCTGCTGGTCGTGCTCACCGCCGGGGCCTACCTGCCCAGCCCGCTCTACCCCGGCTACCAGCGGGCCTTCGAGTTCAGCGATCTCACCACGACGCTGATCTACGCGACCTTCGCGCTGGTCAGCGCACCCGCGCTGGTGCTGTTCGGGCAGGCCTCCGACGCGCTGGGGCCGCGCTCGGTGCTGCGCTGGAGCACGCTGGCCGCCGCGGCGGCCTCGGCGTGCTTCGCCCTGGCCACCGGCCCCGCGGTGCTGCTGGCCGGACGCGCGCTGCAGGGGCTCGCGCTGGGGGCGGCGACCGGGGCCGCCGGGGTGCTCATCGGTCGCGGCGCACCGGGGCGCGGGTCGCTGGTGGCCAGCACCGCGTTCCTCGCGGGCACCGCGATCGGCCCGATCGCCGGGGGAGTGCTCGGCTCGTTCGACCCGGTGCTGCTGCCGTACCTGGTGCACCTGGTGCTGCTGCGGATCGCTTGGCACCAGGTCTCCGGGTTGCCCGCCGCGCAGGCACCGGGGCGGTGGCGGCCTTCTCGGCCCCGCATCCCGGCCGGGATGCGGAGGTCGTTCGCCGCGGCCGCGGTCAACGGGTTCCTGGCCTGGGCCGTGGTCGGCTTGTTCCTCTCGCTGATCCCGAGCCTGCTGGGCGCCGGACCCGCCATCACCGGGGGAGTGCTCGGCAGCGTGCTGATCTTCTCCGTGCTGGTGCAGCCGTTGGTGGGCCGCCTCGGTGCGCGTCGCGCGCAGCTGCTCGGGCTCGGCGCGCTGCTGCTGAGCCTGGTCCTGCTGGCCGCGACCGCGGGAGCCTCGCTGCTGGTGACCTTCCCGATGGCGGTGGCCGCCGGCCTCGGGCACGGGTTGGTCTACGGAGGCGCGTCGGCGGCGGTCGTCGACCGCACGCCCGAGGGGCAGCGCGGCGGCATCACCGGAGCGCTCTACCTGGCGTTCTACGCGGGCGCTGGCTTCCCGGCGATCGTCGTGGGCCTGCTGACCTGGAGTCGGCCGCTGCCGATCGCGACGACCTGGACGGCGCTCGCGGCCGTCGCGCTGATCCCGGTGGGGGTCGCGCTGCTGCTGGTCGAGCGCCGGGCGAGCGAGGTGGGAGTTCCCGGTGCGCAGGCGCTCCGGCTGCGGTGGTGATCCTCGACCGCTCTACCTACTGCCCAGTAGCAAAGTGGGTATGCTGGGCGCGGACCCGCCCGGTTCGAGCGGGTCCGGAGCTCAGCGGGGATGGTGCATGATCGGGGAATCGGGGCCGCAGCGGTTCTGGGGGAAGGCCGCCAGCGCGGTGCGGCGGGTCAACCGGAACCCGGGAGTCGTCGGCGCCGCGCGCGGTCTGCGCCGGATGCTGCCCGGCGCGGTCGAACCCGCCTTCCCGGCCAAGGGCCCCGACCGGGTGGCCCGGCTGATCCTGCAGGCCTCCGGGGACGCCCCCAGCGCAGCGCAGGAGTTCGGGCTGGCCGCCGTGCAGGCGTGGCAGGCGCTCTCCCGGTCGGGCGACGGCACCGTGACGATCATGTTCACCGACCTGGTGGGCTTCTCCACCTGGGCGCTGCACGCGGGTGACGACCAGGTGCTCCGGCTGCTGCGCGAGGTCTTCGACGTCACCGAGGAGGTGGTCCGCTCCTGCGGCGGCAAGGTGGTGAAGTCCCTCGGCGACGGCGTGATGGTGGCCTTCACCGATGCCGACGAGGCGATCCGCGCAGCGTCCGCGGTGGGTGCGGCGGTCAGCGCGGTCAACGTCGACGGCTACCGCCCGCAGCTGCGCGTCGGCCTGCACCGGGGCAAGCCCCGCCGGGTCGGGCGGGACTACCTCGGCGTGGACGTCAACATCGCCGCGCGCATCGCCGACGCCGCCGGCAGCGGTGAGGTCCTGGTGTCCGAGCAGGTGCTCGCCGCCGCGCACCGCGAGCGCTACGCGACGCGCCCGCGCAGGTTCCGCGCCAAGGGCACGCCCAAGGACCTCGCGGTCCACGCCGTCGTACCCCGCTGGGGACCGGGGGATGCGGCGGGCCGGTAGCCGTCCACCCCCGCGCCGGCGGAGGTTCCGGTGTCCGCTTCTCGCCACGTCGCAACGGGTTTCCGCCGCGGGAAGGCCGCGGTCGCCGGCAGCGGAACTCGCGGAGGCGGTCGGACGAACGCCCGCGACCGGGTAGCCTGCGCGCATCGATCCGCCCTTCCGCGAGGAGGAACCCGATGGTGCAGGGGCACCGGCGACCGACGCTGGAGACCGTGGCCGAGCGCGCCGGGGTGTCCCGCGCGACGGTCTCCCGGGTGGTCAACGGGCAGCCCTCGACCCCGGAGAGCCGTCGCGCCGTCGAGGAGGCGATCGCCGAGCTCGGGTACGTGCCGAACCTGGCCGCGCGCACCCTGGTCACCCGGCGCACCGGCCTGATCGCGCTGGTGCTGCCCGAATCGTCGACCAGGGTGTTCTCCGAGGACCAGTTCTTCCCGCAGCTCATCCAGGGCATCAGCCAGGAGCTGGAGGAGGCCGACCGGCAGCTGGTGCTGATGCTGGCCGGGTCCGCCGAGAGCACGCAGCGCATCGAGCGCTCCGCGCAGGCCCGGCACGTCGACGGCGTGATGCTCGCGTCGGTGCACGGCGCCAATCCGCTGACCGCGGCGCTGGTGCGCTCGAAGATCCCGGTGGTCAGCAACGAGCGGGCGCTGGGGTCGGTGGTGGTGCCGCACGTGGACGTGGACAACTACGGCGGGGCGCGGGCCGCGGTCGAGCACCTCGTCGCGGCGGGCCGACGGCGCATCGCCACCATCGCCGGGCCGTCGGACATGGTCGCCGGGATCGACCGGCTCCAGGGGTACCGGGACGCGATCGACGACGCCGGCCTGCCCCGGGTGGAGATCGCGGGGGAGTTCACCCGCACCTCCGGGGCCGAGGCGATGCAGCGGCTGCTGGCCGAGGAATCGGGAGCGGACGCGGTTTTCGCCGCCTCGGACCTGATGGCCGACGGCGCGCTGCGCGTGCTGCGGCGCGAGGGCGTGCGGGTGCCCGAGGACGTCGCGGTGATCGGCTTCGACGACATCGCCCTCAGCGCCCACGCCGACCCGCCGATGAGCACCGTGCGCCAGCCCATCGCCGGGATCGGCCGCACCATGGCCGGTCAGCTGCTGCGGGCCGTCGACGGCGAGCAGATCGAACCCGCGGTCACCCTCCCCACCGAACTCGTCCTCCGCTCCTCCGCCTAGGGGGTGTCCTCAAAGCCAGATGAGGAGTGTGGCTAGGTCGATCATGGCTTGGTAGGACTGGGCGGTTTTGTCGTAGCGGGTGGCGATGGCTCGGTGTTGTTTGAGCTGGTTGAAGCAGCGTTC